>CAKOWE010000006.1 GCA_934122235.1 uncultured Clostridia bacterium | reverse complement strand
GAATATATAAATTTACAGAAAACTGATTTAAAATTTGAAAAAGAAATTCAAAAGAAAAAAGAAGAATTAGTCAAATTAAAGGATTTATCAAAAGAGAAAGAAAATGAATATTTGGATAAACAAAAGCAAATTGCGTTATATTTAGAGTGTAGAAAAACTTTTTTTGGAAAAGTAAAATATTTTATTAAACACAAAAAATTAAATACTAAAGTAGAAAATAAAAATAATACAGGACCTAATTTAGAGAAAAATGCAATAAACGGAAAGATTAATGAGACTGAAACTTTAATTAATGACAATAAAAATTATTATACTATAGAAGACTTAGTAACATTATATTATAAATCAGATAAAAAAGAAAAAGAATTAAACAATTTAAAATTAGATATTGAAGCTTTAAAAAATAAAATTTACAATTTAGAACAAAAAGTAAATAATGCAAAATTGTATATAGATGAAATTGATAAGCATAAAAAAAGTATTTTTGAGTTTTGGAAATTTGCTAATAAAGACGAATTGAAAGCACTAGAAGTTGGAAATGTTAAACAAGATAATGCAAAACAAATAAGAAAGATTTTTAAGTACGAATTTGATTTTGAAAATTTATCATTAGAAGCAGACAAAATACAAAGAATAAAGTTATCAAAACCGGAACAAGATAGTGCATATATTGCTACAACAGAAGTTATTAGAGTAATAAATAATTTTGAAATAGCAGAAGACTCTTTAAATAAATTAAAAGAAGAACTAGAAGATAGTATAAAAATTTATAATTTTCAAGAATATGATATATTTGGTAACGTAAGTGACAGTAGAAAAAATATTAAAAATTTAGGAAATCAAAAGCACAGAGAAAACAAAAAAGATAAAATTAAAATATTAGGAATAAACAAAAATACAACCTTAGATGAATATCAAGTTAGAATTGATGAAGTAAAAAATAATTTAAATGAAAGCTTAAAAAAAATAAAATCTAAATATGATATGAGCGTATATGCAATAGATGAATCAGATAATTCTATACAAAATGAATATGGCAAATATTATATAAATTTAGAGCAAGCTTTAAATAATAGTAATGTAGATGCAAAAGAGATAAATGTATACAAAATAAATTTATTAGAAAATATGCCTTTAATATATTGCACAAATATAATATTTTATGATAATTTTAATAAAACATTGCCGGAAGGCATGAATGAAGAACAAACAATTTTGTTAAAAAATAGTATGTATAAATTTGAAAAAGTAAAAGCAACTGAATTTAAAACGAATATGTATTTTAAAAAAGATAATACAGATATTGAAGTTAGAAATATAATTGTAAATGAATATAATGCAAGAATAAATTAATAGTAAAAGGAATGATATAATTGAATAAAACAGAAGTAGAATTACAAAAAGAATATATGGATAAAATTAAAGAACTAAACAAAAACAAGGGATTAAAATATTATATATTGACTATGGGATGTCAATTAAATGAAAATGATTCAGAGAAGCTTAGTGGAATGTTGGAACAAATGGGTTACAATAAAACAGATGATGTCAATAATTCCAACTTTATTATAATGAATACTTGTTGTGTAAGAGAAAATGCAGAAGAAAAATTGTTTGGAAAACTTGGCGAATATAAAAAAATAAAAGAAAAAAATAATGCTATAATAGCTATATGTGGATGTATGATGCAAGAGAAACATATAGTAGAAAAATTAAATAAAAGTTATTCTTATGTTGATATAGTTTTTGGCACACATACACTTCACAAGTTACCAGAAGATATTTATAAAATATTAAATCATAGAAAAAAAGTACAAGATATTTTAGATATAGATGGAGAAATTTATGAAGGATTACCAATAAAAAGAAGTGATGATAAAAAAGCGTCTGTTACTATTATGTATGGATGTAATAATTTTTGTACATATTGCATAGTTCCATATGTAAGAGGAAGAGAAAGAAGCAGAAAACCAGAGGATATATTAAAAGAAATAAAAGACTTGGCAAAAGAGGGGTATAAAGAAATAACATTATTAGGTCAAAATGTAAATTCATATAATGGTGGTATAGTAAATGGAAAAGAGTATGATTTTGCAGATTTATTGAGAGATGTAAACGAAATTGATGGAATAGAAATAATACGTTTTATTTCTCCTCATCCAAAGGATTTTAAAGATGATGTAATACAAGCAATAAGGGATTGCAAAAAAATATCAAGAATAATACATTTACCGTTGCAATCAGGAAGTTCAAATGTTTTGAAAAAGATGAACAGAAAATATACAAAAGAGCAATTTATAGAATTAGCAAACAAAATAAGAATGGAAATTCCAGAAGTTGTATTTTCAACAGATATAATAGTTGGTTTTCCTGGAGAAACAGAAGAGGATTTTGAAGATACTTTAGATGTTGTAAGAAAAGTAAATTTTGAACAAATTTTCATGTTTATATATTCAAGAAGAGTAGGTACTCCTGCTGATAAAATGGAACAGATTCCGGAAGAAATCAAACACAAAAGGTTTGATAAGTTAAAAGCTTTGTTTGAAGAACAAATACAAGAAAATAATAAAAGATATATAGGCACAGTTCATAAGGTGTTAATAGAGGGGAAAAGCAAGAATAATGAAAATATGTTAACGGCAAGAACAAGTACAAATAAAGTTATAATATTAGATGGAGACGAAAGTTTAATAGGAAAAATTGTTGATGTAAAAATAGTATCAGAACATATGTGGTATTTAAAAGGAGAAATTGAAAAGCAATAAATAGTTTTAAAAAATATACTAATGTTTGAATTTATAGATAATGAAAGAAGTGATAATTAATGGCAGAGTTTTCACCTATGATGCAACACTATTTAGAAATAAAGGAAGAATATAAAGATTGTATAGTTTTTTATAGATTAGGTGATTTTTATGAAATGTTTTTTGATGATGCAATTACTGCATCAAGAGAACTAGAAATTACGCTAACCGGGAGAGATTGTGGTCAAGTTGAAAGGGCTCCTATGTGTGGAGTACCTTTTCATGCAGTAGAAAGTTATATATCAAAGTTGATAGATAAAGGACATAAAGTGGCTATTTGTGAGCAACTAGAAGATCCTAAAGAATGTAAGGGAATGGTAAAAAGGGATGTTATACGAATTGTAACACCAGGTACTGTTACAGAATCTAATATGTTAGATGAGAAAAAGAATAATTATATTATGTCTATATTTAAAAAAGGGATATACTTTGGAATTGCTGTATGCGATGTAACAACTGGTGATTCTTTTGCTACTCAAATAAAGGATACTAATAATTTTGACAAACTTATAGATGAAATTTCTAAATATTCTCCAGCCGAAATAATTGTTAATACGACTTTATATAATACTACAGAAGAAATAGCGAAAATAAAAGAAAGATTTAATGCATATATAACTAATTATGGAGAAGATGTTTTTTCAGATGATTATAATGAATTAAAAGAAAAATATAAGTTTATAAATGATTCCGATAAAGAAGTTACAACATTAAATGATAGATTGTTTGAAGTTTCGGCAATAAATGGATTGATGTCATACTTAATGCAAACACAAAAAATAAAACTAGAGCACATTAATACTATAAAATTATACGAAACGTCTAAATATATGACGTTAGATATAAGTGCAAGAAGAAATTTAGAGCTTACTGAGAAAATGAAAGATAGTACTAAAAAAGGAACTTTATTGTGGGTTTTAGATAAAACTTCAACTTCAATGGGTGGAAGACTTATAAGAAGATGGATAAATGAGCCGTTAATAGATATTGTAGAAATAAATAAGAGATTAAATGCAACAGAAGAATTAAAGGAAAACTTAATGCTAAGAGGAGATATTACAACGGCCTTAAAAAAAGTTTATGATATAGAGAGGCTAGTTGGAAAGATTTCGTATGGAAATGCAAATGCAAGAGACATGATATCTTTGAAAAACTCATTAAGGCAGTTACCTGAATTAAAAAGTGTGCTAGCTAGAACAAAGACAGAATTATTGCAAAATTTATATTTGAATTTAGATATATTAGAAGATGTGCATCAATTAATAGAAGAATCAATAGTAGAAGAACCACCATTAACTATAACTGATGGAGGAATAATTAAATTAGGTTATAATGAAGAGGCTGATAAATATAAAAAAGCAATGACAGAAGGAAAAAATTGGCTAATTCAATTAGAAGCAAAAGAAAAAGAAGAAACAGGTATTAAAAATTTAAAAGTAGGATTTAATAAAGTATTTGGGTATTATATTGAAGTTTCAAAATCTAATGTTAATTTAGTACCTGAAAGATATATTAGAAAGCAAACACTAACTACAGGTGAAAGATTTATTACGGATGAATTAAAACAATTGGAAAGTGATATATTAGGGGCAGAAGAAAAAGTAGTAAAACTAGAATATGACATATTTATAGAAATAAGGAATAAGATTGCAAGTCAAATAGAAAGAATTCAAAAATCTGCTAATATTGTTTCTACAATTGATGTGTTAGCTTCTTTTGCAACAGTAGCAGACGACTTAGGATATGTAAAACCTATTGTAGATGATAGTGGCGAAATAGACATAAAGGATGGAAAGCATCCTGTAATAGCTAAAATGTTACCAGAAGGTAGTTTTGTTGAAAATGATACATATTTAAATAGAGATGCAGATAGATTATCTATAATAACAGGACCTAATATGGCAGGAAAATCGACATATATGAGACAAGTAGCATTAATAACGATAATGGCTCAAATAGGATGCTTTGTTCCAGCTAGCTATGCAAAAATAGGCGTTGTAGATAAAGTATTTACAAGAGTTGGAGCTTCAGACGATTTAAGCATGGGACAAAGTACTTTTATGGTGGAAATGATGGAAGTTGCATCAATTTTACATAATGCTACTAGCAAAAGTTTGATAATATTGGATGAAATAGGTAGAGGTACATCAACATATGATGGATTATCTATTGCGTGGGCTGTTGTAGAATACTTAGCAGATAAGCAAAAGTGCGGAGCAAAAACATTATTTGCAACACATTATCATGAATTAACTCAACTAGAAGAAAAAGTTGATGGAGTAAAAAATTATTCTATAGCAGTAAAAGAAAAAGGAGAAGATGTAATATTTTTAAGAAAAATATTACGAGGTGGAACAGACGAAAGCTATGGAATACATGTAGCTAAGCTTGCAGGAGTACCTCAAGAAACAGTAACAAGAGCAAAAGAAATATTAAGAAATTTAGAGATAAAAGGTAAAGGAGCTCAAAAAGAAAGCAAAAAAGAAGTGTCTGGTCAACTTAATATGTATAATTATAAGATTGCTGAAGTTGCTCATGAAATAGATAAGATAAACTTAGATGAATTAACACCAATAGATGCTTTAAATATACTTGTTAAAATAAAAGATAAAATCAAATAGAATGCATATAATATCTATACTTGACATAATATTTGAGGAAATGATATAATATAGCTAATGATTTATGTTATACGGAAGGAATGATTTTTACATGAAAAAAATATCAGGAATATCGGGTGTTTCTAAAGGAAAAAATGACTTGAGAAAAACAGGAATATATGATTTAAGAAGAAAAAGTAGTGAAACAGAATATATAGATGCATTGGAATACAAAAGAATTTTAGATGAAGAAATGCATCCTGAAAAGAAACGAGAAAAGTTTAAGCAACTGATTTCTGAAGCTGAGAAAAGATTAGAAACAAAGCCCAATTTGCCAGATTCAACTCAGTTGTTATCAGAAACAAGAGAAGCGATGACAAGTGCTGCTACATCAGTCAAAAAAAGAGTACAAGTGATAGATACGGACGAGATAGATACACTACACAAAAGTAGAAAAACATTGCAATCTTATTCAAGTGGGAATGAAAGTTATAGAAGAAATTTAGGTTCTGATACTACTATATATAGAAAACGTATGCAAGATCAATTAGATAATGATAAATTAAAACAAGAAAGTGACAAGGATGCTTTATTAAAAACGCAAAGCTCAAAGATATCAATTTGGCAAAGAATAAAAAAAGCATTTAAAAACTTTTTCAGTACACAAAAACAAGAAGAAAAATTAGAAGAAATGCCATTAACAGTGGAAGATGACAGAGCAAGTCAATTCAGACAACAATTTGTTAAAGCTGCTCCACAAATAGACTTAGAAGAAATTACAAAAAGAAGATTAGAAAATATGAAAAAAAGTAGAACGTCAGATGAGATTAAAGAATAAGTAAAAAGTCCACATATACATTAAAATTAACCTGTAGTGTTAAATAATTGGTTAATAAGGATGATTCCAGTGATATGTGGACTTTTTTTCGATAAACTATAGACTTTTAATGTAATTTGGAATAAAATATATCTAATGATTTTAAGGAGGAATGTATAATGAATATTTGGCATGATATAAGAGAAGAGAGAGTACAAAAAGATGACTTTATAGCAGTAATTGAGATAACAAAAGGTGGAAAAAATAAATATGAATTAGACAAAGAAACAGGAATGTTAAAGCTAGATAGAGTACTATATACAGCAACTCATTATCCAGCAAATTATGGATTTATTCCAAGAACATATGCTGATGACAAGGATCCATTAGATGTACTTGTTTTATGCCAAGAAAATATAGAATCACTAACATTAGTTGAATGTTATCCTATTGGTGTTATAAAAATGATAGATGGGGACGAGCATGATGAAAAGATAATTGCTGTAGCAAAAAAAGATCCATTTTTAAATTGCTATCATGATATAACAGAAATACCAAATCATATATCAGCTGAAATAATGCACTTTTTCGAAGTATATAAACAATTGGAAGGAAAACAAACAATGGTAGAGAAAATATTAGGAAGAGAAGATGCTGAAAAGATCATAGAACAATGTTTACAAAAGTACAAGGAAAAATTTTGCAAGTAAAGATATTATGCTAGAAAGGAATAAAAAATAGGATGATAGAAAAAATACTGTTCAATTTAATTGCTTTTTCTCTATTTATAAATATTTTTTTACTGAAATTAGTCAAAAAAAATGATACTACCTATCTTTACATAATAATAGCGGAAGCTATAGGAATTGCGATAAATTTTATATCAATAGTATTTAATGTTTGGGAAGGCATATTTATAAGAGTAGTAATGTATTTATTGGCAATTGCATTGCCTATATTAGTAATTGCATTAGAGAAAAAAGGTGTAAATATTTCTGAAACAATAAATATTTTATTAAGTAAATTATATATTGTTTCTGGAAATTCAAAAAAAGCTAAAGAACAACTCATTAATACGGTAACTAAATATCCAAATAGTTATAAAGCGCATAAACTATTAGCTGAAATTTATGAAAAAGAAGGTGGAATTAGAAAAGCCATAGATGAATATACTAAAGTGGTAGAAATAAAAAACGATGAATATGATATAGAATATAAGGTTGCTTTTTTACTGTCAGATTTAGAAAGAAAAGATGAAGCAATAGAAGTTTTAAATAACATATTATCAAAAAAACCAGAATATTTACAGGCAACAAATCTCTTAGGTGAAATATTATGTGAGCAACAGAAGTACAAGGAAGCTGTAAGTGTGTATTCAGCAGCTTTAAAATATTATCCAAACGATTATGATTTATATTATAGTATAGGCTTGGTTTATACTATGTTAAATGATTTTCAATCAGCTAAAGAATATTATGATAAGGCAGCACAAATAAATCATGAATTATATAATGGATATTATTGTTTAGGAAAGATTTCACTATTGTATAGAGATTTGGAAGTAGCAGAAGAATATTTTGCTAAGGCATTAATGGGAGAATTAGAAGCTGATGCTTATTATGAACTAGCTAAAATATATATGATAAAAAATGAACGAGATAAAGCGATATTATTTGTAAACAAGGCGATAGAGTTAGATGGAAAATATGTAGACATAGTAAAAAATGAACCAATGTTTTTGATAATAAAACAATATATAAATTTACCAATAAATGTCTTAGAAGAAACTAAAAGAGAAATAAAACTTGAAGTAAAAGAAGCAATGGCTTTGGAACATTTAGATGAAGTATATGATTTAACTAAGAGCCTAAGTGTAAACGAAATAAGACGTAACTTATCTGAAAAAACTAAAGATAAGGAAAATAATATAAAATCTAATGAACAGGAAAGACAAATTGATATGTAAGAAAAACTAATGAAAAATGTTTAAAGAGGAAGGATTGTGAATTTTATGAATAAAAATTTGTGCGTTATAGGCGGAGATTTAAGAATTGTAAAATTAGTTGAAATATTAGTTAATGATGGATATACAGTATATACTTATGCATTGGAAGAAGCAGAAAGCTTGAATCAAAATAAAGATATAGTTCAATGCAAAAATATTGTTGATGCAATTTCAAAAAGCCACATTGTAATAGGACCAATACCATTATCAAGTAATAAAATAGATATTAACACACCATTTAGTAAAGAAAATATATCGATAGAAGAATTAGTTCCAAAATTAGACGGAAAGACATTTATAGCAGGAAGTATAGGAGAAGAATTCATAAATATAGCAAAAGATAAAAATGTTGAAGTAATAGACTTGATGACTAGAGAAGAATTAACAGTGTTAAATACGATTTCGACAGCAGAAGGTGCAATTCAAATTGCAATGCAAGAAACACTTTCAACTATTCATGGAAGTAACGTATTAGTATTAGGCTTTGGTAGAATTGGAAAAATATTATCTAAAATGTTAAATGGAATAGGTGCAAGAGTATCTTGCGAAGCAAGAAAAGAATCAGATATAGCATGGATAAAAGCATATGGATATAATCCTATTCATTTAAATGTGCTAGATGATAGTATAGGAAATTATGATATTATAATTAATACAATACCATCTATAATATTAGACAATGATAGATTAGATAAAGTAAAGAAAGATTGTTTGATAATAGATTTAGCTTCAAATCCTGGTGGTGTTGATAGAGATGCTGCAAAGCATAAAGGTATAAAAACTATTTGGGCACTATCTTTGCCAGGTAAAGTTGCACCTATAACATCAGCAGAGTTTTTAAAAGAAACAATATACAATATTTTTAAAGAAATTAAATAAAATATTATATGGGCACTTTGAGATATTGTGCCCATATATGTAAAAAAACTTAAGATAGCACATGTTTATAAAAATACATATTAAAGGAGAAAAAAATATGACTGCAATTCAAGCAATAATATTAGGAGCTGTACAAGGTTTGACAGAATTACTACCTATATCAAGTTCTGCTCACTTATTTTTAATACCATGGCTTTTTAATTGGTCTATTCCAGATTCTTTTGATGTTGCACTACATTTTGGAACACTGTTAGCAATTGGCATATTTTTCTTTAAAGATTGGATCGAGTTGATAAAAGGCGGATATAAATCTTTTGTAAAGAAAGAAAAGAACAGAAATGGTACAATGTTTTGGTATATAGTATTAGCTACGATACCAGGTGGAATAATAGGATTTTTATTGGATCATTTTTCAAGTCAATACAAAGAAAGCTTTTCAGAGAATCCATTGGTAATAGCAATAGCTTTAATGTTAATGGGAATAATATTATATATAGTTGATAAAAATTCAAAATCAAAAACTAATTATGAAAAACTTACTTTTAAGCAAACTTTTCTTATAGGATTATCACAAGCATTAGCTTTTATTCCTGGAGTTTCACGTTCTGGTATAACAATGACAACAGGAAGAGCTATGGGAGTAGATAGAGAATCTACTGCAAAGTTTTCGTTTATGTTATCGGCACCAATTGTATTGGGGGCAACTTTGTTAAAATTTTCTGAATTTCAATTTACATTTGAATTTTTGTTAGGGGTATTAGTTAGTTTTTTAGTTGGATTAGTAGTAATAAAGTTCCTATTAGAATATTTAAAAAAAGGTAGCTTTAAAGTTTTTGCAATTTATAGGATTATAGTAGGAATGTTAGTTTTAGGTTTTATTATGTTTAAGTAATATTTAAAGAGCACGTTATTGTTATGAATATAGTGCTCTTTTATCATATTGATATTATTATTGACTTGACATAATTTGATGTACTGTAATATAATATTTGTACTTAACTTTATGCTGTAAAAGTTCCCTTGGATAAGGAGGAAGCATCATGGAATATAGCAGCAAGAATTATCTTTTGAAGGGAGGGACAAAGGATGTCAAGAATTGAAATTAGGTGTTCATTTATGAGAGATGGACAGAAAGTTCAAGAGATTCGGAGTTTGGACGAAGGAATAACCAGGCTTGGAATTTCTTTGTTTAGTGGGGATAAAGAACTGATAGGTGTTGAAATACCTGAGGGGATTAAACAAATAGACGATTTCGCTTTTGCTAACTGTCCGAAGCTTAAAGAGGTTCACATTTCCAATACGGTAAATAAGATTGGAGATAATGCATTTTATTTTTGTGAAAGCTTGGAGAGCCTTTCTATACCTGATAGTGTAAAGGAGATAGGGGATTATGCACTTGCAAATTGCATTAAACTTACTGAGATTACATTGTCAGAAAGCATTACAGAGATAGGATATTACTTATTCTATAACTGTGAGAGCTTAAAAAAAGTAAGAGTTCCACTCAAAGTAGCTTATATAAGACGTCATGCATTTTGGGGTTGCGAAAGCTTAGAGAAAGTAATTATTCCTCAGAGCACTAGAATAGAACCTAATACGTTACCATACAATACTATTATCATAAGTGTGACTAATTAATTATTCTTGATTTACAGTTAGCCGTAAGATTAATTCCTACGGCTTTTCTTTAATTGTAAAAAATATTAATAAAAATAAAATTAATGCATAAAAATATATATAGATATAAGATAAGAAAAGAGGAAAAAAATGCTTATACATTATTTTGATCATGCTGCTACGACAGCAGTTAAGGATGAGGTATTAAAAGAAATGTTACCATATTTTTCCATGAATTATGGAAATGCATCATCTATATATAGTTTAGGAAGAAAGTCGAAAAGAGCTATAGAAAATGCTAGAGAACAAGTTGCAAAGTCAATTAGCTGTAATCCAAAAGAAATTTATTTTACTGGATGTGGTAGCGAAAGTGATAACATTGCGGTAAAAGGAATAGCTTTAGCAAACAGACATAAAGGAAATCATATTATAACTACTAAAATAGAACATCCGGCTATATTAAATACATGTAAAAATTTAGAAAAACAAGGTTTTATTGTAACATATTTAAATGTGGATAATAACGGAGCTATTGATATAAATGAATTAAATTCATCAATTACAGACAAAACAATATTAATAAGCGTTATGTTTGCTAATAATGAAATAGGAACAATTCAACCAATAAAAGAGATTGGAAAGATTGCAAATCTAAGAAAAATATATTTTCATACAGATGCTGTTCAGGCTGTTGGAAATGTCAAGATTGACGTTCGAGAAATGGGTATAGATTTATTATCAATGTCTGCACATAAATTTTATGGTCCAAAGGGAGTTGGGGCACTGTATGTAAAAGAAGGAGTAACTTTTGATAAGTTACAAGATGGAGGTCACCAAGAAAAAGATAAAAGAGCGGGAACAGAGAATGTTGCTGGGATAGTAGGATTAGGCAAAGCGATAGAATTAGCATATAATGGCATAGATAAATATAATGAAAAATTAACTTATCTAAGAGATTATTATATTTCACAAATAGAGAAGAAAATACAAGATGTCATTGTAAATGGAGATAGATATAATAGATTGCCTGGCAATGCTAATATTTCATTCAAAAATGTAGATGGAGAAGCATTAATTCTAAATTTAGATACGAAAGGAATTTGTGCTTCAAGTGGGTCAGCATGTAGTACTGGTTCTTTAAATCCGTCGCATGTGTTAATGGCAATTGGGTTGCCACATGAAATAGCACATGGGGCGTTAAGAGTTACATTTGGTGATGAAAACACGATAGAAGATGTTGATTATTTAGTTGATAATCTTTGTGAAATTGTAAGTAAGTTAAGAAATGTATAATAAAAAACTAGGGTATAATTTGTTAAAATTATACCCTAGTTTTTATTTAATGTAAAGTTAATTGTTACTTCTTGGAATAAATTTGTGTGTTAAATATAATCTTACGTACATAATAAATGAGAATACTGTAAGAATAACGCCGGCATAATAAAGATATATATCAAAGTTGTAAGCTAAACCAAATTGTTTTATTAGCATAGAAGATATAATAGCTAAATAAAATATCACTGTTGCAAGTTTGCCGAAACCATTTACTAGATGTAACAAGGTTTTTCTCACATAATACAAATGCAGCACCAATAATTGAAAGTAATTCTTTGGTTGTTACAATAATAATAATCCAAACAGGTATTATACTTTTTATGGTTAAAACTATTAAGACAGATATTTGGGTACATTTATCTGCAAGTGGATCAACTAATCTTCCAAAATCAGTTATAAAGTTATATTTTCTTGCAATAGCACCGTCAAGGATATCTGTTATACCAGATAGAGTTAAAACTATCATAACAGCAACGTAGTTATCTTGTAAAGCATAAAATATAATAAATGGTATTAATAAAAATCTTATAATAGTAAGTATATTAGGAATATGTTTTAGCATGTTAAGGTTACCTCCATAGTTTCTAAATTACATCAAAGTTTAATGCATCATTTTTAACATCTATAGAAATTGTTTGTCCATTAATTAAATCGTTTTTTAATATCATATCAGAGATTTCGTCTTCTATATATCTTTGAATAGCACGTCTTAAAGGTCTTGCACCATATTTTAAATCTGTTCCTTTTTCTAATATATAATGTTTAGCTGAATCACTTACTTTTAATATAATATCTTTATCACGTAAAGCTTCTTTTGTAGAATTTAATAATAAGTCTACAATTTGTAATAATTGTTCTTTGGTTAAACTATCAAATAAAACAATTTCATCAACTCTATTTAAAAATTCTGGTCTAAAAATTTCCTTTAATGAAGTTTCTATTTTTTCTTTATCTATTGTTTGTTTTCCAAATCCAATAGAATTATTGTTTAGATTAGAGCCTGCATTAGAAGTCATTATTATAATAGTGTTTTCAAAACTTACTGTATTTCCTTGTGCATCTGTAAGTCTTCCATCGTCTAATACTTGTAGTAGTATATTAAATACATCTGGATGAGCTTTTTCAATTTCATCAAGTAATAATATAGAATAAGGTTTTCTTTTTACTTTTTCAGTTAATTGACCAGCATCGTCATATCCAACATATCCAGGAGGTGATCCTATAAGTTTTGATGTTGAGTGACTCTCCATATATTCAGACATATCAATTCTAATTATTGAATTTTCGTCTCCAAACATTTCAAAAGCTAATGTTTTTGCGAGTTCTGTTTTTCCAACGCCTGTTGGACCTACAAATATAAAAGATGGGGGACGTTTAGTACTTTGAAGACCAGCTCGATTTCTTCTAATTGCACGAGATACTGCTTCAACAGCTGCATTTTGACCAATTATTCTTTTATGAAGATTTGATTCTAAATTTAATAATTTTTCAGTTTCAGCTTCTGTTATTTTTTTAACTGGTATTTTAGTTGCATTTTCTATTACTTCAGCAATATCTTGTACAGTTAAATTTGTTAGAACTAATTTTTTGTTTAGTTCATCTATTTTATCTAAAAGATTACATTCTTCTGTTTTTAAGTCAGCAGCTTTTTGGTAATCTTCTATTGAATCAGTTGAAACTGCTTCTTCTTTTTCTCTTTGAATTTCTGCGAGTCTATTTTTTGATATTTCTAATTCATATAGTTCTTTATTGTTTAGATTAATTCTAGAACATGCTTCATCTAAGATATCAATTGCTTTATCAGGTAAAAATCTGTCATGTATATATTTTTCTGACATTTTTACAGTTTGTTCTATAACATAATTTGAAATACGTACTTTATGAAAATCTTCATAATATTTTTTTATACCTTTTAAAATTTCTATTGCATCAGAAATAGAAGGCTCTTCAACAAGGACTGGTTGAAATCTTCTTTCTAATGCAGAATCTTTTTCTATATATTTTCTGTATTCCTTTAGTGTAGTAGTACCAATTAATTGAATTTCTCCATTAGACAAAGAAGGTTTTAAAATGTTTGCAGCATTCATTGAATGCTCAGCATCTCCGGCGCCTATAATATTATGAATTTCATCAATAACAAGAATAATATTTCCTGCTTCTTTACATTCATCAATAATTGATTTCATTCTTCCCTCAAATTGCCCTCTAAATTGCGTTCCGGCTATAATTGCGGTCATATCTAGTAAATAGACCTCTTTATTTAATAGTTTTGCGGGAACTTTTTTGTTTGCTATTTTGATAGCTAAACCTTGAGCAATAGCTGTTTTACCAACACCTGGTTCACCAATTAAACATGGGTTGTTTTTTGCACGTCTATTTAAAATTTGAATAATTCTTTGAATTTCTTTATTTCTGCCAATAACTTCGTCTAATTCGTTTTTCCTAGCTTTATTTGTTAAATTAGTTCCATAAATATCTAAGAAACTTTTTTTCTTTTCTTTTGGTCTTTTTTCTGTTTTTATTTTCTTTTTGCTTTGCTCATCAGAAGAAGAGGCTTCTTCTGCATTTTGCTTATTGCCTCCAAATATATTTGATATAAAAGATTTAATAGGTGCATCATCTTCAGTTGCCGCTTCTAAATCTTCTAAATTTATATCATCTAAGTTTAATGAACCAGACATATCATTAAACATGCTTTCGAATTGATTTGTCATATCTTCTAATTCTTCTTCAGATAGATTTGCTTGTTTAGATAAAACTTCAAGAGGGTTTATTCCCTTTTCTTTAGCACAGTTGTAGCATAAACCTTCTAGTTCTGTTTTATCTCCAACTTTTTTATTTGTAAAAATAACTGCGATATTTTTTTTGCATATTGAACACAACATAAAATTCTCCTTTAAAATTAGTATATCAATAATAATATATAATATCCTATATTTTACTGGTAGTCAAGCAATTTTTGAAAAAGAAAAAAGCGCCAAAAATTTAAATTTTGACGCTAAAATTGCTATTAACAAAAGAAAAGCTATTTTTTGTTTAGTAATTGGATACAGTTGCGTTTAAGTTGCTTATATATGTCTTGCTTTCGCTTGCTAACCTTAACAAAACTAAGGTTATATGCTTTGGCAGTTGTTTTAACGCAGTTTAAGCTGAAGTTTCCATAGGGATCAATTGTTGTATCACTATAAAAAGGCTTCAGCAAGGAAATGAATTGCTGGTCATCAGACGACAACATATTAATTGCATTTACTAGAATAGCTTGTGTTTCTTCAGATGATATTTCTGTCATGCCCATTTTAGTAAGAGAGGCACTTAGAATATCACAGTAGAATTTATTAATCATTGAACAACCTCCTAAATGGTAGATAGTTGTTAATAGCAATAAATAAAATGAATGAAAAGATTATACCATATATTAATAAAGAGTGTCAAAAAATATATGAGATCTATTTTAAATTAAGTGTAGAAAAAATAATGGATTTATGATATTATATATAATTAATTGAAATATAAAGGAAATGGTTTAGTAATGAAAAAAATAGGATTTTTTGGAGGAAGTTTTAATCCTGTAACATATGCACATATAAATTTGGCAAAACAAATTATAAGTGAATGCAATTTGGATAAATTGTTTTTTATTCCTATAGGAGATTTTTATGAAAAACAAGGGTTAATAGAATTTAAGCATCGATATAATATGCTAAAATTATTATGTAATAAAAATAATAAATTAGAGGTATCTGATATAGAGAATAATCAAGAAAATAAACTGTATGCGATTGATATTTTTAAAATTATAAAAAATAAATATCCTGAAGATGATTTGTATTATATAATGGGTTCTGATAATTTAAAACAAATTGATAAATGGAAAGAGCATGATAAACTAATTACGGATTATAAATATATAGTGTTAGAAAGAAGTAAAAATGAATTTGATAATATAATTAAAGAAAATGAACTTATTAAATCTTATATACAAAATTATACAATTATTTCAAACGAAAATTACATGAGCATTAGTTCGAGTTTGGCAAGGCAAAAGCTAGAGTTGCATGAAAGTGTAAAAAATTTGATTCCTAAAGAAGTTGTTGAATATATACATAAAAATAATTTGTATTAAGCTTTAATTTCTAAGGAGGCAATTGTGGAATTATTAGATGATGTAAAATTTGTAAAAGGTGTAGGACCAAGTAGAGTAAAACTTCTAAATAAAATTGGAATATACACATTAAAAGATTTATTATTATACTTTCCAAGAGAACATGAGGATAGAAGTAAAACAAAAAAAATAGCTGAATTATTAGATGGAGAGGAAACCTTAATAAAGGCTGTTTGTGTATCTAAAATGGCTGAAATTAGAATAAGGAGAGGACTTACATTATATAAATTAATAGTAAGAGATGATACTGGTATTTGCCCAATAACTTGGTATAATCAATCATATTTAAAAACAAAATTTAAATTAGGAAATTCATACGTTTTTTATGGAAAGATAAGTAATAAATTTGGAAAAATAGAAATGAATTCACCTACATTTGATGAAGAACGGACAGAGTAAAAATACAGGAAAAATTATACCAATATATCCGTTGACATATGAATTATCACAAAATGTTATTAGACAAATAATAGAAAATGGATTAAAGCAAGTAAATGGGGAGTTAGAAGAAATTCTACCTGATTATATTATAGAAAAGTATAAGCTATATGGCATAAATAAAGCCATAAAAAGTATCCATTTTCCAGAGTCATTTAATGACTATAATTTAGCTCGTAGAAGATTGGCTTTTGAAGAATTGTTTACTTTGCAATTATCTTTGCTTAATTTAAAAAATAAATACTCAACTAGTAATGATGGAATTGAATTTTCAAAAAATGTAAAAATGGAAGAATTAATAAAGAAATTACCATTTGAATTAACTAATGCGCAAAAAAGAGTGTTAAACGAAATAAATTTAGATATGGAATCCAATAAATCCATGAATAGGTTACTTCAAGGAGATGTCGGTTCTGGAAAAACTATTGTAGCTATAATATGTGCATATAAGGCGGTAAAATCTGGATACCAAGCAACTATAATGGCGCCTACAGCAATATTAGCAAAACAACACTTGGATACATTTAAGGCAATATTAGAAAAAGAAGGAATAAAGTGTGAGTTGCTTGTAAGTGGTATTACAAAAAAGAAAAAAGATGATATATTAAACAAATTACAAACTGGAGAAATTGATATTTTGATTGGAACACATGCTCTGTTAGAAGAAAATGTAGTATATAAAAATCTAGGATTAGTTGTAACAGATGAGCAACATAGATTTGGAGTTAAACAAAGGAAAACAATTTCAGAAAAAGGAAATAATCCAGATACGTTAGTTATGACCGCCACTCCGATTCCTAGAACGCTGGCATTAATATTGTATGGGGATCTGGATATATCTATAATAGATGAATTACCACCAAACAGGAAAAAAATAGATACATTTGCAGTGACAAAAGGAATGGAAGATAGGGTTAATAATTTTGTAAAAAAACAGATAAATGAAGGAAGGCAAGTATATATTGTTTGCCCATTGGTAGAAGAAAATGAAGAGATAAATGCTAAATCTGTAATGGAATTATCTGAAAAATATAAAAATGAAATATTTAAAAATTATAGAGTAGAATATATACATGGAAAATTAAAACCAAAAGAAAAAGATGAGATAATGGAAAACTTTAAAAATGGAGAGATAGATATTTTAATATCTACTACTGTAATAGAAGTAGGAGTTAATGTACCCAACGCAAGCATAATGATAATTGAAAATGCAGAAAGATTTGGATTAGCACAATTACATCAATTGAGAGGAAGAGTTGGGAGAGGAGAATATCAGTCTTATTGTATATTAAAGTATCAAGGAAATTCTCAAATTATAAAAGAACGTATGCAAATAATGACAAAAACAAATGATGGATTTATAATATCAGAAAAAGATTTAGAGTTAAGAGGCTCAGGGGAATTTTTTGGAACAAAGCAACATGGAATTCCAGAGTTTAAAATAGCTAATCTTTTTGAAGATATGCCATTGCTAAAGGAAGTACAAAAGTTAGCGGAAAATATTCTAAAAGATGATGAAAAATTAGAAAAGAACGAAAATAAAAAATTAAGAAAGATAGTAGATACAAAATTAAAGATAAATATATAAAGGAGAAATAATGAAACACAAAAAGATAATACTAATAACATTAATTTTATTGTGGATGGTAATAATATTTATATTTTCTAGTCAAGTAAGTGACAAATCTAGCAATATAAGTGGCAACACTATAAGAATTATTTTAAATAAATTACAGTTAACACAAAATATGAATGAACAGCAAATAAATGAAATGGTAGAAAATTTACAAACTCCAATGAGGAAAATAGCTCATTTTAGTATTTATACAGTAGGTGGAGTTTTGGTGATGGTATTTTTTAGTAAGTTAAATATAACTAGTAAGAAAAAAATAATATACAGTTTAGTGTTTTGTGCTATATATGCAGTATTAGATGAATTACATCAATATTTTGTGCCTGGAAGAAGCTGTGAGATAAGAGATGTTTTAATTGATTCTACAGGTTCTTTGCTTGGAATATTGGTATCATATTATATTATAAAAATTTTTCAAAAAAAACAAAAAATTTAAGTTTATTTTAATATTTGCAGGGTAATATATACACATAGCAAAAATAATAATTTTTGTTAGAGTGTAAATAAATATCCCCTTTATTTAACTTAGAAAGAACTTTTATACATAACAGTATAAAGGTTCTTTTTTATTAGTAATAAAAAAGAATTTTACGAATAATATTTAATAAATAAAACATGTTGGAGGTATATATGAATAAGTTACTATTTAAAGTAATATCCATATTTTTATTATTAGTATTATCATTGCAAACAACGTTATATGCTACAGAATATATATGGTCAAATTATGATGAAACAATACTAACTAGTGTTAATGAAAACCAGACAGGAAATTTCTTGAATTTAGAATCTGGAAGTGCTGTTTTAATAGAACAAACTACAGGGCAAGTATTATATGATCATAATATGCATGAAAAATTGCGTCCTGCTAGTGTAACAAAAGTAATGACGTTATTGCTAATTATGGAGGCTTTAGATAATTCTCAAATAACATTAGATACTAAAATACCATGTACAGAAAATGCATCAAAAATGGGTGGATCACAAATATGGTTAGATGTAAGAGAAGAATTGACTGTAAATGAGATGCTAAAAGCAATATGCGTTGTATCAGCAAATGATTGTACTGTTGCAATGGCTGAATATTTAGCTGGAAGTGAAGAACAATTTGTTCAAAAAATGAATGAAAAAGCAAAACAGCTTGGAATGAATGATACGACATTTAAAAATTGTCATGGAATAGATGAAGATGGACATTTAACATCAAGTTATGACATTGCACTAATGTCTAGGGAATTGTTAACTAAGCATCGTAGTATAACTAATTATACTACGATTTGGATGGATTCTTTAAGAAATGGAGCATCTGAACTAGTAAATACAAACAAATTAATTAGAAATTATAGTGGAATAACTGGATTAAAAACTGGTTCAACTTCACTGGCTTTGTTTAATTTATCCGCTTCAGCTACAAGAGATGATTTAAGTTTAATTGCTGTGATAATGAAAGGACCTACAAGTCAAATAAGATTTAATGAAGCAAAGAAACTGTTAGATTATGGTTTTAATAATTATGGATACAAAAAGTTAGGAAGTAAAGGAGAAAATGTAAAAAACATATTAGTTGAAAAGGGAATAGAAAGTTCAGTTGAAGTAGTATTTGAAAATGATGCTGGAGTTCTAGTAAAAAAAGGTCAAGATAAAAGTATTACGCAAGAAATAAATATACCAGATACAATAAGTGCTCCTGTTAAAAGTGGTCAGATAGTAGGAGAAGTCATATTTAAGTTGGATAATCAAGAATTAGCTAGAATAAATATAATAACCAAAAAAGAAGTTAATAAAATAAGCTTTTTTAATAATAGTAGTTATATTGTTGAAAAGTGGTTTAATTTGCTACGTTAATCCTATATAAGAATAAATGCAATATTTTTTAAATATTGCATTTATTCTTATATAAAATATGTTTAACTTATTATTCTAATTTTACTAATCTAACAGTAATAGTTTGATTAGTGTTACTTGCGTAAATTTTTATGTCATTACCTGTATTATTCTTAAACTTAAAATCTAATTTGCTTTTTGAATCTACAGCAGCATCTTTATCTTTTTCTACATAATAAACTCGCTTGCTATGAGAATGCCTTTCTATAATGTCAATATTATTTAGCTGTAGTACAGCATTATATAATGTACTGCTAACTTGGCAGTTTCCTCCGCCAAAACCTTTAAAAGGTTTTCCGTTGCGCATCTAAAACATCCGCTTCTTTATAACCACTATCAGCACTAACTTCTCCTACTGTATCACAGAAAGAAAAAACTTCTCCGCTTTTTATAGTAATATTATTTATTTTGCTACATGTCAGGGCAATATTATCTACTCTATTTGGAGTTTGGTCTAAAATTTTTGTGCTGAAAGACGAAACGTCTAATTCTTTTTTTGGAATAGATGTTGAGTTAGACAGCTTTTCAGTATCTGAAGAATATGATGAATCGTTAGTGTTTTCAGATTTATTACATCCACATAAAACAAATAAACAAGTTAATAAAATAACAAATAAATTTAATATTTTTTTCATAACGAAAAAAACCTCCATACAATATGTTAAACATATTATAAGCAAATTTTGCATAATTATGCTTAAAATGCTATTATATAAACATTGACAAATAAATAAAAAATAGTATAATTATATATGTAAGAATTTTTTATTATAGGAGAAAAAATATGTTAGCTAAATATTGGAAAAAAATAGCATTGCTTATAACTATTATTGCAATATTATTTAATATAACATCTAAATTAGTTAGAAAAGTATCTTTTGAAAAAGAAGTAAATAGTACAATTGATTATGTAAAAGTTGTAGATGATGAAGAGAAAAAATAACTAAATAATACTTGAAATATAAAAAAATGTATGATATTATAATAAATGACGTTTTTAATTAATGAAAGGAAGAGGTGAATTGCATAATGAAAGAAGGAATACATCCAGCATATAATAATACAACTATAACATGTGCTTGTGGAAATGTTTTAGAAGTTGGTTCTACAAAAACAGACTTAAAAGTTGATGTGTGTTCAAAATGTCATCCATATTGGACAGGTAACTTAAAACAAAGTAAAACAGGTGGTGCAGCAGAAAGATTTAAACAAAAATACGGATTACAATAAAGCACAATTACGGACACGTTTATACGTGTTCTTTTTTTGCTTTAATAAACTTTGGATAAGTAACATGTTGTTTTCTAAAGTTAATTTTTTGTCGAATTTTAATATACGAATCTAATAATATAGTTAGGAAATAGTAATTGATAAAATAATTTTGTTATGATAAAATTTCAAAGTGATTAATACACTAAAGGAGAAATTTGTATGGAAAATGAATATAAATGGAATTTAAAAGATATTTATGAAAACGAGGAAAAACTTGAAGAAGCAAAAAAAGACATATATGAATTATTAAAACAAATAGAAAAGTATAAAGGAACATTAGCAGAATCGTCTAATAAAATATATGAGTGCTACAGAGTATATGAGCAAATATTAGAAATATACGAAAAATTTTATTCATATTGTATGTTAAAGTATCATCAAAATATGGCAGATGGACACAATACAGAGATGTATAAAATTGCTGAAAAAGTTGGAACAGATATTTCTACTGCTACTGCTTTTATTGTCCCAGAAATAACATCTATAAATGAAGAAACTTTAAGAAAATTTTTAGAAAATGATTCTAATTTATTAAGGTACAAAAAAACAATAGAAGATATACTTGAAAATAAGAAACATGTATTGAGTGAAGAATTAGAAAAAACACTTGCTAGTTTTTCAGAAGTTTTTGGTGCAAGCGAAAGTTCTTATGATGTATTTACAAATACAGAGTTCGAGTTTCCTGACATAAAAGATAAAAATGGAAAAAAATTAATATTAACTCAAGCAACATATACAAAATATATGATGGATCCGGATTCAAACATAAGAAAACAAGCGTTTGAATCTATGTATTCTTTATACAAAAAACATATAAATACAATAACAGAAATGTATATTTCGAGAGTTAAAGAAAGTGTAATAAAAAGCAAATTAAGAAAATATCAATCTTCATTAGATAGGGCTGTAGAAAATGATGATGCAACATTGAAAGTATATAACAGCTTAGTAGAAGTAGTAAATGAGAAATTAAAAATTAATCATGAATACATGAATATAAAAAAACGATTATTAAGAACTAAAGAATTACATATGTATGATATATATTATAATAAATTAAAACTTCACGGAGAAAAAGTAGAATATGAAGATGCAAAGCAAGTGGTGTTAGATGCATTAAAACCAATGGGGCAAGAGTATCATAAGATGTTAATGACAGCATTTAATAATAATTGGATAGATGTATATGAAGAAAAAAATAAAATGGGAGGTGCATATAGCTTAGGTGTATATGGTGTTCACCCATACGTATTAACAAACTTTACTAATCAAGAAGAGGATATAAGCACTATAGCACATGAATTAGGTCATGCAATGCATTCATATTATTCTAATACAAACCAAAATGTAATAAATGCAAATTATACAATAATGGTTGCAGAAGTTGCATCTACTGTAAACGAAATAATATTAGGGCAATATTTAATAGGAAAAGAGAAAGATAAAGGAAAAAGGGCAGCTTTGATAAACACAGAATTGGATAAATTAAGAGCAACATTAATAAGACAAACAATGTTTGCTGAATTTGAAAAAATAGTACATGAAAAAGTAGGAAATGATGAACAATTAACTTCAGACAAATTATGTGATATTTATTTAGAATTAAATAAAAAATATTTTGGAGGAGATGTTATTGTAGATGAAGAAATAAAATATGAATGGGCTAGAATACCACATTTTTATAGTTGTTTTTATGTATATAAATATGCAACGGGAATATCAGCAGCAATAGCTATTGCAAAGAAAATTTTGTCTGGAGAAAAAGGATTTGTAGAAAAATATATTAATATGTTAAAACAAGGATGTACAAAAAAATCAGTTGATTTGCTAAAGATGGTAGATGTTGATTTAGAAAGCAAAAAGCCATACGAAGACGCATTTGAATTTTATAAACAAAATTTAGATGAATTAAATAAAATAGTATAGTGTGCATAAACAGCAAAGTAACAGAATATATATATAATAAAACATTTTTATTAATAGGAGATATAGATATATATGTTTAATGTTACAGTGATAGATGGAAAAAGAATATTAAAATATATTATTGCGATAATTATTATAATAATGTTAACGGTAATATTAAAACAAGCAAAAAATCAAGAAAATATAAATAATACTATGAAAAATGCATCAGAAAAAATCCGCTCGAATTCATTTATTAACTGTATGAATACAGCAATTGCTAGTATGAGATATTTAAATAAATCTGAAAATGAAGAACAGATAGATTTAAACAAGTCTTTTATTAGCAATGTGTTAAATTCAGAACTAGGTGTAAAAAATAGAATTGTTGCAAAAAATATAATAGATGAAGTTGTAAATAGCAGTGATATATTAGATAATATTTCACAAATAATTGATACAGAAATTCCTAGTAATATTACAACACAGGTTATAGAGGAAAACAATATAAAGGCAACATATACTAATACATATGAAAATGTTGAAATAAAAAATAGATCTGGATATGATTTAACCACTGACATGTTAACTCCGAATATAAGTTTAGATAACAAGAAGGATATAATAATTTATCATACACATACTTGTGAGAGTTATACTCCCACAGAAAAATTTAATTATCAAATGACAGGTAATTATAGAACAACAGATTTAAATTATAGTGTTGTAAGGGTTCGGAAATGATTTGACTCAGCAATTACAAAATAGAGGGTATAATGTAATACACGATACCACATTACATGATTTCCCAGCATACACAGGCTCATATGATAGATCTTATCAAACAGTATCAGGTATTTTGAACAGTGGATGTACATCACAAGTAATTATAGATTTACATAGAGATGCAGTTGGAAGCGGAACAGAATATGGACCAACTATAAAAATAAATGATGACATTGCAGCTCAGTTAATGATTGTTGTAGGAACTGATGCGGGTGGACTAACTCATCCTAATTGGAAAGATAATTTGAAGTTTTCTGTAAAATTACAATCTAAAGCAAATGAAATGTATCCAGGCTTATTTAGACCAATAAATTTAAGTACATCTAGGTATAATCAACAGCTAGCCAAAGGAGCTATTATAATAGAAGTTGGAGCAACGGGAAATACTATGGAACAATGTTTAACTAGTATGAAGTATTTAGCTAGTGTAATTGATGAAGTTATGAAAGAATAATGTTAACAAAAATAAAAGGGCTTTACCCTTTTATTTTTTATATATTTGTGATATAAATATTACAAAATGAGTAAAAAGGTGAGATATATGTCTAAGTTTGTTCATTTACATGTTCATACAGAATATAGTTTATTAGATGGAGCTAACAGAATAAAAGATTTGGTTACGAGAACAAAAGAATTAGGTATGGATTCTATTGCGATAACTGATCATGGAGTAATGTTTGGAGCAGTAGAGTTTTATAAAGAATGTAAAAAACAAGGGATAAAACCAATAATTGGTTGTGAAGTATATGTTGCACCAAGAAGTAGATTTATGAAGGAAGCAAATATAGATAATCATCCATCACATTTAATATTGCTAGCCAAAAACAACGAAGGATATAAAAATTTAACTAAGTTAGTATCAATGGGATTTACAGAAGGATTTTATTACAAACCAAGAATAGACTTAGAAATATTAGAAAGGTATCATGAAGGTTTAGTGTGCTTAAGTGCTTGTCTAGCAGGAAGTGTTAATAGAGAAATTTTAAAAGGAGATATGGAAAAAGCAAAAGAAGTTGCAAAATGGTACAAAAGTGTATTTGGAGAAGATTATTATTTAGAATTGCAACCAAATGGAATGAGAGAGCAAGTTTTAGTAAATCAAAAATTAATTGAAATAGGTAGAGAACTGAATATACCATTAGTTGCTACAAATGATTGCCATTATTTAAAAAAAGAGGATGCATATAATCATGAGGTGCTGTTATGTATTCAAACTGGTAAAAGAATGAGTGATGAAGACAGAATGAGAATGACAGTTGATGAGTTTTATGTAAAATCTCCAGAAGAAATGAGTGATTATTTTAAAAACATACCGGAAGTTATTGAAAATACAGTAAAAATTGCAGATAAATGTAATATGGAATTTGAGTTTGGAGTAACTAAATTACCGAATTATGATGTACCACAAGAATTTAAAACACATTCTGAATATTTTAGAAAGTTATGTAATGACGGATTAAAAAGAAGATATGGAGAAAATCCAAGTAAAGAAGTTTTAGATAGATTAGAATATGAAATATCAGTAATAGAAAAAATGGGCTATGTTGATTATTATTTAATAGTTTGGGATTTTATAAATTGGGCAAAATCTCAAAAAATATCAGTAGGACCAGGACGTGGCTCTGGAGCAGGATCTATTGCTGCGTATGTTATTGGAATTACAGATATTGATCCAATAAAATATAATTTATTGTTTGAAAGATTTTTAAATCCTGAAAGAATAAGTATGCCTGATTTTGATGTGGATTTTTGCTATGAAAGAAGACCAGAAGTTATAGAGTATGTAACTAGAAAATATGGTGCAGACCATGTTTCGCAGATTATAACTTTTGGCACAATGGCAGCAAGAATGGTAATAAGAGATGTATGTAGAGTATTAGATGTATCTTATGCAGAAGCGGATAAATTGGCAAAAATGATACCTTTTGAAATACATATTACTATAAAAAAAGCATTAGAACAAAATAGAGAGTTAAAAGAATTATATGATACAAATGAAGAAACTAAAAAAATATTGGATATAGCAATGGGACTAGAAGGAATGCCAAGACAGGCTTCAACACATGCATGTGGAGTTGTTATAACAAAAGATCCAGTTGTAAGTTATGTTCCGCTATATTTGAATGATACATCCATATCAACCCAATATACAATGACTATATTAGAAGAATTAGGTTTGCTAAAAATGGATTTTTTGGGGTTAAGAACTTTAACTGTTATATCTGATGCAATGAAATATGTAAAAAAATGTAGAAATATTGATGTAGAGTTTGATAAGGAAATGAATGATCCTAAAGTATATAAATTATGGGCCGAAGGGAAAACTTGTGGAATTTTTCAGTTTGAAAGTGCGGGCATGACGAATTTTATGAAGGAACTAAAACCAGATAGCTTAGAAGATATTATAGCAGGAGTATCATTATATAGACCAGGACCAATGGATCAAATACCAAGGTATATAAAGAACAAATTAGATCCAGAACATGCCGAATATACACATCCATCACTAGAACCTATATTAAATGTAACGTATGGCTGTATGGTGTATCAAGAGCAAGTTATGCAAATAGTAAGAGATTTAGCTGGATATTCATTGGGAAGAGCAGATTTAGTAAGAAGAGCTATGGGAAAGAAAAAATTAGATGTTATGGCTAAAGAAAGAGAGTATTTTATAAATGGACAAACAGATGATTTAGGAAATGTAATAATACCTGGTTGTGTAAGAAATGGTATTAGTAAAGAAGACGCTAACAAGATTTTTGATGAAATGGCAGAATTTGCAAAATATGCTTTTAATAAGTCACATGCTGCAGCTTATGCGGTAGTATCATATAGAACAGCTTATTTAAAAGCTTATTATCCTGCTGAATTTATGGCAGCCACTTTGAATAGCTTTTTAGGAAATTTAGATAAAGTTCCTGTGTATATTGATGAGTGCAGAAAATTAGGTATAGAAATATTAAAACCAAGCATAAATAAAAGTTACACAAAATTTGCTGTATATGGTAATCAAATAAGATTTGGACTAGGAAGTGTGAAAAATGTCGGAATAAATGCTGTAGAAGCTATTGTTGCAGAAAGAAAAAAGAATGGTAATTATACTAGTTTTACAGATTTTTGCGAAAGAATGCAATCAGATACTGTTAATAAAAAATGCATAGAGTCTTTGATTAAAGCTGGAGCATTTGATGAATTTGGACAGACTAGAAGTACATTAATTGCTTCTTATGAAGGAATATTAGACACAATTAGTAGTGCAGCTAGAAAAAGCTTAGATGGTCAAGTTACTATGTTTGATTTACAAATAGAAGAAAAAATAGATGATATAAAATATAATTTTATACAAATGCCAGAATATAAGGATAAAGATTTATTGGCTATGGAAAAAGAGATGTTAGGTATATATATATCAGGACATCCATTAGATAAGATTAGAAAAGAAATTGAAATCCAAACTAATATAAATACAATGCAAATATTAGAAATTCAAGAAGAAAACAAAATAGAAAAAGATGGACAAGTTGTAAAATATGCTGGAATAATTACATCTGTAAAGAAGAAATATACAAAGAAAAATACTGTTATGGCTTTTGTAACAATAGAAGATTTATATGGTTCTTGCGAAATTATAGTGTTTGATGCTTGCTATAATAAATATGCAAATTTATTAGTACAAGATAATATTGTTCTAATAGAAGGAAAACTTAGTATTAGAGAAGATGAAGAAATAAAGATTGTAGCAAATAGTATTAGTGAATTAAAACATGAAAAAAGGAAGTCTTTAAAGATAGATATTACTAGCATAGACGAAGAAAGCAAAAATAAATTGAGAGGAGCACTTAAGTTTTTTTTGGGAGACAAAAATAATATACAGCTAATTATAGTTGCTAATAACGAAGAAAAACCTGCTGGCGGAATATATTTAACAGATGAAATATATGGCGAATTAGAGGAAATAGTAGGAAACGACAATATAAGAATTGATTAATACAAAGGAGATTGGTAATAGATGATTATATTAATAGGCGAAAGTGGATCTGGCAAAACTACAATATTAAATAAATTAGTAGAAAGAGGCTTTGAAAAAGCAATTAATCATACAACTAGAAAACCAAGAAAAAACGAAGAAAGAAATAATGAATACAAATTTGTAACAAAAGAAGAATTTAATAAAATGTGGGATGAAGGAAATTTGTTACAAAGAGCAGAATTTAATGGTGAATATTATGGAATTTCTACCAGTTCGTTAAAAAAGAACGGAGTATGTATTTCAATAGTAGATTCTATAAATGACATAAAACAAAGAGCAAAAGAATTGAATATTGATAATGTAAAAATTATAACAGTATATGTACATGTAAATGAAAAAGAAAGAATAAAAAGAATGCAAATGAGAGGAGATTCCCAAGAGAATATACAAAGAAGATTAATATTGGATAAGGAAAAATTTGCCCGAGCTAATAATGTTGCAGATTATATAGTAGAAAATAATAATATTGACGAGACATTAGAAAAAATAATTGAAATTACAAAATAATAAAATATAGCATATGTTAATATAAAATTGAAAAAGTAGTAGTTTTGTATTGACATATGCTAATAAAATGTGCTAATATAATTATTGTTAAAGTTGGCTATATGTTTAGCTGAAAAATATGCGGATGTGGCGAAACTGGCAGACGCGCTAGACTTAGGATCTAGTGTCTTTGACGTGGGGGTTCAAGTCCTCTCATCCGCACCAATGACGTATTTGTTCGAATCAAATTGAACAGATAAACAAAAAATCAATCAGAAAATAAATCTGGTTGATTTTTTGTTGTCTAAAGACAAAATATCATCCAAGAAAGGATGGTACGAGTCTATGAAGATAATTAATCAAGAAATACAATTTGAGGAATGTCTAATAATATAGTTAGAAAAGTAAAGCTAAAAGATGAGTGATGATAAAAACACTAGAAAGAACTATACTTATAAAATTTGCAAAATATAAGCTTATAATACTTGCAATGGATAAACTTATGGAAATGGATACAACAGAACAAAATAAAGTAGTCTTGTATTTATTTAATAACATTAATCATTTAGAAGATTAAAGACAAGCAAATTTTTGACGAGTTTATGTAAATATGATATAATTATAAGTGATGTAACTTGTATTACTCCGTTGCATCAGAAGTTTGTATCATTTTAAACAGGGCGACTGCCCAAGGAGGTATCATTATGATGAAGAAGATTTGGATTCGGATTTTTGGCAAGGGACTGGTAGCAGAAGCTCCTGTACCGATAGCGACACCTGAAGAAGATGTCATTGCTACACCCACACCTTACAACTATGGTCTGGACATTCTGAAAATTGCTTTGGCCAGCCAGGATTATGGCTGGAGCGATCCCGACGAGACCCACAAGAAGGTTGTGTTGACCAATCCTGAGGATTGCAAGGAAAAAATCTCCGTTTTTGGAATGATGTCGGCGTGGAGAGGAACAGGGCATTATGAATGGGAAGCTCTTCTTGGCGGATGGTTTGTTCAGGCAGTTATTAATGCTATTGAGAATGAATCTCCTGAAGCTGATATTACTCACCTGTTCAATCGTGATCTCTTGGCATCTCGTAACAAAAAGTTTAGCCAGCGGCAGGTGTACGATCATCTCATTAAGTGGTTCGACGTTGTCGAAGAAACTGATGAGGTGCTGAAATTGCGTATTCACATCTAATCGTCAAAAAAGAAAAATGTATTTTCTTTTCCTCGAAAGAGGTTTCTTTTTTTTTATAATTTTTATAGCTTGATTGATTTTATATCAATCATCAAGAGAGCTAACAAGTCGTAAATGTCTACGTAGTTGACACCAAGTATAGATGTTTTTATAGAATTTTATAGTTCTATAAGGACATCTTTTTATTTATGCTGATAATATAGAAACATATTTTACATTTACATCTTTTCTTGTGCTTACTGTTATATATCTATATAAGGTATTTTTGGTAAATTAGGAATTTCTAATGTTCTCTTATACTGTTCAATATAAGTAATTAACGTAACAATTGCTATTTTATATAAAATGTGGTATAATATATATAATTTACATATATTTATTTCCCGTATTCACTAATTAGTGGAGGAAGTATCCTCTTACTTTTTGGTTTAACATATATAACAAGAAAGCAACAAAAAAAGTTTTTAAGGAGGAACAGTTATGTTTTGGGTATTATTATTCCTTGGCGGTATTGGAACATTGATCTTTCTTTTGGAGATCGCTTTTGGAATCTATTCCCGTCTATACAAGAGGAGTGAGCTCTGGCGGTATGGAAAAAATATGATTATCTGCATAGTACTTGGAGTAATAGGTTTCTTAGGACTTTGCGACATTGGCTGTCATTCTTATGAAGAGGTATCACAAACAGCTGATTGGGAGTTGGTATCTATCACAACAGACGGCAGTCAAAATTCCACCGTTAATGCCTATGTTCAGACATCTATTGATAGTGATAATTTTTATTCGTTTTATTACAAGGTCAATGATGGCGGGATTAAAAAAGGCAAGGCTGATGCATATGCAACAATTATCCGTGAAAATGATGATTGTATTCCTCATATAGTTGAGTATACCACCTATAGCAAAAATAAGTTGAATATTATTATTCGAATTATTTTTGCATTTGGCTTTGGAGAAGGTCCAAGCCAGAAAACTTATGAGATTTACATACCGACAGGAAGTGTTCTCAGTACATTTAATTTAGACACACAATAACTGCTAAAAAAGAAAACTATTTCTTTTCCTCGAAAGAGGTTTCTTTCTTTATTTATGTAAAAATAAAAAGTGGTTAGTTTTTTTAAATAATACTAATCACTTTTTTAGAATAAAGAATAAAATTAATATAATATGGAATTATTACAACAGAGTGTGGTGATTTAGACAGCTGCGTTGTTGGTAGCAATAATAAATGGAATAGTTGATTTATATATAAAATAATTGCAAATTATTGGATTATATGGTAAAATTAATTGCGTAGGACGCCTTAGGGTGGATATATATGGCTCTTTTTAGGAGGATACTATGAGCAGTAATCATGATTATGGATTGAAATCCGTAGAGACATTTCTTTTGACCAACGATTTTGGTTGGTCAAAACCAAAGGAAGACTCAAAAAAGGTTACGCTGGTAAATGTCGATGATTGTGAAAACAAGCTGAACGCAAACGATCTATTAAATGAATGGAAAGAAAGTGGACACGTAGAGTGGGAGGCTTTGCTGGCATACTGGTTTACTTCTCAGGTAGTCGATGCTATCAAGAGGAGAGAAAAAACGGCAGATATCACGGTACTTTTCGACAGAGACCTGACTATGACAATTCCCGGCAAAGTATTTACACGGGAGGAAATTTATGCTCACATCATACCTTCATTTGACATAATTGAAGAAACTGATAAAGAGCTGAAACTTTCGCTTCACATTAAGTGAAGGTCAAAAATAAAATAGAGAAATCTTTTTTACCACTACGAAAGTAGTGGTTTTTTCTATTTATGATGCTTTAATATTTAATAAGTATTAAATCTATATTTTAAAATTTAGTTTGACAATGCTTAGTTGCGGGTATATAATTTTTAAAATTAATATTTGAAACAAAAGGAGAGATATTAATGAGTAATATTAATAGAAAAGAAGCATGGGATTTGCTAAGAGAATATAACGAAGATAAATTTCATATAAAACATGCATTAACAGTTGAAGGGATTATGAGGCATTTTGCTAAAGAATTAGGATATGAAGATGAAGAAGAACTATGGGGAATAGTTGGCCTTTTGCATGATTTAGATTTTGAGAAATATCCAACAGAACATTGTATAAAAGAGCAAGAAATAATGAGAGAACATAATATTGATGAAAGAATTATACATGCAACTGCAAGTCATGGATATAATTTAACAGTAGATATAAAGCCAGAACATGAAATGGAAAAAGTGTTATATGCAGTAGATGAATTGTCTGGATTAATTGGAGCAGTTGCCCTTATGAGACCTTCAAAAAGTGTGCAAGATTTAGAATTAAAATCTGTAAAAAAGAAATATAAAAATGAAAAATTTGCAGCTGGTTGTTCTAGAAGTGTTATAGAAGCTGGAGCAACTATGTTGAATTGGAATTTAGATGAATTAATAGAAAGAACAATACTTGCAATGAGAAGTTGTGAGGATAAAATAAATCAAGAAATGGAAGTATTATAAATGTTAAATCAATTTTCAAGAACAGAATTATTAATAGGAAAAGATTCTATAGAAAAGTTACAAAAAGCAAAAGTGGCAGTGTTTGGAATTGGAGGAGTAGGTTCTTTTGTTGTAGAGGGATTAGTAAGAGCTGGCGTAGGAAAGTTTGTGTTAATAGATGATGATAAAATATGTTTAACTAATTTGAATAGACAAATAATTGCAACTAGAAAAACTATCGGAAAGTATAAAGTGGATGTAATGAAGGAAAGAATACTTGAAATTAATCCTGATGCAAATGTAGAAACTTATCAAGAATTTTATTTACCTGATTCTAAAACTAATATAATTACACAAGATTTAGATTATGTAGTAGATTGTGTGGATACAGTTACAGCTAAAGTAGAACTTGCTGTTAATTGCAATGAACTTGGAGTTCCAATAATATCATCTATGGGAACAGGAAATAAACTTGATCCATCAAAATTTGAGATAACCGATATTTATAAAACAAGTATATGTCCTTTGGCGAAAGTAATGAGAAAAGAATTAAGAAAAAGAAATATAGAGAATTTGAAAGTTATTTATTCAAAAGAAGAACCTATAAAAATAGATGAACATAGTAATAGTAGTTGCAAAACAAATTGCATTTGCCCACCTGGAACAAAAAGAAAATGTTCTATAAGAAATCAAGTGCCTGGAAGTATATCATTTGTACCATCTGTTGCAGGATTAATGATAGCAGGAGAAATAATAAAAGATATTATAAGTAAATAAATTAAATTGCCATACATAATGTATGGCTTTAATTTTAAATGTATATAAGTCAGAACATAAAATGGTATCAAAGTTTAAAATTGTTGATAATTACTAAATTTTATGATAATATAATAAAAAATGTTTGGAGACTAAAAATGAACTTAAATACAGAAAAAATAAGGTGCAGCTGGGTAAACACTAATAATGATATATATATAAAATATCATGATGAAGAATGGGGAATTCCAAGTTATAATGATCAACATTTGTTTGAAATGTTAATTCTTGAATCTTTTCAAGCTGGATTGTCATGGGAATGTGTATTGAATAAAAGAAAATATTTTAGAGAGGCTTTTGATGATTTTAATATAGATAAAATTTGTCAATACAATGATATAAAAATACAAGAGTTATTAGCAAATAAAAATATTATAAGAAACAAATTAAAAATAAAAGCCACAATAAATAATGCAAAAATTTTTAAAGATATACAAATAGAGTACAAAACTTTTTCAAATTATATATGGCATTTTACCAATAACAAAATAATATATGAATTCAATAAAACAAATTCAGAATTGTCAGACACTATATCTAAAGATTTAATAAAAAGAGGTATGAAATTTGTAGGAACAACAATTATTTATTCATATTTGCAAGCTATAGGTGTGATATATTCTCATGAAGAATGTTGTTTTATAAATAAATAGAATATTTGTATTTATAATAAAATTATAAATATTATAGGAGAAAAATATGGAAATACAAAAAAATCAAGAATATATAGTAGATGTTATAGATAATGGATACGCTGGAGAAGGAATTGCTAAAATTAATAATTTTACTATATTTATACAAGGAGCAATAAAAGGTGAAAAAGTAAAAATATTAATTTTGAAGGTGACAAAGTCTTTTGCGTATGGAAAAATATTAGAAATAATAAAAAGATCAGATTATAGGTGTAATGTAGATTGTACTACTTTTAACAAATGTGGTGGTTGTACATTAAGACATATTAAATATGAAGAAACTTTAAATATAAAAAGAAATATAGTAATAAACTGTTTATATAAAAACTTTCATCAAGAAGTTAAAGTGAATGAAACAATAGGGATGGAAAAGCCTTTGCATTATAGAAACAAATTGCAATATCCAGTAGGAATAAATAATGATGGAAATCCTATTATTGGAATTTATTCTCAAAGGACACACAATATAATAGCTACAGATGGTGCTTGTTTTATACAGAATGAAAAATCTTGTGATATAGCGCAAGATATTTTTGGATTCTCCGTAAAACACAATATAAAACCTTATGATGAAAAAAATAATTCTGGAACTTTAAGGCATATTATTATAAGAGCAGGATTTAAAACTAATGAGATAATGGTAGTTATTGTTGTTAATAATGATGAATTTAATGATGAAAATGAATTTGTAGAGGAATTAACTCAAAAGTATCCTGAAATAAAAACAATAGTAAAAAATTATAATGAAAAAAATACTAATGTAATACTTGGACATAAAAACAAAGTGATTTATGGCGAAGGGTATATTTATGATTTTTTAGGAAATTACAAATTTAAAATTTCCCCATTATCATTTTACCAAGTAAATCCTATTCAAACAGAGATTTTATATAATAAAGCAATAGAATATGCAAGTTTGACAGGAAAAGAGACTATATTTGATTTATATTGTGGAATTGGGACAATAGGGATTTTTGCATCTAGCAAAGCAAAAAAGGTATATGGTATAGAAGTAGTTCCACAAGCAATAGAAGATGCAAAAGAAAATGCAAAGTTAAATCAAGTCTCAAATGCCGAGTTTTTTGCTGGAGAAGTAGAGAAAATATTACCTGATTTGATAGACCATAAATGTATATCAGCAGATGTTGCTTTTATTGATCCACCAAGAAAAGGATGCGACATAGTAACAATAGAAACTTTGTTGAAAATATTGCCACAAAGAATAGTATATGTAAGTTGTAATCCGGCAACTTTAGCTAGAGATATAAAGCTATTAGAGGATAAGTATATATTACACGAAGTACAACCAGTAGATATGTTTCCATATACAAGTCATGTGGAGTGTGTAGCGATGCTACAGTTAAAACAAGACAGGAAATAATTGATTTTGATATGGCGCTTCAGAGATTATAACTTTTGAGTCAAAAGGCAGATTTAGAAAAGAAAAACATCAAAATTTGGGTGTGAAAGTTAAAGTAATTGCTTAAGTGGAAAATACATAAATGGATTTTTTAGAAAATTGATCAAAATACTTGAAATATTAAGAAGCTTGAGCGTTTATCTACTGCAAGCGCAACAGGGATAACTTGTGCTGGTTTGTAGATATGAGGGAAAGTTAAATGTTTCAAGTGTTAGAAAAAAATTTATTAAAATGAGTTATAGAGAATCTTTATAAAATTAGGTGTCAGTAGATATGTACTGATGCTTATTTTTTATAGGACGAAAAAACAAGAAAGTTTGTGATATAAAAATCTATATCACGAAAATTTAAGAAAATTCGTGCTATAACATTTGCATACTAATTTTAATCTCCAATAAAAATGATATCAAGAGTAAATGGAACTTGTTTTGTAAATATTGGCAAAATACTATGAAAAATTGTTAATTTGTGATATAAATTAAACATAAATATTATTTAGAATGAGGATAGAAAATGGAAAAAGTTGTATTGATAACTGGAAGTAGTAAAGGTATTGGAAAAGCTACAGCGATAGAGTTTGCAAAAATAGGAGGGTACAAAGTAGTAATAAATTATTTAACAGATAGAGAAAATGCAGAAAAATTATCAAGCTACTTAAAACAAGAATATAAAATAGAAACATTGGTAATTAAAGCAGATGTATCAAATGAAGAACAAGTTAAAAATATGATGCAAGAAGTTATAAATAAGTTTGGACGTATAGATGTACTGGTAAATAATGCAGGAATAGCAATAGATAAAGAGTTTGAAGATAGGACAGTCGAAGATTGGAAAAGAACATTAGAAGTAAATACAATAGGAACTTTTCTAGTATCAAAATATGCCAGTGAAAATATGATGAAAAATAAAAGTGGAAAAATAATAAATGTATCTTCAACAAATGGAATAAATACATTTTTTCCATCAAGTATAGATTATGATGCTTCAAAAGCAGCAATTATAAATTTAACCTATAATCTAGCAATACAATTTTCACCATATATAAATGTAAATGCAGTAGCGCCAGGTTGGGTAAATACAGAAATGAATAAAGAACTACCAAAAGAATTAATAGAAGAAGAAACAGAAAAGATATATAAAAAGAGATTTGCAGAGCCAGAAGAAATAGCAAAAGTAATTTGTTTTCTAGCATCAGAAGATGCTAAGTACATTAATGGAACAGTTATAAAAGTAGATGGAGGAATGTAAAGTTATTGTTATGAAAAAATTGATTATTAATATATCTTGTTAAAAAATTAGGAGAAGTTGAAAATGAATAATACTATTAAACCAATAATATTTGATTTAAATGATGTTAGAAGAAAAGCTGAAAATGGTGATAAATTTGCATGTTATATTTTAGGGAGAAGTTATGACAGCGAAGAAAATGGAGCAGAGCAAAATTTTGAAAAGGCAATGTATTGGTATAAAAAAGGAAGAGAATTAGGAGATCCTCGTTGTGATTACGGAGTTGGTGCTTGTTATTATTTTGGGGATGGAGTAGAACAAGATAAAGAAAAAGCAAAACAGATACATATTGAGGCTTATGAATCATTATTAAGTCTTATAAATAAAGAAAAAGAAACTCCAAGAAGACAAGCATTTTCCAAATTTTGTTTAGGTGCTTACTACTATTTCGGATTTGGAGAAATTGAAAAAGATGTAAATAAAGCATTTGAATTAATACATGACTGTGCAATGCAAGGACATCTTCCGGCGATTTATGATTTAGGAGCAAATTTTTATTACAATGGAGTTGGAACAGAGAGAAATTTAATACTATCAGAATACTATTTAAAGATGGCAGTAGATGTAGGACTACCAAGAGCAAAAGCTAAATTTGAACAATATAAAGATACATATAAAAGTGAAATTGAAAAATAGTTAATTTAGGAGGTATATAAATAGAAAATTATTTTATAATACATGGCTCATTTGGAAGCCCATTTGGAAATTGGTTTAGTTGCTTACATGATTTTATAGAAGATGATGGGAAGCAAGTATATGTTCCGAACTTTCCAATTGGAGTAGGATATCAAAATTATGAAAATTGGAGAAAGTAAAATTTACGAGAGAAAACGGCAAGGAGAGATGAAAATATGAAAGATTATATAAATGATTTAATTGATATACATATTAATGGACAATTAGAATTATATGTATCAAATATAATAGAAAAAGATAATTATAATATTTTATTAAGCAATTTAATAGACGACCAGTATTGGAACTTTGCTTATTCAAAAAATATTATAGATTTAAATCAAGTATGGAAAAATATAAAATGCGATATGGAAAAACATAATAGACAACCAGTGATATATATAACATCAAATATGTACAATAAAGAACTTCAAGAAAAAATAAAGGAAACCAAATTGAAGGTTTTGTATACTGATGTATGGATGACAATTGAAGACTTAAATGGTTTCAAAGAACATAAAAGTAAAATAAATTTTAAAATAAGTAGAGTTGATGAAAATTTAAAAAGTAAATTTATTCAGGCTATAATGGATGGATTTGCAGGAGATAATCCAGATGATCCATATGAAAGTTTATCAGATGGATATAGAGTGGCATTAGAAGAAAGTATGGAAAAAAGTGAGAGTAAATACAAAGTAATTAATTATGTTGGACTATATAATGAAGATGCAATATCAACAGCAACAGTATTATATAAAGACAACAAAGCGATTATATACAATGTTACAACAAATAAAAATTATCAAAAACAAGGTGTATGCAAACAAAGTATGTCAGAAATAATAAATAATTTAAAAAAGATTGGAATAGAAACAGTATGTGTATTAACAGAGCAAGGATTTTATACAGAACAAGTTTATAAAAATATGGGATTTAAAGAAGTTATGCTAGGTAAAGCATATATTGAATAACTGTATATATTGATAAAAAATAGTAAAAACGGAGGAAATGTGAATATGGAAGAAAATATAAAAAACTTAATTGAATCAATGATTTATTATGGACTAGTTACAGGAAATGAATCTTTAGAACTTATGATAAGAAAATTTAATTACAAAAAAGGAAAAAGTTGGACAGATAAATTAATGGAAATATTCCCAAATGCCCATGTAGCTGCAAACTATTACAATAAAGTTAGCGGTGAAAATTTTGATGAAATACAATTAATTGCTTTTACCAAAATGGCCATGTGGGAGATAAAAGAAAAAGTTGATAATTGGGAGTTCCTATATAATGAAGAACAAGTTGATAAATTTGTAAATGAAATATACAAAATGAATAATGATGACGTAAAAGAATTTATTAAAGATAATGAACAATTATTAATTGAAAATTCGAAAAAATATAACTTTTATTTTGCAGTATTATATATTTATTTAACAAACCAAAATGGAAATGAAAATAACATTGAATATCTGAAAAAAGAGGTAGATTTAATAGAAAAATGTGAATTTGGTTCATTATTTGACAATGTCGATGAAATAGCAGAAAAATATAAATACTTATTAAATGCTTATGATGATTTATCATGGAATTTAGCCGAAAATAGGCAATATGATTTAGCTGAAGAATATTACAATAAATATATTAATTTTCTTGAAAAATATCTAGAAACCTATTCTAATTCGTACCAAGCACGAAATTATTTATCTAATGCATATTCTAATTATGCATATATGTTATGGGATATTGTAGGTAGAGCAAATAACAAGTCAGATGAACTAACATATAAATCAATTCATATGAAAGAAAAATTAGCAGAAGAATATCCAAACAAAAAATCATATTTATATAGTCGTATAGCTATTAACTATAGCAATATGGCTTATGAATACAAAAAAGCATATAAAAAAGATAATATTGAGGAATACAAAGAAAAAAGCTATGAATTATACAAAAAATCAATTTATTATAGAGAAGAACTTAATAAATTAGGTGAATTTAAAAATATAGATGAAAAAATAAAGAATTATAATCAATTAGGCAAAATGTATTATTTTTTATTTGAAAATGATAAAGCAAAAGAAAACTTTAACATTGCTCTTGAAATATGCAAAACAGAAGGTAATTCAGATGGAAAATGGATTGAAATAATAAATGAAGGATTAAATAATTTAAAGAAAGAATAGTGTGGAACTATTGAATTGCTTTGTTGGATTTGCAAATGAGAATTTGCAATAGGAATATGTAAATTATCTATTCAAAAAAGCCGGCAAACTTATATATGCAAGGATTATAAAACTCAAAAATGGATTGCTTTGCTCTTTTGGTGGTAGTACTAATGTTGAATATTAGCAAATTAACATATGGAAAGAAAAAGTTATGGAATAATTGTAAATATAGTAAAATTATTCTAAAATGTAAAAAATTAATGATAATGTGATATAATTTTATGAGAGTAAAAAAAGGAGGAAAAATTTTATGAAAGATATAGCTATTTTTGGTTCAACTGGTTCTATAGGAGAAAGTACACTGAACGTTATAAGAGAAAATCCTGATTTATTTAGAGTAGTTACATTAGTTGCAGGAAAAAATATAAAAAAGTTAATTGAACAAATAGAAGAATTTAACCCTAAAAATGTATATATTATCGAAAAAAATAATGCAGATATAATAAAAGCAAGATATAAAAATATCAACATATTTTATGGAGATAAAGGAATGGAAGAAATCTCTAATTTAGTAGATTTTGATATTTCTGTTTCAGCATTAGTAGGTATAGCAGGATTAAAACCAACCTATAACATGATAAAAAATGGAAAGACTGTAGCACTTGCAAATAAGGAAGTATTAGTAGCGGGTGGCGAATTAATAATGAAAACAGCAAAGAAAAGTAAAGCCAAGCTATTAACGGTTGATAGTGAGCATAGTGCTATTATGCAGTGCTTAAATGGAGAAAAAAATAATAAAATTGATAAAATATTATTAACTGCTTCAGGAGGTCCTTTTTTTGACAAAGAAATAACAGACAAGATTACAGTAGAAGAAGCATTAAACCATCCAACATGGAGCATGGGAAAAAAAGTTACAATAGATTCATCAACAATGATGAACAAAGGATTTGAAGTTATAGAAGCAAAATGGCTATTTAATGTGGAACCTAGCCAAATTGAAGTTGTAGTACACAGACAAAGTTTAGTTCATTCTATGGTTCAATTTAAAGACGGAACAATTATGGCAAATATTGGACCTAAATCTATGCAAATACCAATAGCTTATGCATTAAATTATCCTAAAAGATTGGCAAACAATATAAATAAATTAGATTTATTCGAAATATCTAATTTGAAATTTGAAAAACCAAATTTAGAAAAATTTAAATGCTTAAAGCTGGCATATCAAGCAATTGAAAAAGGACATTGTTATCAAGTTATTTTAAATGCAGCTAATGAAATTCTAGTAGATGGTTTTCTAAATGGAAAAATAAAGTATACAGAAATTCCAAATGGAATAGAAAAGATAATGAATATGTATAAAAAAAGAGACTTAAAAACAATAGATGAAATTTTAGAATTTGATAATGAAGTTAAAAAGAAAACAATGGAAATAATAAAATATTAATTTAAAGAAAAGAATTTTTTATAAATAGTAGGCCTTCTTCTGTTACTAATGAATGTTTTATTGGTTTTGATAAGAAAGGTAAAAATAAGTTAAAAAGTGTAGAAATATTAAGTTAAAGTATTAGAAGAAAAAATAGGGGAAATAAATGAAAAGTAAAAATGTATGGAAAAGCTTCTTGATGTCTGATTTGGCAGGCAAAGTCATAAGTGTATTTAAAGATATATTTTTAGGAATTTATTTTTTGAAAATAACTCAAGGGAATATAGTAGATGTGTCAATGTATTATATTACGTTCTATTTAACATATTTGACATGCTTATTAATCGTAAATAAACTACAAAAAATGAATCTAGTTTCTATGTTTAGAGTGGGAATATTTTTAAATTTAATGCAATGTATGATTTTATTAATAGTAGGTGAACAGATTTCAAATTATATAATCCATTTTGCTATATTTGCAAGTATAGGAAATGCTTTTTACTATTATCCAGAGCAAATATTGATAAAGAGAATTAACAAAGAAGAAAACTTTCAAAATTATATTACAAAAGATCAAATTTTAAAGTATTTAATAAATATTATATTACCTATAATATTGGGATATTGCATAAGTAGAAATTCTTATGAATTAGCATTTATTGTGCTAATAGTATTAATATCTATAAGTTTTATTTTTTCATTATTCATAAAAGGATTTGACTTAGAACATGGAAAAATAAATTTGAAGAAATTCTTTGTAAATATTAATAAAAATGGAGATAAAAAATTAATGACATTATTAAGTTTTAGAACAGTATTTAGAGGACTAAGCTCATTTGGAGTTTTATCAACATTAATTACTATAATAACTTTTTTGGTCGTTTCAACAGAACTATCGTTAGGAAGTATTAGTAGTTTTATAACTATAATTTCTATTTTAGTAGTATACTGCATTAATAAATATGTAAAAAGAAAAAATTTATCAAAGGTGTTTATACCAATGTCAATCATACAAAGTATAGTAGTTATTATACTTACATTTAGTATGATGTATATTAATATAGAGAATTTATTACATATTGGACCGTTAACTATAAGTGTTGGACTTTTATTAGTACTTTTATATAATGTAGTAAACGGAATAAGTAATCCAATATTTGAAACATCAAATTCAGTTGTGTATTATGAATGTATGTGTAAGCAAAATGTAAGTATAGAAGATGAACCTAGCTATATATTTTGGTTTGAAATCATGATAAATATATCAAGAAGTTTTGGATATTTAGTATTGATATTTGTTTCGAATATAGGATTTAGTTTAAATATTATATCCATTTTAATAGTGACATTTACTTTAATGTATATATTTTTTGCATATACATTAAATAAAATAACAAGAGAATATTTAATATCCTAATATTAAATTGCAATGTGCTTTATAAAATTAAGTCAAGGCTAAAACAATTGTACTTTTATAAAAGTTTTACTTAAATTTATAAGAGCACATTATTTTTTGGTGACAATTGGAATTAAGAATAAGTAAATTTTTATTATGAAATAAAATAATGTAACTTTTTTATACGAAGGAGCTTTTTGTCGTGGAATCAAATGGTAGTTTCTATTGCTTAAATTATAATTCCAACAAAAATATGACATAGTTGGTTTGAGTTTGTATAAAACATAAAATAAACTTGACGCAGTAGATAAAATATTATAAGATATGATCATAATTAAAAGAATAATATAGAAACATATAAAAATAAATAGAGTAGAATTAATAAAAACATACGTAATAAGAAATGCTAAAACGTGATTACAAACAATATAATTAAAAAATAACAAAGGAATAAAAAATGGAAAATTTAGAATTAGAAAAAATATATAAAAAAAATACACTATTTATTATATTAATAGGAATAACAGGATTTTGCTTTGGTTTATTAGACTGGGATAGTAATTTAGCAGATTTTGTGTATTTGAAATATGGTAATGCTTTTTTAATATCGGTTGTGTCAGCTAATATAGGAACTGCAAGGCTGATTGCGACATTATTCTGTATAAAAATAAATACATCGCAAAGACCCAATTTTGTTTTTATAACTTGCATGATATTATGTTCTTTAATTGCGATTATTACAGCATTGTGCTTTGATTCTCAACTTATTGTATTATTTGTGGTAACATATTTGTTGGAAGTATTAATATTAGAAATATTTTCAGGATATCATTATGCATATGCATATAACTCATTACCAGAAGAAAGAGCAATGAACGCACATTCAAAAAGAATATCTGTATTTAAATTTTTACAAGCAGGAGGAATAGCGATAGCTGGGTTTGTGTGTGCTAAATTTGTAAATAATGCATTGTTGATCATATCAATTTTAGCTACCTTTGTTTTTGCTATATCAATTTTGTTTGTTACTCAAATTAAAAATTTCCCTAAGACAAGAGAAAATAAAAAGGAGAGTCTTTTAAGAAAGTTAAATGTATTTCAATATACAAAGTACTATAGAAAATGGTTTGTTGTTTGTGTATTGGGAAGATTCGCATTATCTTCTTTAATAGTTTTATTATCCCTAAGAGTAATAGATAATGGATTAAATATTATAACATTAAAAACTGTAAAAAGTGTATTATGGGTTTTGAGTGGTACTGGTTTTTTCTTATCAAGCTATTTAATAAAAAGAAAGTTGATTGTAAAAGGAGATATTATAATAAAAGCTTTAATTGCTATTTTACTACCAATTATATTTATATATCCTAGTGTTATTTTTACAATAATTTTATTAAATGGGGTTCTAAATCCTTTTGACACGATGTCACACTTAGAAATGCTAAGAAAAGATGAAGATAATATAAATGTACCACAAAAAGATATGGTAATTAATTTATCAGGGTATATAGCAAAAATGATTTCAGCGTACGTTCTATTAAATATTAAAAGTGATATAGCTGTATGTTGTACAGCATTAATTTTGATATTGAGTGTTTACTTGGAATTTAAATTATACAAAGGTTTACAATCAAAAAGTAAATATGTTTTTAAATAATAAGAAAGTAGTAGATTGATTTATAAATTGTATATGAGAAATAGAACATTTTAAAAGGCGGATAAAAAATAATGAAAATAGCAATTATTGAAAGAATAGAAAATTACGATGAAGATAAGCCATTTAACAAAAGGTATTATCTAGATAATTGGTTTAGAGAAATATTTGATAAGCTTGGAATATTACTTATTCCTGTTATATCAGAAAAAAATTTAGAAGAAATTGTTAACATGTGTGATGGTTTAGTAGTTACTGGTAGTGCAAATGATGTTTATCCTAAATATTATGGAGAAAAACCAATTAGTGGCAAAGAGTATAAATTTGATGAATATAGTTTGGTTAACAAAATTGTCAAATTGTTTTCAAATGATAAAAAACCTATCCTAGGAATATGTGGTGGAATACAAGAAATAAATGTAATATTTGGTGGAACATTATATCAACAAATCCCAAATCATTATTTACAAGATCAAAGTCAGCATAAAGTTAAAATAATAGATAATTCATTTTTATATGATGTATATAAAGAAAGTTTAATAGAAGTAAATTCATATCATAAACAAGCAGTAAAAGATTTGGCACCAGGTTTTAAAATTACTGCACTAAGTGAAGATGGTGTTATAGAGGGAATTGAAAAAAACAACATTGTTGCTATTCAATGGCACCCAGAGGTATTATTTGATATGAAAATATTCACAGGATTTATTGAAAGATTTTTTAATAAATAATCTGGTAAAAAATTAACAAAAGTACATAATTTGATAAATATTGTACATAAGAAAATGTTTTTTATAAAAAATATAGAAAGAGAAACAGCAAAATATGAAGAAGATAAAGGATGAAAATAAAATTTTAACAATGCTAGCATTTTTTAGTATATCAGTAGGGTTATGGGGAAATTTTAGACAACTTTGGTTACAAGACAATAATTTTTCTGTAGCACAAATAAGCAATATTATAAGCATAGGAACTTTTATAAGTGTAATTGGGATAGCTTTAATAGGTAAATATGTAAAATTAAACAAATTAAAGAAAATGTTAATGACTATTTTGAGTATAAAATTGGTTAATATGTTTACTATGTATTATTTAAATTGGACAAATCAAATCGAGTTGATTAGAACAACGATAATAATTGATATAGTTATGGAATACATAGTTATAACAAGTATATATCCTTTAATAACAACAATAATTAAAAATAATACAATATATAGTAAAAGAAAACTAACAGAGTATCTATTTAGAGATATAGGAATTTTATTTGGTGGAATATTTATTGGAAAAAACATTGCAGGAATTTTAGTAAATTATAATGTTTGTCTAATAATTTCTAGTATATTTTTGATAGTATCAATAATTACTATTGTTAATATAAAAACTAACCATATAGAAGAAATACAAAACATAAGTGATTTAAAGATTAATTATATAGTAAAAAATAAAATAACATCATTGTATTTAATATATACGTTTATAGCAACAATAGCAATGTCTACAGCTCTAGGGTTAAAAATGTTAATTCTAACAAATTGTTTTGATTTTTCTGATAGCATGGCAACAAGTTATTTATTAATTGTAGGTTTAATTGCAGATGGAATAGGAATATTAGCGCTTAAATATTTAACACCTAAAAATGATTATCTTACAATTGCAATAAAATTTGGAATAAGATTTATTGGTTATGTATTTGCTTTTATATCAAATAATTTAATAATAATTTTAATAGCTATAACGTGGTCGTTGCTTATATCAACATCGTATGAGAATATATGTGATGGAGTGTATATAAATCGTGTAGAAAATGAGTACCAATTATCGTTTGCAAATATAAGATATATAATAAAATTTTTGGGTGAGGCAGTTGGAGTATTCTTTTGTGGAATAATGTATGAATTAGGACTTAGATATATATTTGGATTATCTGCAACATTTATGATTTTTCAAATAGGACTAGCATATTATTTAATTTATTTAAGAAAAAGAGAAGTAGAAAAAATATAAAGATTAATTATTGCTATTTTAGTATATAAATAATATAAATTATTTAGTTATCTTTGTGAATATTTATATTTTGTTGAAAATAATAAATATATTAATAAAGAAAGGATTTGAGAATTATGCAAAAGAAAATTGAGGAGTTAAATGGTTTTAAAGACCTAAGGATTGTTGATAATTTTTATCAAACATCCAGTTTTTTTCCAATGCCAACAACTGAGATAGGAACATTAAGTGAATCAGGAGAAACTAACTTAGGGTCATATTCACTATGTTTTCCATATTATATTGCTGGAAAGGAATATTATGCAATGCTTCTTTGTTGCAGAAATAGTTCTAATACTGCTAAAAATATTTTAAGAACCGGTAAATGCACTATTAATTTTATAACTGACAAAAAGAGATATTTTAAAGAGGCTGTAAGATTAGGCTATCCAGGAGAAACAACTGAAGAAAAAATGAAAGATTGCATTTTTGAACTAGTAGATGGCAAAAGAGCAAGAGAAAATCCAAATGAAAAATATCCTAAAATTATAAAAGAGGCATTTCAAGTGTTTGAATGTACATGGGTAAAAGAATTAGATGGAGCAGAAAATGATGTTGTACAAGATGAATATTTTCCTCCATTTCATCAATTTAATGGAATTACCAGTAAATATGGTGCTCATTTTATTTTAAAAATTGATAATATATTAATAAAACCACAATACTATGATGCCATTATAAATGGGGTTAATTCTAATAATTTCCCACAGATACCAGTAGATTATGGATACAGGGATAATAAAAACTTTTGGTATACTAGATTTAAAAGACCTATATCAGAGCCAATTCCTGCAAGCAAGGGAATTAGTTTAGATACAGTAAAATATGCTGCTTCAAGAATTGACCCAGAGATAAAGTTTACAGATGAAGCATGTTCTAAATTAGTTAAAGTTCCTAGGGTGTTTTTAAGTACAGTATTAAAAGGGTGTGTAGCATGGGCTAAAGAGAACAATGTCAAATTGATTACAGAAAAAGAGATGGAAATTATTCAAGATAAAAGAAATAAAGAGAAAAAATAAAATATATTGAATATTTAAATGTATTATAGTATAATAATAGTGTAACTAAAGAAAAAGGGGGAAATAATATGAAAAAATCATCAATAATAATGACTATAGTTATAGTAGTTGCTGTAATTGGAGCAATTATACTAGCTGTAGTATTAAATTCTAATAAGAGTCAGGAAGTACAAACAAAATTAGGAGAAATAAATAGTTCAAAAGATTTAAAAAACATAGTAGAAAAAGTATATGAGGGAAATGATGACTTACCACATTTAGAAACATCTGAAATAAATGTTTCAGATGATGATATGGTTAAAGCATATACAGGACTTGATAATGGTAAAGATTTAGAATATTTAGTAGTATCAGAACCATTAATGAGTTCTCAAGCTTATTCATTCGTTCTAGCAAAAGTAAAATCAGGTGTAGATGCTAACAAAATTGCAAGAGAAATGAATGAAAATATTAATGAGAGAAAATGGATATGTGTTTCAGCAGAGAAAATTTATTCTACAAGTTCAGGAAATGTTGTTTGCCTAGTAATGTCTAATGCAGAAACAGCAAAAACTGTATATGATAAATTTAAGAAGGTGGCAGAAACAGTAGGACAAGAATATGAAAGATCAGAATCAGAAATAGAATTACCACCTCAAATGTTTGTTGTTGAGTAATTTATAATATCTAATATACAAGATATCGCCGTCTAAACAATATTACAACGGCGATATTATTTTGTAAGGAGAAGAAAATGGTATTTTCAAGTATAACATTTATATTTTATTTTTTACCTATTGTGTTGGCAATTTACTATATAGTACCGCATAAGTTTAAAAACATAGTTTTGTTAGTGGCATCTCTTTTATTTTATTTTTATGGAGAGCCTAAGTATGTAATAACTATGGTAATCTCTATTATTATTACATATATATTTGGAATTTTAATAAATAAGTATAGAAAATATGATAAAATATTTTTAATATTATCCATATTTATAAATGTAGGGATATTAGTGTATTTCAAGTATACAAATTTTATAATACAAAACATAAATTTATGGCTTTCTAAAAAAATAGATTTTATATATGTTGCATTACCAATAGGTATATCTTTTTATACATTTCAATTGATAAGCTACATTGTTGATGTGTATAGAAAAGATGTAGATGTTCAAAAAAATTTTTTTAATCTTGCTATGTATATTTCGTTATTTCCTCAATTGATTGCAGGACCTATTGTAAGATATTCAACAATTGAAAAACAAATAACCCAAAGAACACATACCTTTTTAAAATTTTCTATAGGTGTGCGTAGATTTATTGTAGGTTTAGGCAAGAAAGTATTAATTGCAAATGTTTTAGGAGAACTGTGTAGTGTATTCTTAAATAGCAATGATAACAGTGTGTTATTTTATTGGTTATACGCTATTGCTAATATGTTACAGATTTATTTTGATTTTTCTGGATATTCAGATATGGCAATAGGTTTGGGAAAAATGTTTGGATTTGAATTTACAGAGAATTTTAATTATCCATATATATCAAGTAACGTGAGAGAATTTTGGAAGAGATGGCATATTTCGCTAAGCTCTTGGTTTAGAGATTATATTTATATTCCTCTTGGAGGAAATAGAGTTTCAACAATAAAATGGGTTAGAAATATTTTGATTGTTTGGTTTTTGACAGGATTATGGCATGGGGCAGCTTGGAATTTTATTGTTTGGGGTATATATTTTGGAATAATATTAATAATAGAAAAAATTTTTTTAAATAAGATTTCTAATAAAGTTCCCATTTTTTTATCTAGAATATGTACATTGCTAATTATTATGATTAGTTTTATTATATTTAGTGGAGAAGGAATAGAAGAAATTGTTAGAAATATAGAAGGGCTTGTTGCTGTAAAAACTAATTATTTTGCAACTAAAGAAAGTATATATTATTTTAAAAGCTATTTTATAATTATAATAGTTGGAATATTAGGTTCTACTCCAATATTTAGGAATATTACAAAAACAGAAAAATTTCACAAGTTATTTAACTTTTTAGAACCATTTTGGCTAGCAGTAGTAATGCTTTTATCTACTTGCTACATAATTGACCGGTTCTTTTAATCCGTTTTTGTATTTTAGATTTTAGAAAATGGGGTGATTTATATGGGGGATAAAATTAAAAATCTAGTTATTACTGTTGGATTTGTTTTAATTTTAAGTATAACGCTTATTTTTAATGTGTCAATAAAAGACAAGGATATTTCTGTATCGGAAAGAAGAAGATTGAACCAGTTTCCTACTATAAATTTTCAAACTCTTACAAGTGGTGATATGTCCACAAAATTAGAAAACTATGTGGAAGATCAATTTGTTGCTAGAGATTATTTAAGAAGAATAAAATCATTTGCTAGTACTAACATTTATAAAAAACTAGATAATAATAATTTGTTTGAAAAAGATGGAATTCTATATAAAATGGAATATCCGTTAAATGAAGCAAATTTACAAAAATCCTTAAATAAAATAAATTATGTGTATGATAGATATTTGCAAGGTATGAATGTGTATTATGCTATTATCCCTGATAAAAATTATTATTTGGAAAATGATGAACATTTAAAAATAGATTATGAAGGATTGGTAAGAATTGCTAATGCACAATTGAACAAAATGAATTATATTGATATAAGAGACGACTTAACTTTAAGTGATTATTATAAAACAGATTTACATTGGAAACAAGAGAATTTAAGGAATGTTGTTAGCAAAATAGAAAATAATATGAACTTAAAAAACACCTCACAAAATGAATATTTAAAAAATAGTTTTGGTAAATTTTATGGAGCATATTATGGACAGTTAGCAATTGATGTATTACCAGATGAATTATATACTCTAACTAATGAAACGATTGAAAAATGTATCACATATAATTATGAAACACAACAATTTGGAACAGTTTATAGTACATCATTAACTGCTGATAAGTATGATACTTATTTAAATGGAGCAACAGCACTAATAACAATACAAAATTTAAATTCTGATACAGAAAAAGAATTAATATTATTTAGAGACTCATTTGGCAGTAGCATTGCACCATTATTAATAGAAAATTATAGAAAAATAACTTTAGTAGATTTGAGATATATTTCTAGTGAATTATTGGATAAATATATAAATTTTGATTCTCAAGATGTTTTGTTTTTATATAGTACATTAGTATTAAACCAAAATGTATTGAAATAAATTAAAAGGTATAAACGTTGTGCATGTTTATACCTTTTAATTTATAAATATTTTTTTAATGTTTCAACGCTATCTTCTTGCATGACAACAAAGTCGTTTAGAATATTTTTTACGTCTTCTCCTATTTGATTATGATTATTTTGATTGATTAATCTTCTTCCTTCTATGATGCCCATATTGGTTCCTTGCATTAATAATTCTGATAATTTTGAAGTTGTATCATCTGTAATAGTTTTCATTTGTATACCATACCAAGTCATTATTTTAGTCATTTGATTCGTTTCGTGTGGCTGTTTAGAACTATAATGTGAATATAAGTTGTTTACTCTATTATATATATTTTGATATTTACTGTATTCTGTGTTTAAAACTTGTTTGAAATTTTCATCTTTAACTTTTTCAGATACATAAGAAATAGCATCCATTCCCATTGTTGCACCTTTGTTAACTTCATCTAGAACATTTAAATTGTTATTTTCCATAAAAACCTCCAGTCAAAATAAAATATATAAGTAGTATTTACAATAAATTTGAAAAATATTAAAATTATATCAAATTTAAGAAGCAAACAATGTTTACATAATTTAGAAAATGTGGTAAAATATATATTATGTTAAAGTTTTTTGACCAAGAAGGAGTTGAGATTCATTATGAAAAAAGATAAAATGATACCTCAAGATGTAGCAAAATCTGCAGAGAGACAGTTAATAGAATTAAAAAAAGCACAAAATGATAAAATGCAAGAAATGCTAGAAGAAAGAAATTATATAGTTACATTAAAAAGAACAATTCAAAACTTAATATATACTGCTGGAACAACTTATGAAACAGTATTTCCAGGAGCAGAAGGATTTATAGAAGGTCGTATAAAAAGTCCAGATAGTATTGCAACTAAAACAAGAAATGAATTTACTGAGATTTTAAGTGAAATAAAGGAAAATCCTAATATAAATCAACAAGGTATATTAAATAAGATATCTGAAATTACTTTTAAGGATTTAATTGCTTTTAGTGTAATAACTACTGTTCCTCCTAAAAAGTTTAGAATTGGTAATGATGATTTGAATGAAAAATTAAATGAATTAGCTGAGGAACTAGAAGCAACTTCAAGAAGAATAAGTGAACATAATGAATTTATAGAAATAAATGAACAAAGAATGTTGAATTTAAGTACAAGAATTAAAGAGCTAAAATCAAAATTAAATTCTATGTCAAAAGAAAGAGGAAATGAAGTATTACAACAATTAATTAAAGATGCTAATGAAACAGATAATATAGAAGGTGAATTAAGTGAATATTTAATTACGCCGGAAGCTATTGAAGCTGATTTGAATGATAAAAATAAGGAACTGAATTTTGCAAAAGAAAACGTAAAATATGGAGAGCGTAATCTTGCAAGAACCACGGATGTTTATTCAAAAACTTTAAGAGAATTACAGTATGAAATGAGTGCTTATTTTGTGTCTAATTTGGCAAAATTTGCAACATTTAAGTTTTGGGGTACAGAGGAAGAAAGACAAGCAAAAGCAATAAAGAAGCCAGGTTTTCGAGCTGTAAATACTGGATATAGTGTAAAATTTTCTAACAAAGACACAACTGTAAACGAAAATTGTAAAATTAAATTTGAAGCTCAAGGTAAAGGAGGATTAGATTATTTAGATGCTGAATTTTTAGCAACTGGAGCTAGTTATCATGAGGAACAAAAAACAAAAGATGGATTAATTTCTAAAAGAACAGATATGCCAGATTTTACGGTAATAGGTGCAGAGAAAACAGAAAGAATTGAAAGAGAAGTTAGAAGAGAACATCAAGATATTAATTCAATAGAGGATCTAAGAGAGAGAAATTTAGAGAGTGAATATAATTTGTTAAAGAGATATGAAAAAAGAATAAGAACGGAATTTCAAAGCAAATATGGCGATAATCAAGCAACAAGAGAAAAAGTAAAAGAAAAAATGTTGGAAGAGTTTAAAGCTTTAAGAGAAAATTTGATACAAGGAGAAATAGAAAAAAGAATAAATCAACAGGTAGACCTATTGGCTGATTCAGATTTATTAAAAAAGAAAATACAAGATAATAAAGAGTTAAATACTGTGTATGAACAAGAATTTAAAAAACTTTCTAGTCGTTCTGATAATAAGAATGATATTGAACATATGGCAAGAGTTAGAGTAGTTTATTATGCTAAGGAAAGAGAAATTACTGAATATGCTAAAACTTCTATTCCTATGTTTTTTAGAGCAAATTTAACCAATAATATTAATGAGGAGGTTATGGTTTATTGGTTTTCCACAGGTGAATCTATTTATAGATATTTTTATAATAAATTAAATGGATTAAAAGATGAAAATGGAAATTATAAATATGAACCACAAGAACAGCAAAAAAGAGCATTGTTAAAATTAACAGGATTATTTGAAGAAAATTTAGATAACTTTTATACATATGATAGAAATAGTGGAAAAATGGTTACTTTAGATGAAAGATAATTATATTAAAAATGGTAAATAATTTGCTGTAAATATAGACAAACAGTTACGCGTTGTGCTATACTAACAAATATTATTGATATACAAAGGAGGACAATATGAAGTTTATAGTTAATGCATCAAGGGGATTTTGCATGGCTTTAGCAGATAGTGTTCCAGGAGTATCAGGCGGAACAGTTGCGTTTGTTTTAGGGTTTTATGATAAATTTGTAAATTCACTTAATAATATAGTATTTGGAAAGAAAGAAGAAAAGCTTGAGGCAGCTAAGTTTTTAGTTAAATTAGGGTGTGGTTGGATTGTAGGTATGATAATTGCATCTTTTATACTTACAAGTTTATTTGAAGAACAGATATACAATGTAAGTTCTTTGTTTTTAGGATTTATAATTTTTGCAATACCAATAATAATAAAAGAAGAGAGAGACTCAATAAAAGGAAAATATATAAACATAATATTTGCATTAATTGGTATAGCTGTGGTTGCATTGCTTACATATTTTAATCCTGTTTCAGGTTCTGAGACAGTGGTAGATATAACAAATTTAAATATAGGATTAGCAATATATATTTTTGTTGCTGCAATGATAGCAATATCAGCTATGATATTACCAGGGATTTCTGGCTCAACATTATTATTAATATTTGGCTTATACATACCGATAATTTCTGCGATTAAAGAGTTTTTTCACTTTAATTTTAATTATGTTCCTGTTTTATTTATTTTTGGATTAGGAATAATTACAGGTGTAGTATTAGTTATAAAATTAATAAAGAAAGCTTTAGAGAAGTATAGAAGTCAAACTATATATACAATAATCGGCTTGATGGTTGGGTCACTTTATTCTATTGTTATGGGACCTACAACATTAAATATTCCAAAATCTCCTATGAATTTTGAGACATTTAATGTGTGGTATTTTATAATAGGAGCTTTAATCATAATTGGCTTACAATTTGCTCAAAAAATTATATCAAAAAAAGTATCATAAATTAATAAATGTGACTATTTGTGGTCACATTTATTTTTAATAATTAATTTTTATTTTACTACAAAAGTAATAGTAATAGAAGGTGAAGATTATGGAGCAATCAAATAATAAAAAAGTGATTTCGTTATACAAAGGAAAATCAATGAATTTATACAAGAAGAAAAAAATAAAAGAAATTTCTAATAAAGAAAGCAATAACTTTTTTAGAAAATTATTAAAAGTAACATTATTAATAGCTGTAATAGTAATATTTATAGGAGCAATTATCTATTTGATGCCAATAATGAAAGAAATATCAACTAAAGAAGGTCAAATGATGTTTAAAGAAAAAATAGATGCATTAGGGATAAGTGGAATTTTATTATTGTTTGTATTACAATTAGCACAAATAGTATTGGTTATATTGCCGGGGGAGCCTATAGAAGTTCTAGCAGGAATGTGCTATGGTACAGTTGGTGGTACAATATTTATATGTGCCTCTGTTTTTATAACCACTACATTTATATATTTTTTGGTAAAAAAATATGGAAAAAAATTACTATATCAATCATTTAAAAAAGAAAAAATAGATAAAATTGAAAATAGCAAAGCATTTAAAAATCCTAAAACAATAGAAACGGTTTTGATAATATTGTTTGCAATACCGGGAACGCCAAAAGATTTACTTACATATATAGGAGGATTGTTGCCAATAAATTATGTTAAATTTGTATTAATTTGTACTTTTGCAAGATTTCCTTCAGTAATATCATCAACTATAGCTGGAGATAGTATTGTACAAGGAAAAATAGGGATGGTAGCATGGGCATATGGTATAACATTTCTTTTAACTGCTATTATGGTTATTATAATAAACAAATCTAATAGAACAAAAGAAACGAAAGATGTTTTAAAAATTTTAAAATAATATAATAAAATTTAATAAGACGAAAAGCAACCACATATAATGAGTTGAGGTGCTTTTTTTATAAATAAAAGAGAATATAAAAGAGAATCTGTAATCAAATATGCTGAAAAATGGGCGTATTTGCGAAATCCTGAATATTATAATTACGATTTAATAGGTGGAGATTGTACAAACTTTGCTTCACAATGTATATTAGCAGGTTCATCAGTAATGAATTATAACCAGTATGGATGGTATTATAGGAATGGCAATGATAAATCTCCTTCATGGACAGGAGTTGAATATTTGCATAATTTTTTGATACATAATAACAGTGTAGGACCTTGTGCAGTAGAATCAACTCTAGATAAAATAGAAAATGGAGATATAATTCAGTTGAGCTTTAATGGCAATGTCTTTTCACACACACTTGTTGTTGTTGATTCAAACAATGGTAGTGATTTGAATAATGTTTTTGTTGCAACACATACACTAGATTCGTACGGAAGAAGTGTAGCATCGTATGAATATTTAAAAATAAGATATATACATATAACTGGAGTAATTTATTGAAAACGTTGAAAAATGTCTGGTTTTGTAGTATACTAAATTTAGTTACTTTAGCAAATTTGTTCCAAATGTGGAACAAATGGGTTTATGCAAGAGAGGTAATCAAATCATGGAAAAAACAACAGAATTTACACTTAATGTATGGCACGAAATCGACAGAAGCCCAAGAATCGAACGCGAAATGTCTAAAGAAATGTGGGCAGAGTATCGCTCAAATATGGATGCCTTAACGGCAGAGATGCGGGCTCAAGCTTGCGAATTCGAAGCTGATGACAAGTACTACATGCTGCTGACTGAAAGATCAACTGTCTCAAGGGTTAAACTGAACATGCCTTTACAGAATTCTCAGAAATTTTCAGAAATTCCGTATCGCGCTGTAAACAGTACTTCTAAAAAAACAATTGCTACTAGCGGAAACTTTCCTCTGGTAACTAAGGAAGTATTGGAGCATTTTGGCAAAAGTATATCACTTAAGGACTTGATTCGAATTGCTTTATACGGCGACTGGATTGCACCAGAGGGTGGCACATACTGGCATTTTATCGATACAGTATGCTATGCATACCACTTAAACTGCAAGCGCATAAGCATGTTAAGTGATGTGTTGCAGACATTACAACACGGAGACGGAATAGTTATTGTTTTACTGGCAAACAAGCTTTTTCCGAATGGATTCGGAAGGCATCTAGCGGTTGTTAGAGGAGTTGTAAAAGGAAAAGTTATAATGCAGTCAACGAGTAAGGTGGGGTATGAAAGCGTTACGCTTAAGGAATTTTTCGAAAACTGCGATGTAATTTGGTCGATTTGCGACTAATCTAAGTGGTTCTCTACAGCGAAACTCAAAAAAGGATATTTATCATATTTGATGGATATCCTTTTTTGTATTTATGAAAGAGATGATAAAATTTATATAAAATTTCTTAAAATTATTGTGTTTTAGGAAATTTTTGTATATAATATTTGCGTTAATCTAAAATTACAAGATTGGGGGAAATATACATGTCATTTATAGAAGAAATGAAAGTAAAAGCAAAATCAAATATAAAAACTATAGTATTACCAGAAGCAACAGATATAAGAGTTTTGAAAGCAGTAGATAAAATAGGAAAAGAAGATTTTGCAAAAGTTATATTAATAGGAGAAGAAGATAGAATATTAAATTTAGCAAGTGAAAATTCTTTAGATATTTCAAAAGCAACAATAGTAAATCCTTCTAAGTCAGAAAAATATGCAGAGTACACAAGTACATTTTACGAATTGAGAAAAGCAAAGGGAATGACTGAAGAACAAGCGCAAAAGTTAATGTTAGATCCAGTATTTTTTGGCATGATGATGGTTAAATGTGGAGAAGCAGATGGATTAGTATCAGGTGCAGCACATTCTACAGCAGATACTTTAAGACCAGCACTACAAATATTAAAAACAGCTCCTGGAACAAAACTTGTATCAGCATTTTTCTTAATGAGTGTTCCAAATTGTGAATATGGAGAAAATGGTGTGTTTGTATTTTCAGATTGTGGTTTAAATATAAATCCAAATAGTGAGGAACTTTCTGAAATAGCAATATCATCAGCAAAAAGCTTTGAGCAGTTAACTGGTAAGCAATCAAAAGTAGCAATGTTATCTTTTTCTACTTATGGAAGTGCAAAATCAGAATTGGTAGACAAAGTTGTAGAGGCTACAAAATTAGTAAAAGAAAAAGCACCAGAAATGATTGTAGATGGAGAACTACAATTAGATGCTGCATTAGTAAAAGAAGTTGGAGAAATGAAAGCAAAGGGAAGTAATGTTGCAGGACATGCAAATACGTTAATATTCCCTAATTTGGATGCTGGAAATATAGGATATAAATTAGTACAAAGACTTGGAAAAGCAGAAGCATATGGACCACTTTGCCAAGGAATAGCAAAGCCAGTAAATGATTTATCTAGAGGATGTAGTGCAGAAGATATTGTTGGTGTAGTAGCAATAACGGCTGTACAAGCACAAATGTAAGAGACATATTTTATAATATATATTATTGCAATTTGAAATAGCGAAGTTCGATTTTGACTAACAGAGATAATAATACTAAAAAGAAAAGGAGATAAATTTTATGAAAATATTAGTTATAAACTGCGGAAGTTCATCTTTTAAATATCAATTAATTAATATGGAAGATGAAAGTGTTATGGCAAAAGGAAATTACGAAAGAATTGGAATTGGAGAATCTTTTTTAACGCATAAAGTTGGAGAACAAAAGTTTAAATTTACTAATCCTGTAAAAAATCATGATGAAGCAATAAAGTTTGTTATGGATCAATTAACAGATAAAGAACATGGAGTTATCACTTCACTAGATGAGATAAATGCAATTGGTCATAGAGTTGTTCATGGTGGTGAAAAATTTACAAAATCTGTGATTGTAGACGACGAAGTTGAAAAAGGAATAGAGGATGCAATAACATTTGCACCATTACATAATCCTGCACATTTACAAGGTATAGAAGCTTGCAAAAAAGAATTGCCAGGTAAACCAAATGTAGTTGTATTTGACACAGCATTTCACCAAACAATGCCAAAAGAGCATTATTTATATGCAATTCCTTATGAATATTATGAAAAATATGGTGTAAGAAAATATGGAGCACATGGAACAAGTCATAAATATGTTTCTTTAAGAATAGCAGAACTTTTAGGGAAACCAGTTGAAGAATTAAAAATAATAAATTGTCATTTAGGACAAGGAGCAAGTTTATGTGCTGTTCAAAATGGAAAGTGCGTTGATACAAGTATGGGATTGACACCTTTAGGTGGAATTGCTATGGGTAGCAGAAGTGGGGATTTAGATCCATCAGTTGTAACTTACTTAATGAAAAAAGAAAATTTATCAGCAGATGAAATGGAAACAATACTAAATAAGAAATCTGGTATATATGGAATTTCTGAAATTTCTCCAGATAACAGAGATATAGAAGAGGCAGCAGCAGAAGGAAATGAAAGAGCTAAGTTAACTTTAAAAGAATATGCTTACATAATAGCACAATATATAGGAAAATATGCAGTTACAATGAATGGTGTAGATGTTATAACATTTACAGCAGGAGTTGGAGAAAGAGGACCAGAAACAAGAGCAGATGTTTGCAGTTACTTGGGATTTATGGGAGTAGAATTAGATAAAGAATTAAACAATGTAAAAGGTGAAGAAAGAGAAATATCAACAAAGAATTCTAAAGTAAAAGTATGGATTGTTCCAACGAATGAAGAATTGATGATAGCTAGAGAAACAATGAATTTAGTTAAATAAAGCATTTGTAGGAGGATTATATAGAGATACAATCCTCCTTATTTTGCAATATAAAATATATCTATAAAAGGAGAGATATAATGAAAATATTAGTTATAAATTGTGGAAGTTCATCTTTAAAGTATCAATTAATTAATATGCAAACAGAACAAGTTATGGCAAAGGGAAATTATGAAAGAATAGGAGAAAATGAATCTTTTTTAACGCATAAAGTAGGAGAGCAAAAATATGTAATATCAAAAACAGCATTAAATCATGAAGAAGCTTTACAGACAATTTTAAATGAATTAATAAGTAAAGAACATAGAGTAATACAGTCATTAGATGAAATAAATGCAGTAGGACATAGAATTGTTCATGGTGGAGAAATTTTTGATAAGTCTGTATTAATTACTCCAAAAGTTGTAGATCAAATACAAGAATGTGCTGTTTTAGCACCATTGCATAATCCTGCTGCAATTTTAGGAATAAAGGCTTGTCAGAAGGCGATGCCAAATGTAAAAATGGCAGCAGCGTTTGATACTGCATTTCATCAAACAATGCCAGAGAGCAGTTATTTATATCCTATACCATATGAATATTATACAAAACATCGTATACGTAAATACGGGGCACATGGAACGAGCCATAAATATGTTTCAGAAAAATGTGCAGATTTGATGGGAAAACCAATTGAAAAATTAAAGATAGTAACTTGTCATTTAGGACAAGGAGCAAGTTTATGTGCAGTTAAATATGGAAAATGTGTAGATACAAGTATGGGACTTAGTCCACTTGGAGGAATTGCAATGGTTACAAGAAGTGGTGATTTAGACCCATCAGTTGTAACATATATGATGGAAAAAGAAAATTTAACTCCTGAAATGACAAACAATATATTAAACAAAAAGTCTGGAATATCAGCCATTGCAAATATGGCACCGGATTTTAGAGAAATAGAAATTGCTTCATCAAGTAATGAACGCGCAAAATTAGCAATAGAAATATTTACAAAAACAGTAGCACAATTTATAGCGAAGTATGCTGTTATAATGGGCGGAATTGATTCAATAGTATTTACTGGAGGAATTGGAGAAAATCAAATTAATATTAGAAAATTAATATGTGATTACTTAGAATTTATGGGAGTTCAAATAGATAATGCATTAAACGAGGTTAAAGGTGAAGAAAGAGAAATAACAACAAAATCATCAAAAATAAAGGCATATATAATACCAACAAATGAGGAATTGGTAATTGCTAGAGATACAATGAATTTAACAAAGAATAATTAAACCTTGTTATAGATATTTTAAGAACTTTTCATGTATTTTGCATAAGGAGAGGAGAAAACTTACATGGGACTTAATGTAGAAAATGTACATAAAAGCTATTCGGGAAAGAAAGTTGTTGATGATATTTCATTTTCGCTAGAAAAACCAGGAGTTTTTGGATTACTTGGTTCTAATGGCGCTGGAAAAACTACAACAATAAGAATGATTCTTGGAATATTAGATAATGACTCTGGAAAAATTACTTGGAATGGAAAAAAAGTAAGAAGAGAAAATGTTAACTTTGGATATTTGCCAGAAGAAAGAGGAATTTATCCTAAAACTAAATTATTCGATCAGTTAATGTATTTTGCAACATTAAAAGGCATGAAAACAAGTGAAGCTAAAAAAGCTATTGAGTACTGGTGCAAAAAATTAAATATATATGAATATATTGATAAACCAGCAGAACAACTTTCTAAAGGTAATCAGCAAAAAGTTCAACTAATAATATCAATTATTCATAATCCAGAATTATTAATATTAGATGAACCTTTTAGTGGTTTAGATCCAGTTAACACACAAATTATAAAAGGTGTTATAGAAGAATTAATACAAAAAGGAACTTATATAATACTTTCTAGTCATCAAATGTCAGTTGTTGAAGAATATTGCAGAGATATAATTATATTAAATAGGGGTAAAACAATATTAAAGGGAAATTTGTCTGATATAAAAAGGTCATATGGAAAAAATAATTTATTAATTGAATCATATGAAGATTTAAGTACTATAATTCCAAGTGATGCAGAAATTATTGATAAGAAAGTCAATAGTTATGAGATAAAATTAAGGAATGAAGAGATGTCACAAGACATATTAAGAAAAATAGTAGAATCAAATATAAAAATAAGTAAATTTGAAATAAAAGAACCATCACTACATCAAATATTTATAAATGAGGTAGGTGAAGTCAAATGAGAAATCTTTTAGAAATTATTAAATTTACAATAATGGAATATATAAGAAAAAAATCTTTTATTGTAGTAAATGCAATTATGTTGATTATTATTGTGATCCTTTGTAATATTCCTAATATTATTAATTCTTTTGATAATTCTGAAAGCGATGAAAATTTGAAAGTTATAATTATAGACGATAATAATCTTTTGAAAGCTTCAACAGATAATTTTAGACAATTAAATTTAAATTATAATATAGAATACGCTACAAATAAACAAATTGAAGATGTTGAAAAATTAATAAACAATGAAGAAATTGATATAGGGATTGTGTTAAGAGAGCAAGATAATACGCTTTCTTTTGATTACATAGTAAAGGAAGATAGTACATTTTCTGATAACCAAGATATTGCAAATGTTTTTTCAAATATAATAAAAGAAATGTATGATAATAGATTGTTGCTAGATGCAAGTGTTCCTCAAGAATTAATACAATCACTTAATGTTCCTGTTACATATGAAATAAAATCATTAAATGATAATAACGGAAATGAAAATTTTGCAGTTGCGATGATAAGTTCTTTTATATTGTTTTTTGCTATCTATTTTTATGGATATAGTGTTTCAACATCAGTGTCGAGTGAAAAAACATCAAGAGTAATGGAAACTTTAGTGACATCAACAACTCCGACTAAAATAGTTGTAGGAAAAACAATTGCAATGGGAATAGTTGGACTGGTTCAATTGATAGGTCTAATACTAGTTGCTGTTATATCTTATAAGATATTTATACCAAGCGATTTTGATTTGATTTCAAAATTTGTAGGAGAATTAAATCTAAATGTACCAGCTATATTAATATGCTTTGTATATTTTATTTTAGGGTATACAGTGTATGCTTTTTTGAGTGCTGTAACAGGAGCTACTGTTAGTAAAGCTGAAGATGTTCAGGCAGCAAGTACACCTATATCACTAATTGCTGTTATATCATTTTATTTAGCATATTTTACATCAACAATGCCTAATAGTACAGCTAGTAAATTTGCTTCAGTTTTTCCTTTTTCATCAGCTTTTTCTATGCCTGGCAGAATACTTGCTGGAGCAACATCAGGGACAGAGATAGTAATTTCAATTATTGTATTGATAATAACTGCTGTTTTATTAGCTATTATTTCAATAAAAGTGTATTCGTCAGCGATATTACATTACGGTGATAGATTGAAATTAAAAGATTTATTTAAAATATATAAACAAAAATAATTTGTGAAGGGAGATTTTTATACATGAATAAAAATGTTAAACCATATGAAGTTAGAGAGGTTAGTAATTTAAAGCAAATAGTTGAAGAGGCTAGTGAAATATATAAAGATAATGTTGCATATTACGTAAAAGATAAATCTAATAAATATACTGCAATAAAATTTCCTCAAGTTTTAGAGGATATGAATGCATTAGGAACAGCTTTGATAACTTTAGGGTTAAAGGATAAGAGAATAGCAGTTATAGGAGAAAATAGATATGAGTGGGCAATATCATACTTAGCTACAATAAATGGTACAGGAGTTGTAGTACCATTAGATAAACAACTTCCGCTAAATGAACTTATAAGTTGTATGAAAAGAGCAAGAGTAGATTGCTTAATATATTCTTCAAAATTACAAGATAAAATTGACGAAATTTATAAAGAAAATGACATTGTTTCTTATTATATAGGAATGGATTTAGAAGAAGATAATGGTAAATTTTTATCATTACATAAATTAATTACAAAAGGAAAAGAATTAGTCAATAATGGAGATAAATCATTTATAGATGCTAAAATTGATGAAAATTCAATGGCAGAATTGTTATTTACATCAGGAACTACTTCTCAGTCAAAAGCTGCAATGTTATCACAAAAAAATATGGTATATAATATGCATCAACATTGTCAAATGGTAAACATAAAACCAAACGATATATTTTTATCTATGTTACCAATACATCACGTATATGAATGTGTATGTGGATTTTTAATGCCAATATATAGAGGAGCTGCAGTAGCTTATTGTGATGGACTACGACACATTCAAAAAAATATGCAAGAAGCACATGTGTCAATTGTATTATCTGTTCCACTTGTATTTGAAACTTTATATAGAAAAATATGGGAAGGCATAGAAAAACAAGGTAAAACTAAATTAGTAAAAAGAATGATAAAAATAACAAATGTATTAGATAAAATTGGAATACATTTAAAAAGAAAAGTATTTAAGAGTATACATGATCAATTTGGAGGAAATTTAAGATTATTTATTGCGGGAGCTGCTGCAATAAATCCAGAAGTTTCAAAGGGATTTAGAGATTTTGGAATAACACTAATTCAGGGATATGGACTTACAGAATGTGCTCCTATTGTTGCAGTAAATAGAGATAATTATTATAAAGATGAAGCTGTAGGATTACCATTATATGGTACAGAATTAAAAATTGTAGATATAAACGATGATGGAATAGGAGAAATTATAACTAAAGGCGATCATGTAATGATTGGATATTACGAAAATGAGGAAGCCACAAAAGAAGTTATAAAAGATGGTTGGTTTTATACCGGTGATTTGGGATTCCAAGATGAAGATGGATTTGTTTATATAACAGGAAGAAAAAAGAATGTATTAATTACAAAAAATGGTAAAAATGTTTATCCAGAAGAATTAGAAGCGTTATTAAATGATAATGAGTATATATTAGAGTCAATGGTATATTTAAAACCTGAAAAAGATGATTTAGTATTATCAGCAGAGATAAGAGTAAATAAGGAATTTATAGAAAATAAATTTAAAGACAATCCAAAAACAGATGAAGAAATAAAACAATTAATATGGGAAGAGGTAAAGAAAATAAATCAAAATCTAGTAATATATAAACATATTAAAGAAATAAACATAAGAGAAAAGGAATTTGAAAAAACTACAACAATGAAAATAAAAAGATATTTAGAGAAAAAGGTATAATAAAATATACAGGACATGTAATACATGTCCTGTATATTTATGTTATTATAAGTTTTACCAATGATATGTCTCGCCTTTAGAAATCTTAAAAGCTCTAAATAGTTGTTCTAGCAAAAATACGCGTATTAACTGGTGGGGAAATGTCATTTTAGAAAAACAAATTTTTTCATTTGCCTTATCAAGTAGTGTATTTGTTATACCTAAAGTTCCACCGATTATGAAGTTAAGTGTACTATTAAAGTTAAGAGCAATATCATCAATTTTTTTTGAAAATTCTTCTGATGTATATTGTTTACCTTTTAAATCTAAGCATATAGTATAAGAATCTTTTTTTATTTGTTCCTCTATTTTTTTACATTCTTTGTTTTTTATTTCTTGTATTATAGATTCGTTTATTTTTTCTGGTAATTTTTCATCAGGCAGTTCTATTATTTTTAAATTACAGTATTTTGATAATCTCTTAGAATATTCATTTAATGCGTCTTTTAAGTAAGCTTCTTTTACTTTTCCGATACAAATTATATTTATGGTAAGCATATTAACCTCCTATCAAATTTACATAATTATACAATAAAGATTAAACAATGTCAAAAAGTATAATAATAAAAATTTTGTATAAAATAAAAATGAAAGAGTGGCTATTCTATTAATAATAGGAGGTAAGAATGTTTAAACCTAAAGCAATTTATTATGAAGAAAATATAAAAGATTATTATTTAGGAAAAAAATTATTAGATATGTATAAAGATGTACCTAAAGTAATAATAGAAAATCACAATAATATTGAAGAAATGAGGAAAAAGCAAAATAGTGAATTTGCAAACATGAAACAGAACTTGATTATAGGAATTAGAAAAACACATAAATTCGTTCCAAATCATAAAACATCAGATTTTCTTGTACCGTATACATCTTCTCGGATGTACTGCAATGTGTATGTATTGTTATTTAGTATGTAATTATAATAAATGTGCATATTTAAGGCTATTTGTAAATCGAGAGCAAATGTTAGACAAAATAATCAGAACTTCTTTAAAATCAGAAAAAGAATTGACTTTTGAAATAGGAAGTAATAGTGATTTAGTATTAGAAAATACAATAACAGATAATTTAGAATGGACAATAGAAGAATTCGCTAAGAAAGGTAGGGGATATATTACTTTTCCTACAAAGTTTGATATGGTAGATGATTTGCTTTCGCTAGATCATAAAGGAAAGACAATTATAAGAATGAGCGTAAATCCGGAAGAAATTATAAATAAAGTAGAGTTTGGAACTTCACGTTTAAAAGGTCGAATTGAAGCAATTAATAAAATATGTGAAGCTGGATATAAAATAGGAATATTAATTGCTCCTGTTATTTTAGTAGAAAATTGGAAAGAATTATATTATAAACTGATAGAATATTTGTATAATAATTTAAGTGATAAAGTTAAGAAAGAAACTTTTTTTGAGGTGATTTTTATGACATATAGTTATGTTCATACAATGATAAATTCAGAAGCATTTCCAATGGCTATAAATTTATATAATAAAGATATTATGACAGGTAGAGGCAAAGGAAAATACATGTATAAAAAAGAAATAAGGGACGACGGAGAAAAATTTATAAGAGAAACTATGTACAAATTTTTTCCTAGTAATTTTATAGAGTACATTATATAGAAAAACCCTTATCCAAAATATGAATAAGGGGAAATAAAATAAAACAGTCAAAAGGAGGTATATGGCAAAAAGAAGAATGCATATTAAACTCCAATCTCTTGTTACACATTTATTTTTTATTTATATGTACTAATTATATCATAATATATCATAAAAAGGCAATAGCAAATTAACAGAATTCAACTATTGTAACTCCCATTTCACCTTCACCGAAAGAACCTAATCTATAAGATTTTACATGTGAGTTAGTTTTTAAATATTTATGAATGCCGTTTCGTAATGCTCCAGTACCTTTTCCGTGAACTATTCTACAAGTTGGTAAATTTGCAAGATAACAGTCATCTAGATATTTATCAACAATAGGTATGGCTTCATTTACATTAAGACCAATTATATTAATTTCACTGGCAACATTAAAAGATTTATTAAATGAAGGAGTAGAGGAAGTTTGCTTTTTTTCTGTTATAACAACATTTTTAGATTTTATCAATTTAGTAATATCAAAATTCATTTTTGCATTACCTATTTGTAGTTGTACTTGATTTGATTTATTAGGAAGTGTAGTGATTATTCCGTTTTGATTCAAACTAGGAATAAAGACACTCATTCCTAATTTTATATCTTCTTTATTTATTCCTAAATTATCATTAGAAATATTGTCTATTTTTGTTTCTTTTAATTTACTATTTAGTTCGTTTCTAAGATTGTTAGCAATTTTTAAAGAATCTATTGAATTTAATTTTCTAATAATATTATCTGCAATTTCTTTTGCATCTAATATTATATTTTTTGCTTCAAATTTTGCTTGATTAATTATATCTTTTTTTTCTTTCTCTAGTTGAGAATTGTCACTTTCTAAATTCTTTTTTAGTTCTTCTATTTGTTTTGAAGTTTCTAGTATTTGTTCTTTTTCCTTTTCGATTGTTAATTTATCGTCGTAGATACTTTTTAATAAATCTTCAATATTTATGGTATTGTTATCAATTAGATTTTTGGCATTATCTAATATATCTTTATTTAAACCTAATTTTTCACTTATAGCAAAAGCGTTACTTTTACCTGGAACACCAATAATTAATCTATATGTAGGCTTTAAATTTTCAACATCAAATTCACAACTAGCATTTTCGTATCCATCTGTTATAAGTGCATAATTTTTTATTTCAGTATAATGGGTTGTTGTTAAAGTCAAGCATTGTTTTTTGAAAAGATAATCAAGTATGCTTATAGCTAAACTTGCACCTTCAATAGGATCTGTACCAGAACCAATTTCATCTATTAAAACTAAACTTTTTGATGTTGATGAGTTAATAATATCAATTATTTTTACCATATGAGCAGAAAAAGTACTTAATGATTCTAAAATGCTTTGTTCATCTCCAATATCTGCAAAAATATTATCAAATACATAAATACTACTTTTTTCATTGGCAGGGATATACATTCCAGACATTGCCATTGCAGATAATAATCCAACAGTTTTTAAAGTAACAGTTTTTCCACCTGTGTTTGGTCCTGTTATTACAAGTTGAGAAAAATTTTTACCTAAAGCTATGTTTATTGGAACTACAGAATTTTTATCTATTAAAGGATGTCTAGCTTTTATTAAATTTATGTATCTTTCTTCATTTATTATTGGTTCAACGCCATTTATAGATATACCATATTTTGCCTTAGCAAATATAAAATCTAATAAACCTATTGTCGAAGTTGTCAAGTTTAATTCATTTGTGTATGAATATAACATAGAAGATAGATTTTGTAGTATTTTTTCAATTTCAATAACTTCATCTGATTTTAAATTGCTAATTTGATTATTTAATTCAAATACAGACATAGGTTCTATAAAAACAGTAGCACCAGTAATTGATATGTCATGAATAAACCCGTTTACAGAAGAACGATATTCTTGCTTAACAGGTACAACATATCTACCATTTTTTATAGTAATGACTTTTTCTTGTATATATTTAGATTGCAAAATAGAGTTAAGTTTATTTCTTATCTCGAGTTCGACTTTCCTTATATTTCTCCTTATTGTTTTTAGGTTTTGAGAAGCATTGTCGTCTATTGTATTTTCATCTATAATTGAAGAAAATATTTTATCTTCTATAGGTTTATTTACATATAATTGAGAAAAATATGATTCTAAGTTTGTAAAAATTTCATCTGTTTTTCCTAAACTCAAATTAAAATATTCTTTTAGTTCTCTAGAAACTTTAAGAATATTAGCAATATCTAATAATTCTTTAGAAGACAAAATCCCATTTGATTCTAGCTTTTTTAATATGTAATTAATGTTTTCTATTTGAGATATAGGAGCATTTCCTTTTCTTAAGGTTAGTATTGTAGCATCTCTAGTTTCAGCTAACAATTTTTTTACATCTTCCTTGTTATTTGATGGAACTAGTGAATTAACTAATTCTTTTCCTATATATGTATGAGTATATTTATTTAAATTATTTAATATTTTATTAAATTCTAATTTTTCTAAATCCATATTGTACCTCCGAGAATAAATCTATTACATTATGTCATAAAAAGCCTTAAAAATCAATATATTAAAGAAATCAATATTATATATAAATAATGTTGTCATAAAATTGAAATAATTATTGCCAAAATCTGTATTAGTGATATATAATAATTACACGGAGGCAATAATATGATAAAGAATTATGTTGGTCATTTTTGTACAGTAACAAAACATAGATGGTTAGTTTTTAAATTATGTTGTAAAGCTGGTATACCTTGGAGAGGATTAGTACATGATTTATCCAAATATACACCAACTGAATTTATTGAATCTGCTAAATTTTATCAGGGAGGAAGAAAAAGCCCTATTCCAGTTGCAAAAAGCGTTCAAGGTTATTCAAAAGCTTGGTTACATCATAGAGGAAGAAATAGACATCATATTGAATATTGGTGTGATTTGGATGCGCCTGATAAATTTCCAATTATACCGTATAAATATACAGTTGAGATGATATGTGATGGAATTGCTGCAGGATTAGTTTATAAAGGAAAAAATTGGACTCCGAATTTACAAGTTGAATATTGGGAAAATAAAAAGAATGAAGTACCAGGAAATGAGAAAATAAAAAATTTATTGTCTGAAGTATATATGCAAGTAAGCAATCAAGGAATAAATAAAACGATTACAAGAAAAAATATGAAAAAATTATATAATCAATTTTGTGGAACACCATGAAAGGAAGGATAAAAAATTGTACAATCAAGAAAACATTAGAAATTTTAGTATAATTGCGCATATAGATCATGGAAAGTCTACTTTAGCGGATAGATTAATTGAAATGACTGGAGTACTTTCTAAAAGAGAAATGGAAAGTCAAGTTTTAGACAACATGGATTTGGAAAGAGAAAGAGGAATAACAATTAAAGCTCAAGCAGTACGTATGGAATATAATGCAAAAGATGGTAATAAATATATATTTAATTTAATTGATACTCCAGGACATGTTGATTTTAATTACGAAGTATCTAGAAGCTTAGCAGCATGTGAGGGAGCCATTTTAGTTGTAGATGCAAGTCAAGGTATAGAAGCTCAAACTCTTGCCAATGTATATTTAGCTTTAGATAACAATTTAGATATATTACCTGTAATAAATAAGGTGGATTTACCTAATGCAAGACCAGATGAAATAAAAAAAGAAATAGAAGATATAATAGGTATTCCTGCTATGGATGCACCTTGTATATCAGCTAAATCAGGATTAAATGTAGATCAAGTTTTAGAAAGAATTATAACAGATTTTAAACCACCTAAAGGAGATGCAGATGATAATTTAAAATGTTTAATATTTGATTCTTTTTATGATAATTATAAAGGGGCAGTAAGTTATGTTAGAGTAAAAACTGGTTCTGTAAAAGTTGGAGATGAAATTTTATTTATGGCAACAAATAAAAAATTTGTTGTAACAGAGGTTGGATATTTAGAACCAGGAACATATTTACCAGCAGAAAAATTATTAGCAGGTGAAGTTGGTTATATTGCAGCAAGCATAAAAAATGTTTCAGATTTACATGTTGGAGACACGATTACTTTAGCTGATTCTCCAGCAAGAGAACCTTTACCAGGATATAAAAAAGCTAATTCTATGGTATATTGTGGACTTTATCCATTAGATGGTAGTGAATATGAAAATTTAAAAACAGCATTAGAAAAATTAAAACTTAATGATGCTGCATTAAATTACGAACCGGAAACATCTATTGCGCTGGGATTTGGATTTAGATGTGGATTTTTGGGACTTTTACATTTAGAAATAATACAAGAAAGACTAGAGAGGGAGTTCGATTTAGGACTTATAACAACAGCACCATCAGTTATTTATAATGTTCATAAAACTAATGGAGAAATTATAGAGTTATATAATCCTGCTGATTTACCCTCTTCAACAGAAATAAATTATATTGAAGAACCTATAGTAAAAGCTGAAATAATGCTTCCTAAAGAGTATGTTGGAAATGTTATGGAAATATGTCAAAATAGGCGAGGAACATACTTAGATATGAAATATTTAGATTCTACAAGGGTAATATTGGAATATGAATTGCCTTTAAATGAAATTATATATGATTTTTTTGATACTTTAAAATCTAAAACTAAAGGTTATGCTTCATTTGATTATGAATTTAAAGAATATAGAAAATCAGAACTTGTAAAATTAGATATTTATATAAATAATGAAGCTGTAGATGCATTATCATTTATTGTTCATAAGGAATCTGCATATACAAGAGGAAGAAAGATGGTAGAAAAGTTAAAAACTGTAATTCCAAGACAATTATTTGAAATTCCGTTACAAGCTGTTGTTGGAGGAAAAATAATAGCAAGAGAAACTATATCTGCAATGAGAAAAGACGTACTTGCTAAATGCTATGGTGGAGACATAACAAGAAAAAAGAAATTGCTAGAAAAACAGAAAAAGGGAAAGAAGAAGATGAGACAAATAGGCAATGTGGAGATTCCTCAAGAGGCATTTTTAAGTGTGTTAAAATTAGATGATGAAGAGTAAAAATAGGGTAGCTTTGCTATCCTATTTTAAGTTAACATTAAAGTAATTTTATTTCCATTCTTTTTTATAAAACCTTCTTCTCTTAATAATTTTAATTCTCTCATCATAGCACTTCTATCTACGCTTAAATAATCAGATAAATCAGTAAGGGATAAAGGAAGAGTAAGTGTTTTACTAAAATTTTTTTCGGATAAAATTTTAAAATAAGAAATTAATTTTTCACGAATAGTTTTTTTAGACAATAATTCAATTCTTAAATTTAAGTCAGATACTTTGTTTAAAATTAAATTAGGAAGCCCAAGTATAAGTTCTTCATGAAATTTGCAGTTTTTCTTACATTTTTTTTCAAATATATCATAATTGAACATTAAAATTTTTGATTTTTCTTTAGCTATAACAAATAATTCATTATTTGTATTTATTTGATAGAAAATTTCTCCAAATACATCAAATTGATAAAATCTTTCTACAATCATTTGATTTCCATTAAAATCATATCGGATTAAATCAGCAGAACCTTCAAGAACAATACATACTTGTTTTCTGTTAACAATGTAAGTTGTAATAATTTCATTTTTATCAAATGATTTTTCTTGCATTTTTTCACAAGAAGATAATAAATTATTACAAAAATTTTCTATATTAAAATTAAGTTTCATAAAATCACCTCAAATATGTTAATATTATATCAACAAAAAGTTGCAAATGCAACAAGTGAACATAAAAAATATAAAAAAATTATTTTTACAAATTTTAAAAGCTTTATAAATCAAGTGTTTTAGCTTGCTGTAAAAAATGTAAAAACAAATTGATTATTGTAATATAAATGTAATAATTGAAATATTACTATATATCTTAAGGTTTTCTAGTAGTCTTTTTACCAAAAAAATGGAAAAACAAAAAAAGTTGCTTTTGCAACTTTAAAACTACATATAAAAGAATATATAATGTGGTCATCAATATTAAGGGGGTATATACTAATGAAAGTAATAAAAAGAGATGGAAGAGCAACAGAATTTAATGGCGAGAAAATTAAAATTGCTATAGAAAAAGCAAATAAAGAAGTAAGACCAAGTCTTAGAGCAAATGCCGAAGAAATTAATGATATAATAAAATATATTGAAGAATTAGATAAAAAAAGAATATTAGTAGAAGATATCCAAGATATAATTGAATGTAAATTAATGGAAATAAATAAATATGAACTAGCCAAAAAATACATTGTTTATAGATATACAAGAGCGTTAGTAAGAAAACAAAATACTACAGATGAATCTATATTAGGCTTAATAAAAAATCAAAATAAGGAATTATTAGAAGAAAATTCAAATAAAAATGCTGTTTTAGCATCAACTCAAAGAGATTATATAGCAGGAGAGGTTTCAAAAGATTTAACCAAAAGAATTTTATTACCAGAAAAAATTACAAAAGCACATGAAGAAGGAATACTTCATTTTCATGATATGGATTATTTCTTACAACCAATTTTTAATTGTTGTTTAATAAATATTGAAGATATGTTAGATAATGGAACTGTTATGAACGGAAAATTAATTGAATCTCCAAAAAGTTTTCAAGTTGCATGTACTATTGTAACTCAAATAATAGCAGCAGTTGCTTCAAATCAGTATGGTGGACAATCCGTAGACGTTAGCCATTTAGGAAAATATGTAAGAAAAAGTTATGATAAATTTAAAAAAGAATTAACAGAGGAATTTTCTGATAAATTGTCTGCTGAAATGATAGAAGAACTTACAAGACAAAGATTAAAGAAAGAAATTTCTGCCGGTGTTCAAACTATACAGTACCAAATTAATACATTAATGACAACAAATGGCCAATCACCATTTGTAACACTATTTCTAAATTTGAAAAAAGATGATCCATACATAGAAGAAAATGCTATGATAATAGAAGAAATTCTTAAACAAAGATATAAAGGAATTAAAAATGAAAAAGGTGTTTATATAACTCCAGCATTTCCAAAATTAATTTATGTATTAGATGAACATAACTGTTTGAAGGGCGGAAAATACGATTATTTAACAAAACTTGCAGTAAAATGTTCTTCAAAAAGATTATACCCAGATTATATTTCTGCAAAAAAAATGCGTGAAAATTATGAAGGAAATGTATTTGCTCCAATGGGGTGTAGAAGCTTTTTATCTCCTTGGAAAGATGAAAATGGAAATTACAAATTCGAAGGTAGATTTAACCAAGGTGTTGTAAGTATTAACTTACCACAAATAGGAATTATTGCAGCAGGCGATGAAGAAAAGTTCTGGAATTTATTAGATGAAAGACTAGAAATATGTTATGAAGCATTAATGTGCAGACATTATGCTCTATTAGGAACTTTAAGTAATACAAGTCCAATTCATTGGAGATATGGTGCAATAGCTAGAATGGAAGCAGGAGAAAAAATAGACAAGTTATTAAAAGGCGGATATTCAACGTTGTCTTTAGGTTATATTGGAATTTATGAAGTAACAAAGTTAATGAAGAATGTATCTCATACAACAAAAGAAGGACATGAATTTGCTATAAGAGTTATGAAACATTTAAATGATACTGTAAAAAAATGGAAAGAAGAAACTGGACTAGGATTTGCCTTATATGGAACTCCAGCAGAATCATTATGTTACAGATTTGCAAAAATAGATAAGCAAAAATATGGAGATATAAAAGACATTACAGATAAGGGATATTATACAAATTCATATCATGTAGATGTAAGGGAAAAAATAGATGCTTTTTCAAAATTATCATTTGAAAGCGAATTCCAAAGTATATCATCAGGAGGTGCTATATCTTATGTTGAAATACCTAATATGAGACATAATTTAGAAGCGCTTGAGGAATTAGTTAAATTTATATATGATAATATTCAATATGCAGAATTTAATACAAAATCTGATTATTGCCATGTATGTGGTTATGATGGAGAAATTATAATAAATGATAAATTAGAATGGGAATGTCCAAACTGTGGAAATAAAGATAAGAATAAAATGAATGTAACAAGACGTACTTGTGGTTATTTAGGAGAAAACTTTTGGAATGAAGGAAAAACCAAGGAAATAAAATCGAGAGTTTTGCATTTATAAAAGATATATTAAGCAGGAGGTAGCAATATATGAACTATGCTAAAATAAAAAAATGTGATGTAGCAAATGGACCAGGAGTTAGAGTATCATTATTTGTTAGTGGTTGTACTCATCATTGTAAAAACTGTTTTAATAAAGAGGCTTGGGACTTTAATTATGGAAACTGTTTTAATGAACAAGCCGAAAATGAAGTGTTAGAAGCATTAAAGCCAGATTATATACAAGGTTTATCTCTTTTAGGAGGAGAACCTATGGAAAAATCAAATCAAGAAGGATTACTTCCATTAGTAAAAAAAGTTAAAGAAACATATCCTAATAAATCTATTTGGTGTTATTCTGGGTATACATTTGATGATCAAATTCTTACAGGTAAAGCAAATGACAATGAAGTTACTAAAGAATTATTAAATAATATTGATTATATAGTAGATGGAGAATTTGTTGATGAATTAAAAAATCCTAGTTTAAAATTTAGAGGATCATCAAATCAAAGAATAATAGATGTAAAAAATAGTATAAAAAATGGAAAAGTAACATTATGGGAGAATTCTTAAATAAGCAAAAAGGGTACAGATTAATTTGTACTCTTTTTTATTTATTAGAGATTGACATGACTGGTATAAAGTGCTAACATAAAAATTAATAAGTCATATTTTGTAGAAAATTGATTTAAAATTGCTAAAGATTAAAATTTATAAAAAAGAGATGAGAAAAAATGTTTATAATAGGGGAATTATTAATTGCTATTTTAATAATAGTATTAATTTTTGTAAGATACTTAAAAAAAGATTCTAAAAAAGTAATTTTGTTTTCTATATTAACACTATTAGTTTTAGTACTTTCTATATTCTTTACACTTGCTCAAGAAAATCCTAAAATAGAAACAAATAATACTTTAAAAATTGGTGTAAATAGTGAAGAAAAATTAATTGCTCCCAAAACTATATATATGTTTAGAGATGTTACAAACTCTGTAAAAATAATAGGAACTGTAGATTATAGTAAAGTAGGTACCTATGAGGTTGAATATGAAGTACCAACGCTTTTTAAAACATATACTCAAAAACAAACAGTAGAAATAGTTGATAAAACTCCACCAGAAATAACATTGGAAGGAGGAGAAAACATCAGTCAATCTTATACCAAAGAATACACAGAATTAGGTGTTACTGCAATTGATAATTATGATGGTGATTTAACAGAAAAAATCAAGGTTGAAGAAAATAAAATAAATGAAGATAGATTAGAAATAAAATATACAGTTACAGACAGTTCAGGAAATGTTAGTATAAAGAAAAGAGAGGTAAATTTTGTTGATGATATACCTCCGGTTATTACTTTAAATGGAGATGAAACTATTTATTTAATAGTAGGTAACAGTTATACAGAATTAGGTGCTAAGGCAATTGATGAAAAAGATGGGGACTTAACAGAAAAGGTGGAAATAGGTGGAAAAGTAGATTCTTCAAAAGTTGGAAGTTATACTATAATATATAAAGTTGTAGATTCTAATGGCAATGAAGCTGATAAAACAAGAACTATTATTGTAAAAAATAAACCTGTTCAAGCAACACAAGGAAAAGATGGACAAAATGGAGTAATTTATTTGACATTTGATGATGGTCCGACAACAACTATAACACCTAAAATATTAGATATTTTGAAGAAAAAGAATGTAAAAGCTACATTTTTTATATTAAATTATGATGAAGCTGGAGAAAAGATTGTACAAAGAGAAATAAATGAAGGACATACAGTTGCTATTCATGGGTATTCACACAATTATAAAACAATATATCAATCAGTTGATTCGTACATGCAAAATATAACTATGCTCCAAGATAAAATTAAAAAATCTACAGGATATAATGCAACAATAACGAGATTTCCAGGTGGAAGTTCTAATACTGTTAGTAAATTTAATCCAGGAATTATGACCAAATTAACTAAAGAAGTTGTTAATAGAGGATATAGATATTTTGACTGGAACGTTTCATCTGGAGATGCGGGAGGAGCTAAAAATTCAAACGATGTTTATAATAATGTAACTAAAAATTTAAGTAAATCTAGAATTAATGTTGTGTTAATGCATGATTTTAGTGGAAATACCAAGACATTAAATGCTTTAGAAGATATAATAGATTATGGAATTAATAATGGGTACACTTTTTGTAATATTACAGAAAATACACCGATGGTGACACATGGAGTGAATAACTAAAAAATAAAAGGATTAATTGAAAATTAATCCTTTTATTTTTTAGTTTAAATTAGATTAGAGTACTTTACATTCATTTATTTTGAATAAATAAAGCACTAAATATATGTAACAGAATACTTTAGGCAACATATTATGTAATGTGAGGTGAATAGGATTGAATTGGTTTGAAAATCTAAATCCACTAATCCAAGCTTTAATCGCGACAATTTTTACATGGGGAGTAACGGCTTTAGGCGCACTTGTTGTCTGTTTTTTTAAAGAAATAAATAAAAAAGTATTAAATACGATATTGGGCTTTAGTGCTGGTGTTATGATTGCTGCTTCTTTTTGGTCTTTATTAGGTCCTTCAATAGATTTATCTTATGAATTAGGATACATAGCATGGATATTACCAACAATTGGTTTCATTGTTGGTGGATTATTTGTACTATTATCTGATAAATTTTTAGATAAAACTTTAAAAAGTAGAAGAAATTTAAGAAATGCAGCATCTTTGAAGAGAAGCATACTTTTAATATCAGCAATTACAATTCACAACATTCCTGAAGGAATGGCGGTTGGAGTGGCTTTTGGTGGAATTGCTAGTGGTGTTCCAGGAGTTACATTAATAGGAGCTATTATGCTCGCACTTGGTATAGGTATTCAAAATTTTCCAGAAGGTGCAGCAGTATCTTTACCTTTAAGAAAAGAAGGATTCTCGAGATTTAAAAGTTTTATGCTTGGCCAGGCATCTGCATTAGTAGAACCTATTTCTGCAATTATTGGAGTAGTGCTAGTATTATCTGTAAGAAGTGTTTTACCATTTTTATTAGCTTTTGCAGCAGGGGCTATGATTGCAGTAGTTGCAAGAGAATTGTTACCGGAATCTGTTAAAGAAAATAAAAATTTAGCAACTTTAGGGCTAATATTTGGTTTTACCATAATGATGATATTAGATGTTGCTTTAGGCTAATATATATAAAAATATAGGTAGTAAATTTATTTACTACCTATATTTTTATAATAATAGAGATAGTGTTTTTTAGTTTACGATAATTATTTCCCCATTATACCATAGAATCTAGAATTGGTTTTAAACTCAAATCCAGTATTTGCAAGAGAATATTTCACTCTTGGATGTACTTCTGCAAAAAATGCGATGAGTAAACTTTGTTTTTTTACATATCTTTTAATTTGTTAGCAAGAACTTTTTTTGTAACTATAGTAAAAAATATTTGTAAAAAGGCTACACAAAATACAAAAAATATGTTACAATGTAAAATGAATTTTTCAAGTAATTATCTTAACTATACTAAAAGTTAATAAATAGAGGCTTTGAAAGCCCTTAATATAAAGTAAAATAGAAAAGGAGGAATAAACATGTCAGGACATAGCAAATGGCATAACATTGCAGCAAAAAAAGGAAAAGCTGATGCTGCAAGAGGAAAAATATTTACAAAATTAGGTAGAGAATTATTAATGGCTGTAAAGCAAGGTGGTCCAGACCCTGACAGTAACTCTAAATTAAGAGACGTAATTGCAAAATGTAAATCAAATAATATGCCTAATGATACAATAAACGGAGCTATAAAGAGAGCCGCAGGAGCAGGTAATAGTGAAAATTATGAAGAAATAGTATATGAAGGATATGGTCCTAGTGGTATAGCTGTTATTGTAAATGCGTCTACAGATAACAGAAACAGAACAGCAGCTGATGTAAGACACGTATTTGATAAATTTGGTGGAAATTTAGGTACTTCTGGTTGTGTGTCATATATGTTTGAAAAGAAAGGTGTTATTGTTATAGATAAATCTTCAACAAATCTTTCTGAAGACGATTTAATGCTTATGGCAATAGATGCAGGAGCAGAAAACTTCGAAGTTGAAGATGAAGTTTATGAAATAACTACTTCTCCAGAGGATTTTTCTAAAGTTCGTGAAGAATTAGAAAAAAATAATCTTTCATTTTTAGAAGCAGATGTTCAAATGGTTCCCAATATGTATACAAAATTGGATGATGAAGGTTCAAGAAAAATGGGATTATTATTAGAAAAATTAGATGAGTTAGATGATGTTATTGAGGTATATCATAATTGGGAAGAATAATTTAATAAATAAGCGAAAGGAACATACTTTTAGTATGTTCCTTTTTTTGTTCTAAAATGCTTATATTATACATATATTATTGTTAAGGCGGTGTAATATGCAAATTTTTAATTTTTTTCCAAATCATATTACGAGTATATTAAAAAATTATACCTCTAATATAGAAACAAGCTTAGAAGAAATTCGCTTCAGAGCAGGACAACCTATAATATTAAAATTTTATAATAACGATATTGTAACAAATTATAAATCAACTTCTAATGATTTATTAGAAATTCTAGAGAAATTATGTGAAAATTCAATATATTCATATCAAAATCAAATATGTAATGGATATATAACAATAGTCGGAGGACATAGAGTTGGTATAACAGGTAATGTTATAATTAATGATAATAAAATTGTAAATATAAATAATATATCTAGTTTAAATTTTAGAATTGCAAAACAAGTTTTAGGATGTGCTAATGAAATATTAAAATATATAATAAACTTTGAAAATAACACTATTTTCAATACTCTAATAATTTCATCTCCTGGAGCAGGTAAAACAACAATACTAAGAGATACAATTAGGCAATTAAGTAATGGAATAGGCAATTTTAATGGAAAAACAATAGGAGTTGTTGATGAAAGAAATGAAATTTCTGCAACATATAATGGAATTGCACAAAATGATCTTGGGATTAGAACCGATATACTAGAAAATATTCCGAAATATATGGGAATGACAATGCTATTAAGAAGTATGTCTCCTCAAATAATATGTGCCGATGAAATAGGTAGCTTTAAAGATGTTGAATCAATAAAATATATTATATGCTCAGGGGTTAAATGTATTTTTACAGCTCATGGAAGAACGATGAAAGAATTAGAATTAAATTTTTCGTTACAAAAATTACTAAAAATACATATGTTTGAAAGAATTATTTTTTTAGATGAGAAAAATAGAGGAAAGTTAAAGGACATATATAAATTAAATGATAATAAGTATGAAATATTTAAATAAAAAGAGTTCTAAATGTTGTACAAGCTGCATATATATAAATTATATATATTATTAATATACATGGGAGGAAAAATGTTTTTTATAAAATCTGTTATATATATATTAATTTTTTCTTCTTCTACATATATAGGAATATTAATTTCTAAACAATACACTAATAGAGTAAAAGAATTAAACGAATTAAAATCAGCTTTAAATGTTTTAAAAACTAAGATTCGCTACACAAACGCCCCTTTATATAGCATATTTAAAGAATTGTCTGATACTTGTAAAGGAAATGTATCTAATTTATTTAAAAATGTTTGTAAAAATATGAAAAATAATTCAGCCCAAATTGCTTGGGAAAATGCAGTAAAAACAGAAAGTCTATCTCTATATAAGGAAGACAGAGAAGCATTGATTACTATGGGAAATTTATTAGGAAAAACTGATTTAAATGGACAAATAAGTGAAATAGAATTAACAGAAATCTTTTTAGAAACACAATTGGTTGATGCTCAAAATCAAAGAAATAAAAACGAAAAATTATATAAAACGTTAGGAATAGTAACAGGAATTGGAATTATAGTTATACTTATTTAGGTAAATAAGCTTACAATTAACGAAAGGGTGATTTGAAAATATGAATATAGATTTGTTGTTTAAAATAGCTGGAATTGGAATATTAGTTGCTGTATTACATCAAGTGCTTGTAAAAGCAGGCAGAGAAGATCAAGCTATGATGACAACTCTTGCTGGATTAGTAATTGTATTAACTATTGTTATAAAAGAAATTGCTACTTTATTTACAACAGTAAAAACAACGTTTAATTTGTAGAAGGGATTAATATACATGGATATTGTAAAAATTATAGGTGTTGGATTAATTTCATTAATTATTATAATTATTCTAAAACAATATAAACCAGATTTTGCAATATATGTATCGATACTTGCTGGTGCAATAATTTTAATGCTTGTAATGGACAAGTTATCAAATATTGTAACATTATTGTCAAATATTCAAAACAAAGCAAATATAAACAATCAATTTTTAGTGATATTGTTAAAAATTACTGGAATTTCGTTTTTAACAGAGTATGCTTCAAGTATTTGTAACGATGCAGGGGAAAGTTCTATTGCTACTAAAATTGATTTAGGCGGAAAAATTTTAATAATTGCAATATCTATTCCAATTATACAAGCATTACTAGAATTAATTATAAAAGTAATGCCATAATTTCTAATAAAGTACAAAAGAGGAGGTATTGCCACGGTCAAAAAAATTGTTATAATTTTCTTTATAATTATTAGTATCTCCATTAACTCATATGGAAACGATGAAATAATACAAGAACAAATGAAAATTTTAAATATTTCAGATTTTGTAAATGAGTCTGAAAATTACACAGAAGAAACTTTTCCGAATTTAGATATAAATGAATTATTAAATTCTGCAATTAATGGGAAAGTAGATAATAAAAGTATTTACAGTAATGTATTTTCGATTATAGGAAAAGAAGTAGTAAATGTAATAAGAATATTAGCAAATGTATTGCTGATTATTGTAATACATAGTTTACTAAAAAGTATTAGTGAAAATTTGGAAAACAGCAGTGTTTCTAAGATAACTTATTATGTTGAATATATTTTAATTGTGACATTAGTTTTAATTAGCTTTTCAGAAGTAATTTCTTTAACTAAAAATTCTATACAAAATTTAGTTGGATTTTCATATTCGTTACTTCCAATATTATTAGCATTAGTTGCATCAACAGGTAATGTTATATCTGTTTCTGTTATACAGCCTATTATATTAAGTTCTATTGTTTTTATAAGTAGTATTGTTCAAAATGTTGTTATACCTATTTTGTTGATTGCTACTGTGTTAGGAATTATATCTAATATATCTGATAAAGTTCAAGTAGATAGATTAGCTAAGTTTTTTAAATCTGGAATTGTATGGTTTTTAGGAATAATAGTTACTATATTTGTAGGAGCATTATCAATAGAAGGAACTCTTTCTAGTGGAGTTGATGGTGTCACTTCAAAAACTACAAAAGCTGTAGTTTCCAATTTCGTACCAGTTGTGGGAAAGGCGTTAGGTGATTCAGTAGATACTGTTTTGGGATGTACAAATATATTAAAAAATGCAACAGGATTAGTAGGAATTGTTGTAATTATTGGAATATGTGCAGCACCAATAATTAAACTAACGATACTTAGTGCTTCGTTCCAATTGGTAAGTGCTTTAAGTGAGCCAATTGCTGATAAAAATATTGTTAAACTCTTAGGTCACATGGGAGAAATTTTTAAAATATTGCTAGCAATACTATTCTTTATTGTGGTTATGTTAATTGTAGGAATAACCATTATTATAAAAATATCTAATAGTGGATTAATGTATAGGTAGGTGTTAATTATTATGATTGCATGGATAAAACAATGGTCCCAAGGTATTATAATAGCAGTTATTGTTGCAACAATTATAGAAATGCTTTTGCCTAATAATAAAAATAAAAAATATATAAACACTGTTATTGGTATATATATATTATTTACAATAATTTCTCCAATTATTTCTAAAATTACAGGTAAAAGCATTAGTATTGAAGATTATATATACGACGATACAAAATATGCAACTAGTTATACTATGAATAATATAGCAATGTTAGAAAATAGTTCAAACGTAGAAGATATTTATGTAAAAACCTTAAAATCCGATATTATAAATAAATTAAAACTAAAAGGTTATATGGTTAAATCTATAAACTTAAAAATTAACATAAATTCTACTACTAAAAACTACGGAGAAATAGAGGGAATGTATTTAAATGTTTGTACTTTAGAAAATGTAAAAATAAATGAAGTAAAAGAAGTAAAAATAAATTCTTCAAATGATAACGAATCAAATAAAAATAGTATATCAGAAGGCGAGCTAAATAATATAAAGGAATTTTTAATGGAAACATACGGGATTGAAAAAAGTAAAATTAATATAAATAAGGAGGAATAATTGTATGTTTGGAGATAAATTTAAGAATATTAAAGATTTAATAAAAATTAAACCTCAAAATAACAATAATAAAAAAAAGATTGAAAATCTTGTTGTATTTTTAGTTTTATTAATTATAACTATAATTGCAATAAACGTCATATTATCTGACGATAAAGAATCAAACAAAAATAATAATGCTCAAACTTCATCATATAAACAACTTGCTGTCGAAACAGATAATAAATTTAGTAATATTTCTTCTAGTAATGAGTATACTTTAACAGATGAATTGGAAGAAACACTCTCCAAAATTTCTGGTGTAGGACAGGTTAAAGTTCTTGTTACATATTCTGAAACTAGTGAAATAGTTCCTATGTATAACGAAAAATCTACAGAAAGTACTACTAAAGAAACAGATACAAATGGTGGAATTCGAACGATACAACAAACAGACAATTCAAAGGAAATAATATATGAGGAGCAGACTACAGGAAAAACTCCAATAACCAAAAAAGTTATTTTGCCCAAAATAGAGGGAGCTGTAGTAATTGCTCAAGGAGCAAAAAACACTAATATCAAAGTAAATATAATACAAGCTGTAGAAGCTGTAACTGGTCTTCCAACTCATAAAATCCAAGTTTTTGAAATGGAATAAATTTAAATTTTAGGAGGTTTTAAAATGAAAGTATTAAAAAGAAATCAATTAGTAATTTTAGTAATAGCGCTAATGTTAGTAACGGCAGGATATTTAAATTTTACATCTTTAAATAAACCAGATTTATCTATTGCTAGTAGCGTTAATCTTGCAGATTCTAATGAAACATCAATTGGAGATGCAACTCTTGTAAATAATAATGTAGAGCCCCTACAAACATCTACTCCAAATAAAGAAGAACAAGATACAGATGCAAAATTAGTTTCAGCAGAAGAAAGTAAAGACTATTATTTTGAAAATTCTAGATTGGATAGAGACAAGATGTATTCTCAAATGTTAGAAACATATCAAAAAATTTATGAAGGCGAAAGTACTCCTGCAGAACAAAAAACAATGGCTGTTAGTGAAATTGCCAGAATAAATTCTACGAGAAATGCAATAATGATATGCGAAAATTTAATAAAAACAAAAGGAATAAAAGATGTTGTTGTCTTTGTTAATGATGCTCAAATAAGTGTAGTAGCTGATGCAAAAGAATTAAGTCCAGAGCAAATTGCTCAAATTCAAAATATAATTTCAAGAGAAATGCCCGCAGCTATAGAAAATATACATATAAGTTGTAAATAATTATATTTAAATTTTTCTAAAAAACTTGTATTTAAATTATTTATTGATATAATAACTAATGGAAATAATATTAATAAATAATTTAAATGGAGGTATACAATGTTAAAAAAAGTTGCAATTCTAGCAAATGGTGGAGATGTTTCTGGCTTTAATGCAGTTATTAGAGGAATTGTAAAAACTGCAGAAAAAAATCATGTAGAGTGTTATGGAATTATAGATGGATATAGAGGATTATTAAAAGATGATTATATAGAATTGTCATCAGCAGAAAATGCATCAGGAATTCTTCCTAAAGGAGGTTCTATAATTGGTTCTTCTTTAAATGCAAATGTTTTTAATTATAAAGTTGAAGAAAATGGAAAAGTAGAATATAAAGATTTATCAGATATATGTATAAAAAATGCTAAAGAAGCAGGATTTGATTGTATATTCACTTTAGGTGGAGATAGTACTCAAAAATCCGCTAGAGATTTTTTTGTTAGAGGATTAAATGTTATAGGTGTTCCTAAAACAATAGATAACGATGTTGCATGTACAGATATAACTTTCGGGTATAATACTGCTGTTTCTGTTGCAATGGAGGCTATAGACAGACTTCATTCAACTGCTGAAACACATCATAGAATAATGGTATTAGAAGTTATGGGAAGATACGCAGGATGGATTGCGTTAGAGTCTGCAATAGCTGGAGGTGCTGATATCGCACTTATTCCAGAAATTCCTTATGATATAGAAGGAGCTGCAAAGGTAATAAAAGAAAGACAAGCAATAGGAAAAAATTTTAGTATAGTGGTTGTTGCTGAGGGAGCTTATCCTAAAGGTGGTTCTTTAACAGTGAAAGACACTAGAAATGGAGGAGCAGGAGTAATTAATACGCAATTAGGTGGTGTAGGAGATAAAGTTGCTAAACAATTAGAAGAACTTACAGGATTAACTGCAAGAAACACAACTTTAGGATATATGCAAAGAGGTGGTACTCCTACAGCTTTTGATAGAGTGTTATCAACTAAATATGGTGCTAAGGCTATGGAATTAGCATTAGAAGAAAAATTTGGAGTTTTAACTGTAATTCAAAATGGTAAATTAGGTAGTGTTCCGTTAGAAGATGTTGTTGGCAACAATAAAAAAATAGGAGCTGTTTCTGGTAACACAGAAGAAAGTAATATAAGAAAAGTAACTATGGATAACGATTTAGTTAAAACGGCTAAAAATATTGGAATTTATTTAGGCGAATAAGTTGAAAAGAATATATAATTATAATATAATGAATAAGGTTTATTATTAAAATAAACCTTATATTTTTTAGAAAGGATTGATATATAAATGAAAGCATTAATTAGTGTATCAGATAAAACAGGAATTGTAGATTTTGCAAAAGAACTTGAAAAACAAGGAATAGAAATAATATCAACAGGAGGAACATACAAAAAATTAAAAGAAGAAGGGGTTAATGCTATTGAAATATCAGACCTTACTGGATTCCCTGAATGTCTAGATGGACGTGTAAAAACACTTCATCCTAAAGTGCATGCTGGAATATTAGCTATGAGAGGTAATCCAAACCATATGAAGCAATTAAAAGATTTAAATATAGATACAATAGATTTTGTCGTAGTTAACTTATATCCATTTAAGGAAACTATATTAAAAGATAATGTAACTAGGGAAGAGGCAGTGGAAAATATTGATATAGGTGGCCCTACAATGTTAAGAAGTGCTGCCAAAAATTATCAAGATGTAGCAGTTATTACAGATCCTAAAGATTATGAAACAGTACTAGAAGAATTGAAAACAGATGGTCAAGTATCATTAAATACAAAATTTTATTTAATGCAAAAGGTATTTGAACATACTGCTAATTATGATGCTATGATTTGTAAATACATAAAAAATCAAAGAAATGATGAAAGTTTTCCAAATGAACTTACACTAACTTTCGAAAAAGTTCAAGATATGAGATACGGCGAGAATCCTCATCAAAAAGGAGCACTATACAAAGAAATTGGAAAATGTATAGGTTCTTTAACAACTGCCAAACAATTAAATGGAAAAGAATTATCATTTAATAACATAAACGATACTAATGGTGCTTTAGAACTATTAAAAGAATTTGATGAGCCAACAGTTGTTGCTTGCAAACATGGAAATCCATGTGGCGTAGGAAGTAGTGATAATATATATTACGCTTGGAAAAAAGCATATGAAGCAGATAAAGTTTCTATATTTGGAGGAATCGTTGTTTCAAATAGAAAAATAACAAAAGAAATGGCTGAAGAAATGAAAGAAATTTTCTTAGAAGTGATTGTTGCTCCTAGTTATGATCCAGAAGCATTAGAATTGCTTTTGACAAAGAAAAATTTAAGAGTACTAGAATTAACAGATATAACAGTAAAACAACCTGAAAATGCATATGATATTAAAAAAATAAACGGTGGAATTATACTTCAAACAATAGATTCTAAATTATTAGATGAATATGAAATTGTAACTAAACGAAAACCTACTGATAAAGAATTGGAAGATATGATGTTTGCTTGGAAAATAGTAAAATATGTAAAATCTAATGGCATTGCATTAGGAAAAAATAAACAATCTATAGGAATAGGACCAGGACAAGTAAATAGAATTTGGGCAGCAAAGCAATCAATAGAACATGCAAAAGAATTAATAGATGAAAACATTGTAAAAGGAGCAGTTTTAGCTTCTGATGCATTTTTCCCTTTTGCAGACTGTGTTGAAGCAGCACATCAAGCAGGAATTACTGCAATAATTCAACCAGGTGGTTCTGTAAGAGATCAAGAATCTATAGATAAGTGTGATGAATACGGAATTTCAATGATTTTCACAAAAATGAGACATTTTAGACATTAATAAAATGGGGAGATTTAATGAAAAACAAGAAAAAAATTATTATTTTTATGATATTATTAATTATTTTAGTTATATTGGGATTTTATGCAAAAATCCCAATAAATTATTTACGAATAAAATATGCAAAAATAGAAGTTAATTTAGTTGATAATTTAACCTTGAATTTTACTGAAAAAAAGCACGTCTCAGATTTTATTTCTACTATTAATGGAAATATAATTGATGACTATATTATAGATTCTACACAAATTGGAGATAAAATTATAAAATTTGAATTTATTAATGAGGATGGAATTAAAGTACCATATAAATATACAATTTCTATTATAGATACAATTTCTCCTATTATTTGGTTAAATAATAGTTATTATATAACAGCAGGAAATAATGTCGATCTTGTATCAAGTATTTTATGTGGAGACAACGAGGACCCAAACCCCTCTCGTTATATAGAAGGTACTTATGATTATAATAAAATAGGTGCCTACCCTTTAACATATAAAGCCGTTGATAGAAGTGGCAATGAATCTAAACAAAACTTTACATTATATGTTAATGAAAAAAAGACTACCACAGCTACTACAAATAAAGTTTATACATATTTTTCAGATGTTATAAAAAACTATAAATCCACAAATACAAAAATAGGCATAGATGTTTCTGTGTGGCAAGGAGATATAAATTTTAAGGAAATAAAAGATGCTGGAGTAGAATTTATTATAATTAGAGTAGGAACAACCAAAGGACCTAATGGAGAGTACATGCTTGACTCTAAATTTTTAAATAATATAAAGCAAGCTAACGAATATAATATTGATGTTGGATTATATTTCTATTCTTATGCAAATTCTAATGAAAAAGCTAGGGAAGAAGCAGAATGGGTAATTGAACAAATACAGGGTTATAATGTTTCTTTGCCTATTGCTTTTGATTGGGAAAACTGGAGTTCATTTAATAAATATAATTTAAGCTTTTTTGGACTAACAAATATGGCAAATACATTTTTAAACACTCTAAATGAAGCAGGATATGCTGGGTTACTTTATAGTAGCAAAAGTTATCTAGAAAAATTATGGATGCCAATAGAATATGATATTTGGCTTGCTCATTATACCAAAAGTACTGACTATAAAGGAATATATAAGTATTGGCAATTATGTGATAATGGCAAAATAGATGGAATAAATGGAACTGTAGATATAGATATAATGTATATTAACTAAAACAAAGCACTTTAAATGTGCTTTGTTTTTTGTTCTAAAATATATAATAACTGAATATATATATTCTATACACTTTTATGTGAGGAGGAAGTATATATGAATATAGATGAAAGAAAGCAATTTACAAATACCACTGTTCAAAACCTTATACTTGAAAATCGAGGAAAACTTAATATTTCTGGAGTATTAGATGTCTTAAGCTTTGATGATCAAATTATTATTGTTGAAACAGAACTAGGATTATTGAACGTAAAAGGTGAAAATTTGAGAATAAATAAACTAAGTATTGATACTTCTGAAGTTATTGTAGAAGGAGATATTGTTAGTCTTGCTTATTCTGAAAAAGATACTGACAAAAAGGGAAGTTCTTTTTTAGGAAAAATATTCAAATAGAATAGGGTGAATAGTATGCAAACTCAGTCTTTACAGCAACTATACTCTTTTATAATATTTATTTTAGTTGGATTTTTAATTGGTTTGTTATTTGATATGTTTAGGATCTCTAGAAAAACTTTTAAAACGTCCGATATAGTTACAAGCTTAGAAGATATTTTGTTTTGGATATTGACAGGATTATTAATTATATTTTCTTTATTTAAATTTAATAATGGAGATATAAGAGTGTATATAATAGTTAGCTTAATTATTGGTATAACTATATATATGTTATTATTCAGTAAAATAGTTATAACTATTTTAGTAAAGTTTATTAATGTTATTAAAAAAATAGTTTCATATATTTTAAAATTTATTTTATATCCAGTAAGGCTTATTTTGAAAATATTGAAAATTTTATTCAAACCTATCAAAAAAATACAAAATAATATGACAAATAAAATTAAAAAAATACTAAAAATGAAGAAAATGCAAAATAAATCTGATTCTAAGAAGGATTTTGCATAAATTTGTTGAATAATTAAATTATAAGTTTCCGTAAGGATTAATCGATTAATGATGAGGTATAAAATACACATGAAAAATAAAATAAATTTCAAAAGAATAATAAAAATAATACTTACAATTATTGTAGGTGTATATATAATTTCAATCTTTATAAATCAACAAAAAACATTAAATTCTTATAAAAAATCATATGCTTATTATCAAACACAATTAGATAATCAAAATAAATATAAAGAAGAATTAACTGAAATAAAAAACAATATAAATTCTCCAGAGTACATAGAAAAAATTGCTAGAGAAAAATTGGATATGTATTTGCCAAATGAAAGAGTATATATAGATATTGGTCAATAAATCCTTAGAACTTTTAAGTTTTAAGGATTTATATGATTTTTTTCTAAACTTTTATTACATTCATATGTAGACTAATTGCTATATTAATTTTTATTCTTAAACTAAATTTCCAAAATTATATATATATTAATTATATTATAGGGGGCTAATATAATGGATTATGAAAAATTAACTATTGCAGAATTAAAAGAATTATGCAAAGAAAAAAACATGAAAAATATTTCCGGATTGAAAAAAAGCGAACTAATCGAATTATTATTAAAAACAAATTCTGAAAAGAATTTACAATCAAATTCTAATTCTGAAAAAAAAGCTTCTAGTGATGGATACACATTAAATGAAGGCGATGAAGTAGTAGAAGGAATATTGGAAGTTTTACCAGATGGATATGGATTTTTAAGAGGAGATAATTATTTACCAACACCAAAAGATGTATATGTTTCTCCTGTACAAATTAGAAGATTTAGATTAGACACTGGTGACAAATTAAAGGGTATTAAAAGAACTCCGAAAGAAGGTGAAAAATTTCCAGCACTAATATATGTAGGTGAAGTAAATGGTCAACATCCTGAAAATGCAATGAAAAGAGTACCATTTGATGATTTGACACCTATTTATCCAACTAAAAGACTTAAACTAGAAACAATTCCAACAGAATATACTATGAGATTAATGGATTTGCTATCTCCTATAGGTAAGGGACAAAGGGGAATGATAGTTGCACCTCCTAAAGCAGGAAAAACAACCATTTTAAAGCAAATAGCTAATAGCATTACAAAAAATAATCCAGAAGTCGAACTGATAGTACTTCTTATAGATGAGAGACCAGAAGAAGTAACAGATATGAAACGTTCAATTACAGGAGATGTTATATACTCAACTTTTGATGAACAACCAGAGCATCATGTTAAAGTGGCCGAAATGGTTTTAGGACGAGCTAAGAGGCTTACAGAGCAAAAAAAAGATGTTGTAATATTATTGGATAGTATTACAAGACTAGCTAGAGCTTATAATTTAGTTATACCAACATCTGGCAGAACTTTATCAGGTGGATTAGATCCGAGTGCTTTACATAAACCAAAACGTTTTTTTGGTGCTGCTAGAAATACAGAAGATGCAGGAAGTTTAACAATTCTTGCTACAGCGCTAGTTGAAACTGGTAGCAAAATGGATGATGTAATATTTGAGGAATTTAAGGGAACAGGTAATATGGAGGTTCACCTAGACCGTAAATTATCAGAAAAACGCATTTTTCCAGCAATAGATATAAACAAATCTGGAACAAGAAGGGAAGAGTTACTTTTAACAGAAAAAGAGCAAAAAATAGTTTATCAGCTAAGACGTTCTATGTCAAATATGAATTCTTCAGAAATGACAGAACAATTAATAAGTCAGATAATAAAAACAAAAACAAATGATGAATTTTTAGATAAATTAGATTATTTATTTAGAAATTCAAAGTAAATTTTATATTTGTTGTTATTTATTCAATACTTATAGCATAACTTATTTTATGGGGAAACTCACATTAACCAATCCAATCTAATATTTTAGGAGGAATTTATTATGAATGAAATTTTTAGAGAACAAACGATTCGGGTCAAACTGAAGAAGTTTATAGTTATTGATGGAGGTGTACGTGCATCAATAACCGTAGATGTGAATGGAAATCCTGAAGAAGTATGTTATGATTCTTTGGGAAGAGGAGGCGGTGGCTATATAATGGGACCGGATAACCCTAGATTTGAAGAAAACCTTAGGAGTGTAATGGAAACGATACTGGATCTCGATGTCGATGAATTCCGTAGCTTGAGAAATACATTAAGTCCTAAATACAAAGCAATGGCTGAATCAGTTAGGAAATCTAAATTATCTTCGCTGACTAGGAAGTATGATTTCTAAAAATTTATGGCAAAAAACGACCGAAAATTGCATTCCGGTCGTTTTCTATTGTATAAAATATTCTTGGAAAAGTAAAAGCTATTATTATAGATTAGTTCCCAAGATATTTAGAATATGGTAATGAAAAAATTACTTTATATTTATGAATATAACGCTGAGAGATAAAAAAATAAAACCCCTCTTTTCAGAGGGTAAACCAAAATGTCGGTTTAGGACTTTTACACGTATGAAAAATAAGGGTGGACCTTGATTTCGTGATTTCGTTTTCTACGAAAATGATTAGCTGCTTCGAGTGCAAGTTCGCTTGAAGAAGGATGTTCTTTCGTCACGTTAATTTCTGCAAGCTGCAAAGAGATTTCGCATTGTAAATCATTAATGTAGAAATCGTATCTGATTCTGCAACCTGTCCGCTTAGGACAATTAGTGCAAAAGTCAGTCGACGAACAAATCTTAAGAAGTTCATGGTCGATAGGTCTAAAGTTGTACATAGCTAAAAATCCTTTCAAAAATATTTTATAAATTATATTATATCATCATTTACATAAAAATACAAGTTTAATATAAAGCAGAGAATAGTAAATTTAGAAATGAAGTAAAAAAAGAAAGGAAAAAAGAAAGAAAATTTAAGGATTTCTTTAGTGACAGATACTTATAATCAAATTTTACGACAATTATGAAAGAAGATAGGCAATATAATTTAAGATTGCTTTATATTTATGAATACAACATTGCACAAAACAAAAGTTTTGTGTAAAAAGGAGTAGGAATAAAATATAAAACCATACATATATGGTCTTACCCGCAAAATCTTGCTAGTCCTTGTTATTACTAGTATTTAAGCTATTTGTTTTAACAACAAACTATATTACTTTCTTATAAAACTCTCTTAAATTTGATTCTGAAGCCTCATTATTTTTAATTATTCTTGGTTGGATTTTTTTCATTATTGTAACCACATATTTTAAAAAATTTATATAACTTTAGATTATTTTTATCAAAATTTCACAAATC
>CAKOWE010000005.1 GCA_934122235.1 uncultured Clostridia bacterium | reverse complement strand
ATTGGGGTATCGCCAAGCTGTTGTGGCTGTTCGAACAAAGTGAGTTACAGCCTCAATATGTGGTAACTTTATTACAAGGTAAGAGGTATCTCAAACTAAAACATATAAATAATTTAATATTGGGGTATCGCCAAGCTGTTGTGGCTGTTCGAACAAAGTGAGTTACAGCCTCAATATGTGGTAACTTTATTACAAAGTAAGAGGTATCTCAGACTAAAACATATAAATAATTTAATATTGGGGTATCGCCAAGCGGTAAGGCATCGGACTCTGACTCCGACATTTCCTAGGTTCGAATCCTAGTACCCCAGCCACTAACAATCTGTTTAAAACTGCAGATACAAAAATCAATCAGTAAAATGATTGATTTTTTTTGTTAGAAGATGTAGTAAATTAACGAAGAAAAGATTGGGTTCATGTGTGAAACATCAATAGAATATTAAAGCTTGGTTAATGTTTGATCTTAAATGTATTATATGGTATAATATGATCATCTATCGTACTTTACACAGCAAAGTACAGAAGAAATATTAAGCATTTTTTCTGGAGGAGCTGTGTAAAACCTCCAGATAATTTTTAGGAGGTTTTAACAAATGATTATTTTTAGACCGCACAGAAGGTTACTCGATGAAGCTATGGCAGAAGCCAAAGAATTTAACACTGTGGAAGAAATGAAAGAGTACATAGTTAAACTTTGGCATGAAGGCTATAGTGGTCCCAAAGAATTATTTAATGCTGAAGATATTGTAATTGATGAGAAGTCAGCAAGAAAAGATGACAGAATTGATTGGGAAGATTCGATGTATGTTTGTGTAAAACGAATGGGCGATGAAGATTATATAAAGAAGCACGGAATACCCCAGTGCATTGGTATGTGTGCAACTAAATATAAAAACACATAAGTCCAACTAGAACCGTATGCGAAAACATGCGGTTCTTTCTTGCATAAAGTTTATTTTGACCTTCAATTTCAATATCTGCTGTTTTCTATTTTTAACATTATTAAAATTAACAGTATTAATTCAAAGTATTTCTACAAAATCATATTCAGATATAGCACTATATCCATTAGAATGTATTTGCTTAAATCACGTGTAATGGATACTTTAACCAATTTTTATTAAATTTTTGAAAATTATTATAGATTTATTGTAATTTATTAAAAATATGATATACTTTAATAAATTGATTGATATTTGTATTAATCTTTATGATAAGCAGAAGAAGTTGTAAATAGCTACTTTAAGGAAAAAATTATAATGAGCTAACTAATTAAATGTTATTGGTTAGCTTTTATAGATATTTTTATAAGATACATTAGATAAAACTAATATAGGGAGCAATAAATGGAAGAATATTTTTATAAAAAAGAATATAAATATATGTATTTAAGTATATTTTTATATAATTTTGCAAATGCATTAAGTGAAACATTCGGAACGGTTATGTTGTATAAAGCAGGATTGCCTATACATTTTATATTATTAATATATGGAATAAGATTTTTTATTATGGGATTTATAACACCGTTATTTGTTGTAATATCAAATAAAATTGGAATTGCTAAATGTATATTGATTTCTAATATTTTTAATATTATATATACTTATTTAGTATTAAATACACAAAATTTGTATGCAAATATTGTTATTTTTGTACTAGCTATGGGATTGAATGGATTATCAAATCCGTCTTCAGATGCGTTATCTAGTAAATATGTTGAAAGTAAGCATAGGGGAAGATTTAATAGTTTATATAGTGTAAATAAAATTTTAGGAACAGTTTTTGCAAGCTGTTTAGTTGCTTGGGGAGTTATAAGCAATAATACATCCGTTTTATTTATCATAATTATGATTTGCTTTTTGTTACAATATCTTGCAATATTAAAAATTGATTATAAACCTGAGAAAAAAATAAATGTTTTTAAAGCTAGTATAAAGTATTTAATACATAGCAAAAGCAAATATAAAATTATATATGCACTGAGAACTAGCCATATAATAGAAAGACACTTTGTCCCTCTGTATTTATATTTGGCATTGCAAGATTTTAAAACATTTTCAGTAGTTACTATAGTATCATTATCGTTTCAATTTATAACAGTAATTTTAATAGGAAAATATACTGATAAAAACATTAGAAAATCAAATAATTTAGTTACATTAATAAATGCTAGTATTACTTTAATATATCTATTTGTAAAAGATAAATTTGTAATATCTATAAATAAAACAGTTAGTGATAATGTTTCAAAAGTTTATGAAACTTCAATACAAACTTCAATACAAAATATTATTAAAGAATCAAAGGAAGATAATGATTTGCTATCTTCAGTTGGACAAATGAGTTTATGTTTTACAGAAGTTATTCTATTTGTAATGCTTGCAATTTTAAGTATATTTATAGGCGAAAAGATATTTATGATAATTTTTATTTTATCAATATTATCTACCATTTTTATAAATATCAATATAAAAAATAATAAAATTATTGAATAATAGCTTAAGGAGTTAGAATTTATCTAACTCCTTAATGTTAGCTTTTTTTAGAATTACAAAAAAGATATTGTTAAAAATATTTTAATGTGATAATATTAAGAAAAAAATAAACAAAGGATGATGAATATGTCAGATAAAGATTTATTATTTGAAATAAAACCTAAATACAATATAGCGTATACAATTATAACTCATTTTGTAGATATAGTTGTTATTGCTTTTATATTAATAGTAATGCGGTTCACAACCAGGGATGTTAGTTAATACTGTTATTGCCTCTATATTTGTAATAATTACAGTAGTAATAATTATTTTCTTAAAAAGTAAACGTAATAATAAATATTTTTATAGATTTTACTCAGATAGATTTACTTATATTGATACTTTTTGGGGTAGAAAAGCTAAAGTTGTTAAATATAGTGACTTTAAAGAAGTAAGATATAATCAAGGATATTTACAGTCAAAATTTAATGTTGGAGAAATATATATTTTAACTAATAGAAAAAACTTATTTGATAGGATATTACTTTTAAAATCAATACCAGATGTAGAAAAAAATTATGAAAAAATATTAAAAATATTTAAAGTATAAAAAGCAAAGGAAGTTGAACCAAATGGCACAGCAAGCAAAAGAAGTTTTTAAAGATTACAAAGAAGAAAATGCTATATTAGAAGCACAAATAGAAAATGTTAATTTGTTTAAAAAAAGTAATATATTAGAAATTAGTTTGATTTCTGAAAATAAAATCTCTATAAGAGATTTATTTTCTTTTGAAACATATCTTAAAAAGAGATTTACATTAAATGGAATAAAATTAAATATCAAATATACAAATCAAATTGAATTTGATTTAGAAGCACAATGGGAAGATATAATAAAATATGTAGTATATAAATATCCTTCAACAAAAGCGTTATTGAGTAAAAGTAGAGTTGAAATACAAGGTAAGGATATAAATGTGTTTTTACCAGTAAAAGGGGAAGAAATATTATCTGCTAGAGGTATTGACAAAGTTATAGAAAGAATTGTAGAAGTTTTATATAGCCAAAAGTGTAAAGTAAAATTTGATGACAAAAACAAAAATGAAGAAGAGCAAATAGAATATTTAAAACATTTAGAAGAGATTGCTATAGAAGATGCAAAAAAAGAGATGATAGAACATCAAAAAGAGGTTATACCAGAGCCTTTGCCAATTGAAAATTCAGATGAAAATGAAGAAGAAAAGTCACCATTAATACTAGGTAGAAGCGATAAGATTAAGGAAGAAGTTGTAAAAATTACAGACATTACGGCAGATATAGGAAAAATTGCTTTACAAGGGGAAATTGTATCAACAGATTCAAGAGAACTAAAAAGTGGTAAAGTTTTAGTTATGTTTAATGTCTATGACGGAACTAGCACAATAACATGTAAGGCTTTTGTAGAATCAGAAAAAGCAAAGAAAGTAATGGACAGAATAAATAATGCTAATGGAGTTAGAGTTGCAGGAAATGCACAATTTGATCCGTTTGCAAAAGAGATTGGTGTAATTGCAAATGTAATAATCGAAACAGGTGGAATGCCAAAAAATATAAGACAAGACAATGCAGAAGAAAAAAGAGTAGAGTTACACATGCATACTCAACTTAGTCAAATGGATGCTGTAACATCACCAACTGATTTAATTAAAAGAGCTATCAGCTGGGGGATGAAAGCTATTGCAATAACTGACCATGGTGTAGTACAAGCCTTCCCAGAGGCGAATAAAGCAGCAAAGGGTTCAGACCTTAAGGTAATATATGGAGTAGAAGCATATTATACAATAGATAAAAAAGGTTCTGTATATAATCCACAAAATCAAGATATAGATACAGAATATTGTGTGTTTGATATAGAAACAACAGGACTAGCATTTAGAACAGAAAAAGTTACAGAAATTGGTGCGATAAAGATTAAAAATGGAGAAATAATAGATACTTTTGAGTGCTTTGTAAACCCAGAAAAACCAATTCCAGAAGAAGTTGTTAATATAACACATATAACTGATGATATGGTAAAAGATGCAGAAACTATAGATAAAGTTCTTCCCAAATTTTTGGATTTTATAGGAGATACTGTTCTTGTTGCACATAATGCAAACTTCGATATTGGATTTATGAAATATAATGCAGAAAATTATGGATACAAATTGACGAATACATATATAGATACATTAGCCTTAGCAAGAGAATTATTTCCAGACTATAAGAAATATAAATTAGGAATTATTGCAGAAAAATTGGGAATTAAAGTAGATGTAGCCCACCGTGCATTAGACGATGTAAAAACTTTAGTAGCAGTTTTTAATGTAATGATGGATATGTTAAAAAAGAAAAACATAGAGAAAGTAGATGAAATAAATAGACTAGGGGAAACTACAGACTTAAAAAATATGCCAAGTTATCATGCTATAATATTAGCTAAAAATTATGTTGGGCTTAAAAATTTATATAAATTAATATCTTTCTCTCACTTGGATTATTTTTATAAAAAGCCAAGAATATTAAAAAGCGTATACAAACAATATTCTGAAGGATTAATCTTAGGTAGCGCATGTGAAGCTGGAGAATTATATAGAGCAATTGTAGAGGGAAAATCAGACGAAGAAATTGAATCAATTGCAAAAGATTATGATTATTTAGAGATTCAACCAACTGGAAATAATATGTATATGGTACGAAATGGTACATTAGAAAATGAAGAGGCAGTACAGAATATAAATAGAAAAATAGTTAATTTAGGAGAAAAATTAGGAAAATTAGTAGTTGCTACTTGTGATGTTCATTTTATGGATCCACAAGATGAAATATATAGAAGAATTTTACAAGCTGGACAAGGATATGATGATGCAGATTTTCAAGCACCTTTATATTTAAGAACAACAGAAGAAATGTTAAAGGAATTTGAATATTTAGGAAAAGAAAAGGCGTATGAAGTAGTTGTAACAAATACTAATAAAGTAGCAGATATGTGTGAACCTATATGCCCAATTTCAAAAGAAAAATGTCCTCCACACATGGATAATTGTGAAAGAGATATAGAAAATATTGCAATGACAAGAGCAAAAGAATTATATGGAGATCCATTACCAGACATAGTTAAAGATAGATTAGAAAAAGAGTTAAATTCAATTATAAAAAATGGTTTCTCTGTTATGTATATTATTGCTCAAAAATTAGTTTGGAAGTCTAATGAAGACGGGTATTTAGTTGGATCTAGAGGGTCTGTAGGTTCTTCATTTGTTGCTAATATGACAGGAATAACAGAGGTTAATTCATTACCTGCTCATTACAGATGTCCAAATTGTAAGTATTCTGATTTTACGGATTATGGGTACAAGAATGGGTTTGACTTACCAGATAAAAATTGTCCAAAATGTGGTCATAAATTAGACAAAGACGGAATGGATATACCATTTGAAACTTTCCTTGGATTTAATGGAGATAAAGAACCGGATATAGATTTAAACTTCTCAGGAGAATATCAAGCAAAAGCACATAAATATACAGAAGTACTTTTTGGAAAGGGAAAGACATTTAAGGCAGGAACTATAGGAACTATTGCAGAAAAAACAGCATATGGTTATGTAAAAAATTATTATGAAGAAAGAAACATACCGATAAATTCAGCAGAAATAGCAAGGTTAGCTGTCCGGATGTACAGGTATTAAAAGAACAACAGGGCAACATCCAGGTGGAATTGTTGTTGTGCCAAGAGATAGAGAAATATATGAATTCTGTCCAGTTCAGCATCCAGCAGACGACCCTAACTCAGATATTATTACAACGCATTTTGATTATCACTCTATAGATCAAAACTTATTAAAATTAGATATATTGGGTCATGATGATCCTACAATGATAAGAATGTTGCAAGATATAACAGGAATTGATCCTAAGAAAATACCATTAGATGATAAAGAAACTATGTCTATCTTTAAGTCACCAGAAGTATTAGGCGTAACTCCAGAACAAATAAATTCAAAAGTTGGAACTTTTGGAGTACCAGAGTTTGGTACAAAATTCGTAAGAGAAATGCTTATAGATACAGAACCACAAACTTTTGAAGAATTAATAAGAATATCTGGATTATCACATGGTACAGATGTTTGGATGAACAATGCTAAAGATTTAATAAATAATGGGGTTATAAAATTGGATGAAGCAATATGTACAAGAGACGATATAATGATTTACTTAATAAAAGCTGGTTTACCACCTCAAAATGCGTTTAAAATAATGGAATGTGTACGTAAAGGAAAAGGTTTAACAGAGGAACAAGAAGCTTTAATGAGAGAACACAATGTACCAGATTGGTATATTGCATCTTGTAAAAAAATAAAATACATGTTCCCTAAAGCTCATGCGGCAGCATATGTAACAATGGCTTTCAGAATAGCATGGTTTAAAGTACATTATCCAATGGCATACTATGCAACATATTACACAGTTAGAGCAGATGATTTTGATAGTGATATAATGATACATGGAAAAGACAAAGTGAAAAATAAAATGAGAGAACTTGATATGCAAGGGAATGCTATATCTACGAAGGATAAAAATGTTTATTCTATATTAGAAATTGTTTTAGAAATGTATGAAAGAGGAATTAAATTTTTACCGATAGATTTGTACAAATCACATTCTACAAAATTTATTGTAGAAGAAGATGGAATAAGACCACCTCTTAATAGTATACCAGGACTTGGTACGGTTGCTGCAGAAGGAATACAAACAGCAAAACAAGAAGGAAAATTTATGTGCATAGACGAGCTTCAACAAAGAGCGAAAGTAGGTAAATCTGTAGTAGAGTTGTTAGAAAAGTCAGGATGTTTAGCTGGAATTCCAAAGTCAAATCAAATTAGTTTATTTGGATAAATATATAAATAAATTAATCCGAAAGGAGAAAACAAAATGAGCAACACAAACTGGACAAATGAACAATTACAAGCAATAAAAAGTAAAGGCTCAAATATTCTTGTAGCAGCAGCAGCAGGAAGTGGAAAAACAGCGGTACTAGTAGAAAGAATAATTCAGAAAATAATAAATGAAAAAATAGATATAGATAAACTATTAGTTGTTACATTTACAAATGCAGCAGCATCAGAAATGAGAGAAAGAGTATTAGAAGCAATATATAAAAAGATAGAAGAAACACCAGATAATATGCATTTGCAAAGACAAACAGTATTAATAAATAAGTGCAATATTTCTACAATACACTCATTTTGTTTAGAGGTAATAAAAAATAATTTTTATGAATTAGATATATCTCATAATTTTAGAATAGGCGATACTACAGAAATAGAATTAATGAAGCAAGAAGTATTAGAGGACTTATTCGAAGAATGTTATTTGAATGAAAATAAAAGCTTTTTAGAATTGATAGATACATATACCAATTATAGAGGGGACGAAAATTTAAAATTACTTATATTGAAAATATATAGATACATACAAAGTTTCCCTTTTCCAGAAGAAGAATTAAAAAACATGGTTGAAAGATTTAATTTATCTCAAAAGATGGATGAAGATTTTTCAGAAACAATATGGGGACAAATAATATTAAATGAAGTAAAGGAAATTATAGAAGATAATATTCAAAAGTTAAAAGTAGTCAAAAAAAACTTACAGAAGGAAATTGTTTTAGATAAATATGTAGAAATAATACAAAATGATATAGACATGTTAGAACAAATAAGTAAAAATACTGATAAATGGGATAAAGTATATGATTTGTGTTCTAATATAAAATTTGCAACGTGGAAGTCAGATAAAAAAACAGATTGTATTATTAAAGAAAAAGCAAAAGAAATTAGAGATAAGGTAAAAGATGAAGTAAAGAAAATTAAAGACAAAATAATTGTTTGTAATTCATACAGTGCTAATACAGATATAAATGAGATGTATGCAATTTTAAACAATTTAAAAAATGTTGTTATAGAATTTAGCAACAGATATATGCAAAAAAAGAAGGAAAAAAATATTGTTGATTTTAATGATATAGAACATAGAGCTTTACAATTGTTATTAAAAAAAGATGAGAAGCGGAGAATATGTTCCAACAGAGGTTGCTAAAAAGTATCAAAATAAATTTGAAGAAATAGCAATAGATGAATATCAAGATAGCAATATGGTACAAGAGTATATATTAACTTCAATATCTAAGAGTAATAACATATTTATGGTCGGAGATGTTAAACAAAGCATATATAAATTTAGACAAGCTATGCCAGAGTTATTTTTAGGAAAATATGAATTGTATAAATTGGAAAACGAAAAAAGTGATGGAGATAATTTAAAGATACAATTATTTAAAAATTTTAGAAGTAGAAAAAATATTCTTGATATAACTAATTTAGTATTTGAAAGTATAATGAGTAAAAAATTAGGAGATATAGATTATAACCAGGAAGAATATTTGAATTTAGGAGCAAATTACCCTGAAATAAATGTAAACAATGCAATTTGTGCGGGCATAGCAGAATTAAACATGATAGATCTAAAGCAAGATGATGAAGAAAATATAGAAGAAACTAGTGATGAGCCAATAGAAAATACGGTAGTGGAAGCAAAATTTGTTGCAAATAGAATTAGAGAACTGTTAAATAGTAATTATTATATTTACGATAAAAAAAATGGATATAGAAAAGTAACATATAAAGATATAGTTATATTATTAAGGTCAACCAAAACAACAGCTCCTATATACGAAAGGGAAATATCTGAATTAGGTTTTCCGGTATTTTCAGATACATCATCAGAATATTTAGATACAGTAGAAATTCAGACTATAGTTAGCTTACTAAAAATAATAGATAATCCAAACAATGATATACCACTTGTAACAGTACTTAGATCAAGTATAGCAAATTTTAATGATAATGATTTAATAGAAATAAGATTGGTTGATAGAAAATGTCCTTTTTATGAAGTTATGAATAAAGCACTAGAAAGTGAATCAGTAAAAGAAGAAACTAAACAGAAAATAAAGACATTTTTTGAAAAAATAGAATTGTGGAGAGTAGAACAAGAGTATATTCCTTTAGATGAATTAATATGGAAAATATATGAGGATACAGGATATTATAATTATGTTAGTTTAATGCCAAATGGAAACTTGAGAGCTGCTAATTTGAAAATGCTTTTTGAAAGAGCAAAAGAGTATGAAAATGCAAGTTTTAAAGGTTTGTTTAATTTTATTAATTATTTGGATAAGTTGAAAACTAATAATGGAGACTTAGGAGCGGCAAAATTAATTGGAGAGAATGATAATGTAATAAGAATAATGAGCATACATAAAAGTAAAGGGCTGGAGTTTCCAGTTGTGTTTTTGTGTAGCACTGGAAAGCAGTTTAATATGCAAGATTTAAATGATAATGTATTATTACATAATAAGTTAGGAATTGGACCAGATTATATAAATTATGAGAGAAAAATACAGTATAGTACTCTTGCTAAAGAGGCGTTAAAAATTCAAATGAAAAAAGAAACTATATCTGAAGAAATGAGAGTGTTATATGTAGCATTAACAAGAGCAAAAGAAAAACTTATAATAACAGGAATAAGTAAAGATTTATCGAAACAGTTAAAAAAGAAGCAAGAATTGGTTGATTATGAAGATAGTACAAGTGATATAAAAATACCAATATCTTTAATAAAGAAATGTAATTCTTATTTAGATTGGCTACAATTAATAAGTATATATAATAAAAATGAATTGCTAGAAGTAAAAGAGATAAATGCAAATGATGTTATGAAAAAAACAGACATTAACGAAAATATTAAAGTAGAAAGTATTGATGCTATAAGTGAACAAAGAAAAAATGAAGAAGTGATGCAACAAATAGATAAAAAAATTAATTGGAAGTATAAAAATATAAAGGCAACACAAATTCCAAGCAAAACTTCTGTTACGAAATTGAAAGAATTATCTCACCAAAAGGTAAAAGTTGATATTGATAATAAAACTAAAGAAGAAAGAAAACAAACAGAGATATTAGTTCCTCAGTTTTTAAAGCCACATAAGGAATTAACAGGAGCACAAAAAGGTACTATAATGCATTTATGTATGCAAAAACTTGACTTGCGAAAAGAATATAATACTGAAACCTTATCAGAACTTATAAATAAATTAGTTTACGATAAAATTATAACATTGCAGGAAGCGGAGACTATAAATAAAGATAAAATACTAGAATTTACACAAAGTGATTTGGCTAAAAGAATAAAAAAAGCAAAAGATATTCATAAAGAAAAACCATTTTATATAAATATAAATGCAAGTGATATATATGATGAAAAAATAGAAGAAAATGTGCTTGTTCAGGGAATTATAGATTTATACTTTATAGATGAGAACAATAAATTAATATTATTAGATTATAAAACAGATAAAGTAAAAGAAATAACAGAGCTAGTATCAAGGTATAAAGAACAATTAGGTTTATATAAAAAGGCATTAGAAAATGCATTAAATAGAGAAGTTGATGAAGTATATATATATTCACTATATCAGGGTAAATTTATTGACATGTCAAAACAAATGTTTTATAATGAAAATGGTGATTAAATGGAAAGACAAATTTTACATGTGGATGTTAATAATGCGTTTTTATCTTGGACTGCTGTTGATATGTTAAATAATGGAGAAACTTTGGATATACGACAGATACCTTCTGTAATAGGTGGAGACGAAGCTCAAAGAAAGGGAATTGTTTTAGCCAAGAGCATGAAGGCCAAGCAATTTGGAATAGTTACAGGAGAAACATTATATTCTGCAAGAAAAAAATGCCCAGAAATAAAAATATATATGGGAAAATACAATATGTACAAAATATATTCAAATAAATTATATAATTTATTATTAGAATATACTGATGAAATAGAACGATTTTCTATAGATGAATGCTTTTTAGATTTAACACATTTTTTAAGAGGAAGAAAATTAATAGACATAGCCACTGAAATAAGCAAAAGAGTAAAAAAAGAATTGCAATTTACTGTAAATATAGGTGTTGCAAACAATAAACTACTTGCTAAGATGGCATCAGATTTTGCAAAACCAGATCGAGTTCATACTTTATATAAAGAAGAAATTCCAACGAAAATGTGGGTACTACCTGTGTCAGATTTGTTTATGGTTGGTAGAAAAAGTATACCTAAATTAGAAAGAATGGGTATAAAGACAATTGGTGATTTGGCAAATAAAGATTGCAAACTGTTAATAAAACAATTTGGAAAACATGGGCAGATGATGTGGGAGTATGCTAATGGAATAGATAATGCAGAGGTAGTATATAAAGCGTCACAACCTAAATGTATAGGAAATTCTGTAACCTTTCCCAATGACATAGATAACATAGAAAAACTAGATGAAATATTACTAGCACTTACAGAGCAAGTAACATATAGATTAAGAAAATATAAATTGGTAGCAAATGTTGTAAATGTTCAAATAAAAACAAATGAGTTCAAGGTGAGTTCACACCAAAGAAAAATTGGGATTTCAACAAGCAGTAGTAAAATAATTTATAATATTGCAAAAGAATTATTAAAACAACTATATAAAGGAGAATATATTAGACTTATAGGATTACAGGTAAGTGAATTATCAAAAAAAGAAGAAACACAAATATCATTATTTGATGTAGAAAATAATGAAAAACAAGAAAAAATAGATGAAATATTAGATAATATTAAACAAAAATATGGGTATGAAACAATAACTAGAGCTGGAAAACTAAATATAGGAAAAATGTTTAGATAGCACACAAAGATAAGAAAATGTGATTGACATTAATACTTGAAATATATATAATTACTATAATATAGGGTGCAAAATTATTGTACCCTATATTATATAATAATTTGTACTGTGAAGGGAATGATATTAAAATGAATTTAGCAAATAAGCTTACTGTTTTTAGAATTATATTAGTACCAATAATGGTAATAGTACCTTTTTTTAATTTACAAGAAACTTTATTAAATATACCTATAGAATTTTTAATAATGAATATAATATTTATTATTGCATCTATTACAGACAAATTAGATGGACATATTGCAAGATCTAGAAATGAGATTACAACTTTTGGTAAATTTTTAGATCCACTTGCTGATAAAATATTAGTTCTTGCTGCAATGATAGTATTAGTAGAAAAAGGATTATTGCCAGGAATTATACCAATAATAGTAATAACACGTGAATTTATAGTGTCAGGATATAGATTAGTTGCAGTTCAAAAATCAAATGAAGTAATTGCAGCAAGTATTTGGGGAAAATTAAAAACTGTAACGCAAATGATTGCTGCTATTTTAGCTTTTATAAATATTAATAATACAAATATATTTGGAGCTTTTATAAGTGGAAATTTAACAGGAATAGAATTAGTAGTAAATATATTAACAACAGTATTTATGGTAATATCAACAATAGCTACAGTTTTTTCAGGATGGGATTATCTAAAGGATAGCAAAAAGTTATTTCAAGATTAATATATTATGTTTAAATAAATATCAATTTGAATTTTGGGGTGTTTAGGATGATAAACAAACAAAAAGCAATAAAAAGAATAAAAGAATTAAGGGATTTAACAGAATATTATGCAAAAAAATACTATGATGATGATGCTCCAGAGATAAGTGATTTTGAATATGATATGTTAATGAATGAACTAAAAGCTTTAGAAAAACAATTTCCAGAATTAATAACAAGTGATTCATTAACTCAAAAAGTAGGAGGAACTGTAAAAGAGCGGATTTAATAAAGTGGAGCATGAAGTCCCTCTACAAAGTTTACAAGATGTATTTTCGATAGAAGAAGTAGAAGATTTTGATGTTAGAATGAAAAAATTGGCACAGGAAAATGGAAAAACAGTATCTTATGTTGTTGAAACAAAAATAGATGGTCTTTCTGTTGCACTTGAATATAAAAACGGAGTGTTTGTAAGAGGTGCAACAAGAGGCAATGGACAAATTGGAGAAGATATAACTAATAATTTAAAAACAATAAGAACAATACCACAAAGATTAACTAAAGACATTGATATAACTGTTCGTGGAGAAGTATATATAGGTAAAAAAGAATTTGATAAATTAAATGAAGAAAGAGAAATACTTGAAGAACCATTATTTGCAAATGCCAGAAATGCAGCAGCAGGTTCTTTAAGACAATTAGATAGTGAAATTACGGCTCAAAGACCATTAGATATATTTATATTTAATGTTCAAAAATGTGATTCAAAAAAATTCAAAACACATCACGAATCACTAGAATTTTTAAGTGATTTAGGATTTAAAGTGATTCCAATAAGAGCTGTTTGCAAAAATATAAAAGAAGCAATAAATGCAATAAATATGATAGGAGAAAAAAGAGAAGAATTAGAATTTGGTATAGATGGAGCTGTCATAAAAATAGATGATTTAGATTTTAGAGATATATTAGGAAGTACAACAAAAGTGCCTAGATGGGCTATTGCATATAAATATCCACCAGAGAAAAAAGAAACAAAATTAAAAGATATAATATGTCAAGTTGGAAGAACAGGTGCTATAACACCAATGGCAATATTAGAGCCTGTTAAGCTTGCAGGATCAACTATATCAAAAACAACACTTCATAATGAGGATTTCATAAAAGAAAAAGATTTAAAAATAGGGGATACAGTAGTAATTCAGAAAGCTGGAGATGTTATCCCAGAAGTAGTAGAAGTTGTAAAAGAAAAAAGAACAGGTAAAGAAATAGAATTTACAATGCCAGAATTTTGTCCAGTTTGTGGTTCACCAGCAATAAGAGAAACTGGAGAAGCTGTAAGAAGATGTGTAAATATTGAATGTAGTGCGGTATTACAAAGAAGTATTGTACATTTTGCTTCTAAAGAAGGCATGGATATAATAGGACTTGGATATTCAATAATAGAGCAATTAATAGAAAAAGGGTTAGTCAAAGACATAACAGACATATATAAATTAAAATTAGGGGATATTGCATCGCTAAAAAAAGACGGCAAAAAATTTGCTTCTAATTTAATTGAAGCTATTGAAAAAAGCAAACAAAATGATTTATCTAAACTAATAACTGCTTTAGGAATAAGACATATTGGTGGAAAATCATCAAAAATATTAGCAAAAAAGTATAAATCAATGGATAAATTAATGGATGCAAGTTTCGAGGAATTGAGCTATATGGATGATATAGGTGAAATAACAGCTAATTCAATAAAAACATTTTTTATGCAAGAACAAAACAGAAATTTAATAGAAGAGTTAAAAAAGTCTGGAGTAAATATGAATTATATAGAAGATGAAACAGCAGATGATAGATTTTTTGGAAAAGTTTTTGTATTAACAGGGTCATTAGAAAAATATACAAGAGATGAAGCTAGTAATATTATAGAAAAGTTTGGTGGAAAAACATCTTCTTCTGTTTCTAAAAAAACAGATTATGTTTTAGCAGGAGAAGAAGCAGGAAGTAAATTAACAAAAGCACAAAGCTTAGGTGTAAAAATAATTTCAGAGGAAGAATTTATAGAAATGATAAAATAATTGTAGGAGTTGTTTTTTAGATTAGCTAAAAAACATGAAACAACAATTGTTGTATAAAGAAGGGATGAACAAATGGAAGAATATACATTTGAAAGGTTATGGTATGAATTGAGTCAGGGGTATCAAATACAATACACATATATGGACAATAGATATCAATTATCAAGAGTAGAAAAAAATTGTTATTCTCAAGAATTGTTAACGATAAAAGAAAAAAATCCACATCCTAGATTTTCAATGCTTACTTTAAAAAGGGTAAAAGAGTTATTTCCTTATATGACAGATATTGAATATAAAGTACGGGATATAAAAAAGGAGGATTAGTATGAAAGTTGCAATAGGTCAAGATAGTCATAAATTTGATTTTAACGATAAAGATAAAAAGCTTATATTAGGGGGAGTTATATTTGAAAATGAACCCCCATGTAATGCTAATAGTGATGGAGATGTTGTATTACACGCAGTTACAAATGCTGTTTCTGGAATAACAGGAAAAAATATTTTAGGCAAAATTGCAGATGATTTATGTAAGACTGGTCAAAAAGATAGTGAAGTATATTTAAGAGAAGCGCTAAAGTACTTAAAAGAAAAAATTGTACATATTTCAATTTCAATAGAATGTAATACACCTAAAATAGAACCTAAAAGGGAAGAAATGGTGAAAAATATAGCAAGAATATTAAATATAAGTGAGCAATCAGTGGGAATTACAGCAACAACAGGAGAGGGATTAACAGAATTTGGAAAAGGAAATGGAGTAAGTGTGTTTGCATGTATAACAGTGGAATAAAAGATACTATATTTATAAAAGCTAGAGCAAAAATAAATTTGAATTTACAAGTACTGGAAAAGAGACAAGATAATTATCATAATATAGAATCTATTTTTCAAAAAATAAATATTTATGATGAATTATTTTTAAGTAGAAATGAAACAAATGATTTAATTATAAATTCTAATATAAAAGAATTAGAGAATGAAGATAATATAATATATAAAGCATATGTTAAATTGAAGGAAAAATATAGTCAAATAAATGGGATTACAGTGAATTTACATAAAAGAATACCTATGCAAGCAGGAATGGCTGGTGGTAGTACAGATTGTGTAGCATTTATTGTAGCAACAAATAGACTCTATAATTTAAATATGAATATGGAAGAATTTAAAATAATAGGTTCAAGTCTAGGGGCAGATGTTGTACCTTGTTTTTATAATATGGCTGTAAAGGCAAATGGTATAGGAGATAAGATAGAAAAAATTAATACGGATTTTTTGTATTATATATTGATTGTAAAACCACCATTTTCATTTAGTACAAAAGAAATGTATGATGAAATAGATAATAACGTAAAAAGCCGAAAATCTGATTTTGAAAGTTTAAATAATATAGTAAAGGCATTAAAATCTAGTAGTATTGAGTTACTTGCAAATAATTTGTATAACACATTCGAAGAAATAGTAATTGATAAAATACAAGATATAAAAAATGAATTGGTTAATAATGGAGCTGTTGGCACATTAATGACTGGATCTGGTTCAGCAATTTTTGGATTATTTAAAAGTAAAGATGATATAAGACAAGCATACAAAAATCTAAATAATAAATATGAAATATATTTAACTACTTCATATAATAGTTATAGGGAGGAAAAATTATGATTGATAACAAAACTGTTACAGCAATTGTTTTAGTTGCGGGAAATAGTACAAGATATGGACAAAACAGAAATAAAAACTTTGAAATTGTAAACGGAAATATGGTTTTTTACTATAGCTTATATGCTTTTGATACAAATAGTTATGTAGATAATATAATTGTAGTAGCAAAAGAAGATGAACAGAATATTGTTGCAAAAATGGTAAAAGAAATTAACTTAAACAAGCAAGTAACAGTTGTAATAGGCGGTAATACAAGACAAGAGTCTGTGTATAATGCTATAAGTAAAACAGATTCTGATATTGTAATAATCCACGATGGTGCAAGACCTGCAATAAAGCAAAAATATATTGATGAATGTGTAGAGGCGATGAAGAAAATAAATGGAGTAACAATTGGAGTAAAAAGCAAAGATACAATTAAGGTAACTGATAAAAACAACATTGTTATTCAAACTACCAAAAGAGAAAATACTTGGATAATTCAAACACCACAATGTTTTAATAGAAAGATTTTATTAGATTTACATAAAAAATATAAAGAAGAGCAATGTACAGATGATTGTATGCTGTTAGAAAAAGCGGGAGAAGCTGTAAAAATAATAGAGGGAGATTATTTTAATATAAAAATAACAACATATGAAGATATAAAAATAATTTCTGAATTAATGAAATAGAAAGGTTAAATGATTAGTAAAAGAATATGAAATTAGTAGTTCAAAGAGTTGCAAATGCAACAGTTAAAGTAGATAATGAGATAATAGGACAAATACAAAAAGGATTTCTTGTTCTTGTTGGAATAAAGCAAGGTGATACCGAAGTACAAGCAGATGTGCTTATAAAAAAATTATGTAATTTAAGAGTTTTTGAAGATGAATTTAATAAAATGAATTTATCAATTAAAGATATTAATGGCAAATTGTTAATAGTTTCGCAATTTACTTTATATGCAGATTGTAAAAAAGGGAATAGGCCAAGTTTTATAGAAGCAGCTAGACCAGAAGTGGCAGAACCTTTGTATGAATACTTTAAGCAAGGATGTAGAAATGAAGGTATAGAGGTTGAGTCAGGAAAGTTTGGAGCAGATATGAAGGTAAATTTATTAAATGATGGACCAGTAACAATAATATTAGAAAATTAAAAAGGCAAAGTAATTTTGCCTTTTTAATTTTTTACACATAAATTGTTCTATAATTTGTATAAACGACCATACCTGGTTTTGCTGAGTTTGGCTTTTTTACGAATTTTATTAAAGTGTAGTCAACTGGAATGTTTGAAGAGTGCCTAGCTTTACTATGGTTAGCAGCAAGTTTTGCACATTCATATAAAGTAGAGTCGTCTACGTTTCTTCCTTCTGTTTTTAAAATAACATGACTTCCATGAATTTGTTGTGTATGAAACCAATAATCATCTTTTGAAGCTATTTTTAAAGTAAGTTCATCATTTTGACGATTATTTTTTCCAACGAGAACTGTAAAACCATTTATATTATATTTTAATAATTCATCTTTATTAGAAGTTTTTTTTGAAATTTTTTTAGTTTTTTGTTTTTTTGAAACAGTAATATTTTCAGAAATTTCATCAAAAATGTCTTCTAAATCAGATATTGTTTTTGCATTTTCGATAGAATATACAATACTTTCAATGTAATTTATTTCTTTTTCTGTTTCATTTTTTTGCTGAGATACTATTTCCAAAGTATTCTTTAATTTATTATATTTCTTAAAGTATTTTTCTGCATTTTTGCTAGGAGATAATGTTTTATCCATTGGGATAGTGATTGTAGAGTTATTGTCATAGTAATTTTCTAAAACAGCACTATCCGCATTACTTTTTAAACGATATAAATTAGATGTTAGTAATTCACCATATAATTTATATTCATCTTTTTTAGTGCATTCGTTAAGTTTTGAATTTATATTTTCTAATTTTTTAGTACATTTTTTTAATTGTGTAAGAATTATTTTAAGCATATCATTTCTAAAATCTAAAAAACTATTTTGAGTTTCTTTATTGTAGTAAAAATCATCAATAAAAAAGTTTGTACTTAAATTATCTTGAGGAGTTGCAACAAAATCTAACACATAATCATTATTTATTTTTATACAAGTTAATAGATTGGAATTTATATTATTAACAATATTTTTTATATAATCAAATGAATTTTCTATATTATTGTTGCTTTTTGCTAACACATATTGAACAAATGGGCGACATAAGCCACTAAATGAATCTGAAATTTTTTTATCTAATGGTTCTGATTCAGGCAAAGAAGAAATTATTTCATTAAAGTTTTTAAAGTTATTAGTTTTTAAAATGCTATGTTTATATGTTTTAGGCAAGATATACTCTCTTGCTGGCATAATTTCTCTATTGGAACTAATGTGTCTTATTGAGTCTATAATAATATTTTTATTATTAGTTAAAATTATATTGCTGCAACTTCCCATAATTTCTATATAAAGTTTTTTTATTACTTTATCGTTTAGTTCGTTATAACCTTCAAAGCTTATTTCAACGATTCTATCTAAGTCAAAACTTGAAATTGAAATGATTTTTGAACCTATTAAATGTTTCCTAAGAAGCATACAAAAGTTAGGAGCAGAAAGTGGATTAGGCTTGGTATGTGTTGTTAAATTGATTCTACAAGTATTAGGGTGAATACAAAGGTGCAAGCAGTAGTTTATACCAGAATTATATAATCCTAGTAAAATATCATTTTTAGTAGGTTCAAAAATTTTATTAACTTTTGAGTTTATAATAGAGTTATTTAGCTCAGAAACAACTCTTTTTGTAACAATACCATCAAATGCCATAAAAACCTCCATATAATTTATAGTATTAACCTTATGTAATGAAAAAATTATACATGAAAAAATTATTATAAGCAATAAATATCAAGTAAAAAAATCAATAAAAAAACGTTAAAGTTATTGACATATAAGGATAATACAAATATAATAAAGCAAAGCGTAAAAAACAAAGGAGCATGAAGAAGCAATGTTAAAGAATAACTTAATTTACCATAATAATAACTTCGAGAACAAAACGGATGAAGAAATGGCTATTCTTGCAAAAACAGGAGACAATAATGCTTTAGAGTATTTATTGGTAAAATATAAAGATATGGTTAATGGTAAAGTAAATAAGTATTTTATGATAGGTGCGGAAAAAGAAGATATAATTCAAGAAGGAATGATTGGATTATATAAAGCTATTAAATGTTTCGATAATGAAAAGCAAAATTCGTTTAAATCTTTTGCAAATTTATGTATTGAAAGACAGTTAATAACTGCAATTAAAACTTCTACACGACAAAAACATATGGCACTTAATTCATATTTATCATTAAATATGTCTGCATATGACGATGATGAAGATACATCTTTACTAGATGTGTTTAATTCGAATACGGTAGAAGACCCATTAGATACAATAACTAAAAAAGAATATTACAAATTTGTAGAAAATAAAATAGATAAAACACTTAGTGATTTTGAAAAACAAGTATTGCAAAGATTTGCTGCAGGAGATAGTTATGTCAAAATAGCAGAAAGATTGGATGCACCAGTAAAATCTGTAGATAATGCAATACAAAGAATTAGAAAAAAGGCAATTAAAAATATAACAGAAGAGTAAAATTTATATAGGCACGGTATACCGTGCCTTATATATAAAATGTATTATGCTTTCATAGCTCAGTCGGTAGAGCACTACCTTGGTAAGGTAGAGGTCGCGGGTTCGATTCCCGCTGTAAGCTCCAATAAATTAAGCAAGTACACTTTTAAACGTACTTGCTTAATTTTATAATTCGATCTCAGTAATTTCTTTTTTCTTAATTTGTATTGGTTCTAAAACTTCATCAAATAAAGCAGAAATATTGTCTATATAATTAGGTTCCTTGTCTGGTAATGAACTAACTATGGGAATAATTCCTTCTTTAATATATTCAATCGAATGTTTCATACTTACAGAAGAAGGATACATTCCGAAAAATTTTTGATAGTGACCACTAATAAAAGTTTTTGCAATGTGTTTTTTATCTTTTTGTGGTAAAGTTACAATTTTTGTGGATGGATATGCCGAAATTAATTCAGAAATATCATCTATATTGCTAGAAGGATCAGATAAAATAGTAACTGTACCATCTTTATTTTCTTGTATTAATTGTTCAAGACGTTTTAATTCTAAATCAGATTGACCGTCTGTTCTAATTAAATCAATTAAAATGTTATTGGTGTTTTTTGATGCCAAATTCATGTTTTTTAGAGCAGAATTATAGAAACTCATCCATTTGCTTTTTTGCTCAAAAACTTCTGGTGGAATTGAGGGACCATTTGTTAGTATTTCGTCGACAATATCTTTATAGTCTCTTATTTTGCTTATATAATCAATATCTCTTTCTTTTCTAGTTAAATATGAAATAAATCCGGTTTGCCAATCTTGATCGTTCATATATGTTATATATAAACTCCAAAAAGTTTCACCTATATAATTATGAGCTGTTCGTTCAGAACCAGTTGCATAAAGTTCGGGATTATATCCAAATTCTTGATAGAATAAAGATTTTCTATACAATTGAACTGGAGAAACTATACTTATTATTCTGCCACAATTTTCATTTTTTGCAATTTGAGTTGCAACATAACATTCATCACCGGAATTATAAACACCATCTTCGCCTTTAATATCTAAATTAATTATATTTGCTCGTATTGATTCTTCAGGAATGCCACGTTCTATCAAAAAGGTTTTACCTGCTTCAGAAAGTGGACAATTGTCTACTTGAGGTTTTTTTGTTTCTTGATCAATAACATAGTGTAAACTGCCAGGAATATATATTATTGGATTATTTTGCTTATTTTTTTCAATGTTATATAGTTCAATAGCTTGTTCCAAATGTTCTTTAAATTCTATACCAGGTTGACCATCTACTAAAGGATGTATGGCAGCAACTTCTATTAAAACATTATTTGTTTGTTTATGGATAGCAGATTGAAATCTATCTCTCCAATAGTAGTCAGCTTCAGCTTTATTAAAAGGAATTGATTTTAATAATAAAACTAAATATGCTTCCTCTTTATTTAATAAATTCTCATCATTAATTTTTCCCTGATAAATAGAATTCATTTTTTGTGTAATTATTGCTAATTTTTCATTTTTTGTTAATTTACTAATATCTCTCATATATGTAGCAACTTCTTTATTTGATAATACGTCTGTATATAAAACATTATCTCTACTAGGGGTTAAGAATGCAGATTTTAAAACTCCCAAATCTACATTAGAAATTCCAAGCAAATCATTATTCATATAGTTCCTCCTTCTACAAAAAATATAATAAATTATTATAATTATATCACAAATGGTAATATTGAGCAATTTTATAATTGCAGTAAAAGTAAAGTACAGAACAACAATGTTTTTATTAAAGTATATAAATTAAAGAGCGTTTTTTAGACTTTTTATTGTGTAAATTTAAGAGTAATGTTAAAATATAATAGAATATGTCGAAAAAAGAGAGGAATAAAATGATGGAAAGAACACTAAAGAAAAAAGAAGAAAGAAAATTTAAAATATTAGGATATAGTATATGGAGAATATTTGCATATTTTATTATATATAGTGTTACAGGTTACATAATTGAAACTTTGTTTGGCGCAGTAACTAAAGGAGTACTAGAAAGTAGAAAAAGCTTTTTATATGGACCATTTTGTGCGATTTATGGACTCGGAGCAGTTTTTATGATATTATTTCTACAATATTTTAAAAAAAATAATAATACTTTATTTTGGGGCGGATTTATTGTAGGGTCAATTATAGAGTATCTAGTAAGTTTAATTGGAGAGTTAATTTTTAATGTAAAATGGTGGGATTATTCTCAAATTCCTTTAAATATTCAGGGAAGAGTATGCGTATTTTTTTCTTTGTTTTGGGGATTATTAGCAATATACCTTATGACGTATGTTAATCCAAAAATAGATAAATTTATAGAATTTTTAAAATCAAAAATACAGATAAAAAAATTAAAAATAATAACAATAATATTAATATTATTTATGTTGATTGATTGCATATTTACGTCATTTGCTTTAAAAATGTTTTTCCTAAGAATGGTATATAAGAATAATATTGATATATTAACTAGACCAGTTATAGAAGAAGCATATAATTATATATATAAAAATGAAAAATTATCTAATTTTATTTATGAATATATAGGAGATGAGAAAATGATTAGAACATTTCCTAATTTAAAGATACAAGACAATAATAAAAATATAATTTATATGGACAGTTTATTACCGGATATAAAACCATACTATTTTAGATTTCACAAAACTGTAGATTTGAATAAAGTAATTAGTGAAGGAAAATAAATTAAATATATTGCAAAACAAAGTAAAATAATATAAAATAAATCTTATGTATAAAAATAAAAAAGGAGATATAACAAATTATGAAAATAGGAATAGTAGGTCTTCCAAATGTAGGGAAAAGTACAATGTTTAATGCAATAACAAATGCTGGAGCAGAATGTGCAAATTATCCTTTTTGCACAATAGAACCAAATGTTGGTGTTGTACCTGTGCCAGATGAAAGATTAGATAATTTAACTAAAATGTATAATCCACAAAAAACTACACATGCAGTGATTGAATTTGTTGATATTGCTGGATTAGTAAAAGGTGCAAGCAAAGGAGAGGGATTAGGAAATAAATTTTTATCACACATAAGAGAAGTAGATAGTATTGTTGAAGTTGTAAGATGTTTTGAAGATCCAAATGTTGTCCATGTTGATGGAAGTATCGATCCATTAAGAGATATAGAAACAATAAATTTGGAATTAATATTTGCAGATATAGAAACAATAGATAAAAAAATAGAAAGAACAATAAAAATGTTAAAAGCAGATAAAAAGTATCAAGAAGAGCTAGATTTATTAAATAAAATAAAGGCTACTTTAGAACAAGGTAAATCTGCAAGAACAATAGAATTTACAGACGATGAAAAAGAATTATTAAAAGATACATATTTATTAACAACAAAACCAATACTATATATAGCGAATGTTTCTGAAGAACAATTAACAGATGCATATAATGATGAAAAAGTTAAAAAAGTCGCAGAATATGCAAAATCTGAGAATAGCAAAGTAATACCTTTATGTGTAAAAATAGAAGAAGAACTTAGTGGATTAGAACCAGAAGATAAAAAAGAAATGTTGGAAGCGTTGGGGTTAGATGAATCAGGCTTAGACAAAGTAATAAAAGAAAGTTATGATTTACTTGGATTAATGTCATTCTTAACAGCAGGAGAACCAGAAGTTAGAGCTTGGACAATAAAAAAAGGAACAAAAGCACCACAGGCTGCTGGAAAAATACACTCAGATATAGAAAGAGGATTTATAAAAGCAGAAGTGGTTTCATATGATGACTTGATGAGAGAAGGTTCAATGGTAGCTGCTAGAGAAAAAGGATTAGTACGTTCAGAAGGAAAAGAATATATTATGCAAGATGGGGATATTGTTTTGTTTAGATTTAATGTATAAAGTATACATAAAATCGACTTTTTTTCCAAAAACTATTGCATAAAATTTGAAAACATGGTATAAATAATAATAGATGTAAAATTTTATAGTAGGGAGAGATAAAATGTCAAATTTAAAAAATAGTGTTTTAAAAATTATTGTAGCAATATTAATAGGTATAGTTTTATTGGTTCCAGTCAATTCTAATGCTGATAATACAGTTCAAGTAATTACTCCAGGAACACCAACACCAAGCGCAACTTCAAGTCCAGCTATAAAAACATCACCATCACCAGAAGTAACAACATCTCCAAAAGTAACAACTACACCTACTACTCCATCAAAATTACCACAAACAGGAATTGAAGATTATACAGGTTTAATAGTAGTTACTATTGCACTTGGAGCATCAGCAATATATGCATATATTAAAATTAAAGAATATAATAAATTTTAAATAAGGCAGATTATATAAAAGCAAAAGAACTTAAGTATATAAATACTTAAGTTCTTTTGCTTTCTTAATAATGGGAAAGAGCCGTTCCCATAGTGGAAACGACTCTCTTTTTGGAAAGATATATTTTCTTAATCAAATTTGCTTTTCGCAATGTTACTTGCTTCACCAGTGTAAGTGGAAGGCTTGAGAGCAAGAAGTATTGCCTTATCTTCCTCTGGAATTGCTTCCAGAGAATTGATAAATTCGTGAATTACCTTTTTGGTAATTTTCTTGCCTCTGGTCAATTCCTTTAACTGATTATAAGCACTCGAAATACCGTACTTACGAAGAACGGTTTGAATGGGCTCTGCAAGAACTTCCCAATTGCTATTAAGGTCAGAAGTCAGTTTTCCTTTGTTGACTTCTACTTTTTTTAGACCTGCAATTGTTTGCTGCATGGACTGAAGAGAATAACCGAAAGCGATTCCGATGTTTCTCTGAAGGGAAGAATCGGAAAGATCTCGCTGAAGTCGAGAACGCGGAAGTTCATCAGAAATAGTGGAACAAATTGCGTTAGACATCTTGATGTTTGCTTCGCTATTCTCGAACTTAATAGGATTAACTTTGTGAGGCATTGTACTACTGCCTACTTCGGTTTTTACAGCAATTTGCTTGAAATAATCTTTGCTGATATACAGCCACATATCCAAGTCGAAATCGCGGAGCACATTGTTGAAATGACGAATGCCATCGAGAATATGGCAAACGTAATCATGACTCTCAATCTGAGTAGTTACAGGATTGAATTGCAAACCTAAAATTTCCACAACAAAAGTTTTAGACACACAAGGCCAGTCTGTATCAGGAAATGCAACAGACAATGCTGAATAGTTACCCGTAGCACCGTTAAATTTAGCACATACGTTAATGGATTTAATGTGCTTTAAGGAGTTTTTCATGCGATAAACGTATACTTGCATTTCTTTGCCGATTGTTGTAGGCGTAGCCGGTTGACCATGTGTATGTGCCAACATAGCTGTGGTAGCATGAGCAGTCGCAATTTCAGAAATTTCAGTAATCAGTTTTTCAGCAGTAGGAATCCATACCTCTTTTAAAGCTGATGAAATCATGATGCCGTATGCTGTGTTAGTGATGTCTTCTGAAGTACACCCAATGTGGACATAGCTTACAAGAGAGGCAAGACCAAGTTCTTCAAGTTTTTCGCCAACGAATAGTTCAACTGCTTTTACATCATGGTTAGTAACAGACTCAATTTCTTTGACTCGTGCATAGGACTCATCAGAGAAATTGTGGTAAATGCTCATAACCTTTTCGGATAACTCTTTACGCTTAGCATAGTCAGAGATATCCATTTGATGAGTAATCCATGAGGTAACATGGTAGCCAAGCAAGAATGATAGCCAACAAACTTCTACTTTTACTCTGTTTTTTACCAGAGCGTATTCGGAGAAGTAATTGCTTAATTCTTTGCTAATTTTTGCATACCGTCCGTCGAGAGGACTTAATGCGAAGTGTTCTGCAGAAATGAATTCTGCTTTGTTTGTGTCTCTTTCCATAAGAAATTCCCCTTTCTAAAAGTTATTTAACTGTTGTCTTTCCAAGGAGTAGTGCATTTAGAAATTAACAGCCATAGAGACAATGCACATTATAGCATAATTTACATAAAATGTAAAGACTAGTTTTTATAATTAAAATAATAACCCCAAGAACATTTAATTATTTCTTGGGGTATTTGCTATTTAATATAGTTTACTCTTCTTTCAATGTTAATGTAATAGTTTTTTCTTTACCATCTCTTGTTAGTTTTATTTCTAATTCGTCACCAATTGATTTAGAATTTTTTATATCTGTTAATTCTTGCATTGTAGAGATTTTTTTGCCATCAGCTTCTGTAATTACATCTCCTGGTTTTATTCCGGCTATTTGTGCAGCACTGAAATCTTCAACTGATTTTACATAAATTCCAACTGGTAAATTATTTTGAGTTGCTTTCGTTTCATCCAAATTTAATCCTTCTATACCAATGTAAGGTCTTTTGACTTTATTATAGTCTATTAATTGCTTATATATATCGACAGTATCATTTATAGGAATTGCAAATCCCATATTTTCTACGCCAGTAGCTGATATTTTTAAAGTATTTATCCCAATTACTTGTCCTTGTGAATTTACTAAAGCACCACCACTATTACCAGAATTTATTGCAGCATCAGTTTGAAGAAGAACATATTTTGTTCCATCACTGCTAGTAACTTCTCTGTTAACAGCACTAATTATTCCGCTAGTAACAGTGCTTTTTAATCCTAATGGATTACCAATCGCCATAGCAAATTCACCGACTTTTACACTACTAGAGTCACCAAGTTCAGCTGCAGTTAAACCATCTTTTTCTATTTTGATAACTGCCAAATCGGTTTGAGCATCTGTTCCAATTATTTTAGCTTCATATGGTGTTTCATCATTAAATAAATATACAGTAACACTAGTTGCTTTGCTTACTTCGTAAAATGAAGAAGTAGATGTTGAATTTACAATATGGTTATTTGTTAAAATATATCCATCTTCACTTATAATTATACCGGAACCAGAAGCTGACGCTTGTGCAGATTGTTGCATTCCGTATCCAAAATTACTTGTAACATTAAATGTTACATTGATACCAACGATAGATGGCAATACTTTGCTAGCTACACCTACAGCTGTATCTGAAAAACTACTTAAAGAAACCAAGTCAATTGTTCCTGTATTTGTTGGTGTAGATACAGTTGATGATGCTTCTTTTGTTTCAATTTTTTGTTCTCCTATTAATTTAGTTCTAATAGATGGATTACCAAAGCAAATTCCTACCACTAAAGAAGCACCTAAAACTCCGCTTACAAATGGAGCTACTATACTATTTTTTAAATTAGATTTTGCCTTTTTTGGTGGTGTATTATTAAAATAATCATTAATATCTTCCATAATTATTCCTCCTAAACTTAATAATTATTATAATATAATATTTTTGCTAAAAAATAAATATATATGTGCGAATTGTAATTAAAATGTAATATAAATATTGCATTGCAAAAATTATAAATATATAATAGTAAAAGAATATTAAATAAACCTTAAAAACACAACATTAGAAATAAAATAGTGAAATTAAATATTATAATAGTGGAGATAAAGATGAAAGAAAAGGAAATAGATAGACTAAATTTATTAAAAGAGTATGAAAATGAATTACATAAAGACGGAGTACAATACATTGCAGGAATTGATGAAGCAGGAAGGGGACCTTTGGCAGGACCTGTAGTTGTTGGATGTGTGATATTACCTAAAGACTCTTTTATTGAGGGAATAAATGATTCTAAAAAAGTATCAGAAAAGAAAAGAGAAATATTGTATGAAGAAATAATTAAAAGTGCTATTGCATGGAGTGTAGGAATTGTAGATCAAGAAGAAATTGATGAAATTAACATATTAAATGCTACCAAAAAAGCATTAACTATGTCTATACAAAATTTAAAAGTAAAACCAAATAGAATTTTAGTTGATGCTTTAGAACATATTGATACATGTGGAGTGCCATATACCTCTATTATAAAAGGAGATGCAAAGAATTATTCTATAGCAGCAGCTTCAATAATTGCAAAAGTTACTAGAGATAGAATAATGTATGAATGGGATAAAGTATACCCACAGTATGGATTTGCAAGTCATAAGGGATATGGAACTGCAAAACATATCCAAGCAATTAAAGAAAATGGAATATGCATGCTACATAGAAAAAGTTTTGTTAAAAACATTATCTAGAAAAACATTATTATTAAAATGAGGGAGGTAATTATATGAATATATTAGAAATAATAGCCAAAAAAAGAGATAACCAAAAATTAAGCACAGAAGAAATAGAATTTTTTGTTAAAGAGTACACGAAAGGAAATGTTACAGATTACCAAGCGGCAGCTTTAGTAATGGCAATATATATAAATGGAATGAATTCTAAAGAAACAACAGATTTAGCACTTGCGATGGCTAATTCTGGTGAGATATTAGATTTAACACCTATATCTAATGTTGTTGTAGATAAGCATAGTACAGGTGGAGTTGGAGATAAAATTACAATAATATTAATGCCTATAATTGCATCTTTAGGTATACCTGTAGCTAAAATGTCTGGAAGAGGGTTAGGATTTACTGGAGGAACAATAGATAAATTAGAATCTATACCAGGTTATAATACAAGTGTCGATATTAATAGGTTTATAGAAAATGTAAAAGACATAGGAATTAGCATAATTGGTCAAACATTGAATCTAGCTCCTGCGGATAAGAAATTATATGCATTGAGAGACACAATAGCTTGTGTTGAAAGTATGCCACTAATTGCGTCTAGCATAATGAGTAAAAAAATTGCAGCTGGTGCAACTAAAATTGTTTTAGAAGTTACTTGTGGCAATGGTGCTTTTATGAAAAACAAGGAAGATGCTATAAAATTAGCCGAGAAAATGAAAGAAATAGGAAGATTAGCAAATAAAGAAACAATAAGTGTTTTAACTAATATGAGTGAACCTATTGGAAGAACAGTAGGAAATACTTTAGAAATAATTGAGGCGGTTAAAGCTTTAAGAGGTAATATGACAGAAGATATAGAGACAATAATTACAACGATAGGATCAATTATTATCAAGTTATCTGGAAATGGAGATAATTTAGAAGAAAATAAATTAAAAATATTAGAAAATGTAAAAAATGGAAAAGCATATAATAAATTTTTGGAATTAGTAGAAAAACATGGTGGGGATATATCTTATATTGAAAATATGGAAAAATTACCAAAAGCAAAATATATTATTCCAGTGTTATCTAAGAATGACGGATACGTAAGTGCCTTAGATGCATTAACGGTTGGAAAAATTTCTGTAAATTTAGGTGCGGGAAGAATAAAAAAGGATGATAAAATTGATAGTACTGTTGGAATTGTTTTGGCAAAGAAAATTGGAGATAGAGTAAAAGATAATGAAATATTAGCTTATATACATGCAAATGATGAAGTTAAAGGACAAAAAGCAGTAGAAGATTTATATGATGCTTATAAATTTTCTGAAAAAGAAGTAACAAAACAACAACATATATTAGGAATAATAGAGTAAAAATAAAGTTCCAATTTTGGAACTTTATTTTTTTAAGGTTAAATTAAATTTCGATTTCAGGTTTATATATACTTAACCACATATTTACTTGGATTAAGTATGCCATAAGTTGTGGACCTGTCATTAGCTGACCAAACCAAGGACGTGTAAAAGCTTTACCATCTGTTTGTATGATTTCTAGAATATATTTTTTATCCAATAAAGAATAGATAGGAGCATTATCATCTTTTATTATTTCCGTTAATATTCTTTTTACTTTTGCTAAATAATTTGGGTTGTGTGTTTTTGGGTATGGACTTTTTTTTCTGTCTACAATTTCTTTTGGAAGTAAGTCTTTTACAACATATCTTAATAAGCCTTTTTCACGACCATTTAATGCTTTCATTTCCCATGGAATATTCCATAGATATTCTACTAATCTATAATCACAAAATGGAACACGTAATTCTAATCCGTTATACATAGACATTCTGTCAGAACGATCTAATAGTGTTTGCATGAACCAATTCATTGTTAAATACGAAATTTTTCTTTTTTCTGCAGTTTCTAATGAATCACTATTTAGAGAGTTCATTTGAGATAAACTGTTTAAATATTGATAATCTACATATTCTTTTAAATCTATTTGCCTTGAAATATCTTTGTTTAATAAATTTTGTCTTTCTGTTAGAGCTATAGACCATGGAAAAGTATTACTGTTTAATGCATCGTCTCTGAAAAACCATGGGTAACCAGCAAATATCTCATCTGAACATTCTCCTGATAGAACTACTGTGGCATCTTCTTTTATATATTTACAAAACAATAACATAGAAGAATCTACATCGGCCATTCCAGGCATATCTCTAGCAATTACAGCATCTTGTAAGCAATCTGCAAGTTCTGGTGTATCTATTACTATTTTATGATGCTGTGTATTAAAAGCTTTTTGCATTATATCTATATAATGATTATCCGAATTAGGTTGAAAATCACTTTTTACAAAATTTTTGTCATTGTCTACATAATCTATAGAATACGTGTTTAATGGTGGCAAACCATTCTTCTTACAATAATTGCTAGCATACGCGGTTATTATACTCGAATCTAAACCACCAGATAGCATTAAACAAAGAGGTACGTCAGAAACAAGTTGCCTTTTTATAGCGTCATCTAATAAATATTTTACTTTTTCACAAGTTTGATTAAAATTATCTGTATGAGGTTTACTAATAAGCTCCCAATATTTTTCTATGTGAAATCCTGATTTATTTAATATTGCGTAGTGTGCTGGTTTGATTTCATAGATATTCTTGAAAACGGAAGTTCCTGGAGTATGCGCAGGACCTATTCCAAATAATTCACAGATACTAGTAGCGTTTAAACATGGCTTTACATGAGGGTGTTTTAATAGTGCTTTTATTTCAGAAGCAAATATAAAGTTGTCATCATTGAAAGTATAATATAGCGGTTTAATACCAAAATGATCACGGGCAATAAATAATTCTTCTGTTTTTGTATTCCAAATTGCAAATGCAAATATTCCATTCAATTTATTTACCACTTCAGCACCCCAGTATATATAACTTTTAAGTAATACCTCGGTATCGCAATGGCCATCAAATATAAAACCTTTTTCGATTAATTCTTGCCTTAATTCGTTGGCATTATATATTTGACCGATTGTAAACAATTGTATAAGTATTATCATTGTAAATAGTTTGCATTGGTTGCTTACCATTTTGAGGGTCGATAACAATTAGTCTTTTGTGACCTAAATTGATATGTTTATCAAAATAATATCCTTCCTCATCAGGACCACGTTTCTTTAGAGTGTTATTCATATCTTCTATGATGTGTTTATAATTACTTATATCTTTTGTATAATTTACATAGCCTACAAGACCACACATAAAATCCTCCAATTCTGTTACAAAAGTAACTTATTTATTTTTTTTGATTTAAAGATTTGCTAAATGGTTGAGATAGCTGTATTTTTGTAGAACAAATAAAAAATAATTGATACTAAAGTATATATTTATTATTATATGCAACAAATTAGGTATTGACAAAAATGTAAAAAACTAGTATACTCTTATAGTCACATAATTGTGTATAAATATAAATTATATAGATAACTATTGGAAACTAAGGGAGGGAATAGCAATGGCACAACCAAAAAGAAGATGGTCAAAAGCAAGAACAGGAGCCAAAAGATCAACATGGAAATTAGATAAACCAAATTTAGCTACTTGTAAACACTGTAATGAACCAGTAATGCCACACAGAGTTTGTCCTAATTGTGGATATTATGATGGAAAAGAAGTAGTAAGCAAAAAAGAAGATTAGTAAACGATAAAGTGGTGAATATATTTTTATTATTCATCATTTTTTTCATATTATTATAAAAATATAAGTTTGCTTTGGAAAGGAGACATTTTATGAAACTAAATAGAGTAGATAAAACTAATTATTATTTAGATATTGCAGAAGCAGTAGCAAGCAGAAGTACCTGTTTAAGAAAAAAATATGGAACAGTTATTGTAAACAACGATGAAATAATTTCTACAGGATATAGTGGAGCACCTCGTGGAAGAATAAACTGCATAGATTTAGGTTATTGTACCAAAAAGAAAATGTTTCCAGAAATAAGACATGCTGGTTATGATGCTTGTAGATCGGTACATAGCGAGCAGAATGCTATAATAAGCGCATCTAGAAAAGATATGTTAGGTAGTACTTTGTATTTAGTAGGTTATAGAACTGATACAGAAGACTATGAAAACGGAGCATCTCCATGTTTAATGTGTAGAAAAATGATAATAAATTCAGGAGTTAAGGAAGTTGTTGTGAGGGTAAACAAAACAGAATACAAAATAATAAATGTAGATGAATGGATAAATAACGATGAAATATTAAATGGAGAAATATCATATTAATGTATGAAGGGACGTTGAATGATGAATTTATTTGTGATAGTGGGAATATTAGTAGCTCTAATAGGAGTAATAATAGTATATGACGCTAGGATATTAACTAAGAAGTTATTTAGTTTTGGTGACCAAAATGAGGCTAGTATGGGGTTAAAAATATTAGGATTTATATTAGCTATTATTGGGAGTCTAGTTATATATTTAAATGTATAAAACAGTTGAATGGAGAGAAAACACATGTTAGAAAAAATAAATTCCCCCAAAGATTTAAAAAATTTAAACATAGAGGAAAAAAAGATTTTAGCTGGGGAAATAAGAAAAAAATTAGTAGAAGTTGTAGCAAATAATGGAGGACATTTAGCTTCTAATTTAGGAGTAGTAGAACTTACTATTGCAATACATTCTATATTTAATGCGCCAGAAGATAAAATTATATGGGATGTGGGACATCAAACATATGTACATAAAATTTTAACCGGTAGAAAAGAAAAAATGGATACTTTACGAAAAATGGACGGAATTGCAGGTTTTCCAAAAACATCTGAATCTATATATGATGTTTTTGATACAGGACATAGCAGTACGTCTATTTCAGTTGCTTTGGGAATGGCAAGAGCAAGAGATATAAAAAAAGAGACGAACAAAGTTATTGCAATAATAGGTGATGGCGCTTTAACAGGAGGTATGGCATTAGAAGCATTAAATGATGCTGGAAGTAGTAATAGTAATATAATAGTTATATTAAACGATAATGAAATGAGCATATCAAAAAATGTTGGAGGTATGGCTCATTTATTAGGAAAATTAAGAACCAAAAAGTTATATAGAAAAACTAATACAGAGACAAAAAAAATATTGGGTAAAACTCCAATTATAGGAAAAAAATTAGTAGAAGTATTAAAATCTATAAAAAGAGGAGTAAAACAATTATTTATACAAAATATGTATTTTGAAGATATCGGTTTTTCATATTTTGGACCTGTAGATGGAAATGATATAGAAAAATTAGAAAGTCTATTGAAGTTAGCTAGTAATGAGGAAGGACCAGTATTGATTCATGTTATAACAAAAAAAGGAAAAGGATATTACGAAGCAGAAAAAAATCCAGACCAGTTTCATAGCATATCAAGTTTTGATGTAAAAACAGGAAAAACATTAAAAGAAAAGAAAAAAGATTACTCGCAAGTTTTTGGAGAAAAGTTGATGAATTTAGCTAGTAAAGATGATAAAATAGTAGCTATAACTGCTGCAATGTGTGATGGCACAGGACTTACAAATTTTGCCAAAACATATCCAACGAGATTTTTTGATGTAGGAATTGCAGAACAACATGCAATAGGTATGGCTGCTGGTATGGCAAAAAACGGATTAAAACCTGTTGTGCCAATATATTCGTCTTTTTTGCAAAGAGCATATGATCAAATTGTTCATGATGTGTGTATTCAAAACTTACCAGTTACAATATGCGTAGATAGAGCTGGAATCGTTGGAAATGATGGAGAAACGCATCAAGGAATATTAGATTTGTGTTTTTTGAATTCAATGCCTAATATTAATATACTGGCTCCTAAGGATTTTGAAGAATTAGAAGCTATGCTAGAATTTGGTGTGAATTTGAATAAACCAATAGCAATAAGATATCCAAGAGGAGGAGAAGATAAGTTCGAATTTAAAAAACATGAAACTATACAATTAGGAAAAGCTGAGGTATTAAAAGAAGGAAATGATTTGACTATAATTGCTTTAGGAAAAACTGTGGCTAAAGCAATGAAAGTCGCAGATAGATTAGAAAATAAAAATGATTTTTCTGTAGAGGTTATAAACTTAAGATTCTTAAAACCATTAGATAAAGATGCAATACTTAAATCTGTATTAAAAACAAGAAATGTAGTTACGATAGAAGATGGTTATATATTAAATGGAATGGGAAATTGTATTGTGAATTTTGTAAATGACCAACAGGTCAAAAATATAAACATAATAAATTTAGGGTATCCGGATAAATTTATCAAGCAAGGAAACACTGAAGAAATAGAGAAAAAATACGGATTAGATGTAGAAAATATAGAAAAGATTATAGAAGACAAATTTATAAAAAATAAAAAAATATTGCAAGCAGAATAGTAAATAATGTATAATAAAATTAATTTTTATTTTAAGAGGTGTTTAATGAACAAAACTAAAAGGAAGATATTTGAGACATCAATGAAACTGTTTGCAGAAAAAGGGTACGATGCAACAAGCGTTGAGGAAATAACTTCTATGGTTGGCGTTGCAAAAGGAACTTTGTATTATCATTTTTCTAATAAAGAAGAGATATTTAATTTTTTAGTAGAAGAAGGAGTAAAATTACTAAAAAATAGTATAGAAATTAAAACCCAAAAATTAAATAAAGCAATGGATAAACTAAAAGCGGTAATACTAATAGAAATAAAAGTAATGCTAAAATATGAAGACTTTATGACTATATTGCTTAGCCAAATATGGGGAAATGAGCCAAGAAATAACATTTGCAAAAAATATGTGTTTGAATATATAAAAATAATAGAAGACATAGTAAAAGAAGGCATAAAAAGTAAAGAAATAGTAAGTGGTGATCCAGAAATGATAGCAACAGAAATATTTGGAGTAACATGTTCAAGTTTAGTATACAAATTAAAAGTAAAAAGACCAATTGATATAAAACAAATATATATGGAATATGAAAAAACTATTTTAAGAGGATTACAAGTATGAAGGGGGATATAAAATTGGGTGGAAAAAGATTACATAGTTATATACAAATTGATGATATAAAGGATATGCTAAAAAAATCTGGAGAGTTATATGGTCAAAGACCAGCTTTTAAATTTAAAACTAGTAAAGAAAATGAATTTAACATAATGACTCATAAAGAATTTAGATATGAAATAGATTGTTTGGGTACTAAATTAATTAATATGGGGTTAAAAGGTAAGAGGATAGCTGTAATATCAGAAAATAGATACGAATGGGCACTTGCCTACTTAGCTATAGCAGCTGGTACAGGAATAGTAGTACCTCTTGATAAATCATTACCAGAAAATGAAATTAAAAACTTAATTAAACGTTCTAAAGTAGAAGCTATATTTTATTCTCATAAATATGATGAAATAATGATGAAAATTCAAAACGAAAATCAAACAAATTTAAAATATTTTATATCAATGGATTTAGAAGAACATGGTAATGGTGTATATTCTGAAAATAAATTAAAAAATGAAGGAAAAGAATTATTAGAAAAGGGAGATACAAGTTTTGTTGATGCCAAAATTGATAATGAAGATATGGGAATAATGCTATTTACATCTGGTACAACTGCAATGTCAAAAGCGGTAGCATTATCACATAAAAATATATGTGCAAACTTAATGGATATAACATCAGTAATTGAAATAAATGAAAATGATGTATTTCTATCATTTTTACCATTACACCATACTTTTGAATGTACGGTTGGATTCTTGTATCCACTATATAAAGGTGCTTGTATTACATATTGCGAAGGTATAAGACATATTGCTGAAAATATTAGGGAATATAAAGTTACGGCTATGATATCTGTTCCAATTCTGTTGGAAAATATGTATAAAAAAGTTATGAAAGGAATTGAAAAAAAGGGAAAACTTGAAAAAGTAAAAAAAGGAATAAAAATTAGTAACCTATTATTAAGATTTAAAATAGATGTAAGGAAAAAAATATTTAAAGAAATACATGATACTCTTGGAGGAAAAGTAAGATTGTTTGTTAATGGAGCGGCAGCTTTAGATGGTAATGTTGAAAAAGGGTTCAATGAACTTGGCTTTAGAACTTTACAAGGTTATGGCTTAACAGAAACTTCACCTGTTCTTGCAGCAGAAAATGACAAGTATGTAAAAATAGGCTCTGTTGGAAAAGTCTTTCCAAGTGTCGATATAAAAATAGAAAATCCAAATGAACATGGAATAGGAGAAATTGTTGCAAAAGGGCCTAATGTAATGCTTGGATATTGTGAGAATGAGGAGGCAACAAACGAAGTACTAAAGGATGGCTGGTTTTATACAGGCGACTTAGGATATATAGATAAACAAGGATACTTATTTATAACAGGAAGAAAAAAAGATGTAATAGTATTGAAAAACGGTAAAAATATTTATCCGGAAGAATTAGAAACTTTATTGGGAAGAATACCAGGAATAAAAGAATCAATGGTTTACGGAAAACCAGAAGAAACTGATGAAGCTGATTTAAAATTGTGTGCAAAAATAGTTTATGATTTAGAAGCAATGAAAGATGAGTACGGAATAGAAACTGAAGAAGAAATTTCTAAAAAATTGTGGGAGAAAATAAAAGAAGTAAACAAAAAAATGCCTGCTTATAAATATATTAGGGAAGCAATGTTTACCCAAGAAGAACTTATAAAAACAACTACGCAAAAAGTAAAAAGACATGAAGAATTGAAAAAAATATTACAATGTGAAAAATAATGTAAAAAAAGCTTGACTTTTGTAATATTGTTGTAATATGATTGTAACGAAAAAGAAAAATAATTTTTTTAAAATCCTATTGTAGTATTTTGAAAAGAATTGTATAATTATAACTAAAGAATACTGAAAAACATAGGACGAAGGAGGGGAGTTTACGTGTCATTGTTTTCAAAATCAGGCATAGTAAACGTGAAAATGGTAATCACAGAAGAAAAGATTTTATCAAATATTGACAAAGTTCAAAAAATGATAAATCCAAATAGTAAAAAACAAATAATCCAATTAGAAGATGATGCATTCTTTAAGGATTTAATTGGTTCAATAAAAACATATTTAACAGAATATCCTAAGAAAAAGAATTTCCCATCATCAGTATATAAAGCTGCATATGAACTTGTAGAATATGCAACAAATCAATTTGAGGAAAATACAAAACAAATTGAAGAATTAATTCGTCAAAGAGAAAGCAATATATGTCTAGCTGCTAAATTAAAAACTGTATTAGAATCTGTACAAAATAAAGATAAAGAGTGGAAAGATAATGTAAAAGGAATATCAGAAGAAGTATCTGAAGATATTATAGGAGCATTAAATACAATAGGAAGAAGTAAAACAGATAAATCAGAAAATTATACTAATTCAGTAAAATTAGTTAATGCTAGAATAGCAAACTTAGAAAGCAATTTACATATTGAAATAGATATGGAAAGAATAGAAGATAGATCAAAAGCTTTAAGTTATATAGGAATCGAAGTAGCAGAAGCATTAAAAGAAATTCCAGCACCTACTCAAAATTCAATAGAAGAAACGCCAGCTGTATCAGTAGAAGAAGCTAGTTATTTAGCTGATACAAGAGTTGATGTAAAACCATCATTATGGCAGAGATTTAAAAACACAAAATTTGCTAGAATTATTAGAAATATAACAAAAATAAGAATTAGAATTGATGTTCCAGCACTTCCTGAAGGTAGAGGAGATAACAATTAATTTTAAGAAGGGCTTTAAGCAAATAGCCCTTCTTTTTTACATAAAGAATAAAATTTAAAATGATAAGGAGAAAGTTAATGAGCAAATATGATGAAATTTATTTAGACATGGTAGATAATATATTAAAGAATGGTTATTATGACCAAAACAGAACCGGAATAGCTACATATAAGCTTCCACATCAAATATTACAATTTAATCTTGAAGAAGAATTCCCAATATTAACAACAAAATATGTAGCGTTTGGTGTTGCTGTAAAAGAGTTATTGTGGATATTTCAAAAACAATCTAATAAAATAAGTGATTTACATGAACAAAATGTGCATATATGGGACGAATGGGAAATGGAAGATGGAACAATAGGAACATCTTATGGATGGATTGTTAAAGAATACAAACAGGTGGATAAATTAATAGAAAAGCTAAAAAATAATCCACAAGATAGAAGAATGGTAATAAATTTGTGGCAGATACCATATCTAGATACAGGTGCTTTGTATCCATGTGTATTTAATAGTTGTTGGGATGTTACAAACGGAAAATTAAATTGTTTATTAACAATTAGATCAAACGATATTCCATTAGGTCATCCATTTAATGTTGTACAATATTCTGTATTTGTACATTTATTGGCGCAAGTAACAGGATTAAAACCTGGTTTGCTAACTGTATGTATTAGTAATGCACATATATATGAAAATCAAGTAGAAGGAATGAAAATACAATTGTCTAGAAGAGAACAAGCTTTACCTGCTCCAAAATTATGGATAAATCCTGAAATAAAGAATTTTTATGATTTTACACCAGATGACATAAAGTTAATAGATTATAATCATTTAGGTAAAATACAAATGGATGTTGCAGTTTAAAAGAGGTGATATTGATGTTAAGCATGATAGTTGCATGTGCAAATGGAAATGTTATAGGAAAGGATAATAAATTACTATGGCATTTGCCAGAAGATTTAAAAAGATTTAAAGAAATAACTTTAGGAAAAACAATAATAATGGGGAGAAAAACTTTTGATTCGTTAGGAAGAGTATTGCCTAATAGAAAACATATAGTATTAACACATGATACGAATTTGAAATGTGATGATGAAAATGTAAAAATAATACATGATGTATCAGAATTATCAGAATATATTAATTCAGATGAAGAAAACTTTGTTATAGGTGGAGCAATGATATATAATTTATTGCTTAAAAATACAAATAAAGTATATTTAACAAGAATTCATAAAGATTTTATAGGAGATGCGTTCTTTCCAAAGTTAAAAGAAGAAGAGTGGAAAATTATAGAACAAGAAAAAGGAACAACAAATGAAGAAAATCCATATGATTATGAATTTATAACGTATGTAAAAAAATAATATTTTAAATATATAATTTACAATAGGACATAAATTTCTTGAAACATGTCCTATTGTAAGCTTTATAAATAAGTAAAATAAAAAATCAAAAAAATTTAAAAAATGTATTGACAAGAAATTAAAAATGTATTATACTAAGTCATGCAGTTGAGAGATGCGCCCTTAGCTCAGTTGGTCAGAGCAACCGGCTCATAACCGGTGGGTCCAAGGTTCGAATCCTTGAGGGCGCACCATTTTTTTTTGAAAATTTAATATATATGGGTAGGTGGCCGAGTGGCTAAAGGCGGCAGACTGTAAATCTGTTCTCATTTGAGTACGATGGTTCGAATCCATCCCTGCCCACCAAATACACATAACTTTTGTTATGTGTATTTTTTTGCTTAAATAGAGCAAAAAGTAAATAGAGCAAAAATAAAATTAGTAAGCCAAAGATTGATTATTAAAGTAGCAATAACTTTTTATAATAATCTATAAAAAATATTTATTGTAAAAAACAAATAATGATGATATTATATTAAAGAATAGGAGGAAAAAGTAAAATGAAAGAACGATATGAAATTAAAGTTGCTGTATTCTTAGTTTTGACAAGGGAAACAGATAATGGTACAGAAATTATGCTTCAAAGAAGATGCAATACTGGATATATGGATGGCAAATATGATATGGCGTGTAGTGGACATTTAGAAAGTGGTGAGTCAATATCAACTGCTGTAGTTAGGGAAGCAAAAGAAGAATTAGGTATAATTATAGATGAAAAAGATTTACAGCTGATTTCTATTTTGCATCCATATCAAGAAGGATATATAAATGTGTTTTTTTCTACTCAAACATTTGAAGGAACTCCTCAAATAATGGAGAAGGATACTTGTGATGATTTAAGATGGTTTGCTTTAAATAACTTACCAGATAATACAATAGAAAAGATAAAACAAGTAATAAAATGTATAGAGAACGGCATTATATATGATGATGGAAACTTTTCACATTTGAAAAGAAAACAATTTGAAAAAGAAGAAGGATAGATGATGAATAAAACATTGATAATAACTGGAGGAGCAATTGACTACGAAGTATTAATTAATGCCTATAAAAATGGTAAATTTAACAATGTTATAGCTGTAGACAAGGGACTTGAAGCTGTCGAAAAATTAAATATAGTGCCAAATCTAATAATAGGAGATTTTGATTCTGTTAATAAAAAGATTCTAGAAAGGTATGAAAAACAGGGTATAAAAATTGTAAAATTAAATAGCGAAAAGGATTTCTCAGATACCCATATGGCTTTAAAATCGGCAATAGAATTAAAAAGTGAATATGTATGCATAGTTGGAGCTTTAGGTAATAGAATGGATCATGCTATTGCAAATATACATGTGCTAAAGGAAATGCTAGATAATAAAATAAGATGCATAATATTAGACAAAAACAATGAAATAGAGTTGATAAGTAAGGGAATAAGTGAGGTTGAAAAATCTATATATAAATATGTATCACTATTTCCATTAACTACGAAAACGACAGGAATTACATTAGAAGGGTTTAAATACCCCTTAAAAAATGCAACTTTAGAGATTGGACATAGTATAGGAGTAAGCAATGAAATAATAGACAATATAGGTAAAATAAAAATAAAAAAGGGAATATTAATTTTGATGAAATCGAAAGATTAAAGCAAAATCTCAAGCTACAGCTTGAGATTTTGTTCAATGACACCTTAAAATTTGATGAAAACTGTTATTGACTCCAGACTATTGCGCTTTTTGTGAGAAATTGTCAGATAGTAATTTTCTTTTGCCAAAATCCTAAGATATTTGAACAATGTTTTTCTATCTGTTGCTTCTACAAACCGAAACGTTGAATTACTAGAATCTTCAAGTGTTACAGTGTTGTCATTGGCGATAGTGCAGTGCACACTGAATTCATCAACATAAGTCGACTTTATGTCTTTTGACTTCAAGTATGCGGTGATTTTTGCTTCGATAGCAGGAGCAATGCACTTGGCAAGAAATTCCGACACTTCATCCTTGTAGGCTCCGTCAGCTAATTTTTGCTTAGTGCAATTAAGATTGTAGGTTGTTGATGCTGGCTTATGATGGAGAACTCTAAGTGTTTCAAAAGCCTGATAGTATTTTTCTAGTAAAAACGGTGCCATACTGAACCCTCCTTAAAGAAACAAGTATAGTGATGCTTATTTTGGGAGGTATATCTCCCGAAAAGTAAGCTCGGAAGATAGAATAACCTTCATAATTAAAGTATAGCATATATTAAAAGTATTGACAAGTTACGAAATTAATAATATTATAATAAATATAGTAAAAATTTGACTTATAAGGTAGGCGAATATTATATAATTTGCTAGTAAAATAGGAAAATATAAATTTATAAAGACACGGAAAAGCCGTGCCTTTAAGATTTATAATATAAAAGGGGTGCTGAAAATGGAAAATAATGATGTACAAGAAAAAATTATTGAACTATTAAATAACAAAAGATTTGGGGATTTAAGAAAATTTTTAGAGGATATGAATAGTACAGATTTGTCGTCATTATTAAATGAACTTTCGGCAGAAAATATGATATTAACTTTTAGACTATTAGCTAAAGACCAGGCGGCAGAAGTTTTTTCATATATGGAACCAGAATTACAAGAAAAATTAATTTCGTCATTAACAGATAAAGAACTTAAAGAAGTTGTAAATGAATTGTTTTTAGATGATACAGTTGATTTGATTGAAGAAATGCCATCGAATGTTGTAAAAAGAATATTAAGAACAATTACTCCAGAAGAAAGAAAAATAGTAAATGAATTTTTAAATTATCCATCAGATAGTGCACGGAAGTATTATGACCAATGAGTTTGTAGACTTAAAAGAAAATATGACGGTAGAACAGGCATTGAAGAAAGTAAAAAAAATAGGAATAGATAAAGAAACAATATATACTTGTTATGTATTAAATATGAGCAGAAAGTTAATTGGTGTTGTTACAGCAAAAGACTTGCTTTTAGCTGATGATGATAAATTAATAAAAGACATAATGGATACAAATATAATATCTGTAAATACTTTAGAAGATAAAGAAGTAGTTGCTAGAACTTTTGATAAATATGATATTATTGTTTTACCTGTTGTTGATATGGAGAACAGATTAGTAGGAATTATTACAATAGATGATGCTATAGATGTAATCCAGGATGAAAACACAGAGGATTTTGCAAAAATGGCTGCTATTACTCCAACAGATGATAGCTATTTTAAAACCTCTGTATTTGCACACGCAAAACATAGAATAATTTGGCTACTTTTACTTATGTTTTCTGCAATGATAACTGGAGGTATAATTACTAATTATGAAAATGCTTTTGCTGCAGTTCCAATTCTTGTTTCTTTTATACCGATGATTATGGATACTGGTGGAAATTGTGGTTCACAAACATCTACATTAATAATACGTGGACTTGCAATGGAAGAAATAAAATTGAAGGATTTTTGGAGAGCTTTATGGAAAGAGATAAGAGTTGCTTTGATTGTAGGAGTATTGCTAGCAGTAATTAATGCTATTAGGATAGTTATACAATATCATGATGTTAGCTTGGCGGTAACTGTAGGCGTAACATTAATGGCTACTGTTATTCTTTCTAAAACATTAGGTTGTATATTGCCAATACTTGCAAAAAAATTAAAATTAGATCCAGCAATTATGGCAGCACCTTTAATAACTACTGTAGTTGATACGTGTTCTGTATTAATATTCTTTAATGTTGCTGTAATGATAATGCAAATTTAAAATGGAAACATAGTAAATATGAAAAATGTTAATAAAAATATATTCTAACAATAAATAGGAGGATCAAATGTTAGATGAATGTAATCTATGTGCACATAGATGTAAAGTAAATAGATTAAATGGACAAATTGGAAGATGTAAGTGTACAGATAAAGTAAAGATAGCACTTACATCTTTACATATGTTTGAAGAACCATGCATAAGTGGTGAACATGGTTCTGGTACTATATTTTTTTCTAATTGCAATTTAAATTGTAAATTTTGTCAAAATTATAAAATAAGTCAACAAGGAAAAGGCAGAGAAATTACAATAAATGAGTTGGCTGATATTTTTATAGAACAGCAAAATAAAAATGCTGAAAATATTAATTTAGTTACTCCTACAATGTATGTATATCAGATAATAGAATCTATAAAAATAGCTAGAAACAAAGGATTACACATTCCTATAGTTTATAATACAAATTCTTATGAAACAGTAGAAACTATAAAATTATTAAACGGATATATAGATATATATTTACCAGATTTTAAATATTTTTATGATAGCATTGCATACAAATATTCAAGAGTAAACAATTATTTTGATACAGCAACAAAAGCGATACAAGAAATGTATAATCAAGTAGGTATTCCTATTTTGGATGAAAGAGGAATGATGAAAAAAGGATTAATGATAAGACATTTAGTTTTACCTAATAATATTGAAAATTCAAAACAAGTTTTAAATTGGATAAAAAATAATTTAGATAATAATATATATGTGAGTGTAATGGCACAATATTTCCCAACATATTTAGCAAAGCACGATGAAACAATAAATAGAAAACTTAATAAAATAGAATACGAAGAAATAGAGAATTATCTGTATAGTTTAGATTTGGATAATGGATATATTCAGGAATTGGGTGAACATGAAGAAGAATATGTACCAAATTTTTAGAAAATTACAATAATTTGCCAAAAAAAGCATAAAGTGTTATAATAGACTTATATTACATATGAAAAGAGTGTGAGTAATATGGATTTATTTTCTATTATATATATATTATTATTTTTAATATTTGCTTTGGTAGTGTTTGCTGTATTTCAAATAAGAATGGCAGGGATAAAAGTAAAAGATTTCTATAGCTTTATAGAAGCAAATCAGAAATTGGACAAATTATATTTGTTTGCTAAAAAATATGAAAGTTTATCTCAACAACAACAAATAATATTTTTAATGGAAGCAGAAACAGTTTTTAAAGCATTTGATAAAGTACCAGATGCTCTATGGGAAGAAGACTATGACAAGTATATGAAAGTATTAGATACATATAAGGATATAAAAGTTATAAGATGGGCATCAAATTAATTTGAATAATAATAGAAAGGGCAATCATGAGAGCATGATTGCTTTTTTTTGTATATATAATAAATTTTATAAATAAGCTTGTTAGAATATGTCTTTTGTAATATAATATTATAGAAAAAATGTAGTTTATATGTAGGTCAAATTTGGAGGTAATTATGAATATTTTGTCTTTGGATGATTTTTCAGTAGAAGAGATTAATAAAATTTTAGATAGTGCTAATGAATTTGCAAATGGAAAAAAAGTAGATTATGATGGAAAAAAAGTAATTGCAAATTTATTTTTTGAACCATCAACAAGAACTCATTATAGTTTTGAAAAGGCAGCTTTAGACTTAAATTGCAAAACAATGAATTTTGATGAAAGTAATTCTAGTACAAAAAAAGGTGAAACTTTATATGATACGATAAAGGTATTTGAAATGCTAGGCGTTAGTGCTCTTGTTATAAGACATAGCAAAAATGAGTATTATAAAGAGTTACTTGGTAAAATAAATACCCCAATATTAAATGCAGGAGATGGTACAGGAAATCACCCATCACAGTCATTATTAGATTTGCTTACTATAAGAAGGCAATTTGGTAGATTCGAAGGATTAAAGGTTGTAATAGTAGGAGATATAAAATATTCAAGAGTAGCTCATTCAAATATAAAAATTATGGAAAGATTAGGAATGACTGTTTATACATCAGGACCTGAAGAGTTTAAAGAGGATGGATATAATTACGTTGAATTAGATAAGATTATAGATAAAGTGGATATTGTTATGTTGTTAAGAGTACAACATGAAAGACATGAATCTCTTATGAAATTATCATTAGAAGAATATCATGAAAAATATGGATTAAATATGAAAAGGGTAAATAACATGAAAAAAAATGCAATAATAATGCATCCAGCACCATTTAATAGAGGAGTAGAAATATCTGATGATGTTGTTGAATGTGACAAATCTAGAATATTTGAGCAAATGCGTAATGGTGTGTTTGTAAGAATGGCAATGATAAACAAAGCATTAGAAGAATAGTGTAAGGAGTGTAATAAATGGATGAAAATTTGTTAATTCCTAAAATTCAGGATGAAGTAGAAGAAAAGAATGAAAACAATTTACGACCTAAAATATTTGATGAATATATCGGACAAACCAAAGTAAAAGAAAGCATGAAGGTTTATATTGAGTCAGCAAAAAAAAGAAATGAAACACTAGACCATGTATTATTATATGGCCCACCCGGCTTAGGAAAAACAACATTGTCTAATATAATAGCAAATGAAATGAATTCAAATATAAGAATAACATCAGGACCAGCAATAGAAAAACCGGGAGATTTAGCCGCATTGTTAACAAATCTTTCTGAAAATGATGTTTTGTTTATAGATGAAATACATAGATTAAATAAAAGTATAGAAGAAATATTGTATCCTGCTATGGAAGATTTTTCTTTAGATATAATTATTGGTAAAGGACCAAGTGCAAGATCAATAAGATTAGATTTACCTAAATTTACATTAATCGGTGCAACGACAAAAGCGGGATCTTTAACAACACCTTTAAGAGATAGGTTTGGAATTGTATGCAGATTAGAACTTTATAATGAAAATGATTTAAAAACAATAGTAGAAAGGTCTGCTAAAATATTAAATATAAAGGTAGATGAGCAAGGAGCTTTAGAAATAGCAAAACGCTCTAGAGGAACACCTAGAATAGCAAATAGACTTTTAAAGAGAGTTAGAGATTATGCATCAGTATTAGGAGATGGTAATATATCTCTAGAAATTGCTAAAATTGCTTTAGAAAAGTTAGAGGTGGATGAATTAGGCTTAGATGAAATTGATAGAAAAATGTTAAAATCTATTATATTAAATTATGCAGGAGGACCTGTAGGTTTAGATACTTTGGCTGCTACAATAGGAGAAGAAACAGAAACTATAGAGGACGTGTACGAACCTTATTTAATGCAAATTGGATTTTTATCAAGAACACCGAGAGGAAGAGTGGCAACACCACTAGCTTATAAGCATTTAGGCATAGAAACACTTAAACAATAAATATGTTTACAAAGAAAAGTGAGGGAAAAAAATGGATAAGATTTCTGTAATAGTTTCTTGTTATAATGAACAAGAAGCATTACCATTATTTTACGAAGAAATAACAAAAGTTGCACAAGAGATGAAAAAAGTGGAATTTGAGTTTATATTTATAAATGATGGCTCAAAAGACAAGACATTAGATATAATTAAACAGTTTAGAGAAAATGACGAAAGAGTTAAATTTATCTCGTTTTCAAGGAACTTTGGAAAAGAAGCTGCAATGTATGCAGGATTAAAAAAATCAACAGGAGATTATGTTTCGATAATGGATGCTGATTTGCAAGATCCACCTAAATTATTGGTAGAAATGTATGAAATTTTAACACAAAAAGAGTACGATTGTGTTGCGACTAGAAGAGTTACAAGAAAAGGTGAACCTCCAATACGTTCATTTTTTGCAAGAATGTTTTATAAGCTTATAAATAAAATATCAAAAACAGAGATTGTAGATGGAGCAAGAGATTTTAGATTAATGACTAGACAAATGGTTGATGCTATATTGTCTATGGAAGAGTACAATAGATTTTCAAAAGGAATTTTTGGATGGGTTGGATTTAATACAAAATGGCTAGAATATGAAAATGTTGAAAGGGCAGCAGGAGAAACAAAGTGGTCTTTTTGGAAATTGTTTAAATATTCTATAGATGGAATAATTGCATTTTCAACGGTACCTCTTGTGTTGTCAACAATAATGGGAATACTATTTTGCTTAGTAGCTTTTGTATTAATTATTTTTATTGTTGCAAGAACTCTAATGTATGGCGATCCTGTATCAGGTTGGCCATCAATGGCATGTATAATACTATTTGTAGGAGGAATTCAATTATTCTGTATAGGAATAATTGGACAGTACATATCTAAAACGTATTTAGAAGTAAAAAGAAGACCAATTTATATAGTAAAGGAAACAGAAGAAGAAATTGTTAAACATAAAAATTAAAAGGGGATTATAAAATTGAAAAAATTATTATATTCTAAAAAGGAATACATTATATTATTTTTTGTAACAATTTTAATATGTTTACCATTTATTACATCAGCAAAATATATAGAAGGTAATGATACCAATTATCATGTTAGCAACATATATGCAATGTATACAAGAATGGGCGATGGAGGCACTTGTTTTGATAAAATTTTACCGATAATTGCACAAGATTATGGATATGGTTCAGGAATTTTTTATCCTCAGCTATCACATATTATTCCAGCTGTATTTACATACTTACTACAAGGAAATGTTATACTTGCAATAAAAATATTTCATATATTAGTATATTATGCTTCGGCAATAATTATGTTTAAATTAGTAAACAGAGTTTTTAAAAACAATTATGTTGCTTTAATTGCTTCAATATTTTATATTACATTCCCTTATGCAATAACAGATACTTTTGCAAGGGATGCATTAGCAGAGTCATTGGTATTTGCTTTTATGCCAATGATTATATTAGGACTATATGAATTATTTGAAGGCAATAAAAGAAACTTTTATATATGGTTTATAATTGGATATGTTGGGATGATAAGTTCTCATTTGGTAATGACTGTATATCTTACAATATTTGTATTTATTTATTTGTTTATATATATAAAAAAAGTATTTAAATCAAATATATTTAGGAGTTTAGTATCAGCAAGCATGTTAATAATATTATTAACATTACCGTTTACATCTTCGTTAATAGAACATAATTTCATAGGAGAATATTACGTTTTTGAAGGAGAAACAATGACCGATGCTGGATTGGTTAGATCTGCAACATTTTTTCCATGGGAATTTATAATACAACGTTCTAATGAAAGATATTTAGATATTCGTCAGTATTTAAATTTATTAGCTGTAGCATTAACAATAATAACAATAATTAAAAGAAAAGATATACTTAAAAATAATGCTGAAAAAAATTTCTATAGATTTATGTGGGTTTTTGCTGTTTTGGCATTATTTATGATGAGTGCTTGCCCTTGGGAAATAATGCCTAAATTTTTACTCATGATACAATACGCTTGGAGACTAGAAACGATGTTAATTTTTTCATTGAGTATTTTGGCAGCATTGGCATTAAGGAATTTGAGCAGTAAAAAATGCAAAATCGTATGCTTGAGTATAATATTAATTTTCAATATGGTTACAGTTTTGTATTCATATTCACCAGAAAAATTCATAGAGTATGATATAAAAAATGTAGACATTTCTTACTATGGAATGGGATGGGACAAAGAATATTTACCATTAAGAACCACAAGAAAACTTGATTATTTTTATAATAGAGGAGATGATGTTATAGTAAGAAGAGGAGAGGCTACAATACATAAAACGAATGATCATACTCCTGATTTAGAATTTGAAATTACAGATAATATAAATTCTGTTGTTGTAGAATTACCACGAATATATTATTCTGGATATAGTATAATTTTTACAAATTCTAATAATGAAACAGAAGAATTACAAGGTTACATGAATGAAAATGGATTTATAGATGTTAAAATAATAGGAAATGGTACAATTAATGTTAAATATACAGGAAGTAAAATAGAAAAGATTGCTAAAAATATAACATTTGCAACTATTATGTTTATTGTAATTTATATAATAATTGATAGATTAAAATATATATTATTCAAAAACAAAAATGTACCTAAGGCGAAACTTTTAACAGTAGGAAATGGTACAAATAATATTCAAAAAGATGAGCAAAAAGGAGATAAAATATAATGAAGTTATTAATGCATACATGTTGTGCACCGTGTAGTGTATATTGTATAGATGCACTAAGAAATGAAGAAATAGAGCCAACTTTATATTGGTTTAATCCTAATATACATCCATACAAGGAGTATGAAGTTAGGTTAAATACTCTAAGAGAATATTCTAAATTAATAAATATAAAATTGATAGAGAATAACGAATATGGATTAAGAGAATTTTGTAAAAATGTAATAGATAATTTAGAAAATAGATGTGTAAATTATTGCTATAGAGTAAGATTAGAACAAACTGTAAAATATGCAAGAGAAAATGGATATGATAGTTTTACTACTACTTTATTAGTTAGTCCATATCAAAAGCATAATGAAATAATAAAGTTATGTGAAAAGTTATCAGAAGAATACAATTTGAATTTTATATACAGAGATTTTAGAGTCGGTTTTAGAGAAGGACAAGCCAAAGCAAGAGAACTAGGTTTATACATGCAAAAATATTGTGGGTGCATTTTTTCAGAGGAAGATAGATATATTAAACAGATTAATAGAGATAAGAAAAACATAAATATAGGAATCTAGATAATATATATTTAAGATTAAGTGACTATAATTTGAATATTAAGCAAAATTTGTCTTGTATGGAGGAAAATAAAGTGTGGATTTTATATGCTTTTGGATCAGCTTTTTTTGCAGGAATAACAGCAATACTTGCAAAAATTGGCATAAAAAATACTGATTCTAATTTGGCTACAGCCATAAGGACTATAATTATTTTATTATTTTCTTGGTTAATGGTTTTTATAGTAGGCTCGTTAAATACAATAACTAATATTACTGTAAAAACTGGCATATTTTTAGTACTATCAGGCTTAGCAACAGGTCTCTCTTGGCTTTGTTATTTTAGAGCATTACAATTGGGAAATGTAAATAGTGTAACACCAATAGATAAATCAAGTACAATATTGACAATGATATTAGCTATAATATTTTTAAATGAAAAAGTAACAATATTAAAAGTAGTATCTATTATTTTAATAGGATTTGGAACCTATATGATGATAGAAAAAAAGGAAGATAATAAAGAAATAAAAAATAATAAATGGCTATTGTTTGCTTTTGGATCAGCTATATTTGCTAGTTTAACATCAATATTAGGTAAAATCGGAATTGAAGGTGTTGAATCTAATTTAGGAACAGCGATAAGAACCATAGTAGTTTTAATAATGGCATGGGTAGTAGTTTTTGTTACTAAAAAACAAAAAGAAATAAAAAACATAGATAAAAGAAGCTGGAAATTTTTAATAATGTCAGGGTTAACAACTGGATTATCGTGGCTTTGTTACTATAAGGCTTTACAAGAAGGAGAGGCAAGTGTTGTAGTTCCTATTGACAAATTGAGTATTGTTATTACAATAGCTTTTTCTTATCTAATATTAAAAGAAAGATTAAGTAAAAAATCTATTGTAGGACTTATAAGCATATTGATAGGTACATTAATGCTGTTAATAAAATAGAGTAAGGGAAAATCAAATGATGAAAAGAATAAAAGAATTTATAATTAAAAATTTGAAATGGATTATATTATTTATTTGCTTAATAGGATTTTTAGCTTTAGCAGAAGATGTGTTTAATGAAGAAATAATGAATGGAGATATTGTAGGATATAAAATAGTATCTCAATTTTTTGTGTTAGGCTTTGCTACTCCTGTTGCAAAATTTATTACAAATTTTGGAGGAGCAGTATTTTTGATAGCAACAGCAGTGTTATTGCTTATATTAATAAAAAACAAAAAAATAGGAGTATCAATTTGCATAAATTTAGTTTTAATAACTGCTTTAAATCAGCTTTTAAAGCAAATATTGCAAAGACCAAGACCAACGGAATACAGAATCATTGAGGAAAGTGGCTATAGCTTTCCTTCAGGACATTCTATGGTAAGTATGGCTTTTTATGGATACATTATATATCTAATTTACAAATATGTAGAAAATAAATATGTAAAATGGATTTTAATTAGCTTATTGAGCGTTTTAATTTGTTTAATAGGTGTAAGTAGAATTTATTTAGGAGTACATTATACTAGTGATGTTTTAGCAGGTTTTTTTGTCTCTATTTCATATTTAATAATTTATATAATTGCAGTAAATAAATTGATATAAAAGGGTGATTAAAATGAATTTTAGTAAAGGAAAAACTAAAAAGTTAATAAATAGCTTCAAATATGCTGGTCAGGGATTTGTTTCGGCATTAAAAACGGAAAGAAATATGAAGATTCACATAATAATAATGAGCTTGGTTATTATTGCTGGGATTATATTGAAAATTAGCAAAACAGAATGGATTATCTGTGTAATATGTTTTTCAATAGTAATTGCTGGAGAATTATTTAATACAGCTATTGAAACTGTTGTAGACTTGGTAACGCCTTATAAGAATGAAAAAGCCAAAATCGCAAAAGATGTTTCTGCAAGTGCTGTGCTGATATTAGCTATAGGGGCAGCTGTGGTTGGAATTACAATTTTTATACCTAGGGTATTAAACTTAATAATAAGTTTATAATAAATTTGGAGGCGCAAATGGAAAAATTATTATTGATAGATGGAAATAGTATTATAAACAGAGCTTTTTATGGAATAATGAATTCTAAAATGCTTATGACAGAAGATCGGAACATACACAAATGCCATATATGGCTTTTTAGCAATTATGTTTAAAACTTTAGAAGAAGTTAAACCAGATTATTTGGCTATAGCATTTGATTTAAAAGCACCTACACATAGACATAAATTATATGATCAATATAAAGCAACTAGAAAGGGAATGCCTAATGAATTAGCAAGCCAAATGCCAATTTTAAAAGAAGTTTTAGAAGCTATGAATATAAAAATTATAGAGCTTGAAGGATATGAGGCTGACGACATTTTAGGAACATTAGCCAAATGGGGAGAAAACGAAAATTTACAAGTAACAGTACTTACAGGAGATAGAGATTATTTTCAATTAGCTAGTAAAAATATAACAATAAAGATACCAAGAACTAAAATGGGAAAAACTGAAACAGAAGATTTTGACGAAGGTAAAATAATAGAAGTATATGGAATAGAACCTCAAAAGCTAATAGAAGTAAAAGGACTAATGGGAGATACATCAGATAATATACCAGGAGTGCCAGGCATAGGAGAAAAAACAGCTATTACATTAGTAAAAGATTATGAATCAATAGAAAATTTATATGATAAATTAGATAATAATACAGATAGTTTAAAAGGAAAATTAAGAGAGAATTTATTAAATAATCGAAAGTTGGCGATATTGTCTAAAACTTTAGGGACAATAGATATTAACACTCCTATTGAAAAAAGGTTAGAAGATATAAAAATTAATGAATGGGATAATAAGAAAGTATTAGAGTTGTTCAAAAAATTGAAATTTAATAGGTTTATTGAAAGATTTAAATTAAATGCTTCTAATAATATTGTTGAAAATTCTATTCATAAGATAGAATATGTATTCGTTGATAATCCTATTAAAATACTAGAAGAAATAAAAAAATATAAAAAAATATATTATTACTTAGAAACTCAAAATTCAGAAGATGAAAAGTTAATAATAAAAGAAAAAATAACAAATGTATATATATATATAGAAAGTTTGGAAAAAGTTTTTTGTATAGATGATATAAATATTATAAAAGAATGGTTTGAAGATGAAACCATTTTAAAAATAGGATATAAACAAAAAATAGATTATATATTATTAAAACAACAGGGGGTTAAACCTGCTAATATGATGTTTGACATAGAAATTGCAGCATATTTACTTAATTCTACTATAACTAAATATACATTGGAATATTTAGCATTAGAATATGTTGCTTTTGATGTGAATGAATATTTAAACAAATTTAATATTAATTTAGATAGTAATCAGAAACAAATGAACTTGTTCGAAACGGAAGAAAATAATCAAAATTCTAATGCTGAATTAAATTCTGTATATGCTTATTTAATAAAAAAAATAGCAGATAAATTATATGAAAAATTAAAAGAATTAGATTTAATTGATTTGTTTGAAAAAATAGAAATGCCAGTATCTGAAGTGTTAGCTCAAATGCAATATGATGGTATGTATGTGGACAAAAATAAACTTATAGAATATGGAAAAGAATTGCAAACTAAAAAAGACGAATTAACAAAAGAAATCTATGCATTATGTAATCAAGAGTTCAATATAAATTCTCCAAAACAGCTAGGAGAAGTATTATTTGAAAAGTTACAATTGCCAAGTGGAAAGAAAAATAAAAATGGATACTCCACTGATGTAGATGTATTAGAAAAAATAAGGAATGAACATCCAGTAGTTGAAAAAATATTAGATTATAGACAAATTACAAAACTTATTACCACTTATGTTGATGGATTAATACCATATATAAATAAATATACAGAAAAAATATATTCATATTTTCATCAAACTGTGACAGCAACAGGAAGAATAAGTAGTTCTGATCCTAATTTGCAAAATATTCCTACAAGAATAGAACTAGGAAGAGGATTAAGAAAAGCATTTAAACCTAGCGAAGGAAATGTTTTTGTTGATGCTGATTATTCTCAAATAGAATTAAGAATATTGGCTCATATTAGTGAAGATAAACATATGGTAAGTGCGTTTAATAATGATGAAGATATACATTCACAAGCAGCATCTAAAATATTCAATATTGATTTAAAAGATGTAACTAAAGAACAAAGAGGAAAGGCAAAGGCAGTTAATTTTGGTATTGTTTATGGAATAAGTGATTTTGGATTGGGGGAGCAGATTGGCACAAGCAGAAAACAAGCAAAACAATATATAGAAGAATATTTAAATGAATATAAAGGAATTAAAAACTTTATGAATAATATAGTGGAAGTAGCAAAAGAAAAAGGATATGTGGAGACACTATATAAAAGAAGAAGATATGTTCCTGAAATAAAATCTAATAATTATGTTGTCAGACAATTTGGAACTAGAGTGGCCATGAATACACCTATTCAAGGTACTGCGGCAGATATAATGAAAATAGCAATGATAGATGTATATAAAAAACTAAAAGAAAATAACCTAAAAACCAAAATAGTATTACAAGTACATGATGAACTGATATTGGAATGTCCAGTAGAAGAAAAAGAAATTGCTAAAAAACTATTGAAAAATTGTATGGAAAATGTTATAAAATTAAAAGTGCCACTTAAAGCAGAGGTATCTGAAGGATATAGTTGGTATGAATTAAAATAAATATTAGAAATATTCTGATATTATATAGTCCAAACAAAAGATTAGGAGAAAAAATTGGAAAAGATAATAAAATCTGATATTCAATCAAGTATAAATAAATTAAAGACAATAAAATTATCTATAATATCTATTATTGTATTAATAATAATTTTGATATTATTATTCAATGTAATAAAAATTCAAGATATTGTGATAAAAAAGATATATCCGCAAAAATATGCTGAGTATGTTGAGAAATATTCAGTAGAATATGGAGTAGATAGCTTGCTGGTTTATGCTATAATAAAAGCGGAGAGCAATTTTAAGCCAAATATAAAATCTAACAGCAATGCAATGGGATTAATGCAATTGATGGAAGAAACAGCGAAAGAAACAGCAGAAAAAATTGGAGTAGAATATACAGAAGGTTGTTTATATAATCCTGAAATTAATATAGAATTAGGAATAAAGTATTATTCAGAATTATTAGTGGAGTATGACAATAATTATATGCTTGCATTAACTGCTTATAATGCTGGTACAGGCAATTTAAAAAAGTGGATAGAGCAGGGAATAATTAAAGCAGATGGAAGTAATATAGAAGATATTCCTTATAAAGAAACCAATAATTATGTAAGAAAGATTGTTAGAGATTACAATATTTACAAAGATTTATATAATTAAATAATAAAGCAATATATTTTATAAAGGAGGAATTGTAATGGCAGTATTAGTAACAGGCGGAGCTGGCTTTATTGGAAGCCATACAGCAGTTGAATTATTAAATGCTGGAAGAAAAATAGTAATAGTAGATAATTTTTCAAATAGCAAACCAGAATCAATAGAAGCAATACAGAAAATAACAGGAAAAGAATTTAAATTTTATGAAGCAGATTATACAGATAGAAAAACATTAGAGAAAATATTTGAAGAAAATGAAATTGATTCAGTAATAAACTTTGCGGGGTATAAGTCTGTTGGAGAATCAGTATCAAAACCAATAGAATATTATATGAATAATGTATCAGGAGCATTAATTTTATTAGATACAATGAGAAAATACGGAGTGAAAAAATTTATATTTAGCTCATCTGCAACTGTATATGGAGATCCAGAAATTATACCAATTACAGAAGATTGCAAAACAGGTGGAACAACAAATCCATATGGAACTAGCAAATTATTTATAGAACAAATATTACAAGATTTATATAAATCAGATAATACTTGGGATATTTCAATATTAAGATATTTTAATCCAGTAGGTGCACATAAAAGCGGCTTAATAGGTGAAGAACCTCAAGGAATTCCAAATAATTTAATGCCTTATGTAGCAAGAGTTGCTGCAGGAACATTAAAAGAATTATCTGTGTTTGGAAATGATTATAATACTCCAGATGGAACAGGAGTTAGAGATTATATTCATGTTGTAGATTTAGCAAAAGGACATATAAAAGCTCTAGAAAAATTAGAGAAAGAAAAAACTGGGTTATATATATATAATTTAGGAACTGGAACTGGTTATAGTGTGTTAGATATGGTGAAAGCATTTGAGAAAACTACTGGAAAAAAAGTGCCATATAAAATAACTGCAAGAAGACCAGGAGATATTGCTACTTGTTATTCAAATCCAACAAAAGCAAAGAATGAACTTCGGTTGGGTAGCTGAAATGGGAATAGAAGAGATGTGTAGAGATTCATGGAATTTTATAGAAACAAAAAATAAATAAAAACAAAAACCATAATTAATAAAAATTATGGTTTTTTATTTTCTATTTTATATAATCTTTTTCGGTAGGGAGTGTTACAAGTTTTTGAGTATAATCTAAATTAGCTTGTGAATCATTAAGATATTCTAAAGTATATATATTCGTTGCTAATATATCTAAATTTAACATTCTATTTAATATTTTATTATTAGAAGTTGTATAAAAATTTTTAACAGATGTAATTACCGGAACTTTAGAATTTGATTTGGCAAGTTCAGATAATAATTCTTTTCCTTTTTCATCTAGTCCTAATACACGAATATATGGTTTAGTTTTTCTTGAATTTTCCATATCGTCTTTAGTAATGCCAAGTAATGCGTATAATAAAATTCTTTTTATTCTAGACAATGTATATGTTTTTGATTTTACCATGTCAATAACTTCAGAGTATGAGTTACAAGAATTTATAGCGTATATTAATGAGTTCGCTAGACTTTCAGTAACGTCTGGTAAATTTTTGATTTCGTTATTTGTCATTCTGCGCAAAGAATATAAAATTTCCCTTTCGAAAGCTGCGATATCTAATACAGATTTTCCACTATTTATTTGCCTAGCAAGTATATCATATGTAAATCTAGGTACTAATTTTGAAATATCTTTATTTTCACAAAGTAGAGTTCTTATATGTGTTGCACTGGCAAAAGAATCTACAATATTAGAACTGTCATGCTCAACACCAAATCTTTTTAATGTAATTGGTAAAATATTGCTTTTAAGTCTTTTTATAGCTTTTAAATATTCTATTCCTAATATGTTGTTGGGACAAGAAAGAGTGTTAGCATATTTTCTAATATCATTAACATACATAAGCAAAGCGTTTTCTCTAGCTTTTGGATAAGAAACACCGGTTTGTAACTCATGGTTTAATAAAGATTTATATTCGGGAGGTTCTTTATATAATATTTCTGCAAATCTGTCTAATGTATTTATGTCTCCGCATTCACTGCCGAAAGATAAAACAGTATCGGATTTAAAGGAACTTAATATTTTAATGCATCCTTCTGAGAAGTTTTCTGCACTAGAAATACTGTATATTGTTGGTAATTCAATTACTAAGTTTGCTCCGCCTCTAAGAGCCATTTCAGTTTTTGACCATTTATCTATTATAGATACATTCCCTCTTTGAACAAAATTTCCGGAAACAATACATACGGTATAATCAGGATTTACTAGTTCTTTAGATTGATTAATGTGATATAAATGACCATTATGAAATGGATTATATTCGGCTATAATGCCAAGAATCTTTCCCATAAAAACCTCCGTTTGAGTTGCAAATAGTTAAAAATAATAAAAAAATAGACTAATTTATCATTATTATTGTTTGATTTACAATTAATTGATATAATAACACAATAAAACAAAAAAAACAATATAAGGGGGAAGTTTTTTGGATAAAGTTATAATATACACAGATGGCGCTTGCTCTGGTAATCCAGGACCTGGTGGCTGGGGAACAATACTAATGTATAAAGATATAAAAAAAGAAATTAGTGGAGGGTGTAAAAATACTACTAATAATATTATGGAAATAACAGCAGTATTAGAGGGACTAAAAATATTAAAACATGAATGTGATGTAGAAATATATAGCGATAGTGCTTATGTTGTAAATGCGTTTAATCAAGGCTGGATATATAATTGGAGAAAAAACAACTGGAAAACCGCAAATAAAGAACCAGTTAAAAACAAAGAATTATGGGAAAGTTTATATGAATTTACTCAACAACATAAAATAACTTTTATAAAAGTAAAAGGACATGCAGATAACGAATATAACAATAGATGTGACGAACTAGCAAGAAACGCAATACAGAATATTTAATTACAATAATATTACACTAGTATTAAGATTATATTACAAATGTTGAAAAATATATTTTAATGAAATATAATAGCCTAAAAAGAAGAGTTCTAAAGTAAAAGGAAAAATATTTGGTTTTTCTTACAAAAGAAAGTTAGAAAGGATGATATAAAAATGGAAACCTTTGCAGAATATATTTTACAAGAACCAGATTATATAAGAAAAATGGAAATAGTATATTACTTAAAAAAGAAAGTTGATATATTTTATGACAAATCAGTAATATTAAAAACGGAATTAGCAAAGCTTTTTATAGATAAAATGAACATTGATGTGGATGAAAATTTAGTACTTACAGCTTGTTTGTTATGTGCATGCAAAAAGAAAGACAATCCACAAACTAGAGAAGAAATTGAATTATACGCTAGAGATAGTGCTAACTTTTTAAGAACTTTAGGATTTTCAGAAAGATTTTGTAAGATTTGCTTAGAACAAAATAGATATAGCGGAAGTGAACCAAGAGAAAAAGAAAGTGATATACTAGAGTTGGTTGACAACTTTGGCGGTATGCTTATGCATAGACCTGAAAGAAGAGGATTTCCTGTAGATGAAGCATTAGTTTTACTTAGAGAAAGAAATTTAAAAGATAAGAAAAATATATATATGGGGCAATTTGTTGATTTTGTTGAACAAATGAGGGAGGTAAAAATAAATGTCTAAGGAAATTACATATCTAGATTATCTTATTATTGGAGTGAATAGAGCAGATGACATAAATGAATGCATAGAAGTTCTTACTAGTGCTAGAGAAACACTAGAGACCCAAAATGAGAAAAAACCTATTGCTAATATTAAAAAGGATGATACAATTCCAAAAGATTTAGTTAGCCAATTAAAAAGTGAAATGGGTCAAAAGCCAATTAGAAATACTGAAGATATGGCTGAAGCCCTTGGAAAGGCTATAAAGGAAAGATTATCAGGTGAAAAAGGAAAAGATATAGATCATGCTGTAATAGATGATGATGGTTACACCATATACGAGAGTACTAAGTCAAAAGAAACAGGAGCAGTTGGAGAAGAGCGTTAATAAATTCTAATGTTAAATAACTAGGAAGGATATAAAAAATGTACGAAATATTTGCAGATTTACACGTTCACATAGGAAGAAGCGAAAATAATAAACCAATAAAAATAACAGCAGCAAAATCTTTGAATTTTGCTAACATTGCAAGGGAATGTGTTGATAGAAAAGGAATTAACGTTGTTGGAATTATAGATTGTGCATCTCCTTATGTTATAGAAGATATAGAAAAATTTTTAACATCAGGAGATGCTTATGAAATAAAAGATGGAGGCATTATATATAAAGATAAAGTATGTATAATACTTGGAAGTGAAATAGAAACTTCTGAGATAAATGAACATGGGAAAACAGGAAGCGCTCATAATTTATGTTATTTTCCATCTTTAAGTGATATAAAGAATTTTTCAAACGAAATGAGCCATCACATAAAGAATATAACTTTAAGTTCACAAAGAGCTGATATTTCAGCTTATGAATTATTAGATATTGTAGAAAAGTATAATGGAATTTTAGTACCTGCACATGCGTTTACTCCGCACAAAAGCTTTTATGGAAATTGTACTGATAGATTAGAAAAAATATTCAAAGAAAAATATAATAAAATATTAGCAATTGAATTGGGATTGAGTTCCGATACTTTTTTGGCTGATACAATATCAGAATTGGAAAATAAGACATTTTTAACTAATTCAGATGCACACTCTTTACCTAAGATTGCAAGAGAGTACAATAAAATTTTGGTAGAAGACATAAGTTTTAAAGAAATATTAAAAGCTTTAAAGAAAGAAGATGGAAGAAAAATTATAGCCAATTACGGGTTAGATCCAAAGTTAGGTAAATATCACAGAACTTATTGCGAGGTATGTGAAAAGAATATAGCAGGTGAGGCACCAGTTACTAAATGTGATACTTGTGATAGTAGAAATGTTACTATGGGTGTTTTTGATAGAATAGAGCAAATTAAGGATAAACCAAAAACAATAAGTCCACAAGATAGACCACCTTATTATTATCAAATACCACTTACTTTTATACCAGGATTAGGAAGTAAAACAATTGACAAATTATTAAATACATTTGAAACAGAAATGAATATATTGCATAAATTATCTTTTGATGATATAGAGGCAGTGGTTGGAGAAAAAATTGCAAAAAATATAATAAATGCACGCGATGGCAATGTTGATATACAAGCTGGTGGTGGAGGAATATATGGACACATTAAAGTAAGTAATGAATAATTACTTTAATGTAAAAAAGGAACAATTTATTTGTTCTTTTTTTTTATTTATTGCATAGATATTATGTTAGGAGCGTGATAACATATGAAGAAAATTAAAAAAAATACCAAAGATAGAAATGTTATATATAATCATATTGTAAATAATATAAAGGAATATTCAATAATTACATTAATATTTATAATAGGGATTGTAGCAGGAGTTGTATTTGTTAATAATTCAACGGAGATTCAGAAACAGGAAATAAATTCATATGTAAATAATTTTGTAGGCGAATTAAAAAATAACGAAAATACAATAGATAAAATGGCTTTGCTAAAAGATACAATTAAAAGCAATATGTTATTAGGATTTTTATTGTGGTTTATGGGCTGTACAGTGATTGGAGTACCAATTGTATATGCTATTATAGCATATAGAGGATTTGCACTAAGTTATACAATATCATGTTTAATGGCGACTTTTGGAGGTAAAGGTGCACTTTTGTCAATAAGCACACTTTTGATACATAATATTATATTTATACCTGCAATGTTTGCATTAGCGATAAGTGGAATAAGATTGTATAAATCAATTATGAAAGATAGACGAAGAGAAAACATAAAATTAGAAATTTGTAGGCACAGTGCTTTTTCTGTTTTCTTTTGTATTGTTTTAGTTATTTCAGCATTTGTGGAAGTATATGTATCTACTAGCTTTTTACAAAATTATGTAAAATATATTTAAAAAAACTTATTTTTTTAAAAAAACTATTTACAATTATGTCGTATTTTGATATAACATAAAAGAATAATTTATGTAAATATATTTTGTATTAAATAGTATGCATAAATTAAAATTTATACTAGAGGTGCTTAAAAATGGAAAAACAAATTAATGATTTTTTAGAATTCTTAAAAAATGATAAGAAACTATCAGAGAACACATTACAATCTTACAAAAGAGATATAGTTCAATACGAGGAATATGTTTCTAAAAAAGGATTAGATTATCTAAATATTGAATTCGAAGACATAAATGCATATTTAAAATTTTTACAAAAGAACAATAAGAAATCATCAACAATATCAAGAAGCCTAGCTTCAATAAGATCATTTTACCAATATTTATTAAGAACGAAAAATATAAAAGTAGATCCAACAGATGGAATTCAATCACCAAAGATAGAAAAAAAAGCACCAAGTGTATTATCTTCACAAGAAGTAGAATTATTATTAGAACAACCAAGTACAGAAGATTTAAAAGGTATGAGAGATAAGGCAATGTTAGAATTTGCATATGCTACTGGGATGAGAGTTACTGAAATAATATCATTAGATGTTGATGCTGTAAATTTTGAACAAGGTTATGTAGTATGTAAAACAGCCTCAAAACAAAGAAATATACCATTAGGAACGATGTCTTTAAAAGCCTTAAAAGAATATATAGAAAAAGCAAGACCAATAATAATAAAAGATGATTCTGTAAAAGCTTTGTTTGTAAATATTAATGGAAAAAGGTTAACAAGACAAGGTTTTTGGAAAATAGTAAAATATTATAAAGAACAAGCACATATATCAAAAGAGATTACTCCACATGTATTAAGACATTCATTTGCAACACATCTTTTACAAAATGGTGCTGATTTAAAAGCGATACAAACAATGTTAGGACATTCAGATATATCTTCAACACAAGTTTATATGCAATTTCAAGATGAAAGTATAAAAAATATATACAAAAAAGCTCATCCAAGAGCATAACACAGCAAAAAGGTAAATAGTATAATTATTATTCTATTTATCTTTTTTGTTGTATTAAATCGGTTTATATAAAGAAATAACAATTTTTTAGTAGATTACAATAATTTACATAATTTACATTTTTTTATTGTAAAGTTTGGAATATTATGCTATAATTGTGCCGAAGGGGGTAGAATTTATTTATGAAAATAAAGTCTAAATTATTAACTGTATTAATGATTACATTAAGTTTATTGGTAATATTTTCAAATAAATCAATAAACGCTAGTACAATAAATTATTCAAGTGCAACTTACGCAAGTACATTAGGTAGTAGTAGAAGTGTAAAAATAGCAGTAAAAAGTGTTTCTTTTGCAAGACATACATATACTGCAACTGTTGGTGAAATTATTCAACCAAGAAAAATAACAATAACACCAAGTAATGCAACAAACAAAAATGTTACATGGTCATCAAGCAACTCTAGTGTAGTATCAATATCATCAACAGGAAGAATGATAGCAAAATCAAAGGGAAAAGCAGTTATAACAGTAAAAACAGTGGATGGAAACAAAAAAGATACTTGTACAATAACTGTAAAAGATAAAGTAACAGTTGAAAAAATCGAGTTAGATACTCATAGTATCTTAGCTTCAGTTGGACAAAATATTGGCTTAATAAATGTAACCTTTACACCAAGTAACGTAGTAAATAAAACGGTATATTGGTCATCAAGCAATCCTAGTGTAGTATCAGTATCATCAACAGGAAGAATGGTAGCAAAATCAAAAGGAACTGCAATTATAACAGCAAAAACAGAAAATGGAAGCAAAAAGGATACATGTAAAGTAACTGTAAGAGACAATATAATTCCTGTTCAAAATATTGAATTATCTCCATTAGAATTTACAACAACAGTAGGTCAAGTGCTTGAACCTTTAGAAGTAACAATAACGCCAAGTAATGCAACAAACAAAAGTATAAAATGGTCATCAAGTAACCCTAGTGTAATGTCAATATCATCAACAGGAAAAATGACAGCACTATCAGAAGGAACTGCGATGATAACAGCTCAAACAGTTGATGGAAACAAAAAAGCTATATGTACAGTAAATGTAAAAGATAATAAAGTACCAGTAAAGAGTATTGAAATATCTCCATTAGGATTTACAACAACAGTAGGTCAAGTGCTTGAACCTTTAGAAGTAACAATAACGCCAAGTAATGCAACAAACAAAAGTATAAAATGGTCATCAAGTAACCCTAGTGTAATGTCAATATCATCAACAGGAAAAATGACAGCACTATCAGAAGGAACTGCGATGATAACAGCTCAAACAGTTGATGGAAACAAAAAAGCTATATGTACAGTAAATGTAAAAGATAATAAAGTACCAGTAAAAAGTATTGAAATATCTCCATTAGGATTTACAACGACAGTAGGTCAAGTGCTTGAACCTTTAGAAGTAACAATAACACCAAGTAATGCAACAAATAAGAAAGTTACTTGGTCATCAAGTAATTCAAGAGTAATGTCAATATCATCAACAGGAAAGATGACAGCGTTATCAGAAGGAACGACAATAATAACAGCAAAAACAGAAGATGGAAATAAAATTGCTACATGTAGTGTTATTGTTAAAGATGAAAATGTCAGAGTAACAGATGTTACATTAAATAAAACGAGTTTGACTTTAGATATTGGTGAAACATATCAGTTGATAGAAACAGTATATCCAACAAATGCAACGAACAAAAATGTAAAATGGACATCAAGTAATTCAAATGTTGTAACAGTATCATCAATAGGAAAGATAACAGCTAGAGGAGAAGGTACCGCTAGAGTGGTTGTAGCAACAAATGATGGAGGCAAAATAGATACTTGTGTAGTAACAGTAAAAAAAGAAGAAATACCAATAAAAGAAATAGAATTAAGTAAAGATGAATTATATTTAGAAATTGGAGAAACATATCAATTAAATGCAACTGTTTGGCCAAGTAATGCAACAAACAAAGATTTAGAATGGACAACAAATAATTCAAGTATAGCAACAGTATCATCAACAGGAAGAATAACAGCAAGAAAAGAAGGAACTGCTAGAATAATGGTAAGTTCTAAAGATGGGTCAGCATATGATATATGTAGAGTAATTGTTACAGATAATAGTATTTCAGTAAAAGAAGTAATATTAGATACCAATGAAATGAACTTACAAATTGGAGATACATATCAATTAACAGCTACAGTATATCCAAATAATGCAACAAACAAAGAATTAAAATGGACATCAAGTAATTCAAGTATAGCAACAGTATCATCAACAGGAAAGATTATTGCAAGAAAAAACGGAACAGCAACAATAACAGTAAAAACTGTAGATGGAAACAGAACTGATAGATGTATTGTAAAAGTTACAGATAAAAACATATCAGTAACAAATGTTACTTTAAATACAAATAAATTAAACTTACAAGCTGGAGATACATACCAATTAACAGCTACAGTATATCCAAGTAATGCAACAAACAAAGAAGTAAAATGGACATCAAGTAATTCAAATGTAGCAGCAGTATCATCAACAGGAACAATAGTAGCAAAATCAAGTGGAACAGCAGTAATAACAGTGCAAACAGTAGATGGAAATAAAACAGCTACATGTACAGTAACAATTGAAAATAAAAACATATCAGTAACAAGCGTTACATTAAATACAAATAAACTAAACGTACAAATAGGAGATACATATCAGTTAACAGCTATAGTAAATCCAAGTAATGCAACAAACAAAGAAGTAAAATGGACATCAAGTAATTCAAATGTAGCAACAGTATCACCAACAGGAACAATAGTAGCAAAATCAAGCGGAACAGCAGTAATAACAGTGCAAACAGTAGATGGAAATAAAACAGCTACATGTACAGTGACTGTTAAAGATAATGACATAGTAGCAACAAACGTAAGTCTTAATAAAAAGAATTTAGATTTAAAAGTAGGAAATACATATCAACTAACAGCTACTGTATTACCAGAAAATGCAACTAATAAGAACGTGAAATGGTATAGTAATAACGACAAGGTTGTTGCTATAGATCAAAATGGATTATTAACGGCTAAAAGTTCAGGAACAGCTATAATTACTGTAACAGCCCAGAATGGAACATTGCAAGATACTTGCATTATAAATGTAACAGACAATGAAGCAAAAATAACTATAAGCAAAGATTGGTTAGTACTAGAATTAGATGAAATTACTCAGTTAAGTGCAATTGTTGAACCAAATACTGAAGAATTGGTGTGGTCTAGTACTGATGAAAAAGTAGTTTCAGTTAACGAAAAAGGTGTAGTTACAGCTAATAGTATAGGAAGAGCTACAATAATAGTATCAACAAAAGATGGAAGATCAAAAGATACTTGTGTAGTAAAAGTAATAGATAGTAAATCTAATTCAAATATACAAACTATAAAATACGAAATTACAATTAATTTCATATTTAACATTAACCCAGGAACAAAGCTAGAAGAATTTAAGGATTCTATATCTTCTAATACTGAATACCAGATTTATGATGAAAATGGCAACATTGTAAAAGACAATGAAAAAATTGGAACAGGTATGAAATTAAAAGTCGGATCACAAGAGTATACAATAATTGTAAAAGGCGATATGAACGGTGACGGAAGAATGAGTATAACAGATTTTGTACAAATCCAATTATGTAGTGTAAATTTACAAAAACCAACGGAAATACAAGAAATGGCTATGGATATAAATGGTGACGGAAAAGTAACTATAACAGATATAGTACAACTAAAGCAATTTAGTGTAGGATTAAATAAATTGTCATAATAATGTATAATAAGTAATATAAAAACGTAATTAAGTATGATTGTATAAATATACTTAGTTACGTTTTTTTGTATTTGATTTTTTTCATGCACTTTTTGTTCTTGACAAAAATAATCTATAATATATAATAATATTGGTTAAAATATGAATAATGCAAAGGAGGAATTATAATGGCACAAGATTTAAGTCAAGAGGAACAAGAAAAAATAAAGAAGATGGTTGACGATTTAGTTGCAAGAGCAAAAATTGCATCAGAAAAATATCTTAAATTAGATCAAGAACAAGTAGACAATATAGTAAAAGCTATGGCTATGGCTGGATTAGACAATCATATGAAACTTGCGAAAATGGCAGTAGAAGAAACTAAAAGAGGTATATATGAAGACAAAATAATAAAAAATATGTTTGCAACAGAGTATGTATATCACAATATAAAATATGATAAAACTGTAGGCATAATTAGTGAAAATGATTCTGAAGATTATATGCAAGTTGCAGAACCTGTTGGAGTAATTGCGGGAGTTACACCTGTTACAAATCCAACCTCAACAACAATGTTTAAATCAATAATATCTGCAAAAACTAGAAATGTAATTATATTTGGATTCCATCCATCTGCACAGAAATGTAGTGTTGCGGCTGCAACTATAGTTAGAGATGCAGCAATAAAAGCTGGAGCACCAGAAGACTGTATATTATGGATAGAGAAACCATCTGTGTTAGCAACTCAATTACTTATGAATCATCCTGGAGTAGATCTTATACTAGCAACTGGTGGACCAGGAATGGTAAAATCAGCTTATTCTTGTGGAAAACCAGCGTTAGGCGTAGGACCTGGTAATGTGCCATGTTATATAGATAAAACAGCAAAATTAAAAACATCTGTAAATGATTTAGTTTTATCAAAATCATTCGACAATGGAATGATTTGTGCTTCAGAGCAAGCTGTTATTGTAGATAAATCAATTAGTAAAGAATTTGAAAAATTAATGAAAGAAGCAGGATGCTATTTTTTAGATAAAGATGAAACGATAAAATTAGAAAAAAGTATGTTTATAAAAGAAAAAGGCTGTGCGTTGAATGCAGATATTGTTGGTCAAAGACCTGTTGATATTGCAGCTAGAGCAGGAATATCAATTCCAGAAGATGTAAAAGTAATAGTCGTAAAACAAACAGGAGTAGGAGTTGAATTTCCATTATCTAAAGAAAAATTAAGTCCAGTTCTTGCATATTATATTTCAGAAAATGATGATGAAGGAATTGCGTTAGCAGAAAAATTAATAGAGTTTGGTGGACTAGGACATTCTGCTGTAATTCATTCAGAAAATAGAGAAACTATAGAAAAATTTTCAGAAAGAATAAAAGCTGGAAGAATAATTGTAAATTCTCCATCAACTCATGGTGCAATTGGTGACATTTATAATACAAATATGCCATCATTAACATTAGGTTGTGGTACATTTGGTAAAAATTCTACAACTGCAAACGTATCTTCAGTTAACTTAATAAATATTAAAAGAGTTGCAAGGAGGAGAGTTAATATGCAATGGTTTAAAGTGCCAAAGAAAATATATTTTGAAGCTGGTTCAATAGAATATTTGCAAAAGATGCCTGACATTACAAGAGCTTTTATAGTAACAGATGAATCTATGGTTAAATTTGGATATGTAGATAAAATATTAGAACAATTAAGAAAAAGAAGACAATATGTTCATTCAGAAATTTTTTCAGCAGTTGAGCCAGATCCATCTTTTGATACTATAAATGCTGGAGTTATAGCTATGAATGCATTCAAGCCGGATGTAATTATTGCTTTAGGTGGTGGTAGTGCAATAGATGCTGCCAAAGGAATGTGGTTATTCTATGAACAACCTGATGCTGACCCAGAAGGATTAAAATTAAAGTTTATGGATATTAGAAAAAGAACATATAAATTTCCTAAGTTAGGACAAAAAGCACAAATGGTAGCGATACCAACTACATCAGGAACTGGTTCAGAGGTTACGTCTTTTGCTGTTATAACAGATAAAAAGAAAAACATAAAATATCCATTAGCAGATTATGAATTAACACCAGATGTGGCAATAATAGATCCTAATTTGGTAATGACATTACCAAAAAGATTAACTGCAGATACTGGAATGGACGTATTAACACATGCTATAGAATCTTATGTATCTGTAATGGCATCTGATTATACTGATGGATTATCAGAAAAGGCAGTTCAACTAGTATTTGAAAATTTGCCAGAAGCCTATGAACATGGAGATAATAAATTGGCAAGAGAAAAAATGCATAATGCAAGTTGTATTGCAGGTATGGCATTTACAAATGCATTTTTAGGATTAAATCACTCTATAGCACATAAATTGGGTGGAGAATTCCATATACCACATGGTAGAGCAAATGCAATAGTTCTTCCATATGTAATAGCATATAATGCAAAAAAGCCTTCAAAATTTGTATCTTTCCCAAAATATGAATATTTTATAGCTGATGAAAAATATGCTAAATTAGCTAAGATGTTAGGTTTAAAAGCTAAAGATACACAAGAGGGAGTACATTCTCTAATAGAAGCAATAAAAGAATTAATGGTAAAATTAGAAATGCCAAAATCTATAAAAGAATGTGGAATAGACGAAAAAGAATTTTTATCAAAAGTAGATGAATTATCAGATAGAGCTTTTGAGGATCAATGTACAACAGTAAATCCAAGATTACCATTAGTTAGCGAAATAAAGCAAATTCTAATTGATGCATATTATGGAAATGAAGTAAAATAGTAAAATTATGAAACAAGGTGCACATTATAACATGCACCTTGTTTTTTGCTTTAATTATAAAAATTACAAGATTGCTTCAGCAAATATTTATGTATGGCAATATATGATTTTATGTAAATTAGCATTGACTAATTTGAAAAATTGACTTATACTAATATATTATGGAAAAGGAATGGTATTAAAATGAGTATATTAGAAGTTAAGAATTTGTACACATCATACAATGGACACACAGCATTAGAAAATGTTAATTTTTCAATAAATGAAGGTGAATATGTATGCTTAGTTGGAGAAAATGGTTCTGGAAAAAGTACGCTTATAAAAACAATAGTAGGTTTGCACAAAAAAGATAAGGGAGAAATAATATTAAACGAAAAACTAGAAGATGTATCTTATTTGGCTCAAAACAATCTAACAGATTTAGATTTCCCAGCAACAGCAAAAGAAATTATAATGACAGGTGTACAAAAACATAGAGTGTTGCCTTTTTACAAAAAAGAAGATTATAAAAACTTTGAGGAAATTTCAAATTTATTAAAAATAAAAGATTTTGTAAATAAAAAAATAGGAGATTTATCTGGAGGACAGAGACAAAGAATAATGCTTGCAAGAGCATTAATAAGAAAACCAAAGATGATAATTTTAGATGAGCCATTTAGTGGATTAGACATTAAAATTACAAAAGAATTATATGAAATGTTAAACGAATTAAATAAGAAACAAAAAATGACAATAATTATGGCTACTCATGATTTAGATGAGTTAGATAACGATAATATAAGAGTAATAGCTTTAGCAAGAGCAATTAAGTTTGACGGTAATATAAAAAAATGGAAAGGAATGAATTAAAATGGATATGTTAACTTTATTAAATTATCCATTTGTACAAAGAGCTTTAATTTGTGGAATAGCAATATCTTTTTGTGCTGCGATAATTGGTGTAATACTTGTTTTAAAAAAATATTCAATGATAGGACATGGGTTAGGAGAAGTAGGATTTGCTTCATTAACTTTAGCAATAGCACTAAATTTGCCACCTTTATATGTTTCTATTCCATTAGTTATTATTGCTGCTTTTTTAATAATGCTAATTAGTCAAAGAAAAGGAGAAAGTGGCGACATAACAATTGCATTAGTTTCAAGTGGTGCTTTAGCTATAGGTGTAATAATTACAGCACTAACAAAAGGTTTTAGTGTAGATGTCTATAATTATATGTTTGGTAGTATATTAGCTATGAATTGGTCTGATGTAATTTTAAGTGTTGTTTTATCTCTAATTTTAATTATTGTATACATGTTATTTTACAATAGATTGTTTTCTATTACTTATGATGAAAAATATGCAAAGACATGTGGAATTAATGTAACATTCTATCAATTCTTAATCTCATTAGCAACAGCTTTAGTAGTAGTTTTAGGAATGAGATTAATGGGAACTTTACTGATTTCTAGTCTTATTGTATTTCCAGCAATTATAGCAAGAAAATTAACTAATAGCTTTAAAGGAATGGTTATTTTATCTGCGATATTATCGGTTGTTTGTTTTATTGTTGGAATAATGATATCTTTTGTACTTAATTTTCCAACAGGTGCAAGTATTGTTGCTGTCTATTTGTTATTGTTGTTGATTACAACAGTGTATAATAAAATATTAGCATAAGCGGTGTTAAAAAGCCTAATTACTCATTGTAGTAATTAGGCTTTTTGTTGTAAGTTATGTAATCTTGACACAAAATAGAATAATATGTATACTACACTTAGAGTTATAGTGTATTTGGAGGAAATAGAAATGATTATAGAAGTAAAAAATCTTGTAAAAAAGTACGCAGGCAAAACTGCTGTTAATCATTTGGATTTACAAATAGAAGAAGGAATTATATATGGCTTATTAGGACCTAATGGAGCTGGAAAAAGCACAACAATAAATTGTATGTTAGGATTGCTAAAAAGCGATGAAGGCAGTATAAAAATTTTAGGCGAAGAAATGAATAGTAATAACTTGAAATTAAAAGCAAATATAGGAGTAATTCCACAAAATGTAGCTGTTTTCGAAGAATTAACTGTATATGAAAATGTTGACTTTTTTTGTGGATTATATATAAAAGATAAGAATAAGAGAAAAAAATTAGTAGAAGAAGCAATAGAGTTTGTTGGTTTAACAGAATATAAAAAGTTTATACCAAAAAAATTATCAGGAGGATTGCTTAGAAGATTAAATATTGCTTGTGGCATAGCACATAAGCCTAAAATTGTTTTTATGGATGAGCCAACAGTTGCAGTAGATCCTCAGTCGAGAAATAACATATTAGAAGGAGTATTAAAATTAAAAGAACAAGGTTCTACAATAATTTATACTTCTCATTACATGGAAGAAATAGAACAAATATGTGACAAAATAGCTATAATGGATTCTGGAAAAGTAATTGCCGAAGGAACAACAGAAGAGTTAAAAAATAAAATAACAGATATTGAAAAATTAGTTATTTGTACATATGGAATAGAAGAACATGTTATAGAAGAAATTAAAAAAGTTGATGGAATAAAAGAATTAAATAAAGAAAATAATTGCATAAAAATATCATATAAAAAGGCAAATAAAGGAGTACTTTTAAAAATACTTCAAATTATTGAAGATAATGATATAAATATAGATAAAATATATAATGAAGTTCCTACACTAAATACAGTATTTCTTGAATTAACAGGAAAGCAATTAAGAGATAATATGTAATAGTAGGGGGACAAAATAAATGTTAAGAATGTATAAAGACTGGTTAAAAATAATTTCTAGGAAACCACTAAATATTTTTTGGATATTGTTTTTTCCAATAATATTAGTTACTCTTTTTAAAATGACAATGGGAAATAATGATTTAGTAACAAGTTTCTCAGAAAAAATAAAAATTGAATTTATAAAAACAAATAATGAGGAATTAGATTCTCAAATTGAGAAAGCATTTAATTCAGAAGAGTTGAAAAACTATTGCGATTTCAAAATATCTGATAATATAGAAATATCTCAAAACAGGATCGAAAAAGAAGAAATAGATGGATATTTTTATATAGAAGCAAATAAAGATAATACATATACTTTGTTTGCTAGAACAGGATATAGCAGTTTTGCCAACTCAATGATACAAAATTTTGCAGAAAATTTTGTAAATACAGCTAATAAAGTATATAGTGCCATAATTAAAAATAATTCAGGAGAAGTTCAAGAAAATATACGAAAAGATAATTATACAAAATCAGGTGATAAAGTATATAAACAAGAAAATGTTCCCAGTTTTGCAGCCATATATACATATCCTGCAATAATATATTCAATATTATTTACAGGACTTATAGTACAATATTCTATACGTTCAATGAATGCAAGTATGTCGTATACAGGAATGAGAGTTGAATTAGCAAAGGAAAAAAAATCTAAAATTTTTACAGCAGGTGTGCTTGCAACATTTACAGTTGGATTTATTTCACTTATAGCTTTAACTATATACATTCAATTTATTATAAAAATCGATTTAGGATTAACAAAACATTTTGGACACTTAATTATTATATATGTAGTTGGATTAATAGTATCTATATTGTTGTCATCAATGGTAGTAATGCTAACGAATAAAAAAAGTGAAGAAAGTCAAGGAAATATATTAAGTTGTGTTTTAATGGTTTTTTATTTCTTTTCAGGGGGAATGATAGGCAATTTGTCATTAACTATAAAAAAATATGTACCATTTTTATATTATATAAATCCAGCAGCTTTATTGTCAGATAGCATTAATTATTTATCATATAAAGATGATTTAAAAGTAGTATGGTTTAACTTAGGAATGGTCATGATATCTGGTTTGGTATATTTGATAATTTCAATATTAGCACTAAGGAGGAAGAAAAATGAGCTATTTTAAACTATTTTTTAATGTGCTAAAATCACATAAAATAAATGTTATACTTCCTCTTATAATACTTATAGTGTTTTCGTTTGTTATGGTAGAAACAATTAATTCAAATATTACTCAATATAAGCCTTATGTATATATTGTGGATAAAGATAACACCGAATTAAGCAAGGAACTAGTAGATGAAATAGAGCAACATACAAAAGTAAAGAAATATACAGGAAATGAAGATATAGAAGAAGAACTTATGAAGTCTTGGGTAAGTTTATATATAGAAGTACCAGAAGGTTTTTCTGAAAATTTTAATAATTATAAAAACTCAAATGAAAGTAAGTTCAAATCAAAAAATAAGATAGTAATTAAATCTATAGAAAATTCAAACTCTAAAGTTTTTATAGAAGAAAAAATAAATAATTTTTTAAATTCTAAATTGAATAATATTGAATTAGACAATAATGAATTTATTAAACTAGAAGTAAGTAGTGCTATTAATACAGATGACACATCAGCTAAAATAAGTGCAATAAATTTTGCTGCATATGCAGTAATATATGGAATTCCTAACATAATTGGAACATTTTTTATGATAATAAGAAGAAAAAATCTAAAAGATAGATATACTTGTGGTCCAGTATCTAGCAAATACTATTTATTGCAGGTTATATTTGCAAGTGCATGTGTAACTATATTGTTTGCATTAGTAGTTGCAATATTTATATTAAATATTCAGTTTAATATTTCTTTTGGTGATATATGGCTTTTAAATTTTGTAAATATAATACTGATGGCTATATTGGGAATTGGATTAGGATTAATATATGGAATGCTTGTAAAAAATATGGAAGCATTAACTGGAATTAGTACAGGAATATCACTAGCACTTGCTTTTTTAGGAGGACTATTTGTTCCTGTAGAAATATTTAGTAATACAATGAAAAAAATAGCTATGTTTACGCCTACATATTGGTATGAAAATGTGAATACTATGATAAATTCTGGTGCAAACAATTTTAATGTAAGTTCTATTTTATCTTCATTTGGAATACAATGTATATTTATAATAGTAATATTCTTACTGGTTGCAATTATAAATAAAAAGCAACAAAAAAATAATTAATATATTTAAGTTTATTTTAATAATTTAACTATAAAATACAAACAAAAGAAAGGAGGGGATTAAAAGACCAGCACTAACATCAAAAAATAAAAAGTATTTGCAAGGAGATCAGCTAATAGCAATTAATGTAAACCAATCTGATTTCGATAAATTAATGACTGCTTACATGCAGGCAAAAAACACATTGGAAAATATACTTATAACATTAAAAGGAGAAGCGAAAGAGTTTTATGGATATGATATAATAAATACAGTAACAAGTAGATTAAAAACACCACAAAGCATATTTGATAAACTGAAGCGAAAACATTATGAGGTTAATTGCAATAATATGATAAAATATATTGATGATATTGCAGGAGTAAGAGTTGTATGTCCATTTAAAACTAATATAAAATTAATTAGAAATATTTTATCTGAAATACCTAATATTAATATATTAAAGGAAAAGGATTATATAAAGAAACCTAAAAGAAGTGGATATTCAGGATATCATTTAATTGTTGAAGTTCCAGTAGTTTTGCAAGAAGAAACAATATATGTAAAAGCAGAAATACAAATTCGTACTATGGCAATGGATTTTTGGGCAACTACGGAACATAAAATAAGATACAAATCAGTAAATAAAATTTCTATATTTGATTCTTTTAAGTTATCAGTTTATGCCAAATTATTAAATAAAATAGATAATCAACTAATAAAAATAAAAAATAAAAAATAAACAACATACATAGAAAAGGAGCACTTCATATAATAATGAAGTGCTCCTTTTTGCACAAAAAATAATATTAAACATATTATGTAATATATGCCAAATATAAGGAGGAATATAAATGTATAGACATTACAGATGCCAAAAATGTAATAAATGTAATTGCAATAATAATGAAAATATGTTGGAAGATATATGTGATGAAGTTAATTATTGCAATTGTGATATGAATGCATGTGAATGTGGTTTTGATGATGAATGTGGTGTTTTTCCATCAAATTATATGTTTGGACAGTCATATGTACCAATACAAACAATGAATCAGACATTTACACCAGAAGTTGGATTAAGAATGGGAACTATTTTTCCAGAATTAGTTAGTCCATATATGCCTGGGCAATCTATGGCAGAAATTGAATATATAAGAAATACTAATTCAATAGGGGAGGGATGTAACAATGCATAACAATTGTATAGAACAAACAAGAGAAGAAATGTTAATGAAAATAAAAGAATACAATTTTTCAATAATTGAGCTTGCTTTATATTTAGATACACATCCCGATGATAGAAAAGCATTATGCTTGCATAATGAATATTGTAAAGTTGTGAAAGACTTAGAAGACAAATATCAAAAAATGTATGGACCACTAACTATAAAATTCCCTTGCAATAAGTGGAGATGGTTAGAAGAACCTTGGCCATGGGAAGGAGAATTAAATTAATATGTGGAGTTATGATAAGAGATTAGAATATCCAGTAAATATAAAATGTCCAAATCCAAGACTAGCAAAAGTTATTATATCTCAATATGGAGGACCTGATGGAGAACTTGCAGCTTCTTTAAGATATTTATCACAAAGATTTGGAATGCCAGATCAAAATGCAAAAGCAATATTAAACGATATTGGAACTGAAGAACTTGCTCACTTAGAAATGGTAGGTTCTATAGTTCACCAATTAACACAAGGAGCAACTATAGAAGAAATAGAAAAAGCAGGTTTATCACCATATTACACAGATCATGGACTTGATGTGTATCCTCAATCTGCTGCAGGAGTCCCATTTACAGCTTCTTATATAGCTTGTAAAGGAGATCCTATTGCAAATTTACAAGAAGATTTAGCAGCAGAGCAAAAAGCTAGAGCAACTTATGAGAAATTAATAGATTTATGTAGAGACGAACCTGATGTTATAGATCCACTTCGTTTTTTGAGGGAAAGAGAAATAGTTCACTTCCAAAGATTCGGAGAAGCATTAAGAGGAGTACAGGATAAATTAGCAGAAAGAAAATTCTATATGAATAATACTTGTAATATGAATCAAGATAACGTTAATGATTGCGATTGTGGAAAGCAATAAAAAGTGTAAAATTTAAAGTAAAACCCCCTAAATCTAATAAGAAATAGGGGGTTACTTTTGTGGTTACAACTTATTTACTCTAAGTCTTCCAGATGAAGTTTATTAGCGTAGCTTCTGAAATAGTCGAACAGCATTTTACAACACGGAGTTAAGGTAACTTTGCCACTCTTGATTCCGTCAAGTCTTCTATCCATTGCTTTCTTAAAGTACGGATCTCTAGATCCAAGTACATACTGCCTCCAGCATTCAGAATCAGCAGAGAGATAGTCGCCACCTTTAATAAGTGCTTTGTGTTTAGCGATGTTTGATTCATCTTCGAACATTACTGCTCTCATCTTTTCCTTCATGAAATCAGGCATTTTTGAGTATACCTGTTCCTCAAGAATTTTCTGTTCGTATTGCTCGCAAGCATCACGGAAACCAACGATATAATCCTTTATAGGTGAAGGAATATCTGTTGTCCATGCTTCCGCCAAATCGTGATAGATTCCCATAAAGAACCTGTCTGTGGCAAGCCTTTCATTGCTCGGTTCAAGTTCAAGACTCATGAAGTAAGAGAAACAAGCGGTGTCGAAGAGGTGTCCAAGAATAGAGCATTCCTGTAGGTATCCAATCTCACACCATCTTAAGTGATGACGTAAACCGGAGTTGGAAATGAACTGAAGAAGCTTAAAAATGTTACTGTCTACATCTAAAAGCACATCCATTCCAGGAAGTTTATCATATGTCTTCAGGGCATTAAGAATATCTTTGAGCTTCTTGTGGTAAAGCGTTGAGGGACATTGACGTTCCAATTCTTGCAATTCAATGTAAGTTGCAACTTTAGTAGCAGCTTTGTAAATGGTTTCTTCGTAAGTGCCAATGGCTTCACACAAAAAGTCAGCAAATTCTTCGTCAGATTCTGCTATGATTTTTTCCCTGGTTGTCATATGAAACTGAGTTTTACTGATGTTGCCGAGTTCAAAAATTTCATTGTATTTAAACTCAGGTGTGTTAAACACAATATAAATTTTCTGAAATGCTCTGTAGAGAGCAATTTTTGGGAAACGCTCCCATACAACAAGCTCACCGGATTCTTCAACGAAACAAGCTAGGATATATGCGATGATGCAATTTAAAGCCTGCTTGTTGAGTTCGTTGTAAGTGCCTTTTGAGATAATGCTAGTCCAGCGACGAAGTTTGTTCAACCGTCTGAAAACCTCATTTGCAGCTTTGAGCTGCTTGTAGTTTAAGTGTAACATAATGTCCTCCTTAAAAATATTTGTCATCCTGTCGTTACATGTAGTCTCGAAAGGAAGAATTGATTAATTTACATAATCTAATTATAACATAAGATTGCAAATTTTACAAATATTTTAAAATCCAATTAGCAATGCACGTTGTAAAATATTAATCGATATGATATACTTATTAAAAAATATAGGAGGAATAAAATATGGAAAATAAAAAGACAAAAATTATCATTATAAGTATAGTATTATGCATTCTTATATTAATTACAATAGGAGCAATTTATTATTTTAACGTAGTAAGCCATAATAATTCAGACGATAGTACAAATAATTATAAAGAAAATCCAGTTTCAGAAACATTTAGTATCCAATCACCAGTAGTACAAACGCCAACTGCTAAAACAGAACAGAAAGAAAATGAAAATACTCAAATCAAAAAAGTTAATAAATTAGATGAGAGTAAAGAAATTGTATATTCTTCATATGAAATAACTTTAGCAAATCAATATTCATATAAAATTCCATATATTAATATTAATTTAAAAAATATTGATACAATAAATAATGAAATAGAAAAATATTACAAAACTGACTTAGAGGAGGTATTAGCAGAATATCAGTCTATAGAAAAAGATAATAAATTTTATACTCTAAGTATAATGGAAATAAAATATAATGCATATATTAATAATAATATTTTATCATTAGTTATAGAAACCTTGCATACCGGTGGATTAAAAGTATACAAAGTATACAATGTAGATATATATGATGGTACAGTAATAGAAAATTTAGATTTAATTAAATTAAAACAGGTAAAAGAATCTGATTTAGAAAATAAATTGAAAGAATTATATAAAGCAAAATTTATAGAAGAATATGGTACTAAAGATGATGTGCAAACCTTACAATGGCCAAAAACAGAAATACAAGAAAGAGCCAATTTTTATGATGAGCAGCTTCAACTAACTATTTCAAGTAGTAACTGTTCAGCAAAAAAAGTTCCAATGTTTTTAAATGCAAATGGAAATATATGTGTTGTAGCTAATATATATGCAATGGATGGAGGAGAAAGTTATAATCACATAATAGAAGTAATTATCTAAACAAATAATAATGATTAATAAAATATACTTGTTTTGAAGGGCATTTACAAAAGTTAGTTTTTTGTATAACATTTGTAAATGCATTTTTTTATGCAATTATTGACCAGTTCTTTATAGTAAGATATAATAAAACAAATTAAGAATAAAATGTAAAAGGAGTGGTTAAATGAAAAAAATATTAAAAACAGGAATTATAGCAATTATTATAATAGTAATATTAGTTTTACTACTTGATGAAGAAAAAATAGAAAATTCAGGAACTGATACATATACATTAATGGTATATATGTGTGCATCTGACTTAGAGTCTGAAAATGGATGTGCTACGGACGATATTACAGAAATGCTAAGTGCAACAGTTGACAGCAAGATAAATTTACTTATAGAAACTGGTGGAACAACAGAGTGGCAGAATTATGGAATATCTGACAACTCTAATCAAATATATAAAGTCGAAAATAAAGAGTTATGTTTAGTTAATAATGATTTGGGAATGCAAGAAATGACAAAACCAGAGACACTTATAAATTTTATAACTTATTGTAAAAATGAATATCCTGCTGATAAATTTGGTTTAATATTATGGGATCATGGTGGTGGAGCTATTAGTGGTTTTGGGTATGATGAAAATGCAATAGATGATGATACATTAACAATAGATGAATTAAAAGAAGCGTTGGAATATTCACAAGTTAAGTTTGAATTTATTGGATTTGATGCTTGCTTAATGGCTAATGTAGAAACTGCTTATAGTATAAAAGATTATGCAAATTATTTAATAGCTTCCGAAGAAACTGAGCCTGGAACGGGCTGGGAATATAAAAGCTTCCTAAATAAATTATCTAGCAATACTTCAGCGGATACAGTGGAAATAGCACAAACAATAGTAGATAAATTTATTGAAAGTAATAATGGCTTGTTTGATTTTGGAGATGCAACTTTAAGCGTTATAGATTTAAATAAAATAGATGATTTATATAATGCTTTATATGAGTTTATGGAAAAAATAGAAACTGAAAAATTAAATCAAAATCAATTTGCAGTTGTTTCAAAAGCAATTGGAAAAACTAAATCCTTTGCTGAAGGAGAATACGATATAATTGATTTAATGGATTTTGCAAAACAAATTGATAATAATGTGAGTGAAAAATTAATAAACCAAATCAAAGAAACAGTTGTATATTATCGAAATACCGACTTGGTAGAAAATACATACGGAATATCAATTTATATACCATATACAGATTTATCATATTTTAAAGATATGATAAAAATATATAAAAATATTGGCATAGACGAAAGATACACAAGAACAATTACAAAATTTGTTAATCAATTAGTAGGAGGAAAAGAAAAAACATATAAAATTAATTCACACACTTATTCTATTAATGAAAATTATGAACAATATGATTGGTATGATGAACAAATAATAAATGCTAATCAAGAAACCTATGAAGAAAACAAATACCAAGAACTAGAGATAATAGATAAAGGAGAATATTATGCTTTAGAAATATCAGATGAAGACTGGGAAAATATAACAAACATTACATGTGAGTTAATGTTTGATGATGGAGAAGGATATATAGATCTTGGAAGTGATGATTATTTTGAAGTAGATGAGGATGGAGATTTAAAAGTTACATTTGATAGATTATGGGTTTCAATAAATGACCAAATTGTTCCATTTTACACATATGAATCAACCGATAAATATTCAAAAGGCAAAATAAGAATATTATTAAATGATACTGAGGCAAATTTAATAATATTATGGAACGAAAAAAATCCACAAGGAATAGTATTAGGAGCAGAACTTGAAAATCAATATGGAAATACAACAATTAATTCTAAAGGATTAAGAAAGATAGAAATAGGAGATAAGATTGAATTTATATGTGATTATTATACATATGATGGAGAATATGAGAATAGTTACATATTAGGAGACAAAATACAGGTAGATGATAAGGGGATAGAAGTAAATTATACAGAAATCGAGGATGGACCATTATATGTATATTATAAAATAACAGATATATATAATAATGAGTACTATACAGAGGCTGTAATATTTTAAATAAGTAAAAAACTGTTGTATTTTATACAACAGTTTTTTACTTATAATGAAAATTTAATTATACTTTATATAGAAAATTGGAATTCCACTTGAATATGGTGCTATATCATATTGTTGGAAAAATATAGCTAATGCGTTTTTTGTTAAATAATAATTATCTAATTTAAAAGTTTCTAAAACTAATTCACAATAATTGTCAAAATACTGATTACTTCCATTTTCAATTTGTTCTTTTATTTGTGAATTAATTTCTTTCAGTATATCAATTATATAGTAAGAATTATTAGGATAAAAATATGCAAGTGGAAGTTGGACACCAGTGTGCAAATCCCAATTTTGAGAATTTCTAAGTGTTGTTCCATGTGCGCCTCCAACAAATTCATACAAATCAGAATATAAACTTATAATAAAGCCTTTGTTATAAGTTATGCTATAAGTTAATAAGATTTCATAAACCATAATTGGATAGCCATGAGAAGAATTATAATCATATAATTCCTTAGCTTCTTTAAATAATTCATTTGTGATTTGTTTCTCTAATTGAATAGCTTTTTCTTTGTTATATTGATTAAAAACATTTTTTCCAAGTTCATAATTAGATGAATTTATTTGTGGATATTGGATTTTATAAGTAAGAATAACAGTGCTTTTGTATTTAAGTTTGTTACTTAATTCACTTTTTTCTATTATATTCATAATAAAGTCCTCCTACAATAATATATGTCACATAGAAACAAGTGAGAATAAAAAGATAGAAATAGTATAATTGCAATTTACATAGTGTAGAAAGTGTTTATGGAATTCGTAAAGTGCACTTTTTGGGGAAATAAAAAATGCGAATTACCTAATAAAAGGCAATTCGCTAAAATGTCTAGGTTTCTTACTTAAGAACATAGTAAAAATTGTTGATTTGAGCTACTTGACCCGTTTTAATGAAATCGGTTATTATGCTTTCAACACATGATTTTATATAAACTCTATTTGGTGTTATCATGTAAGCTTCATTGGTAGGAGAAAGCGGACAATAACCTTGTTCCTTAAAGTGACTTGGCAGTATGCGTCCAGAAACAGTAGAAACTATAGAGTCCAATGTAAAGCTCTCATCTTTTTGTTCATAAATAATTTGAATAATCATACTCCGTAATTCATAATTGTTATGAATAGGTAAAGATAAATTTGACATTATATACCTCCTAGATGTCACATTTTATTAAATGGAATTTAATAATTATATATTAAAATAATTAAAAAGTCAATTACGTTATGTACACGCCAAGTACAGTAAAAATATTATTATATATACTATTATATAGTGTACAAAACTTAACATAATTTCATAGTATATAATATATACAAACGAAAGGAGGAACTAAATATATATGTTACTGGAAGGAAAAAAAATAGGCTTTGCACTTACTGGTTCCTTTTGTACATTTAGTAATACTATACCACAAATGATCAAATTGATAGATGAAGGAGCTAAAATTATACCTATAATGTCTTTTAATGCACATAATATGAATACTAAATTTGGAAAAGCAGAGGATTTTATAAACCAAATTAAAGAAATAACTCAAAGTGAAATTATTCATACTATAGATGGAGCTGAACCTATTGGACCTAAGCATTTGACTGATGTAATGGTAATCGCACCTTGCAGTGGTAATACATTAGGAAAAATGGCGAACGGAATAACAGATACTCCAGTTTTAATGGCTGCAAAGTCGCATTTAAGAAATGAAAATCCATTAGTCATTGCTATATCTACAAATGATGGACTATCACGGGAGTGCAGAGAGCATAGGAAAGCTATTAAATAGGAAACATCTATACTTTGTACCGTTTAGGCAAGATAATCCTATAACCAAACCACGATCATTGGTATTTGATTCTAATTATATAGTTGATACGATAAAAAAAGCATTAGATAAAGAGCAAATACAACCAATGTTGTTATGAATACATTAGAAATACTAACAATTATAATACGAACATTTTTTTGAAAAAGTATTGACAAGAATAAATGTTCGTATTATAATTACAACATAAACAGAAAATATGTTCGTATAGGAGGTTATGCTATGAGAATCAAGAATAAGAAAAAATTTATTAGAGGTATATTAATAATTATAGCAATTATATCTATGTTTATATGTAAAGCAACATTTTCATATAATGAGCCAAAATACAAAACAATATATGTGTCAAATGGAGAAACTTTATGGGAAATTGCTAAAAATGAACAAAAAAATAATTATTATTACAAAGGAAAAGATATAAGAGAAATTGTTGATAATATTAAAAGTATAAACAAATTAACAGATTCTGATTTATATGAAGGACAAGAATTGCGAATAATAAATTAAGAATGAAACAATTTAATTCTTAATTTATTATTTCTATAGATTAGCTAAAGGATTACTTTCTACAGCAGCTCTGACTTGGCTATTATCTACGTGAGTATATATTTCTGTAGTTGAAATGCTTTCGTGACCTAATAATTCTTGTAAAGCTCTTATATCTACATTACCATATTGATACATTAATGTGGCCGCTGTATGCCTTAATTTATGTACAGAATATTTATTTATATCTAATCCTGTTTTTTGCAATTCACGTTTTACTACATATTGCACAGTTCTACGACTAATTCTTTCACGTCTTTCACTTAAAAAAAGTGCATCACGAGAATCTGTTTTGATTGCATTTTTGGGTCTTATTTTTATATAATCTTCAATTGCTTTGATACATGCTTTATTTAAATAAATAGTACGTTCTTTATTACCTTTTCCTATAACGTTAAGTTTATTATCGCTAAAATTTATATCTGATATGTTAATATTTACTAGTTCAGCTAAACGAATGCCACAATTTAAGAATATAGTTATTATTGCGTAATCTCTTTCGTTATTTCTATTATCTTCTTCATGGACAGTATTAAGTAATTCTTTACTTTCGTCTAGAGAAAGATATTTAGGTATGCGTTTATCTAATTTTGGTGATTCTAAATTTTGAGCTGGATTTATTTCTAATTGGTTAGTTTTAACAGTTAAATAATTGAAAAACGTTTTAAGACAAGCTGCTTTTCGGGCTCTTGTAGCTGGTTTTGCATTATGATAATCTTTTAAATATGCTAGGTATGAATGTAAATCATTAAGTTTAAGTTCTTTTATATCTTCAATACTTATATCAGTAATGTTTATATTTGAAAAATCTTTTTCTGTAGTTTTTCCTAAATGATGCTTAGTAAATTTCAAAAAATTCACTAAGTCGTAATTATATTCTTTTATTGTATTAGGAGACTTGTTTAAAATAACGCTAGAGTAATCTAAAAATGAGTTTAAAAATTCAGGATTTTTAGTTTTGTCAATCATAATTTAACCTCCATAAAATACTTTAGAATAATATTATATACCATTTCAAAAAGAAATGTAAATATCTTGATATACAAATATATATGGGTTGAAAAAAATTAGATTTTATGGTATATATGGTATAAGATAATATATATTTTAATAAAGAAATGGAAGTAAGAAATGTTAATAAATGAAATACAGGTTAATGATTATTTAACAAAATCAAACTTACCTTCAAGCGATTATGTTATAAATCCATATGTTGGTTGTCCTCATGGATGCAAATATTGCTATGCATCATTTATGAAAAGATTTACAGGACATAAGGAAGAGTGGGGTACTTTTGTAGATGTAAAGAAATGTGACAAAAAAATAAACTTACAAAAAATAGAAAATAAATCAGTATTTTTGTCCTCTGTTACAGATTGTTATAATTTTTGTGAAGAAAAATACCAAATAACTAGAAATATTTTAAAACAATTAATTAATTCTAAGTGTTATTTATCTATTTCTACTAAATCAAAATTAATTTTGAGAGATGTAGATTTGCTAAAACATATAAATAATGTAACAGTAAGCATGTCTATAAATACACTTAATGAAAATTTTAGAAAAGATATGGACAATGCTTCAACAATAGAAGAAAGATTAGATACTTTAAAAAAATTACACGAAAATAAAATTCATACGGTATTATTTATGTCACCAATATTTCCATATATTACTGAATGGAAAGAGATTATAGATAAATCAAAAGAATTTATCGACGAATATTGGTTTGAAAACCTTAATTTAAGAGGACAATACAAAATATCAATATTAAATTATATAAAAGAAGTTTATCCTCAATATTATAATGATTATGCTGAAATATATATAAAAGGAAATAAACAATATTGGTGTAATTTAGCTAAAAGTATAAATCAATATTGCGACGGAAATAATATAAAATATATAAATTATTTTTATCATGATGAATTAGTAAAAAGAAAATTAAATAAAGATGTAAAGGGAGGTATTTAAAATGTACAAAATATTAATAAAGAAGAAGTGCTAGAATTAAAACAAATTGTTGAATACCAAGAAGGACAAGTAGTTAGTAAGACATTAGTTCAAAATGAATTAGTAAGTGTTACAGTTTTTTCATTTGATAAGGGAGAAGAAATATCTTCACATTCTTCAGATGGAGATGCAATGTTATGCCAAAGGGTATACCTCATAGTGTTTTTGGAGAAGAAATGTTTAAAATGCTACTTGTAGTCTCTTTTTAATTGAATTGTAAATTAATCAATAAAAAGTCATCTTAATTAATATGTATAAGATGATTTTTATTTTAAAAAAAATAAAAAAACTATTGACTTAGAGCTAACTCTAAGTGATATATGATTATTAAAGAAAACTATTAATGTTACATGGCAGTGTATATTATTAAAATTTATTGTCACGTATTATAATGAATTTGAAAGAAAAGAGGTATAAGGGTATGTATTTAGAAAAAGTAAATGGACCAGAAGATATTAAGAAATTAAAAATTAATGAATTATCAGTTTTGGCAAAAGAAACAAGGGAAGCGTTAATTAACAAAATTAGTAATGCAGGTGGGCACAGTGGCCCAAACTTAGGAATGGTTGAAGTTACTGTAGCATTACACTATGTTTTTAATTCACCAATTGATAAAATAGTTTTTGATGTATCCCACCAAAGCTATCCTCATAAGATACTAACAGGAAGAAAAGAAGCATTTACAGATTCAAAACATTTTAAGGATGTTACAGGATATACAAATCCAAATGAAAGTAAGCATGACTTATTTACAATAGGTCATACTTCTACTTCGATTTCTTTAGCATTAGGACTTGCTGAAGGTAGAGATTTAAATAATGGAAAAGAAAATATAATTGCTGTTATTGGAGATGGTTCGCTTACAGGTGGAGAAGCTTTAGAAGCTTTAGACTATGCAGGAGAATATAAAAATAATTTAATAATCATTGTTAATGATAATGATCAAAGTATTGCAGAAAATCATGGTGGTATTTACAAAACTTTAAAAGAATTAAGAAATACGAATGGAGAAAGTCCAAATAATGTGTTTAAATCATTCGGACTTGATTATAAGTATTTAGAAGATGGACATGATATAGCAAAATTAGTAGAATTGTTTGAAAGCGTTAAAGATATTAACCACCCAATAGTATTGCACATTCATACAATTAAAGGAAAAGGTTTAAAATTTGCGGAAGAAAATAGAGAAGCATGGCATGCTGGAGGTCCATTTAATGCACAAGATGGCTCACCTAAATTTGTTTCTAATGAAAAGCCTGATACAACAGTTTTTGATAGTTTAAAAAATTTGTTAGATACAAACAAGCAAGCAATTGTATTGAATGCAGGTACACCAATGGGATTAGGCTTTGTAAAGGGAGTTCGTGAAGAATATGTTTCTAGAGGTCAATTTGTTGATGTAGGAATTGCAGAAGAAAACGCAGTAGCAATGAGTAGTGGTATTGCCAAAAATGGTGGAACAGCTGTATTTGGAACTTTTGCACCATTTTTCCAAAGAACATATGATCAAATGTCACATGATTTATGTTTAAACGATAATCCTGCTACTATGCTTGTACTAAATCCAGGAGTTTATGGTATGAATTCAAACACACATATTGCGTTATGTGATATTCAAATGTTTGCGCATATTCCAAATTTAATCTATTTAGCACCAACAAGCAAGGAAGAATATAATCAAATGTTTAAATTTGCAACAACTCAAAAGAAACATCCTGTTGGAATAAGAGTTTTAAATAGATTTATATCAACAGGAATAGAGGACACAACTGATTATTCAATTTATAATAAAAATAAAATAGAACTACAAGGAACAAAAATTGCAATTTTTGCTGTTGGTCCAATGTTATCTATGGCATTACAAGTAGCCAAAAAGGTAAAAGATGAATTAGAAACTGACATAACTGTTATAAATCCAAGATTTTTAACTGGTTTAGATGAAGAACTTTTAAATTTATTAAAAGAAAATCATGACTTCATTATAACTTTAGAAGATGGAGAATTGATGGGAGGATATGGACAAACAATAGCATCATTTTATGGTACTAGTAAAATGCTTGTTAAGAACCACGGCATTTCTAAAGCTTTCCATACAGACTTTAATCCAGAAAAGTTATTAGAAGAAAATGGAATGTCAGTAAACAAATTATTTAATGAAATTAGTAGTTTTTTAACAAATAAGTAAAATATGTTAATTGGAGGACATAATTATGACAATAGCTCAGGTAAGTAAATTGTACGAATTAACACCAGATACATTAAGATATTATGAAAGAATAGGTTTGCTTGTAAATGTACCAAGAAATAAGAATGGAATACGAAATTATGATGAAGATTCTTGTAAAAGAATTGAATTTATAAAATGCATGAGAAATGCTGGAGTAGGAATTGAAATATTAATAGATTATATGACTTTATTAGAACAAGGTAAAAGTACAGTTAAAGCTAGAAAAAAACTACTAGAAGAACAAAGAGAAAAATTATTAGAAACTCAAAAAAAAATAACAGAAACACTTAATAGATTGGACTACAAGATTGAAATTTATAACGAAATAATTGCTGGAAAAAGAAAAGATTTTACTGAAAATATATAATTTAATTTTTAAAGGAGGTTTTTATGGATAAACAAACAGCAGGCAGAGATAATTTGGGAGAATTAGCACCTAAATTTGCAGAATTAAATGATGACATATTATTTGGAGAAATATGGGCAAGAGAGGATAAAATATGATGAAATAATATTAGGCAGCCCTGTTTGGTGGTATACAATTACACCAGTTATTAGAACTTTTTTTAAAGAAAATAATTTATCTGGAAAAATAATAAAGCCATATGCAACAAATGCTGGATGGCTTGGACATACTTTTAAAGAAATAAAAGAATTATGTCCAAATTCTAAAGTTGAAAATGAAATGAATATTGTATTCACAGAAGATTATACCACAAACGAATTAGTAACATCTCCAGACGAAATTGATCAATGGATAAAGAAATTATAAAAACATTACAGTTAAAATTTGAAAACATCTAATTATTGTCATAAATTAGATGTTTTTTAGTAAAAACCTTATAATGTTTACTTTTTTCTAAATTAACGATATAATAATTAAGCAAATCAACGATGTAATAATTAAAAGGAGACAAATACAATGAACAATAGATTAAAGTTGAATGAAAAAAGAAGAAAAAATGCTAGACTATACCCAGTATATAAAATGTTTTCATGGGATTTATTGTTTTTTTATTCTATTGAATTTTTATTTTACACAATAACTAAGAAAATTACAGCTTCAGAAGTACTAGTAATAAATGGATTTTATTTATTTTTTAGAATATTAATGCAAATACCAGCTGTTGCAATTACAGATTATTTTGGCAAAAAGAAAAGTATAATTTTAGGTAATATAATGCTTGCTTTTTATGTTTTAATTTTAATTTTAGTACCAGGTGCAATAGGTATAATCATAGCCGACTTAATATTTTCATTGGGATTTGACATTAAGGTAATTGCAGAATCTAATTTATTATATGATTCTGTAGCAACAAGAGGTGGAGAAGGTTTATATTCAAAATTAGATGCAAAGGGTGGAAGTTGGTATTATATATTGGATGGAATAGCCTCATTAACAGCAGGATATTTATTTGTATTAAATAATTATTTACCTATGTTTATATGTCTAGCTTTTACAATTATATCTACAATACTATCATTTAGTTTTGAAGACATATATGAAGTTAAACTTAAAAGGAAAAAAGAAAAAGACAAATCACTTTCACTATTAAAGTCATATAAAGAAGATTTAAAAACTTCATTTAAATTTATACTAAAATCAAAAAGAATGAAAGCTTTTGTATTATTTCAAATTGTATTTTATAGTTTAATAAGTATAATAGATACATATAATAGTGATTTGCTAACCAGTATTGGAATTCCAGAAGAACAATTCTCAATGATATTTGCTATATTAATTTTAATAGGAGGAATATCACTTTCTTTAAAAAGACCAATTGAAAAACACTTTAAAAACAGAACTTTATCTTTTATATCCTTAATGTATATAGGTGCTTGTGTTATAATAGGAGTAATTTCAAGTGTATGCGTTGATAATTCAATAATACCAATAATATTAGTAATGTATGCGATACAAAAAATTACTACGTCAATATGGTATATTTTAGAATCTAAATATTTAAAAAATTTTACAAATGAAGACATGAGAAACAAAGTAACTTTTTCTTATGAATTTATAGGTGGAATAGCTGCAAGTATATTTTCAATATTAGGAGGAGTACTATTAAACATAATAAATGTACAAAACGCATTTCTACTAGTTGGATTAATTTCATTAATTGCTATGTTATTTACTTTAAATTATATGAAAACTAGATTTGGATTAAAACCGGACCAATATTCAAAATCAGATATAGAATTTGAAGAGAGTTGTAAAAGTTATGTTAATAAATAGAAATTAATATAAATCTTTTGAAATTTAATTTATTGTATTTATGAACTGACAATTTATCTAAATATAGAAAAGAACATATTTTTACGTTTAATATATATATGGTGATTGGACAAATAATAAGCTACAGTCTAGTATATGTTTTATATAATTATTTTTATAATGTTAATATAATATCAATAGCAATTTCAATACTTATGTTTTTCTTAATAATTGCAACCATTTATTTAAGAAGAACTGAAAAATATCTATATGAAAATAGAAGCTAGGAGAAAAATTTGCAGCATCTGGAACAGGCAAATGGGTTGGAGGACAATTTGCTTCATATATTAAAACAACTGATAATGCAAATACAAAATATGGAGTTATATTAAGAAGATTAATAAACTATACAACTAATGAACAAAGAACTGTATTTTGTGCCGAACATGGAATAGATTTTGATACAGGAACAGTTTATAATGGAAGTTATTATACACCAGTAAATTCAAATATTAGAAAGGCATGTAAAATAGCATATTTAGGATGGTATAAAGAACATGGCGATTATGTAATAAATGGTGGAACATCAGCAGGGTTAAAAAAGCAGTATGTTTTGACACAACAATTAATCTGGGAAACACTAGGACAAAGCAATGCAACTTTTATTGATAGTGATATACAAGCGGAATATATAAGTTTTAAAAGCAATATTGAAAATCAAATTAAACAGATGGAAAGAAGACCAAGTTTTGATGGAAAAACAATAACAGTTCAAGCAGGAGAGAGTAAAACATTAAATGATTCTGATGGGGTTTTATCAGCATATCCAGATTTAGATAGAACAACAAATGGAATAAGAGTTCAACATTCTAGTGGTAGTAATTCACTTACAATAACAGTTGATGAAAATACAAATTTAGAAAACTATGTTATTACTGATGCAGAATTTAAGTCTTGGGGTATGATTAAAGATGGAACACATGATCAAGATTCAATGGTTTATTTTGAATTTGCAGATGGTGTTCAAAATCAATTATATTCTATGGCATACAATGATCCTGTAACATTGGCAGTTGGATTAAATATAGAAACATTTGGAAGATTAGAGCTACAAAAATTAAATACAAATGGAGATTTAATAAATGGTGCAGTTTTCAAAGTAAGAGGAGCAAATGATTATAATAAAGATGTTACTGTTACTAATGGAAAGATTACTATTGATAAATTAAAAAAAGGAACTTATACAATAAATGAAATATCAGTGCCTTATGGGTATTTAATAGATACAAAATCTTATGATGTAGAAGTTAAAGTAAATCAAACAGCAACAAAAGCAATAGTAAACGAAGAACCAACTGGGGAAATCAAAGCATATAAAACAGATAATTATAATAACAAACTAAAAGGAGCAGAAATAGCATTATATGCAAGAGAAGATATTACAAATGTTGCAGGAACAATTACATGGTATAAAAAAGGAGAATTGATAACAAAAGCCATAACTAATGATGATGGAATGGCTCAATTTTCTAATTTACACTTAGGAAAATACTATGTAAAAGAAACAAATGCACCAAATGGATATTTAGTAAATTCAAAAGAATTTGATACAGAATTAAAATATAAAGATGCTAACACAAAAGTTATATATATTGATGTTACAGGAATAAAAGATGAAGAACCAACAGGAACAATTACAATAATAAAGAAAGATGCAGAAACTGGATCAGTACCACAGGGAGATGCAACATTTAATGGTGCAGTTTATAAAGTTTATGCAAATGAGGATATATATAATAAAGCAAGAACTAAAAAATTCTATTTTAAGGAAGATATTAATTGCAATATTAATTATAGTTATAATTAGCATAGTAGTAACCATAGGAATAGGAAACTATTTTGTTAATTATGCAATCTTAAGAATAGGAAATGGTGGGGATAGAGATGTAAAAAATAAAGGTTCAATAGAAGTTGCTAGTATAAATAATGAAACAGAAAAAATTATAAAAGAAAATCGAGAAAAAGAAATGCAACTTGCAAGTCAATGGACCAATACTATAAAAAATGAAAAAGTTGAGGTTACTGCAAAAGATGGAATTACTTTAAGAGGAACAGAATATATAAAAGACAAACAAATTGATGATTGGGTAATTGTTTTACATGGTTATCGCTCGAATCCAGAATCAGTAATATCAGTAGGAATGCACTTTTCAGAAAAAGGCTATAATGTATTAATTCCATATATGAGAGCGACTGGCGAAAGTGAAGGAGAATATATTGGAATGGGATGGCTAGATAAAGAAGATTTAAAGTGCTGGATAGAGTTAATTATAGAGCAAAACAGAAATTCTAATATTATATTACATGGTTCATCAATGGGGGCTGCAACAGTATTGATGGCATCTGGTGATACACTTCCAAATAATATTAAAGCTATAATAGAAGATAGTGGTTATACATCTGTATGGAATATATTTGCATCTGAAGCAAAAGCAAGATTTAATTTACCAGCTTTTCCTGTATTAAATATGTTTGAAGTAGTAGCAAATTATAGAGCAAAATATGATATAAAAGAAGCCTCTGCATTAGAACAAGTAAAAAAAGCCTCTGTTCCAATATTGTTTATTCATGGAGATAATGATGATTTTGTTCCTGAGTATATGTGTGAACAATTATATGAATCAGCTAATTGCAAAAAAGATAAACTTATAATACATGGTGCAGGACATACTGAATCAAGGTATAAGGAACCAGATATATATTATAATAAGATATTTGATTTTATAAAAATTGTTATGAAAGAGGTGTAATTATAATGAATAAAACAAAAAGAAGAATTTTTAATACAGCAATCAAAATGTTTTCAGAAAAGGGATATGATAA
>CAKOWE010000004.1 GCA_934122235.1 uncultured Clostridia bacterium | reverse complement strand
CTCCGTTACCTAGTATAGGAAATAAACTTTGAAATTCGAAATTTTTCAAGCTTGAAAAAAACATGACTAATATACTAAAAATGACTATTGGCATTATATATAAATTAGTTTTAATAATAGCTTTGAAACCGAATTTATTGCCGAACAACATACCAATAATAATAAATAGCATAATAAATATTAGAGGTGAATTAGAATAATATATTGTTATTAAGGTTTCTGAGAAATCTCTTAATACTAAAAAAGAAACAAGTATATATGAAAAAATGTATCCAATTCCACAGAATGATTTTAATCCTTTTCCACCAAGATAATTAGAAATATCTAAAATATCGTTGCCTTCAAATTTTTTAAAAAGTTTAATTGTAATAAGAACGAAAAATAGCATAATAATGCTTATATATATTATATTTATCCAAGCACTACTACCGCATTTAACAATAATGTATTTAGGAAGATTTAAAATTATTTTGTTGGTTATTACTGTTAATACAAAAAATATTGCTTCAAATAATCCCATTTTTGTACTATTCATAAAATTCCTCCTATAAATTTAAATATTATTTTTTGGATATTTCCATTTCATGCTTATGTGACCTTGAGAATTTTCATTTTTAGTTGCTAAGAAATTAGGCTTTTTTTCTCTTTCCCAAATAGGTAAAGAAAAGTATGATGAAGTGGCTCTTCTTAGTGGACGGGCTAAATTAGGTACTAAATATGGAACACCAAAAGAAGTTAGATTTGATAGTGAAAGTAATAGTCCAAATAATCCTAAGCCAATTCCTAAAAAACCTCCTATATATCCAAGGATTATATATACAAATCTTAAAATTCTAAAAGTAAAGTTTAAAGATAAATCAGGAATAGAAAATGAGCATAAAGCAGTTAAAGCAACAATTATTATTAAAATTGGGCTTACAATACTTGCTTTTACTGCAGCATCTCCAAGTATTAGTGCACCAACTATACCAATAGTTGAACCTATTGGAGATGGTACTCTTAATCCTGCTTCTCTTATAAGTTCAAAAGCAATTTCCATAAACAATAGCTCGAATATAATTGGAAATGGAACAGATTCTCTAGATGCAGCAATTGCAAATAATAATTCTGTTGGGATTAATTCTTGATGATAATTGGTTATAGCAATATATAAACCTGGTAACAACAATGCAATAAGAGCTGCTATTAGTCTAATTGTTTTGACTAGGTTTGCAAATTGATATTTTAAATTAACATCTTCTGGAGAAGTTAAGAAGTCACGAAAAATCCCAGGCATAATTAGAACGTAGGGAGAGCCATTAACAATAACAACAACTTTTCCTTCTAAAAGTGCATAGGTTGTTTTGTCGGGCCTTTCTGTAGCTATTAATTGAGGAAACATATTTTTTCCATTATCTTGTATTAATTGTTCTAATTGACCAGCTGATATTAATGAATCTATATCTAAATTGTTTACTCTATATTGTACTTCAGCAACTAAATCTGCATTGGCTATATTGTTCATATAACAAATTGCAACTTTTGTATTACTTACTTTTCCAACAGAAGTATTTTCAATAATAAGATTTTCATTGTTTATTAATCTTCTAAGAATTGAGGTATTAGTTCTTAATGATTCAACGAAGGCTTCTTGAGAACCTCTTACAATAATTTCATTTTGTGGGCTTGAAATACTTCTCTGTTTAAAGCCTTTAACATCAATACTATAAGCAATAGGCAAAGTGTCTACAAATACTATGCAGTTTCCTACGTTTATGTCAGAAATAATTTGTGAAAAATTTTCTAATATACTTACTTGATTTTGAGGTATAAGGCAATTAGCTATATGTTCATTTAAATTAAAATTTTCACTGTTTTGTATTTTGCAAATATTATTTTTGGTGTGAGTATTTGTTCTGTTTCTTAACATTAAAGGTTTTAAAATAAATTGATTAATACTATCTGCATTAGCCATACCATCGATGTAAATTAAAAATGCTTTAAATCTTTTATCTGTTACCATAACATAGAATTCTCTAATATTAACATCACTATTAATAAGAGAATTATATTTAGCTTTAATATAATTTAAATTGGTGCTAATAGATGTGTTTACTGTTTGTGAGTCTGGGTTTAAAGCATCTGGTTCAGGTGTGTTACTGGGTTGAAAGTTTTCTGGACTGCCTTGAGTTGGTAAAGTAAAATTATAATTAGAATGTTCTTTGTATAAAAAAATATTTGAAAGGTTATTTAAAAAATTTTTGCTCACAATGTACTCCTTTCTCAATAATTTTTTAATATTTTAAATTTTAGTTAAATATATATTTTCCAATAAATATGGAAAATATACTAAAAAAAGGAATATTAATAATTCAAAAGTAATATACATTAATTAAAGTTTAAATAGTACAAACATTTTATTAGGAGGTAAATTTTTTATGGAGAATTTGGAGATATATGAAGATATTGCGACAAGAACAGATGGAGATATATATGTCGGAGTGGTAGGACCTGTAAGAACTGGAAAATCTACTTTTATAAAGAATTTTATGGATCTATTGGTTATACCTAATATAGAAAATTCATACAAAAGAGAACGAGCAAAAGATGAATTACCACAAAGTGCAGCTGGGAGAACAATAATGACAACTGAACCAAAGTTTGTTCCAAATGAGGCTATTGAAATAACTATAGGTGACAATTTAAAATTGAAGACACGTTTAGTAGATTGTGTAGGGTATCTTGTAAATAATGCACTTGGTTACATGGAAGACGAAATGCCAAGAATGGTAAAAACACCATGGTCTAGCGAAGAAATACCATTTGAAACAGCAGCAGAAATTGGAACTAGGAAGGTTATTCAAGAGCATTCTACAATAGGTATACTTGTTACAACAGATGGAAGTATAACGGAGATTCCAAGAGAAGAATATGTTGAAGCTGAAGAAAGAGTTGTAAGAGAATTAAAAGAGTTAAACAAACCTTTTGTTATTGTATTAAATACAGATAACCCATATTCAGATAGTACAAAACAATTAGCAAGGGAATTAGAAAACAAATATAATACCCCGGTAATTCCAACTAATTGTGTAAGATTGACTAATGAAGATATAAACAATATTTTTGGAAAGATATTGTATGAGTTTCCAATAGAAAGAGTAAATATAAATCTACCAAAATGGATAGAAAGCTTAGATTATGAAAATCCTTTAAAAATAGAACTATATAAAGAAATAAAGGAATCATTTAAAGGTATAAAATTATTAAGAGAAATAAATAATGGAATAAGTGGAATTCAAAAAACAGAAATTATTCAAAAGACAACAGTTGAGTCAATAAACTTAGGAAATGGTTCGATTACTGTTGATATTTCTATGAAGGAAGAATTGTTCTACAAAATGTTGACAGAAATTTCTGGAGTTGAAGTAAAAAATGAAGGAGATTTGTTTGTAACAATTACTCAGATGGCAAAGGTAAAAAAGGAATATGATAAAATTTCAGGTGCATTAGATGATGTAAAAAGAAAAGGTTATGGAATAGTAACGCCATCTATGGAAGAATTAATATTAGATGAACCTGAAATGGTAAAACAGGGATCTAGGTATGGAGTTAAATTAAAAGCAAAAGCACCATCAATACATATGATAAGGGCAGAAATAGAAACTGAAGTTTCTCCAATTGTTGGTAGTGAGAAACAGTCAGAAGAATTAGTAAACTCTTTGTTATCTGAATTTGCTAATGATCCAATAAAAATATGGGAATCAAATATATTTGGAAAGAGTTTACATGAATTGGTAAATGAAGGATTACAAAATAAACTTTATAAAATGCCAGAAGATGCTCAAGCAAAATTGCAAGAAACACTTGAGAGAATTATAAACGAGGGAAGTGGAGGATTAATTTGCATTATATTATAAAGTCTATTAAATGAAATAAAAAAGAGTATCTAACAGATACTCTTTTAATCTATTTTTTACTATTAATTAATAGTTTGATTGTTTGATATAGATATGGTTTAAATTCTTCTATTGAAAGTGGTTGTTTATATATAATGGAATTAAAACAGGTTGAACTAACTAATTCTATTATCATGTATAGTGTGACTTCAGGGTCTTTAATATTTTCTTGAGCAGCACCTTTTAAAAATAATTTGTAAACACTATCTTCGGATTTTCCTTCTTGTTCATATAGTTTTAAAAAAGTTTGACTATAAATTCCCCAAGATAAGTTTTTTGAAATAAATTTAAGTAAAGTAGGGGCTTTAGATAATTCATCAATTACGTAATTTATGATAAAAATAACTTGATCAGATAAGTCGTATATGTAATTTTTATGCAATTCGCATAATGCGTCTGAAAATAATTTATGAGATTTTTTAGCTATTAATATATCTCTAATTTCATATTTATCTTTAAAATATAAATAAAATGTGCCTTTTGCAACATTAGCGTTGTCTACAATTTCCTGAATAGAGGTATCTTTTATACCTCTTTCTGTAAAAAGTTTAAATGCTGTATCTAATAATCTATTTTTTTTATTGTTTTCAGTAATTTCGGTATCAGAGTTTTCTTTTTTCATATTAAATTAAAATCCTTTCTATGATTATTAAAAATAATTTAATTACAAACAAATTATGACATAAAATGAACGAATGGTCAATATGTTTTGAAAAATTATATATGAAAACTATGGACAATTTTGCATTAGAATAATAAGAATTAAGAAAATTTACCAAATAGTATTGACTAATGGTCAGTATCGTTGTATAATACTCTTAAATGACCAATGGTCACATAGAGAAAGGAGAAGTTTATGAAGGGGTTAGGAGAGTTTGTGTGCAAGCATAGAAAGGTAATTTTGATAATAGCATTAGTTTTGTTGATTCCATCAATTATTGGAATTAAGGCAACAAGAATAAATTACGACATATTAGTATATCTTCCTGATGATATTGAAACTATTAAAGGTGAAAATATACTTTCAGAAGATTTTGATATGGGTGCTTTTTCTGTTGTAATATTAGATAATATGAAAACAAAAGATATTGTTAAGTTAGAAGATAAAATAAGGAACATAGATAATGTAGAAAAAGTATTTAGTGCTGCTGATATAATAGGAAGTGGAATTCCTGTTGAAATGATACCAGAAGACTTAAGAGACAAAATCTATAAAGACAATTCAACGCTAATGTTAGTTACATTTAAAGATGCGATATCCGCAGATACAACGTTAGAAACAGTTGAAGAATTAAGAAACATAACAGATGAAAACTGTAAAATTAGTGGTATGTCTGCAACAGTATTGGATACAAGAGATTTATCAGATTCTGAAATTGCAATTTATGTAGTAATTGCTGTTATATTATGCTTGATAGTCTTAGAGATTGCATTGGATTCGTATATTGTTCCAATAATATTATTATTAAATATAGGAATAGCAATTTTATATAATATGGGAACAAATATATTCTTAGGCCAAATTTCTTATATAACTAAAGCAATTAGTGCTGTATTACAATTAGGGGTAACAATGGATTTTGCAATATTCCTTTATCATAGTTATATGCAAGAGAAAAAAATTCAAGGCGACATTTACAAAGCTATGGCTACTGCTATATCAAAAACACTAATTTCTGTAGTTGGTAGTTCACTTACAACTATTGCTGGATTTTTGGCATTGTGTAGTATGAATCTTACATTAGGAAAAGATATTGGTATAGTTATGGCAAAAGGAGTATTTTTAGGAGTGGTTTGTGTAGTTACGATACTTCCTGCAATGATATTAGAGTTGAATGGTTTAATAGAGAAAACTAAACATAAAGAAATTTTGCCAAAATTTGAAAGAACAAGACAATGGGTAGTTAAACACTATAAAGCAATGATAGTAGCTTTTGTGATAATTTTACCAATTGCATTGTATGGATATAATAATACAAAAATTTATTACAATCTAGACAAATCTTTACCTACATATTTAAAAAGTGTAGAAGCAAATAATGAGTTAAAAGAAAAATTTAATATGGTCTCAACAGAAGTTTTACTAGTAAATAAAGATATTGAAGATTATAAATTAAATGAAATGATGAATAAAATCGAACAAGTAGATGGTGTAGAATGGACAATTGGTTATCCTAAAATTTCAAGTTTAGGAATACCAAAAGAGATATTGCCAGAAGATTTATTAAATGTATTTCAAAGTGATAAATATCAATTAATATTAATAAATTCTAAATATGAAATGGCAACAGACGAGTTAAATAATCAAATAGAAGAAATAAATAATTTAGTAAAAGAATATGATTCAACAGCTATTTTAGCAGGTGAGGGTCCTTTAATGAAGGATTTAGTTGAAATAAGCAATCATGATTTTAATAGTGTAAATACGGTTTCTATAGCTATTATATTTATAATAATGATATTTGTGTTAAAATCAATATCTTTGCCTGTTATATTAATTTCAGTAATAGAGTTTGCCATATTTATAAATATGGGAATACCATATTACACTAATACTATATTACCGTTTGTGGCATCTATTGTAATTGGTACAATACAGTTAGGAGCAACAATAGATTATGCAATATTAATAACAACAAAATATATAGCTAAGAGAAGAGAAGGCAAAAATAAAAAAGATGCTATTGATGAAACATTAGAAACTTCAATTAGTTCAATAGTAGTAAGCGGAATGTGCTTCTTCGGAGCGACTTTTGGAGTTGGAGCATATTCAAAAATTGAAATGATAGGTTCGCTATGTACATTAATGTCTAGAGGAGCAATAATAAGTATGATTACAGTTATTGCAATATTACCAGCATTTTTGATGGTTTTTGATAAATTGATTTGTAAAACAACAATGAATATGAAAAATGTAAAAAATTAAGAAAGGATATGATAATTTATGAACAAAAGTATAAAAAAGAAAATAATACCAATAACTCTTTTGACTACAATGATTTGTTATACGACTCCAATTTTTGCATTTACAAAGGATGAAACAGTATATTCTAAAGTAGATACAGCAGGTAAAACATATAAAACAATAGTTAGTACACATATTAGTAATAAAGAAAATTTGGATATTATAAATGATGTAACTGATTTACTAAGTATAGAAAATACAAGTGGAGATGAAAATTTTTCAAGAAATGATAATACATTGGTTTGGGATGCAAAAGGAAAAGATATATTTTATAAGGGAGAAACTCAAAAAGAATTACCAATTAGTGTAGAAATAACATATGAATTAGATGGCAAAGAAATGAGTGCTGAAGAAATTGCAGGAAAAAGTGGAAGGGTAACTGTAAAAATAAAATATAAAAATACACAAGAGCATCTTGTTAATGTTAATGGAAAAAACGAGAAATTGTATACTCCTTTTATGATAATTGGTGGTACAATTATAGATAATAAACAAAATGCAAATATAAGTGTAAAAAATGCAAAATTAATAAGTGACGGAACCAAAAATATAGTAATCGGAGTAGCTTTGCCAGGTGTTCAAGAGAGTTTGGAAATATCTGAAAGTGTATTAAATATTCCATCCGGATTTGAAATAACAATGGATACAACTGATTTTGAGTTAAATAGTATTATGACTTTTGCAACACCAAGATTGTTAGATGAAGAAAATTCAGAGATTATTAATGAAGTAACAAGTGTTTGTAATAAATTGGAGTTGATAAAATCTTCTACTAATTCTTTAAAAGATGGTGCTGAAACTTTAAAGTTTGGAACAAATCAATATAGTGAAAATTCTGAATTATTTAACGAAAAAATGCAAACTCTATTATCAAACATAAGTTATATAAATAATAATTATACTAATATAAATGCAGGAATAAGTGGAGTAAGTTCAAATATACCAGCGCTACAAGATGGATTAAAAAAGATGGAAGAAGGAATAACTGGTATTACTACTATGTTAACTAATTTAAGTAGTAAATTAGAAGGTATTAATAATAATTTAAGTAGTATAAAAACAAAACAAGACACTGTACAAAATAACCTAGGAAGTATTGTTACTGAATTGAGTGGTATAACTGGTGACAATAATTCTGAGTTAATTGCAGAGTTACAAAGTATGAAATCAAAAAACAATGAAAAAATTTCTGGTTTAGATGCTATTAATGATTCTGATATTATACAATTATTACAAAATAATAATATGGAATATGATAAAACAATAGCCAAATTACAAGCAACAAATTCAACTTCAATAGTTAATGTAAAAGATAAAGTTTCTGTAGCAAGCGAAAATTTGAAAGCAACTAATGCAGAAATATCAAGTTTAATAAGCAGTATATCAAATATAAAAAATGGAATTGATGGAGTAATCTTAAATTTAAATGCATTGAATAAGAACGTTTCTGATATGTATGGAAAAGTATCGTTAGTTTCTGCAAATGCAGTGAAGTTACAACAAGGGTCTCAAAGTGTAAAGGATGGTTTGAATACATTAGAATATTTGACAGGAAAATTAAAAACAGCAAACGATGAATTGACAACAGCTGCAAGAACTATTTCATTGGGAGCTAATGAATTATCAAATGGAATGACAACATTTGATACTACAATAGGTAAATATATAAACGGGAATATTAAAAAGATTGCAACAAGAGCTGAGGCATTAGTAGAATTGGCAAATGAATATGATAATTTTACTATGACAAATGAACAAGAAAATAGCAAGGTTAAATTTATTATAATGACAGATGAGCTAAAGAGAAAGGATAGATAAATATGGAATATATACAAAAGTTTTTTAAGAAAAGTGGATGGATATCAATATTAGAATCTATAATATTTGCATTATTAGGATTAGTATTAATATACAATGCTGATACAACTGTTAAAATAATATCATCAATGTTAGGAATAATATTTATTATTGTTGGTACATGTAAAATAATAAATTGGATTTCATCAGGTGGAAGATATAGTTTATATAATTTAGATTTATTTTATGGGTTAATTGCGATAGCAATTGGAGTTGTGGCAATTATGTATAGCGGAGCGATAGAAACTGTGTTTAGAGTGATAGTTGGGGTCTGGATAATATATATGTCTATTATTAGAATGAGTTTAGCATTAAAAATAAAAAAATTAGATTCAAAAATATGGATTTGGACTTTAGTTTTAGCTGTGTTAATGTTTGTGTGTGGAATCTATATAATATCAAATAGTGGCGCATTAATAATGACAATTGGAGCTATAATGGTTGCATATTCAATAATAGACATAATAGAAAATATTATATTTATGAAAAATATAAAAGAAATATTTTAAAAAGTATGGCACATATTAATGTGCCATACTTTTTTGTAATAAAATCTAAAAAATTTTTTTCTTAAAAAGCATTCCTATTTTAAATAATATATGATAAAATTAAAAAAAACTAAAAGGAGAGTGTAAGTTTAATGTCAGAAGTAGCATATAAACGAATTTTACTAAAGCTAAGTGGAGAAGCTTTAGCAGGTACAAGAGGAAATGGCATAGATGTAGAAACAATAGGAAAAATTTGTGATGAAATAAAAACAATAGTAAATATGGGAGTACAAGTTTCAATTGTTGTAGGAGGAGGAAATTTTTGGAGAGGTAGATACGGACACCAAATGGAAAGAACAACTTCAGATTATATGGGTATGCTTGCTACAACAATAAATGGATTAGCTTTACAAGACGCTTTGGAAGCAAGAGATATACATACAAGATTACAAACAGCTATAGAAATGAGACAAATTGCAGAACCTTATATAAAAAGAAAAGCAATAAAACATTTAGAAAGAGGAAGGGTAGTTATATTTGCCTGTGGAACAGGAAACCCATATTTTTCAACTGATACAGGAGCGGCTTTAAGAGCTGCAGAGACAGATGCTGAAGTTATATTATTAGCTAAAACAATAGATGGTGTTTATTCTGCAGATCCAAAAATTGATCCAAGTGCAGTAAAATACGATGAGATATCATATTTAGATATATTAAATAAAGATTTGAAAGTAATGGATTCAACAGCAACATCACTATGTAAAGATAATAATATCCCACTTATAGTTTTTGGAGTAAATGAGCCAGATAATATAGTAAAAATTATAAAAGGAGAAAGAATAGGAACAATAGTAAAATAATATATTAAATTAATATTAAATAAAATTAGGAGGTTATATTTATGTCAGATTACAGCAATATAGAAGATAAAATGAAAAAAACAATAGATGCTTTACAAGTGTCATATTCAGAAATAAGAGCAGGAAGGGCAAATCCAGCAATATTAAATAAAGTGAAAATAGATTATTATGGAGTTTCAACTCCAATAAGCCAAGTAGCTGGAATATCTGTTCCAGAAGCTAGACTAATTGTAATTCAACCATGGGATACTAGTATATTAAAAGAAATAGAAAAAGCAATATTAACTTCAGATATTGGAATTAATCCAAATAATGACGGAAAAGTTATTCGTTTATCTTTCCCTGAATTAAATGAAGAAAGAAGAAAAGAAATAGTAAAAGAAGTAAAGAAAATGGCTGAAGAGTCTAAAGTTGCAATACGTAATTCTAGAAGAGATGGAATAGACGAATATAAATCATTACAGAAAGATAATGCTATTTCAGAAGATGAATTAAGAGATGCTGAAGAAGATATTCAAAAATTAACAGACAAATATGTTGAAGAAATAGATAAATTAGCAGCAAGCAAAGAAAAAGAAGTAATGTCAGTATAATTACAATGGAGAGGAATAAAATATGAATATAGATGTTAATAATTTGCCAGAACATATTGCGATTATAATGGATGGAAATCGAAGATGGGCAAAATCAAAAGGTTTATCTACAAAAGAAGGACATAAAGCAGGTGCTAAAAATTTAGAAAATATAGCGTTAATTTGTAATAGGTTAGGTATAAAATATTTAACTGTATATGCGTTTTCTACAGAGAATTGGAAGAGAAGTGAAGAAGAAGTATCAGCGTTAATGTTAATTATGAAAGCTTATGTTGATTCTTTTTCTAGAAGAGTAGATACTCATAATATTAAAATTAAGATATTAGGGGATTTAAATACAAAAGTATCTCCAGCACTTAGAAAAAGCATAAATAATGCTGTAGAAAAAACTAAAGATAATACTGGACTTACATTAAATATTGCATTTAATTATGGAGGAAGACCAGAAATAGTAAATGCAATGAAACACATTGCACAAGATGTAAAAGATGGCAAGTTAGATATTGATAATATAACGGAAGAAACTATAAGCGATAATTTATATACAGCAGGAATGCCAGACCCGGATTTAATGATAAGACCAGGTGGAGAATTAAGAATAAGTAATTTTTTGCCATGGCAACTTGTATATTCAGAGTTTTGTTTCCCAGAAGAATATTGGCCAGCTTTTGGTGAACAAGAGCTAATGAAAGCTATTGAAGTTTATCAAAAAAGAAATAGAAGATTTGGTGGAAGACCAGAAGAAAAACAAGATAATGTAGGATAAAGAAAGGAATTCATCATATGAGTAGAATTATATCAGCATTAGTGTTATTTCCAATAGTGGTAGTATTGTTAATTTTCGGTAATGTATATGTTATAGATATTGCATTTAGTATAGTGGCTTTAATGGCTATGAATGAATATTTTAATGCATTTAAAAACAAAGCTAATCCGGTAACATGGCTAGGATATATATCATGTATTTTAATTGCATTTATACATATGATTCCAGCAGATAAGGTAGTAACAATTATAGGAGTTGGAATACCTACAGTATTTTTTATATTATTTTTACAAGTAATTGTGACAAATATGAAAACCACATATAACGATATTGCGATAACTTTTTTCGGAATATGCTATATAGTTGGATTTATAATGTTTTTGCCACTATTGCTAGGAGAACCAAATGGAAAAATATTAATATGGTATATTGTGTTTTTTGCATGGGGTACAGATGTGGTTGCGTACATATTTGGAAAACATTTTGGAAAACATAAATTTAGTAAAGTTAGTCCAAATAAATCAATAGAAGGGTGCATTAGTGGCACTATAGGTGCTATTATAATAGGCTTAGTGTATACATTTGTAATTAATTCTTGTTTTAATGTAAATATGAATATATCATACATTGTAATTGCTTTGATATCATTTGCGTTAAGCATTATAGGGCAAATAGGAGATTTTGCTGCTTCAAGCATAAAGAGATATACGAATATTAAAGACTTTAGTAATTTAATACCTGGACATGGAGGTATGTTGGATAGAATTGATAGTGTAATATTTATTGCACCATTTGCATATTTTTTATTAATAATGATTTAATATAAGATAAAGCGCAATTAATAACTATGGGGGCGGACTTAGCGTTCGCTCTTTAATGTTATCAAATATAAGGAGGAATATATTGATTACTTTTTTGGTAAATGTAATAAAAATAGTTTTTTTATTAGGATTTTTGGTTTTAATTCATGAAGGTGGACATTTTGTTGTTGCAAAGTTATGCAAAGTTACAGTTAATGAATTTGCAATCGGATTTGGACCTGTAATATGGAAAAAACAAGGTAAACAAACTAATTATGCATTAAGATTAATACCATTAGGTGGGTTTGTAAGTATGGAAGGAGAGGAAGAACGTTCAGAAAAGGAAGGATCTTTTAGTAAAGCTAGTATTCCCAAAAGAATTGCAATAGTTGCAGCAGGAGGAATGGTAAATATATTGTTTGGGTTGATAGTATATTTTACAATAGTATCAATAAACGGAAATAATATATCAACAACAATAGAAAGTGTACAAAATTTGGAGAATGTACAGAGTTCTCAAATTCAAGCAGGTGATAAAATTACAAAAATAAATGGAGCAAAGGTAAGAAATATACAAAATATATATAAACAAATAAATAAATCTAATGGAAATGACATAGAACTTACAATAAGCAGAAATAATGAAATAATAAATATAACTATAACACCAATCAAAGATGAAAAAACGAATAGTTATTATATAGGAATTTTATTAAAGCAAGATGAAAATAATTTTTTTAATAATATATATTATGGCTTTTGGGATACTGTAGATTTCTCTATATCTATAATAGATAATTTAAAGATGTTGTTTACAGGAAAAGTTCAAACTAATCAACTTATGGGACCTGTTCGGAATATCAAATATGGTTACTAAAACAAATGGCTTTCAAGAATATATGTACATGATGGCTTTAATATCATTATCTTTAGGTGTAACAAATCTATTGTTTTTTCCACCTTTAGATGGAGGAAAAATATTGTTATTAATTATAGAGGCTATAAGACGAAAGCCAATTAAGCAGGAACTAGAATTAAGTATACAAATGTTAGGATTTGTAGCATTAATAACTTTATCTATATTTGTAACGTTTAATGATGTAACAAGAATAGTACATTAGAAGGAATGAAAGAGCATAATTTATAGTAATTATGCTCTTTTATGTTAGGGTTGTGATGTTGACAAAATAAATAATAATTTATATAATACAAAAAAATAGCAAAAGGAGATAATAAATATGGAAAAAATAAGAGGGTTTGAAGTAGCAAAAGGATTTGAAGATAAACAAATATCAATGCCAGAAAGAAAAACAAAATTTTCTGCTGGGTATGATGTATGTGCAGCAGAAGATTGTACAATATTACCATTTAAACCAGGAGATAAACCAATTCTTGTAAAAACAGGATTAAAAGCGTATATGCAAGGAGATGAATATTTAATGTTGTGTAACAGAAGTTCAAATCCTGGTAAAAAAGGTTTAATATTAGCAAATAGTGTAGGAATAGTAGACGCCGATTACTACGGAAATGCGGATAATGATGGACATATCATGTATGCATTTTATAATGTTAAAAGTGAACCAGTAGAAATAAAAAAAGGAGATGTAATTGGGCAAGCAATTTTTCAAAAATTTTTAGTTGTAGATAATGATGAGGCAAAAGGCTTAAGAACAGGTGGATTTGGGTCTACAAGTAAATAAAACTAGAAAAAAATTACCAAATTGCTTATTTACTTTTGGCAAAATTTGTAGTATACTATATATGTCAGTGATACAGAAAAACATACGGAAAGGAATGATTGTACATGTTTAATGTTGGCGATAAAGTAGTATACCCAATGCATGGAGCAGGAACAATAGAAGCAATAGAAGAAAAAGATATATTAGGAGAGAAACAAGCTTATTACATAATTAAAATGCCTGGAGAAGTAAAATGTATGGTTCCAACAACAAAGGCAGAAGAAATAGGTGTAAGAGATATAATAGATAAAGAGACTGCTGTGAAAGTTTTTAAAGTATTAGAACAAGATAGCACAGAAATGTCAATGAATTGGAACAAAAGATATAGAGACAATATGGATAAGATGAAAAGTGGAAATGCATATGAAATAGCAGATGTAGTTAGAAATTTAAGCTTTAAACAAAAAGAAAAAGGATTATCTACAGGAGAAAAAAAGATGCTATTAAATGCAAAACAAATACTTGTAAGTGAATTAACACTTGCAGAACATGCAACAAAGGACGAAGTAGAAGAATTAGTAGATAATACAATTAATACTTCATATACAGAATATTGTAAAAATCCAATGCCAAACAATGTTGTAAAAAAATTTATTTCTTATAATGATGTTATTGATGTTGGAGATGCAGACGATGACTATAATGCAACTGATGAATTATAATTTTAAAGTATTACCAAAAATAGTTTATATTAAAAATACACCCCGCTTAAATGCAATTTAATCGGAGGTGTTTTTTTAGACCATAAAAATAATTTACATAAAATATATCTCTTTAAATTATTTTTTGTACAACAAAAGAAGGATTTAAGTAGGAACTGTCGAATATTATATTTATGTAAAAGAAAGGTGCAAAAAATGGTGCGATATAGTGATGAATTAATAGAAGAAGTTAGAAATAGTAATGATATAGTGGATGTAATATCACAATATGTAGTACTAAAAAGAAGTGGTAGAAATTTTTTTGGATTGTGTCCATTCCATAAAGAAAAATCACCTTCTTTTTCTGTTTCTCCAGATAGACAGATATTTCATTGCTTTGGATGTGGAGCAGGAGGAAATGTAATACATTTTATTCAAAAAATAGAGAACATTGATTTTAGAGAAACAATGGAAATATTGGCCGAAAGAGCAGGTATTGTTTTACCCACTATAGAAAATTCTGCAGAGGATAAAAAACAATTATTAAAAAAGAAAATATACGAAATAAACGAAAAAGCTGCACTCTTTTTTCACGAAAATTTATATAAACCTGAATCGAAACAAGCACAAGAATATATAAAAAAGAGAAAATTAGATAATAAAACATTACAATCATTTAAAATAGGTTATTCAGGAAACTATAATGAATTATATACATATTTAAAAAAAGAAGGATACTCGAATGAAGAAATAATTGCATCAACATTAGTTGTAAAAAATGATAATGGTACATATGTAGACAGGTTTAGAAAACGACTTATGATTCCGATATTTGATGTAAGAAATAGACCAATAGCATTTGGTGGTAGAGTATTAGATGATAGTTTGCCTAAATATATAAATTCACCGGAAAGCATAGTTTATAGTAAAGGACGAAATTTATTTGCATTAAATATTGCCAAAAATTCTAATCCACAAAAGCTTGTAATGGTTGAGGGATATATGGATGCAATTTCATTATATCAAAGAGGAATAAACAATGTAGTAGCATCTTTGGGGACAGCATTAACTGAGGCGCAAGGGCGATTGCTTAGAAAATATTGTGAAAAAGTTATAATATCTTATGATTCGGATGGAGCAGGACAAGCTGCAACTATGAGAGGATTGGAAATTTTAAAATCAATAGGCTGTGATGTTAGAATATTACAAATGGAAGGTGCAAAAGATCCAGACGAATATGTTATAAAATATGGAAGTGGAAGATTTAATTTATTAGTTGAAAACGCAATATCATTAGTAGAATTTAAAGTAAAGGTGTTAAAAAAGCAACTAGATATAAATAATACTAATGATAAAATAAAATTTTTAAATGAAATATCAAAAATATTAACAACAGTTGATAACAATATAGAAAAAGAAGTTTATATAGAAAAAATATCTTCAGAATATAATATATCTAAAGAAGCAATATATGCACAAATAAACAAAATTAATTATGCACAAAATCAGGGAACTAAAGTGCTAGAAAGAAAGTTTCATGTAGGACCTCAGTTGAAAACAGAACAAGATACAGAAGCATTAATTCAAAGAGAAAATATGATTATAGCACTTTTAATGAACGAAGGAAAGAATGTATATGAAGCGATAAAAGATATAATAAGTCCAGATGATTTTAAGAAAGAAGAAAACAAAAAAATAGTTACAAAAATGTATGAAGAATATAAAAAAGGAAATAGTAATATAAATAATATGTTAGATTTGTTTAAAGATGATGAAGGCACAATTAATTATATTACAGGCATAATGGCAACTGATTATGAAATTACAGATGTAAATAAATCTGTAAAAGATATTATACATATTTATAAAAAAGAAAAGTTAATAAATAAGAAAAATGAAATAATAAAAAAAATAGACAACAAAGATTTAGACTTAGAAGAAAAAAGAAACTTAGAAAAAGAGCTAAGTAGTGTTATTATAGAACTTGCAAAATTTAAGTAAAACTCCAGAAAGGAAAGGTGTTAGAAATGCCAAAAGCAAAAAAAGAAGAAGCAGAAAAGGTAGAAGAATTAAAAAAAATAGAAGAACCAAAAAAAGCATCAAAAGTAAAAACTAAAAAAGAAAATGCAGAAGAAGCAAAAGCAGAAATAAAAAAACATGTAAAAGAAAGCAAAGTTAAAAAGGATGAAAAACCACTAGAAAAATCAGAAGATACTAGTGAGAAAGTAAAAGAAATAGTAAAAAAAGCAAAAGAAAAAGGACAAATAACTTATGGAGAATTAGCAAGTGAATTAGGAGATGCAAACTTAGAACAAATTGATAAAGTATTTGATGCTTTTGAAGAAATTGGTGTAGATGTATTAAAAGATGATGATTTAGAAGAACCAGATTTAGAAGATTTAGAAGAGATTGAACCAGTTGAAGAGTTAGACTTGATGAATTTTGACGGCGTAAATGTAGACGATCCAGTAAGAATGTATTTAAGAGAAATTGGAAAAATCCCATTATTAACATTCGACGAAGAATTAGATTTAGCAAAAAGGATGCTTAACGGTGATGAAGAAGCAAAACAAAAATTATCTGAATCTAATTTAAGGTTAGTAGTAAGTATAGCCAAAAAATATGTTGGAAGAGGAATGTTATTTTTAGATTTAATACAAGAAGGAAACATGGGATTAATAAAAGCTGTTGAAAAATTTGATTATACAAAAGGATATAAATTTAGTACTTATGCAACATGGTGGATTAGACAAGCAATAACAAGAGCTATTGCTGATCAGGCTAGAACAATAAGAATACCAGTTCATATGGTAGAAACTATAAATAAATTGATAAGAACTTCAAGACACTTATTACAACAATTAGGAAGAGAACCAACACCAGAAGAAATAGCTAAAGAGATGGATATAAGTGTCGAAAAAGTAATGGAAATTCAAAAAATAGCACAAGATCCAGTTTCTTTAGAAACACCAATTGGAGAAGAAGATGATAGTCATTTAGGAGATTTTATTCAAGATGATGATTCACCTGCTCCACATGATTCAGCAGCATATACACTTTTAAAAGAACAATTAGAAGAAGTTATGCAAACATTAACGCCAAGAGAAGCAAAGGTTTTAAAATTAAGATTTGGATTAGAAGATGGAAAAGCAAGAACACTAGAAGAAGTTGGAAAAGAATTCATGGTAACACGTGAGAGAATAAGACAAATAGAAGCAAAAGCATTAAGAAAATTGAGACATCCAAGTAGAAGTAAAAAGTTAAAAGATTATATGAATTAGTTAATTGTATTGAAATACTTGATTTTTAAGATAAAAAATGTTACAATAATAATATATTGTAACATTTTTTTTAGGAGAGGATAAAAAAATGGGATTATTAAAAGATTTTAGAAATTGGTTAAATACTCCAGATGAAGAAGAAATAGTAAATGGGGAATTAAATATAAAAGCATTTAAAGGTGAAGACGCAAAAACTATTGAGGAATTAAAGAAAACAGCTAGAAATGTAAACAAAATGGGAAGTAGTATGTTTGTTGATAAAACTAAAACTAGAGCACAAACAGTAAGTAGGATGAGAGCTAAAGTAGAAACGCCTGTAATGCAAAATGAACATCAACCAAAAGTAGAAGATAGAGAACATGAGTAAAAAAATCTCACTTTAGTGAGATTTTTTTTGACATATTATATATTTTGTGTTAATATAAAAAAAACGTATTTTACAAAGAAAAAGGTTCATAATATAAATTAACGGAAGTAGAGGTATTCTTATGGAAAAAGAAATAAAAATAGTAAATGGCGATGGAAAAGATTTGGATATATCTCCAGTATATGAACATTTAAATTCAGCAAAACCAAAAATGAAAAAAGATAAAAAAGAAATTGTTATACCAGAGGAAAAGAAAAATTAAATACTAAACTATATGTACTAAATATATATTAAAAAAATTTTGAATTAATGGTTGACAAATGTCTAAAAAGTCATTATAATAAATAAGTCGTTTAATTTAATATATGGCGAGGTAGCTCAGTTGGCTAGAGCACTTGGTTCATACCCAAGGTGTCGAGGGTTCGAATCCCCCTCTCGCTACCAGACAAGGCACCGAATTTGTGCCAAAGGTGAAGTTTATGATTATTTCATTTTCATAGACTTCTATTTTTTTTGTAATTTTAATAATAAAAGAGTTGAAAAATGTAAAAAATCAGCGAAATGAAAATAATTATATAAGATATTGCAAGATTTTTACAGTTGTGCTAAAATGATTGTGAAAATAAGCATAAGTTTGTATAAAGGGAGATTACAAATGGAAAAAGTAGAATTCAAATTAACGAATCCACAAAAATCTATATGGCTAACTGATCAAATGTATCCAGATATGCCTATTGAGAATATTTGTGGTTCTGTTTTTATTGAGGAGAAAGTAAATTTTATTGAATTAGAGAATGCAATAAATTTATTTGTTGGGAAAAATGATAGTTTTCGTATAAAGCTTACAAAAGATAAAAATGAAATACTACAGTATGTAGACGAATTTAAACCATTTAAAGTAGATAAAATAAATTTAAATAATGAAAATGAAGCCAGTGTAGTGGAAAAAGGTTTAGTATCAAAAACATTTTCTATTTTTAATACATTTCTTTTTGAATTTAAAATGTTTGAATTTCCAGATGGAAAAGGAGGATTTACAATTAATGCACATCATCTTATATCAGATGCGTGGACTGCAGGTCTTGTTGTAAATGAAATAATGGATTTTTATGCTGAATTCATTAATGCAAAGCCAAAAGAAGAAGTTGAATTTCCATCTTATACAGATTATATAAACTCAGAAAAAGAATATTTAATTAGTGATAGATTTAGAAAAGATAAAGAATATTGGGAAAATTTATATATAAATAATTTAGAAATAGCTAAAATTCCTAGTGTGAAAGAAAAAGTAACAAATAAATTGGAATGTCAAGCTAATAGAAAACAATTTAATATTTCTAGAGAAATTATAAATGAAATTAATAAATTTTGTTCACAGAAAAAAGTTTCTATATTTAATTTTTTTATGGCTATTTATTCAATTTACATAGGAAAAGTTTCAAATTTACAAGAATTTGTTGTGGGAACTCCAATTTTAAATAGAACAACATACAAAGAAAAACATACTACTGGTATGTTTATTAGTACAGTTCCATTTAAAGTTCAGTTGAAAAGTGGTTGTAGTTTTAGTAATTTTATATCAGAAGTAGCAAGAGAGTCACTTGCAATGCTTAGACACCAAAAATATCCATATCAATATTTGCTAGAAACACTAAGAAAAAAAGATAATTCTATACCAAATTTATATGATATTTTAATATCTTACCAGAATGTGAGAAGTGATAAACAAACATCAATTATTCCTTTTCATTCTAGATGGATTTCAAATGAGTGCTTATCAGATGGAATGAATATACATTTATACGATATGAACGATACAGGTAGTTTAGATGTAGCTTATGATTATTTAGTTTCTAAATATGATGATATATATATTGAAAACATACATGCAAGAATTATTCATATGATAGAGCAGGTATTAAAAAATAATGAAATTTTGTTGGAAAGTATAGATATTGTAACCCCAGAAGAAAAACAAAAAATTATTTATGATTTTAATAATACGGCTTTTAATTATGATAAAACAGAAACAGTAGCTAACTTATTCGAAAAACAGGTAAATAAATCTCCAGATTCTATTGCTTTAGTGTTTGAAAACAGAACTATGACTTATAGGGAATTAAATGAAAGAGCCAATAGTTTAGCTACATATTTAAGAGAAAATGGTGTAGGAAGAAACGATATAGTAGGAATTATGCTAAATCGTTCTTTTGAAATGATTATTTCCATATTGGCGGTTTTAAAATCAGGAGGAGCATATATTCCAATAGATCCAGAGTATCCAGCAGAAAGAATTGCATATATGCTAGAAAATAGTAAAAGTAAATTTTTGTTGTCAACAGTAAGTTTGAAAGATAGATATGAGTTTAAACAAAAATTTATAGAAGTAGATTTAAATCAAAAATTGTACAATACAAATAAAACAAATTTAGAAAGTATAACAAATCCAGATGATTTAGCATATTTAATTTATACTTCTGGTTCTACTGGTAATCCTAAAGGGGTTATGCTTACCCAAAAGAATTTTTCTAATTTTTGTGAATCAATGTATAGAAAAATAGAATATTTAAATAGTGATAAACAATATTCTATTATATCAATTACAACTGTTTCATTTGATATATTTGCATTTGAAACAATAGTATCTTTAACTAGAGGTTTAAAATTATATATAACAAATTATTTTGAGCAGAAAATTACTACTAAGCTAGAAAGAATAATTAAAGATAATAAAATAGAAATTATACAAACCACTCCATCTACAATGAAATTTCACTTAGATAATTTGGCTATGAAATCTAGTTTAATTAGTTTAAAATATGTCATTCTTGCTGGAGAGCAACTTCCTAAATCTTTAGTAGATAGAATTAAAGAGTTGGCACCAAACTGTAGAGTATACAATGGCTATGGACCATCTGAAACTACAATATTTTCTACAGTGAAAGATGTAACTGATTTAGATTCGATAACAATAGGTAAGCCAATTGGAAATACTCAGATATATATATTAGGAAAAAACAAAACGGTATTGCCAATATATAATCCAGGAGAAATATATATTGCAGGAGATGGTGTGGGAGCAGGATATAAAGAGAATTGTGAAGCAACAGCTAAAAACTTTTTGGAAAATCCGTTTACTCAAAATTCAAAATTATATAAAACAGGGGATTTGGGATTTTGGCTTCCTGATGGAAATATAAGATGCTTAGGTAGAGCGGACAATCAAATAAAATTAAGAGGATTACGTATTGAAATCGGTGAAATCGAGGAAATAATAAATTCTTTTGATAAAGAAAAAAAAATAAAATCAGGTGTTATTGTAAAAAGTAAAAATGGTAGTGAATCATTACATGCTTTTATTAGTTCAGCAAAAGAAGTCCGAATTGATGAATTAAAAAATTATATTCAATCATATTTACCTAATTATATGATACCAAATACATTTACAATAATTGAAAAAATGCCAACTACGCCTAACGGAAAAATAGATAGAAAAGCTTTACAGAATTTTAAAATTGATACAAAAGTTGTACATAATGATGAAATTGTTCCTCCAAGAAATGAATTAGATAAAATTTTATATGATGTAATAAAGTCAAAATTAAATATTGAAAGTTTCAGTATAGATCAAAACATATTTGAATATGGAGCAGATTCGTTGATTGTAATTAATATACTAACTGAATTGTTTCAATATGACTTAGGATTAAAAGTAGGAGACTTTTATCAGTTTCCAACAATAAGACAATTATCAAATCACATAGAAAGTAGCAAAAATGATTTGAGCGAAGATATAAATAAAACAGCGTTAAATGATGTAAATAAAATTGTTAAAAATTTAAATGTTTTGCCTATTACAGCTTATAGATCAGAAAGAAAGACTATTATGCTTACTGGATGCACTGGATTTTTAGGGGCACACATATTAGCACAGATATTAGAAGAACCTGACAATATAGCAAAAGTTTATTGTCTAGTAAGAAGAAAAAATCAATTAGATCCACAAAAAAGGCTATATGATACAATGAATTTTTATTTTGAAAGTAAATATACAAGGCTTTTAGAGAAATTTGTTGTTCCTATAGAATCAGATGTTTCAAAAGAAAAACTAGGTCTTGATACTGAAGAGTTTGAATTATTGAAAAATGTTGATACAGTTATTCATTGTGCAGCTAATGTAAAGCATTATGGAAATTATAAAGATTTTGAGATGGTAAATATATTAGGAACTCAAAACATAATATCTTTTTGCAAAGAGGTAAATGCCAAATTGCATTATATATCAACAATGACAATATCTGCAAATTATCTTATAGAACAAGAGGATAACAAAGAAGTATTTGCAGAAAATAGTTTTTTTGAAAATCAAGATTTTGATGAAAATGTATATGCTAAAAGTAAATTATTAGCCGAGGCAAGTATATTTTCTAATATACCTAATGGATTGAATGCTACCATTTATAGAATAGGAGATTTAAGCGGAAGATATAGCGATGGAGTTTTCCAACAAAATATAGAAGAAAATTCTATATATTTGAGATTAAAATCAATATTAGAAATTGGAGCAATTTCAGATTCACTAAAAGATTTAGAATTAGAATTTACTCCTGTAGATGAAGCGGCAAAGGCAATTATTAAAATAATATGGTCAGAAAATGAAACAAATAGAATCTTCCATATATATAATCCAAATAAAATTACAACTGATCATTTAATAGAATTGTTAGATGATTACAAACATATTAAATATATGACGCAAAAAGAATTCGTAAGCTATGTAAAACAATTGTCAACAGATGAGTTTTCAAAAAAGAGCATAAAAGGAATTATAAATGATTTTACAAGTGATTCTGGACTTATTTACAATCATACAATACCAGTTACAAATAAAATTACATGTAATTACCTAAAAAATCTTAATTTTGAATGGTCAACATTAACTAAAGAATATTTTAATAAGTTAATTGAATATATGAAAAAAGTTAAGTTTATAAGCTAAAAAGCAAAAAAAAGTAGTATAAATAAATTATAATTTAAATATACGAGGAGAGGTACATATGAAAAACAAGTTAAAAGATAGATATAATAAAATATGTATATCTACAAAAATGTCTATATTTTTTATATTGGTATTAGGAGTACTTTCAATTTTCTTTTATAATGCAATGCCAATACTATTAAATTATCCTCCAGATACAATTAATACTGAATTTGATAAAAGTGTTTCAATTACATACTATGTATATCAATGTTTAGCATTGATTGTATCTTTGTCAATTATATTTGTACTTTATTTTAAGGTATCTTTAAGAAACTTAGATAAATGGTGGAAAGATAAAAAATATAATAAAGAAGTAATGTTAGAAATTCGAAAGAAGTGTTCGGTATTTCCATATCAAACGTATTTAATAATTGAGATTTTTCCAGTTTTAATGACTATATTAATACTTTGTATGACAGGAAGCCATCCAGAAATTTTGATTTTTAAAATAGGAACATTGATATTTAGCTTTTCTACTTTAGTTGGTGGAATTTTCTTAATATTTATTAATAAGTTGCTATATCCATTTTTAGAAGAAACTTCAAATCATTTAAATATAAAAAAAACTAATAAGTTTTTATCTCTAAGAGCAAAATTGTTAATACAGTTATTCCCGGGTATATTAATTACAGCTTTATTAGTTTCTTTAATTGGTTATTCGAGATTAACAAGTGAAAAAGGAGATTTATTAAATTATTATTACAAGTCATCATTAAATGAGGCAGTTACAGATAAAAAAGAAGATATAATAAATAATATTCAGGAAGTTGAGTTTTCAAATAACTTAATAAATAATACAGATTTCTTTTTTGTAGAATATCCAGATGGAACAATAAAAACAAGTAATAATAAAAATCTAAGTTCATTTTTTGTAAAATATATGCATGATTTATCACCAACACACAATAATAGAGTTTACGAGTCATATACAATAGATGCTCAGGGAGTTATAACAACAGTTGAATATCAAAACAATACGTATACAATAGGAATATATTATGAAATATTATCATTAAACACATTTTTCTTTTTCTTACTTTGGTCAATTGTTCTATTTATATTCAATTTTATAATTTTAATGTATGTTACATCATCTGTGCAAAAAGACATTCAACGAGTTGTTGATGGAATGAATAAGATTATTGAAAATCCATCAAATATAACAAATTCAAAATTACCTATTACATCAAATGACATATTGGGAGATTTGAGTATATCATTTAATAAAATCCAAGATATGACCAAAAGTAACATAGAACAAATTCATGCTAGCCAAGATATATTAATAGAACGTGAGCGTTTGGCATCATTAGGCCAAATGATAGGTGGAATTGCCCACAACTTAAAAACTCCTATAATGTCAATTTCAGGAGCTGCTGAGGGGTTAACAGATTTAATTAAGGAATATGATTCATCTATAGGTGATAAAGATGTAACAGAACAAGATCATCATGATATAGCAAAAGATATGCAAGTTTGGGTAGACAAATTAAAAGATTATACTGCATATATGTCTGATGTTATTACTGCTGTAAAAGGACAAGCGGTTACGTTATCAGAAGAACAAGCTGTAGATTTTTCAATAGAAGAGTTAGTTAAACGTATAAATATATTAATGAAACATGAACTAAAGAATGCTTTGGTTACGCTAAATATAGATGTTAAAATGAATGAAAAAACTGAAATGAAGGGAAATATAAATAGCTTAGTTCAAGTTGTTAATAATATGATATCTAATGCAATACAAAGCTATAATGGAAAACCAGATCAAAAGATAGATATGGTTATTTATAGAGAAGATAATAATGTTGTTATAAAAATAACTGATTATGGATGCGGACTTCCTAAAAAGGTTCAAGAAAAGTTATTTAAAGAAATGATAACAACCAAAGGAAAAAATGGAACAGGATTAGGATTATTTATGTCATATTCTAATATTAGAGCTCATTTTAATGGAAATATTACATTTGAAACAGAAGAGGGAAAAGGAACAACATTTTATATTTCTTTACCATTAGAATAAGATTTATATAATACAAAAGGGCATGAAAATGCTCTTTTTGCTATATAAAGTAAAAAGTAGAATTTTCAGGAAAAGTATTGCTTTTTCAAAATATTACACATATAATCAAATTGCAACATTATGTGATATATATAATCCGAAAGTGAGGATGAAAGTATGAGAAAAGGGCTAGTAGAAAATGAAAATTCGCAATACAAAATAATTGCTGTGGATGATGATCCAGGAGTTATAGATACTTTATCTGTGTTTTTAAAGCGATCTGGTTATAATTTAACAGGATTAGTAAATCCATTAGAAGCAATAGAACGTGTAAAAAATGAACATTTTGACCTTTTAATTTTAGATTTTATTATGACACCTATTCATGGAGATACTGTGGTGGAAGAAATAAGAAAATTTAATAAAGATATATATATATTGTTACTTACAGGACACAAGGATTTAGCACCACCATTAGAAACAATTAGGAGATTAGATATACAAGGATATTGTGAAAAAAGTGATAAGCAAGATCAATTATTGCTATTAATTGAATCAGGAATAAAATCTATTTCCCAAATGAATATGATAAAAAATATTAATAATGAATTAAAAGATACGTATGATCAGTTAGAAAAAGCATATATGGAAAGCATACAAACATTAAGATATACGGTAGAGGCAAAAGATTATTATACAAGAGGACATTCTGATAGAGTATCAGAATATTCAGTCTTATTAGGCGAAAAATTAGGTTTATCTGATGCGGATATTAAGCTTTTAAAAATTGGTGGGTTGTTTCATGATATTGGAAAAATCGGTGTACCAGACAGCATTTTGTTGAAAGAGGAAAAATTGACAGATGACGAATACTCACAAATAAAAAATCATCCGTCAATAGGGGCACATATACTTTCAAATGCAACAATTTTTGCGGATATAATACCTATTGTTAAACATCACCATGAAAAATTTGATGGAACAGGATACCCAGGAAAATTAAAAGGTGAGGAAATTCCGTATTTGGCTAGAATTACGGCAGTTGCAGATACATTTGATGCAATGACATCAGTAAGACCATATAGAAAAGCATTACCAATAGATGTGGTAAAAGAAGAGTTTAAAAAATGTGCAGGAACACAATTTGATCCGGATGTTGCAAAGGCGTTTCTAGAAATATTAGAAACAGATTATGATAAAATACAAGCAATACAAGAAAAATATATTTCTTAATATAAATTTAATAGAGCACCATAGATAAATTTAATTTATGGTGCTCTATTTGTTTTAGTTATGCTATGTTTATTTTTAAGTTCATTAAACTTTGTTTATCTAGCTTATAGTTTTCGTAATTAATCATAGCTTTTTTTAAAGTTTCTTTATATAATTTAGAGTTGGTTTTAAATTTCATTTTACAGAAAGCTTGAATTAAAGTTGTATTTATAATTTCTCTATTGTATTGAATAATATCTGGATTTATGACTAAAATATTATTTTTTGTCGCTTTGCAATACTCATTTTTTAATCTTTCTATTTTATAATCTTCTGGTGCAAATTTTAGGATATATCTAGCAAGTTCTAATGATTCTTCTAATTCTTTAGGAGCAAGTGCAGAATATAATTTTTGTATTGCATGGTTAATAATATTTATATTTTCAGAATTTTTATATTTTTTAGGTAAAATTAATTCAAATTCTAAGTCTTTTTTTATTAATTCTATTAAATCATTGGAAGAATATTTTATATTCAATTTGTAGCTATTTCCTAGAATACCAATAGTTAAATAAGATTTACAAATGAATTTTTTTTCGAAGTTTATAATGTTCATAAAAATCCCTCCTAAAAGTAACCAGATTAAATGTTTGCAAAAACTTTGTTTGCTAACTTGGATATAATTTTATAACTAAAAGAATAGTATGTCAATATATTTTTGGAAAAATTGTTCGCATTAATTGTGTATATAAAATATAGTTGTTATCTAAAATAATGTAAAATACTAAATATTAATTGAATACTGTTGAATAAAAAATTCATAATTACACAAAATATGTTAGAAAATACATATTTTATGTGGAGGTTTTTGCGTAGGATGAATTCAAATGAATATAAGATATTAAATATAAAAGGCGCAGTGTTAGACAAAGTTCAATTAGAAAAATATATAGAAAAAATAGCTGCAGATCATAATTTGCAGCATTTTTCTAATAGTAAAACATATCCAATTCCAAGGTTAAAAGAAAATTTTAAATTCATAACAAAAACATATAATATTTTAAATGAGCACATAAAAATGGGAATAGATATTTATCCAGCAGGTGAATGGTTATTAGATAATTATTATGTGATAGAAGAAACAGTTCAATCAATAGTAAAAGAGATTTCATTAAAAAAATATAGAAGTTTTATAGGAATTGCAGATGGACCATACGCTGGATTTGCAAGAATATATGTGCTTGCTTCTGAAATTGTAGCATATACAGATAGTAAAATAGAATATGATAATTTAAAATATTGTTTAGAAGCATATCAACAAAAGAAAACTTTAGGAATGGAAGAAATTTGGAGTTTACAATTGTTTTTACAAATTGTAATAATAGAAAACATACGAAATATATGCGAGAAAATATATTCATCACAAATTCAAAAATATAAAGTAGAAAATATAGTAGAAAGATTAGTAGAAAGAAAAGATTATAAAAATCAAAAATATAAATTGAATTTCAAAGAATCATATAAAAGTATTTCGTATAAAGAAATGAAATATCCGTTTATAGAATATATGGCATATAAATTAAAAAAATATGGAAAAAATGGAATTGCATATTTTAATGTATTAGAAGAACAAGTAAGTAAAATGGGAACTAGTATAGGAGATGTTGTAAAAAAAGAGCATTTTCTTATTGCTACTTCTAAAGTTTCAATAGGAAACAGCATAACTAGTTTGAGGGAAATAGGAAGATTAAATATATTAGATATATTCGAAAATATAAATGGAGTTGAAGAAATATTAAATAAAGATCCTGCCAATGTTTATAGCCAAATGGATTATAAAACAAAAGAATATTATAGGAGAAAAATAGAGGAAATTTCTAAAAAAACTAAGATTTCAGAAATATATATAGCAAATAAGATTTTAGAATTAGCAAGTATGGCAAATAAAACAGGAAAAGAAAAACATGTTGGTTATTATTTAATTTCAAAACGGAAGAAATCAATTAAATGATGATTTACAAATTAAAAATAAAAACATTAAGAATAATGCTATCAAATACATGTTATTGACATTTCTTATACCTTTAATATTAGTTATATTATTAGGAATATATTTAAAAACATTTATGAGTATAGGAATAGCTGTATTGTGTTGTATATTATCGTATATTCCATTTACAGAAATTTATATTCAAATAGCTAATTATATATTATCTAAAACTACAAAAACAAAAATGGTACCAAAGCTTGACTTTTTAAATGGTATTCCTGAAGAATACGCAACATTTGTTGTAATTCCAACCATAGTAGATAGTGCAAAAAAAGTAAATGAATTGATGGAAAAATTAGAAATATATTATATTGCAAATAAAAGCAAGAATATATTTTTTGCACTTTTAGGAGATACAAAAGCAAGCAAGAATGAAAAAGAATTTTATGACGAAGAAGTAATAAATGCTGGACTAGAAGCAGTGAAAAGATTAAATGAAAAATACAAAACAGACAGTTTTCCAATATTTCATTTTTTATATAGAAATAGACTTTGGAATTCTTCAGAAAAGTGCTATTTAGGATGGGAAAGAAAAAGAGGATTATTAAGTCAATTTAATAATTTTCTAGTTAATAAATTGTTAGGATTTAATGAACGTATTGATTCTCAAAAAGGTTTTAGAACTAATACAATAGCCAATGAAGAAAATGTTCCTCAAATAAAATATATAATTACATTAGATTCAGATACAAATTTGGTTTTGGAATCAGCTTCAGAATTGATTGGTGCAATGGCACATATTTTAAATAAACCTGTGTTAAATAAAAATAGAGATTTAGTTATAGAGGGACATGCACTTATGCAACCAAGAGTAGGAATAGATTTAGAAGCATCAAGTAAAAGTGCGTTTACTAAGATTTATGCTGGTTTGGGCGGAGTAGATTCTTACAGTAATGCAATTTCGGATATATATCAAGATAATTTTGATGAAGGAATATTTACAGGGAAAGGTATATATGATTTACAAATTTTTTATGATGTATTAAATGATGAAATACCAGAAAACACAGTTTTAAGCCATGATTTATTAGAGGGAAGCTACTTGAGATGTGCTTTAGTAAATGATATTGTATTACTAGACGGATATCCTTCTAAATATAATGCGGCAATGGGAAGAAATCATAGATGGATAAGAGGAGATTGGCAAATAATAAGATGGATAGGTAAAAAAATTATAAACAAAAATAACGAAAAAAAATCTAATCCATTAAATGGGTTATCAAAATTTAAAATATTAGATAACCTGAGAAGAAGTTTGATTCCGATATTTGCATTTATATTAATATTGGTTAGTGCGATTTTAAAACTATTCAAAAATGTTTTATTATATCCTGTATTTTGGTTAGGAATAATAACCATAATAATGCCTACAATTATAGATGTGCTAAATTATATAATATTTAAAAAAGATGTAGGAAGCGGATTTATAAATGCATATAAAAGTTTTTCAAGCAAAATGAGTATGCTAAGAGCTAGCATATATAGAGGCATTTTAGAAATAATGCTTTTGCCACATAAGGCATATATGAATAGTAATGCCATATTAAAAACATTATATAGAATGAAAATATCAAAACAAAATTTATTAGAGTGGACTACTGCAGAAGAAGCAGAAAAACAAGCAAAAACAGATATATTATCATATTATAAAAATATGATTATTAATTTAATTTTTGGAATCTTGTTTATATTTACTTTTTTTGAAATTCAAAATGTTTTTTTACTTATATTGGGAGCACTATGGATAATTGCACCATCAATTATGTGTTATATAAGTAAAGAAAGCTTGAAGAATATAGATAAGTTAAATAAAGAAGACGTGGAATATTTATTAAATATAGGTAAAAAAACTTGGAACTTTTTTGAAAGTTATATAAATGAAGAAAATAATTTTTTACCTCCAGATAATTATCAAGAAGACAGAATAGAAAAAATTGCATATAGAACTTCATCTACTAATATTGGGTTAGGAGTATTATCAGTAGTTGCTGCGTATGATTTAAATTATATAAGTATTGAAAAATGTTTAGAATTATTGGACAAAATGTTAAGTACAGTAAATTCGCTTAGTAAATGGAATGGACATTTGTATAATTGGTATGATACAAGAACTTTACAACCACTTTTGCCAAGATATATTTCTTCAGTAGATAGTGGAAATTTTATAGGATATATGTATGTTTTAAAGCAATTTTTACTTGATACTAAAAATAATATAGATTATGACAATTTAGACAGCATGATAGAAATAGTAGATAAGTTGATAGAAAATACAGACTTTTCAGTGTTGTATGATTATAAAAAAAGGCTATTTTCAATAGGATTTAATGTAGAAGAAAATAAATTAACAGATTCATATTATGATTTATTAGCGTCAGAAGCTAGACAAGCTAGTTTAGTAGCAATAGCAAAAAAAGATATTCCATCAAAACATTGGAATAATTTAAGTAGAACACTTACGACATTAAATAAATATAAGGGATTAATTTCATGGTCAGGAACTTCTTTTGAATATTTAATGCCAAACATAAATATAAAAAGACATGCTGGTAGTTTGCTAGATGAATCTTGTAAATTTATGATAATGAGCCAAAAAGAGTACACAAGAAAACTTAATATACCTTGGGGAATATCAGAAGCGGCATTCAATTTAAGAGATTTAAACTATAATTATCAGTATAAAGCATTTGGGATACCATGGTTAGGTTTAAAAAGAGGGTTAGCAGATGATATGGTAGTGTCTTCATATGGATTAATATTAGCTCTACTAGATGAACCACAAGAAGTAGTAAACAATTTAAAAGTAATGGAGAAAGAAGGAATGTATGGCGATTATGGATTTTATGAATCTATAGATTATACAGCCTCTAGATTAAAATATGGACAAAAGAGTTGCCCTGTAAAAACGTATATGGCACATCACCAAGGGCTTATATTATTATCTATAGATAATTTTATCAATAACAATATATTACAAGATAGATTTAATAAAAACCCAGAAATTGCAGCTGTTGATATTCTGTTACAAGAAAGAATGCCAGAAAAAGCAATAATAACAAAAGAGAAGAAAGAAAAGGTAGAAAAAATAAAATTAAAAAAACATGATAATTATGCTGTAAGAGTATATAACAGAATAAATGGAAATCTGCATAAAGCAAATGTAATATCAAATGGAACTTATACAGTATGTATGAACGATAAGGGAGATGGATTTAGTAAATGCAATAATATAATAATTAATAAGTATAAAGAAACATTTGATTATCAGCAAGGTATATATTTTTATATAAAAAATATCAATTCTAAAAGAATATGGACGAATACGTATGCAAATTATCTAGGAAAACCAGATAAATATAGTGTACAATTTGCACCAGATCATAACAAGATAGTTAGACAGGATGGAGCAATAGAGACTACAACCAAAATAACAGTTGCATCGAACGATAATGTTGAAATAAGAAGATTAGAGTTGAAAAATAATGGTAATAATGAAGAAACATTAGAAATTACATGCTTTTTAGAACCTATGATATCGACTAAAGAGCAAGATTATGCACATCCAGCGTTTAATAATTTGTTTTTAACTTATGAGAAAATAGATGACAATATTTTAGTAAGAAGGAAACAAAGGGATATAGAAAAAAATGATATATATGTAGGAACTAGCATGTATACCGAAAATGAAACTATAGGCGAATTAGAATATGAAATAGATAAAGAAAAGTTTGTAGGAAGAAATAATATAGGATTGCCAATAATGGTAAAAGAGTCTAAACCATTAAGTAAAACGTTAGGACTTGTTACAGATTCATGTGTGGCATTAAAAAGAAATATTAAAATTATGCCAGGTAAAAAAGTTACAATAGATTTAATTATAGGAATATCTGAAAGCAAAGAAGAATTGATAAATATTTTATTAAAATATAAGAACACTCAAAAAATATCAGAAACATTTGATTTATCTTTTGCCAGAACAGAAGCAGAAAGTATATATTTAGATGTAACTAGTAAAGATATTGAAACGTATCAAGAAATGTTAACTAGTTTAGTTTTTCAAAATCCAATAAAAAAAATAGATTTGATGAAATTACCTAAAATACAATATAAACAAAGTGAATTGTGGAAATTTGGAATATCTGGAGATTTGCCAATACTTTTAATAAAAATAAAAGATATAAACGATATATATATAGTTAATGAAAGCTTAAGGGCATATGAGTTTTTTAGAGCCAAAAATATAAACATAGATTTAGTAATATTAAATGAGGAGGAGTATATATATGAACAATATGTAAAAGAAGAAATTGAATCTGCTATTCTAAATAAGCAATTAAGTTTTTTAAAGAATAATGGTATTTTTGTTTTAAATGCAAAGGAAATAAAAAAAGAAGATACTGATTTATTGACAATTAAAGCTAATTTAATAATAGATGCATCAAAAGGGGAGATAAAAGGACAAATAGAAGAAAAAGAAGAAGACTTAGTAGAAGGAGAAGTTAACATAGGGTTAGAAGCTCCAATTATTCCATCACTTCAACAAGAAGAAAATATAAATATAGAAAATATGGAAGAATTAAAATATTATAATGAATATGGTGGCTTTTCTAATGATGGAATGGAGTATAAAATAAAAGTAAACAAAGACAATAATACTCCGACTGTTTGGTCTCATGTTATGTCTAACAGTGAATTTGGAACAGTAATAACAGATAATTTAGGTGGGTATACTTGGTGTAAAAATAGCAGATTAAATAGGTTAAGTGTATTTTCAAATAATCCAGTAATGGATGTTCCTTCAGAAAGTATATATATACGCAATAAGAAAAATGGAAATGTATGGAGAATAGGTAACAAGCAAAAACAGGATATATATTTAACATATGGATTTGGCTATACTAATATGAAAACTATAAATGATGGAATTTTACAGGAATTAGATATTTTTATTCCTAAGGAAGATAAAGTAAAGGTAAATTTATTAAGATTAAAAAACACAACTAATGAAAAAAAAGAATTAAAATTAGTTTATTATATTAATCCTTGCATGGCAGAAGATGAAATAAATTCAAATGGTTTTATAGATATAGAGAAAAATAATAATGTAATATATGCACGAAATTTATATAATTCATTGGAGGAGAATTCTGTATTATATGTTTCAACAAGTGAAAGAATAGATTCATATACTGGAAATAAAGAATTTTTTATTGGAAATAAAACGATAGAAACACCTGAAGCAATGTATAAAACTTCGATGGATAATCAAAGTAGTATAGGAATTAATGAATGTATTGCAATTGAAATTAATATAGAAATTGAAAGCTATGGAAACAAAACTTTAGTTTTATGTTTGGGGCAAGAAGATAATTTGATAGATGCAAAAAATATATCATATAAATATTCGAGTATTTCAAATTGTAAGGAAGAATATGGAATTGTAAAAAATTATTGGTATGAAATTTTAAATAGAGTTCAAATAAAAACACCTTTAGAGTCTATGAATATAATGTTAAATGGATGGACTGTATATCAAACTATAAGTGCGAGATTATGGGGAAAAACAGGATTTTATCAATCTGGTGGTGCAGTTGGATTTAGAGATCAACTGCAAGATACCTTAGGATTAAAATATATAGATCCTGAGTTAATGAGAAAACAAATATTATTACATGCATCACACCAATTTACTGAAGGAGATGTGGAGCATTGGTGGCACAAAGAAACTAAAAAAGGCATTAGAACTAGATTTTCAGATGATTTGCTATGGTTATGTTATGTTACAGCAGAATATATAAATACAGTAAATGATTATTCAATATTAAAAGAAATTGTACCATATATAGATGGGGCATCACTTGAAGAGGGAATTGACGAACAATATGATGTGCATATTGAAAGTAAACAAAGAGGAACTATATATGAACATTGTATAAAATCAATAGAAAAATCACTTAACTTTGGAACTAATGGTTTGCCTAAAATAGGTTCAGGGGATTGGAATGATGGATTTAATACAGTTGGAAATAAAGGGATTGGTGAAAGCGTATGGTTAGCATTCTTCCTTTATAATATTTTAAGTAAGTTTATACCAATATGTAAATTTGAAAAAGATGTGGAAAGAGCTGAAAAATATGAAAAAATTAAAGATGAATTAAAAAATTCAATAAACAAAAATGCGTGGGATGGAAGATGGTTTAAACGAGCTTTTACTGACGAAGGGAATGTTTTAGGAACTATAGAAAATGATGAATGTAAAATTGATAGCATTTCTCAAAGCTGGTCTGTAATATCCAATGCAGCAGATAATGATAAAAAATATATATCAATGGATAGTTTAGAAAAACACTTGGTTGATAGGGAAAATGGAATAATAAAATTGTTAGATCCACCATTTAACAATGGAAAACTTAAACCAGGATATATAAAAGCATATTTGCCGGGAGTAAGAGAAAATGGAGGACAATACACTCATGCTGCTATATGGGCAATAATTGCTTTGGTAGATTTGGGATTTGGAGATAAGGCAACAGAATATTTTAGAATGATAAATCCGATAGAACATTCAAGGACAAAGGAAGAAGCTAGAAAATATAAAGTAGAACCATATGTTATAGCAGGAGATGTTTATGGAGCAGAAAATTTAGCGGGTAGAGGTGGATGGACTTGGTATACAGGTTCAAGTAGCTGGTTTTATAAAGCAGGTATAGAATATATTTTGGGATTAAAAATAGATAGAGGATATTTAAGAGTAGAACCTTGTATACCTCAAGATTGGAAAGAGTACAGCATAAAATATAGATATAAATCAAGTATATATAATATAAAAGTAAAAAATATAAATTCAAAACAAACAGGAATAAATAAATTTATATTAAATGGAAATGAAGTGGAAGAGAAAAAAGTAAAATTGTTAGATGATGGAAGCATAAATAATATTGAAATAATAATGTAATAATAGTTATACTAAAATTAGTACAATAAAACTATCCCTAAATGAAAAAGCATAAATTTAATAAAAATTTGCAAAAAAACTTGTGTAAAAATCATTAATATGATATAAAATATGTAAAATAATAAGTCTTGGTATTGAAAGGCGGGATTTTTTGTGGAATTAAATAAAGGAGATAAAAAAACAATATTAATAGTAGATGACGAAAAACCCATAGTAGATATATTAGTTTATAATTTACAAAAAGAAGGATATAATACGTTAGAAGCTAATGATGGTATTACGGCAGTTGATATTGCACTAAGCGAAAAACCTGATTTAATATTATTAGATATAATGTTACCAAAAATGGATGGATTAACAGTATGTAAAAAAATTAGACATACATTAAATGTTCCGATATTAATGTTAACAGCCAAAGATGAAGAAATAGATAAAATATTAGGATTAGAATTAGGCGCAGATGACTATATAACAAAACCTTTTAGTGTAAGAGAATTAATGGCAAGAATAAAAGCGAATTTAAGAAAAGCAGATGCGTCAGGAAATTCCGAAATGCAAAATGTTGCAGTACAAGAATCAAATACAAATAAAATAAAAGTTGGAAACCTAACATTAGATTTAGACAAGTTTGAAGCTAAAGTTGGAGATGAAGTTATTGACTTAACATTAAGAGAATTTGAAGTGTTAAAATTTCTTGCTGGTCAACCAGGACAAGTAGTGACAAGAGAAACTTTATTAGAAAAAGTTTGGGGATATGAATATTATGGAGATATAAGAACAGTAGATGTAACAGTTAGAAGAATAAGAGAAAAAATAGAAAAAGATACATCAGCTCCAAAGTTGCTAATAACAAAAAGAGGGGTAGGATATTATATAGCGTCAAAATAGATGTGAAAAATGTAATTAATGTAGGGGGCACATTACAATGTGCCCTTATATATTGCAAGTTATATATCAAATAATAACTAGAAAGAAGGATGTAGAATTGTTTAAAAATATTCAAATAAAAATAATATTAGTATTAGTTATAGTTGGAATTATTGTAATATCAGGAATTGGATTCTTTTCAATGTCAACAATGAGACAATTAGAACAAAATGTAATAGAAAAAGAAGCTGTTGAAGTTCAAATTCAACAAAGCAAAATATTATTTATCTCAGGAATGTCCATATTTGCTATTATTTCAATTATGATTGGTTTGTTTGTTAATAAGCATATAATAAATCCTACAACAAAGTTAATTAAAAGCGCAGAAAAAATGGTTACAGGCGAAACAATAAAAACAAATAAAACAGATGAAAAAAAGAAAAATGAAATTACTGATTTGACAGATGCTTTTAATTATATAAGTGTAGAAATGAAGCAAAATTTAAATGAAGCAACAAGACAAAAGAAGCAGATGGAAACAATTCTTTTGCATATGACAGATGGAATTATTGCTTTTGGAATAAATGGGGAGATTATTCATATAAATCCAGCAGCAATAACATTTTTAGGTTTAGATAAAGAAGATGATACATTCGAAAAAATATTCAAAAAAATAAATGTAGATATAAACATGGAGAAAATTATATACTTAGAAAATTGGACATCATCAGAGCAAAAAGTTAAAGTTGGGGATAGATACATAAATATGTTTTTTGCTCCTTATAAAGACGAAAATGATAGACCTGGTGGAATAATAGTAGTTATTCAAGATATAACAGAACATGTAAAATTGGACAATATGAGAAAAGAATTTGTTGCAGATGTATCACATGAATTAAAAACACCAATAACTTCAATAATGGGATATGCGGATACATTGCTAGAAGGAGAATACGAAAAAGATATACAAGATAAATTTTTAAATGTGATAGCATCTGAAGCAAGAAGAATGGCAAAATTAGTTAGTGATTTATTGATATTATCACGATATGATAATTCTAAAACACAAACAGAAAAAACAGAGTTTGATTTGGGAGAACTAGTGAAAAAATGCCAAGAGAAGTTGCAAATAGAAATACAAAAAAAACATCAAGAAACAGAATGCTTTGTTACTGCAAATGTTCCGCCGGTATATGCAGATAAATATGGAATAGAAAGAGTTGTACTAAACATATTGTCTAATAGCATAAAATATACAAGAGATTTCGGCAAAATAAAGTTATATGTTGGATTTGTTTATAATAATGCATATATTAAAATTATTGATAATGGTATAGGCATACCAGAAGAAGATTTAGAAAGAATTTTTGAAAGATTTTATAGAGTTGATAAAGCAAGAACACGCGAGATGGGAGGAACAGGACTTCGGATTATCAATTGCTAAAGAGATATTAGATCAAAATAATGGAAGTATAGATATAAAAAGTGTTGTGGGGCAAGGAACAGAGGTAGTTATACAAATACCAACTAAACAATAATGTTTTTATAAAACACAAATAAAACATTGATTAATTCTATTAACTATTGTATAATAAAATGGTATTTTAGAAAGAAGGTCATATTCAAATGATAAGAGTTAGTCCAAAGGTAAAAAATATATTAGAATGGGGTTTATGTATTGTAATTGCCATAATATTAGCTTTGCTATTTAGACATTTTATAGGAACACCAACAGTAGTAAACCAAACATCAATGACAACAACGTTGATGGAAAACGATAGATTAGTATTAAATAGGTGGAATAGAACAGTTAATGGAGAACTAAAAAGAGGAGATATAATAACATTTGAATCACCATCAGTTACTAATGTAAGAGTTCCAGATTTAAATAATCCAGTTGCTATATATAATTACAATCCAACAAATTGGTGGGAAAAATTTAACTATTATTTCTTAGAAAATGGAAAAATTAGTTTTATTAAAAGAATAATTGGAATGCCAGGAGAGCACGTAGAAATAAAAGATGGCAAAGTGTACATAAACGGAGGGGCTCTAGCAGAAGATTATTTGCCAGAAGGTATGACTACAGAATCTTTAGGAGGAGTTTTTACAGATTTAGTGGTTCCAGAAGGTTGCATATTTGTTTTAGGAGATAATAGAAGAGGTAGTACAGATAGTAGAGCTTTTGGTTGTGTTCCTATAGATAAAGTTGAAAGTAAAGTGCTTTTCAGATTTTGGCCAATTAATAAGTTTGGAAAGGTAAATTAAAATGAATTTTGAAAATCTTATAGGAAATGATAACAACAAAATTTTATTAGAAGAAATAGTAAAAAAGAAAAATGTGTCGCATGGATATCTTTTTTTAGGCATATCTGGAATTGGAAAGTTTTTGTTTGCTAAAGAATTTGCAAAAGCAATTTTATGTAATGAGCAGAATGGATGTAACAAGTGTAAATCGTGTATAGAATTTGAAAGTTCTAATAATCCTGATTTTCAAGTAATAGAACCTGATGAAAATAGTATAAAAATAGAGCAAATACGTTTGATGAACAATAAAATATATGAAAAGCCAATAATATCAAGCAAAAAAGTATATATAATAAATAATGCAGATTTAATGACTAAAGAAGCTCAAAATTGTTTGTTAAAAACTTTAGAAGAACCACCTGAATACGTTGTAATAATATTAATAGGAACAAATGAAAACATGTTTTTAAACACTATAAGATCAAGATGTGTCAAAATAAATTTTAATAAAATAAACGATGAAGAACTAAAGAAATTGTTGATAGATAAATATGAATACACAAACATAACAGAAAATATGCTGAAACTATTTTCTGGAAGTGTAGAAAAGGCAATAAATTTAAAAGGAAAGCAAGACATATATTTAGAAATAGAAAAAGTATTTAATAATATAGAAAATATAAATATAATAGATTTATTAAATAAAAAAGAGTTAATAACTAAAAATAAAGATGAGGCAATGAATATATTAGAATATATAAATGTATTGTTTTTTGATAAATTAGAAAAGAATGAAAACAAAATAGGCTACATAAAAACAATTCAAACAGTAGAAGATACTAAAGATAGAATAAAGAAAAATGCAAATTTAGACATGACAATAGATAACTTATTATTGAATATATGGGAAATGATAAATGAATAATTAATCATAAAAGGAGATTAGTATGGAAAATATAGTAGGTGTAAGATTTAAAAAACCGGGGAAAATATACTTTTTTGATTCAAATAATCTTACAATAGAAAAGGGAACACACGTTATAGTAGAAACTGCTAATGGAGATGAATATGGAGAAGTAGTAATATCTAATAGACAATTACCGGAGGAAAAAATAACAAATCCTTTAAAAAAAGTTGTAAGAATTGCAACACATAAAGATATAAAACAATACAATGAAAATAAATCTAAAGAAAAAGAAGCTTTAAAAATATGTCAAGAAAAAATAAAAAAACATAATTTAAATATGAATTTAATAGATGTAGAGTATAAATTTGATAATTCTAAAATATTATTTTATTTTACTGCAGATGGAAGAATAGATTTTAGAGAATTAGTAAAGGATTTAGCAGCAGTATTTAAAACAAGAATAGAATTAAGACAAATTGGAGTAAGAGATGAAATAAAAAGGTTGGGCGGTAATGGAATGTGTGGAAGAGAACTTTGCTGTTGTTCTTTTTTAGGAAATTTTGAAACCGTATCAATAAAAATGGCAAAAGAACAAAATATTTCTTTAAATCCATCAAAGATATCTGGTAACTGTGGAAGGTTAATGTGTTGTTTAAAATATGAGCAGGAAGTGTATGAGGAAAAATTAAAGAGATTACCTAAAATTGGAGCCATAGTAAAAACTGAAGATGGTGTTGGAGAAGTGTGTGGAGTAGAAACTTTAAAAGAGAGAGTAAAAGTAAGATTTACAGAGGCAGAAGATACTTTTTATAAAAGATATGATGCAAAAGAGATAAAAATAATCAAGGATGCAGAAGAAAAAGATGACATTAAAGTAGACAATATAGAAGATTTAAAGGAATTAGAAAATTTAGAAAAACTAGAGAAAATGGATAAAAAAGAAGAAGAGTATTAGAATTAATTAATAAAAGGTGGTGATAAAAATGGCATACAAAATAACAGACAAATGTATAAGTTGTGGAGCTTGTGCAGCAGAATGTCCTGTTGGATGTATTTCACAGGGTGAAGAAAGATATGTAATAAATAAGGAATGTTGTATAGAATGTGGTACATGCGAGGGCGTTTGCCCAGTTGGAGCACCAATTCAAGAAGATTAAAGAAAAGAAGGAATCAAATGTGATTCCTTCTTTCTTACTAATTATTTGTTGGAGTTGTGATTCTTAAGTATCCAGTTGGCTTTTGTGGTTTCTCCACCATTTATATGAGCTATTAACCGGTTGGTTTCCAATATTTTTTTTGATGTTTCATTGGGCATAACTACGGTCAAATACTTGTAAACTATCGATTCGGATATCCCAAAGGCTTCTGCTGTTTTTCTTACAGTTGAATGGTGAGTGTTAAAATAATTCACCACTCTCTTAACTAGTTTCATGTCCATAAAGATTACCTCCAATTAGCAAACATAATAATGATGTTGTTATTATATCATAAATGATGATAAAATGTAAAATTTATAGTAAAAAAACGAGTTTTGGTGATATATTAATACGATGTAGGTGGTTTAGTAATATTGACATGAGATAAAAATAGCAATATACTAGTAGTGAAAAATGCTAAAGGAGGATAAACAATGGAAAACTTAATAGAAATAAGATGGCACGGAAGAGGCGGTCAAGGTGCAAAAACAGCATCATTATTATTGGCAGATGCTGCATTTAATACTGGAAAGTACATTCAAGGATTTCCTGAATATGGTCCAGAAAGAATGGGTGCTCCAATAACTGCATACAATAGAATAAGTAATAAACCAATTACAATACATAGTAATATTTATGAACCAGATTATGTTGTGGTTGTTGATGATACTTTATTAGAAACAGTAAATGTTACAGCAGGACTAAAAGAAACAGGAGCAATTATTATAAATACAACTAAAAATGGAGAATATTTAAAAAAAGTATTGAATGGATATAAAGGAAAAGTTTATACAATAGATGCTAGAAAAGTATCAATGGAAACATTAGGAAAATATTTTCCAAATACTCCAATGTTAGCAGCTGTTGTGAAGGTAAGTAAAGTTATGGAAGAAAACGAATTCTTAAATGATATGATAGGCTCATTTAAACATAAATTTGCAAAAAAACCAGAAGTAATTGAAGGAAATATGAAAGCATTGGAAATGTCTTTAAAAGAGGTTAAAGAGATTCAATAAAAGTAAGTTAATAAATGAGTAATAAGGAGGAAATATGGCAAAGATAGATTGTAATACGCCTTGGGAAGAATTGACAATAGGTGGAAACATATATGAAGCTGGAAATGCAAAGAAATTTAAAACTGGAGATTGGAGAAGTTTAAAACCAATATATATATCTGAAAAATGTAAACAATGTGGTTTATGTTTTCCTGTATGCCCAGATGATGCAATACCAGTAAATAAAGAACAAAAAAGAGAAGAATTTAATTATGATGCATGTAAGGGCTGTGGAGTATGCGCAAAAGTATGTCCTTTCGGTGCAATAGAAATGAAATAGTAGGAGGTAGAAATAAAAATGTCAATAAGAGAGCGCTTAAGTGGTAACGAAGCAGCAGCAACAGCAATGAAGCAAATAAATCCAGATGTTGTAGCTGCGTTTCCTATAACACCATCAACAGAAATACCACAATATTTTTCTAGTTTTGTAAGCAATGGAACTGTAAGCACAGAATTTGTGGCTGTAGAAAGTGAACATAGTGCAATGAGTGCATGTATTGGTGCGCAAGCAGCTGGAGCAAGAGCTATGACAGCAACTTCATCAAATGGATTATCTTTAATGTGGGAAATGATATACATAGCTTCAAGTTTACGTTTGCCAATAGTAATGTCTTTGGTAAACAGAGCGGTATCAGGTCCATTAAATATACATAATGATCATTCTGATGCAATGGGTGTTAGAGATTCTGGATGGATACAATTATTTTCAGAAAATAATCAAGAAGCATATGATAATTTGATTATGGCACATAGAATAGCGGAACATAAAGATGTTTTATTACCATTAATGGTATGCCAAGATGGATTTATAACTTCGCATTCAATTGAAAATATAGAATTAATAGAAGATGATTTAGTAAAGAAATTTGTTGGAACATATAAACCAGAACATTATTTGCTAAATGACAAAGAGCCTATAGCAATAGGACCTTTAGATTTACAAGCATATTTGTTTGAACACAAAAGACAACAAGCTGAGGCTATGAAAAATGCAAAAAAAGTAATATTAGAAGTGGCAGAAGATTTTGAAAAAATGACAGGAAGAAAATATGGATTTTTTGAAGAGTACAAATTGGAAGATGCGGAAATTGCAATAGTTTGTATGAATTCAACTGCAGGAACAACAAAATATACAGTAGATAAGTTAAGAGAGAAAGGAATAAAAGCTGGATTGCTAAAAGTAAGAGTATTTAGACCATTTCCAGCAGAAGAAATTGCCAAAGCCTTATCACATATAAAAGCTATTGCTGTGTTAGATAAAGCAGATTCTTTGAATGCAGCTGGGGGAGCTTTGTTCGAAGATGTTGCTTCAGGAATGTATGTAGCAAATGTACATGTTCCAACAGTAAATTATATATACGGTATAGGTGGAAGAGATACAAAATCAGATGATATAGAAAAAGTATATGATGATTTAAGTGAAATTGTAAAAACAGGAAAGATAGATAATCCATATAGATATTTAGGCGTAAGGGAGGAGAGATAATATGGCATACAATCTAAAGGAAGTAGTAGCAAATAAACCATCTAGATTTACATCTGGACATAGAATGTGTGCTGGTTGTGGTGCACCACCAATTGCAAGAATGGTATTAAGAGCATTAAAACCAGAAGATCATGCTGTAATAACAAGTGCAACTGGATGTATGGAAGTTTCAACATTTATATATCCATATACAGCTTGGACGGATTCTTTTATACACACTGCTTTTGAAAATGCTGGAGCAACATGTGCAGGAGTAGAAGCAGCCTATAAGTCAATGAAAGCACAAGGTAAATTACCAGAAAATAAGACGACAAAATTTATAGCTTTTGGTGGAGATGGAGGAACATACGATATAGGAATTCAAAGTTTATCTGGAGCAATGGAAAGAGGACATGATATGGTATATGTATGTTATGATAATGGTGCATACATGAATACGGGTATACAAAGATCATCTGCAACACCTAAATTTGCTGATACAACGACAACACCTGCGGGAACAAAAATTCCAGGAAAAATGCAGTCAAGAAAAGATTTAACATTAATAATGGCAAATCATCATTTACCATATGTTGCGCAAACTGCTGCAACAACAAATTTTAAGGATTTATATGAAAAATCAGAAAAAGCTATATATACAGAAGGACCATGCTTTTTAAATGTGCTAGCACCATGTCCAAGAGGTTGGGGATATCAAACAGAAATGTTAATGGATATAAATAAACTTGCAGTAGAAACATGCTATTGGCCATTGTATGAAGTTGTAAATGGAAAATATATAGTAAATTATAAACCTAAGAACAAATTACCAGTAGAAGAATTTTTAAAAGTTCAAAAAAGATTTAAACATATGTTTAAGCCAGGCAATGAGTGGATGATAGAAGAATTCCAAAAGGAAGTTGATTCAAGATGGGAAGAATTATTAAGACTAGAAGAAGCAACTAAAGAATTATAATAAAGTAAATAAAAGACAACACTTTAGAATTAAAGTGTTGCCTTTTTTGTGTTATATAATAATATTGTTAAAGAAAACAATATAAAGTTTTATAATCTGTATTAGTGTTGAATATTATATGATGTATGTGATAATATATTATAATAAGAAACTTAAAAATAACAAGTGTATGGGGGGAAAAATGGACATAATAGAAATAGCACATATACTAGATAAATGCGGAGGTAAATTATATCTAGTTGGTGGAGCTGTAAGGGACGAATTATTAAGCAGAAAAATTTGTGATGAAGATTATTGTGTTACTGGAGTAACAGAAAACGAGTTTGAAAGATTGTTTCCCAAAGCTTTTTCAAGAGGAAAAGCTTTTAAAGTGTATGATATAGATGGCAAAGAATTTGCACTAGCTAGATTAGAAAGAAAAACAGGGATTGGACATAAAGAATTTGAAATAATAACAAATAAAAATATAACTATAGAACAAGATTTAGCAAGAAGAGATATTACTATAAATTCAATGGCAAAAGATGTAATAACGGGTAAAATTATAGATCCTTATAATGGAAAGCAAGACCTAGAAAATAAAATAATAAAGGCAACTTCAAGTGCGTTTTCAGAAGACCCGTTAAGAGTTTATAGGGTCGCAAGATTTGCAAGTCAATTAAATTTTGATGTTGAAGATTATACATTACAACAAATGAATAATTTAAAGCAAGAACTAAATACATTATCAAAAGAAAGAGTTTTTGATGAATTTAGAAAAGCATTAGCTCAAGATAAACCATCAATATTTTTTGAAATACTTAGAAAAGCAAATGTGTTGGATGTACATTTTAAACAAATATACAATTTAATTGGAGCGTTACAACCTCAAATATATCATCCAGAAGGCGATGCGTATAATCATACCATGATAGTGTTAGATACAAGTGCTAAACATACAAAAGATTTAAAGATAAGATTTGCAGCTCTTGTTCACGATTTTGGAAAAGGCTTAACCCCTAAGGAAGAATATCCACACCATTATGGACATGACGTAAAAGGCGAAAGTGCTATAAAAGAATTTGGTAAAAATTTAGGCATTCCAACAATATGGATAAAATGTGGTATAACTTCTTCCAAAGAACATATGAAAGGTGGAATTTTCTTTAAAATGACGCCAGCAAAACAGGTTCGATTTTTAGAGAGAGTAGAAAAATCGATGTTAGGACTAGATGGCTTACAGTTAATTGTAGATGCGGATAAGGAAAATAGAGAACAAGTAAATAGTTTTGCTTTCCTAGGGAAACAGGTGTTACAAGAAATAAATGGAAAATATATATTAAATAAATATGGAAATATAAACGGACTACAAATAAAGCAAAAATTGTATGAAGAAAGAATAAAATATCTAAAAAAATTGTATAGTTAAATGTATTGAGTGACTTAATAAAAACATTATGTATTTTCTTTAAATAGCCCAAATCTTCTACGGAAATATTGACTTTTTTAGAAAAAAAAGGTAATATATATAATAGTTATTTAACAGTAACAAATTTGAGGAGGAAAAATTGTTATGGGAGAAGTAATAGTAATAACATCAGGAAAGGGTGGAGTTGGAAAAACAACGACAACAGCAAATTTAGGTGCAGCCCTAGCACTAGAAGGAAAAAAAGTAGTTTTAATTGATACAGATATTGGACTTAGAAACTTAGATGTAGTTATGGGATTAGAAAACAGAATAGTATATGATATAGTTGATGTAGTTGAAGAAAAATGCAAATTGAGACAAGCTTTAATAAAAGATAAAAGATTTGACGAACTTTTCTTATTACCAGCAGCCCAAACAAAAGATAAAAGTGCAGTGAATGAAGAACAAATGAAAGAATTAACCTCAAAATTAAAAGAAGAATTTGATTACATATTAATAGATTGCCCAGCAGGAATAGAGCAAGGATTTAAAAATGCTATAGCTGGAGCAAATAGAGCAATTGTTGTTACAACAGCAGAAATATCAGCAATAAGAGATGCTGATAGAATTATTGGCTTATTAGAATCATCAGAAATTAAAAACCCTGAACTAATAGTTAATAGATTAAGACCAACAATGGTAAAAAAAGGCGAAATGATGGATGTTGATGATATTATAGATTTATTATCAATAGACTTAATTGGAGTTGTTCCAGATGATGAACATATAATAAGTCAAACTAATAAAGGAGAGCCTGTAATACAAAATAAAAGAGCTCCATCAGGTAAAGCATATTTAGAAATTGCTAAAAGAGTATTAGGAGAAAATATAGACGTAACAATACCTGGTAGAGAAAAGGGATTTCTTGCTAAAATTAAATCACTTTTTGCTAGAAGCTAATATTAAATAATATAAATACATGAGGGTTGAGGGATAGAAAATGTTTGAAAATATTGCTAATTTTTTTAAAAAATTAATCAAATCAGAAAAAAAAGAACCAGGCTCAAAAGAAGTTGCAAAAGAAAGATTACATTTGGCATTAATTCAAGATAGAGCAAATGTATCTGCAGACTTTTTAGAGTTGATGAAACAAGAAATAATAGAAGTTATTAAAAAATATATTGAAATAGATGAAAAAGAGATGGATGTTAGATTAACAAATAATGAAAATGAAGATGGAACTAATGGAGCCCCTCTTTTATATGCTAACATTCCTATTCTAAATATAAAAAATGAAATGAAAAAGAAAGTGATGACAGAAAATAAGGATAAGGCAATTATTAATGACGAAAAAAAATCAGAGGAAGAGTCTAAAAATGAAGTAACTAGCAACTCTAAACAAGAAGAATTAAAAGAACAAAAAGCTGAAATAGTTATTAATAATGAGCAAGAAGTATCAGAACAATCAAAAAACGAAACGAGTGTTAATGACGGGGAAATGAAAGTGAAGCCAACTATTGAAGAAACTGTCGAAAGTAGTAATCTAGAAAAATCTGAAGAAGTGGAAACAAACAAAGAAGAAAGTAAAGGAAATGATTTAAATAATAAAGAAGCCATTACAAACGAATAGTTATATGTCAATGTAGGGCACAATTCGGTAATTTAATACTTATACCGATTGTGCCCTATATAAATAGAATGAGATTATAGTATAACTAAAAATTAATAAATACTTTTATAGGAGAATTTAATGAATAAAAGGATTTTAAAAAATACAGAATGGAGTGTGCTTATAATAAGCTTAATTTTATTTTCAATAGGATTGATTGCTTTATATTCTTGCACACAATCAACTGAATTTGAAGAAATGAGAAAACAAGTTATATGGTTTATAGTAAGTATACCTATATTAATTGTGTTTATGCTGTTGGACTATAATATGCTAAGCAAAGCTTCATATGTAATATATGGGATATTTATTGTATTATTAGTTGGTGTTTTATTTACGCCAGAAATAAATGGGGCAAGAAGTTGGTTTAATATAGGTGCTTTTTCATTTCAACCAGGAGAGTTTGCTAAAGTATTTGTAATAATATTTTTCTCAACTATATTATGCAAAGTTCAAGAGAGAAATAAAAATGCAATAAATACACCTTGGAAGTTATTAGCTCTATTGATTTCGGTTGCATTTCCGGTTTTGTTAATAGTAATTCAACCAGATATAGGGACTGCTGCTGCATTTATGGTTGCAACAATTTTTATATTATTTGTAGCAGGCATAGATAAAAAATATATAATAGTAACAATAGCTTTAATAGTAATATTAGTACCTGTAATATATATGTTTTTATTACCAGAACATGCTAAAACTAGAATTGACGTGTTTTTAAATCCAGATTTAGAGCCTAGAGGAGCAGGATATAATATAATTCAGTCAAAATTAGCTGTAGGTGCAGGAAAAGTTTTTGGAATGGGTATATTAAAGGGAAATCAAACACAACTTGGATTTTTGTATCCTAAAACAACAGATTTTATATTTGCAGTTATAGGAGAAGAAATGGGATTTATTGTTTCTGCAACAGTTGTTATTTTATATGTTTTATTATTAACAAAAGCTATATATATTGCAAAAACTGCAAAAGACGATTTAGGCTCTTATATAGCTACAGGAATATGTGGTATATTATTTTTTCATGTTTTAGAAAATATAGGAATGACAATAGGTTTGCTACCAATAACGGGAGTTCCATTACCTTTTATAAGTTATGGTGGTAGTTCTCTTATAACAAATTTTATATGTATAGGAATATTATTAAATATAAGTAGTAGAAGGCAAAAAACGATATTTTAGTAAGTAGGAGAAAATATGTTATATATGCATCCATTAAAAATAGGAAATATAAAATTAAGTAATAATATATTGTTGGCACCGATGGCAGGAATAACAGACAAGCCATTTAGAATTTTATGTGAGGAAAAAAGTAAACCTGGGCTAGTTTTTACTGAAATGGTAAGTTCAAAGGCAATATATTATAAAGATGAAAAAACAAGCAAACTAGCAAATACAGAAAATGAAAAAGTTCCAGTTGCTATACAAATTTTTGGAAGCGAACCTGAAATAATGGCACATGCTGCAAAAGAATTAGAACCAAAGGCAAATATAATAGATATAAATATGGGTTGTCCTGCTCCTAAAGTGGTAAAAAATGGAGATGGAAGTAAATTATTACAAAATCTAGATTTAGTATTTGAAATAGTAAAAAAGGTAGTTTCAGAAGTAAAAGTTCCAGTAACAGTTAAAATTAGAAAGGGTTGGGATAATAATAATATTGTAGCAATAGAAGCAGCCAAAGTTATAGAAAAGGCTGGAGCTAGTGCTATAACGATACATGGTAGAACCAGAGAAGAATATTATTCAGGAAATGTAGATTTGGATATAATAAAAAAAGTAAAAGAAGCAGTAGATATTCCTGTAATAGGAAATGGTGATGTAAAGAATGTTCAAAGTGCACAAAAAATGTTTGAGTATACCAATGTTGATGGAATAATGGTAGGAAGAGCAACTTTGGGAAATCCATGGTTAATAAATCAAATAAAAAAAGGATTAGATGGAATTGAAGTTTTAGATCCAACGTTTGAAGAAAAATTTGATACAATAAAAAAGCATATAGATTTGGAAATTGCAGAAAAAGGTGAAAATGTAGGAATAAAAGAAATGAGAAAACACATATCTTGGTATATTAAAAATTTAAAAGATTCAAGTAAAATGAGAGATAAGATTAATACCTTAGAAACTAAACAAGAAGTGGTAGAATGTTTGAATGAATATTTTAAAATATTACAAATATAATATAGGAGCATGAAAATATGCTCCTATATTTGTTTTTTGATGTAAAGGTAGCATATTGTGTGCTTTACTAACCTATAAAAAGAAAGGTGTGTTTTTATGAAAAAATTTATTCCGATAATAATAGTTATGCTACTAATTGTTTTAATAATTTTTTTGTTTTTTGGAAAAAATAATTATAAAAATTTAAATAATGGAAATAATATGAGTAATAAATCAGCTGATGAAATTAAAAATTATATTTTAAATATGGAGTCATTTAGTGCAGAAGTATCGGTTACCGTAACAAGTAATAAAACAACCAATACATACGTTTTTAATCAAAAGTTAAAAGGTAATCAATATGTTCAAGAGTTAATAGAACCTACTAATATTGCAGGATTAACTATTCTATATGATGGAACTCAAATGAAAATAGAAAATACTAAAATAGGAATATCAAAATTATATGAAAATTACCAATATATAACAAATAATTCTTTATATATAACGACATTTATTAATGATTACAAAAATGATATAAATGAAAAAAATATGTATGAAGAAAATGATACAATTATACTAGAAGTAAAAGTAAAAAATGAAAATATATATAATTCAAACAAACGACTATATATAGATAAAAAAACAGGCAAACCTATAAAAATGGAAGTACAAGATATTACACAAAACTTAAAGGTTTACATATTATATAGTAAGGTAGAAATTAATACCTTGCAGGAAGATAACGTAGTTGCCTTTAAGCAAGATAAAATACAAAATATAATATAAAATTATTAAAATCTTTCTGCGAAATTTGAACTAATATTTAATATATAAAATATACAAATTAGCAGGAGTGAATAATATGGTAGTAAAAAGAGGAGATATGTTTTATGCAGATTTAAGTCCTGTTGTAGGATCAGAACAAGGTGGGGTAAGACCAGTATTGATAATACAAAATGATACAGGAAATAAATATAGCCCAACGGTTATAGCAGCCGCTATAACATCTCAGCTAGGAAAGAATAAATTACCAACACATATTGAACTAGGTTCTGAGGAATTTGGACTAAAGTCAGATTCTGTAGTATTAGCAGAACAGATACGAACAATAGACAAAAGTAGACTTAAAGAAAAAATAGGACATATCAATGATTTGAATGTGATGAATAGAATAAATAATGCGTTAGGAGTAAGCTTTGGATTGGGAGAATAAACCAGGAATAAAACCTGGTTTATTTTTATGTATATTAATTTAGAATAATGCGAAAAAAGTGATAAATCAAGCTTATATATAAAAACATTTTATCAAAAAATTATATTTACAATTAGTAAATCAAATGATATAATCATTTATATTATAAAATGTTATAATTAGGTGCAAAATATATAATAATAGCTTAATAAAATAAAAGAAGGAGAAAAAACATGAACCAAATACTAGTTGTTGAAAATAGAAATGGAAAAAAGAATAACAATACAACTGTTGATATCAAAAAGATCGTTTTGTTTTTTAGTGTTGCAATAATTATATTTGGTGTATTTTTGATAATAAGTGGAGTATCTGGATTGAAAAAAAATAAATCAAATAATAACAATAATTCTAATATAGTAGGAACTGTGTCTCCTTCACCACAAGCAACACCTACATTAGATATACCATCAGGTGAGGATGAAGAGGCTCCTGTAATAGAACTTATGTTATCTGGAGATAAAGTAAAAATAATTGCAACAGATGAAACTGAAATGGATTATATAGAATATAGATGGAATGATGAAGAAGAGACTAGAGTAGAAGCAGATGAAAATTCAACAGAAATAGAAACGAGCGTTATAATAAAACAAGGAGTAAATGTTTTAAATGTAGTAGCTGTAGATAAGGCAGGAAATACAGAAGAAAAAACACAAGCATTTCAAGGAAAAACTATTCCTGAAGTTAAGTTATATATAAATAATGAAGAAAGAGACAAAGTAGTATTAGAAGCATCTTGTGCAGATGGAATAAGTAAATTAGAGTTTAGTGTAAACGGAGGAGGATTCAACGTAATTCCTTTTGAAGGAATGGAATATACTAAAGAAGATTGGGCAGGAATTGGTGTTAATGTTGAATTTTCGGATGATGGAAAAGTAATAAGTGTACAATATAAAATTAACTTATTAGAAGGTGAAAATAATTTTTATGCATATGCATATAGTTTGAGTGGATTAGTTGGTGAAAGCAATGCAACTACAACATATCCTGCACAATAATAAAATGAGTTTTAGCGTATTATAGTAACGAAAAACAAAGGAGAAAACATGAGTGTAAATAATTTATTATCATATTTTATAATATATTCATTTCTAGGTTGGGTATTAGAATCTGTATATAAAACAATTGTTGAAAAGAAATTAGTAAACAGTGGGTTCCTTTATGGACCTATTTGCCCTATATATGGATTTGGTGCACTTATAATGCTAATATTTTTAAAGAGTTTTAGTAATAATATTGCATTATTATTTTTAATAGGATTTTTTATATTATCTATATGGGAATATATTGTAGGTTTTTTACTAGAAAAAATATTTAAAACGAAATATTGGGATTATTCAAATAGAAAAATGAACATAAAAGGTAGAGTATGTTTGACCAATTCTTTTTTTTGGGGTGTATTAGGTGTAATATTTATAATGTTTATACATCCACCTGTAGAAAATGTAATAAATATGGTTCCAAAGGAACAATTAACATATGTAAATATTATAATGTTTTCAATAATTATAATAGATTATATATTTAGTGTAATAAAAATTTACAATATAAATGTAAGTATAGGTTTGCTTGATGATATAAGTAAAAATATAAAGCAAGAATTAGAAAAAATAAAGGAATATGCAGGAACTAAAGCTAAAGAAAACGAAAAACTACAACATGTTATAGAAGAATTAAAAGAAAAGCAAGAAAGCTTAAAAAATAAATTAGAAAAACAAACTGCAAGATTGAGAAAAGCTTTTCCAACAATGAAATCTGTAAAAATATCAGAATTCTTTAATCAAAAAATAGAATCTATTAGAAAAAATAAATAGAAATGAGGAATAGGTATGGTACAAGATGTTTTCATAATTGATGAAGAAAAACATGTTTTAGAAGAAATAAAAAGAAGATTTGATGAAGAAATGGAGTACAAGTTTTCAAACATAAAAACAGATGAAGTGGACATTGCGTTAAAAAATATTCCATCTTTAATAATCATAAATGAAGATACAGTAAAAGAAAATTTAGTATCACTTTGCAAAAAAATAAGAGCAAATGAAGATAATAGTATAACTCCTATTATAGTAATATCCTCAAACAAAGATAAACAACATAGAATAGAAGTATTAAAGAATGAAGTACAGTATTATATTGTGTTACCAATAGATGACGATTATTTATATTATACAATAAAGAATATTGTGGGGTTAATGTATACTAATAGAAGAGTAAGTCCTCTAACAGGATTACCAGGAAATGTTCAAATACAAGCAGAAATGAAAAAAAGATTATTAAATAAAGAAACTTTTGGGGTATTGTATTTTGACTTAGATAATTTTAAAGCATATAACGATATTTATGGATTCTTACAAGGAGATGAAATAATAAAATTTACAGCAAGAACGATAGTAAAAAATATACATGCTGTAGATGATGAAAATTCTTTTGTTGGACATATTGGAGGAGATGATTTTATAGCATTAGTTGGAGAAAAGGTAGATTATGAAGAAATATGTCAAAATGTAGTTGCTGAATTTGATATAGGGATAAAAAATTATTTTTCAGATGAGGACTGCGAAAGAGGATACTTAGAAGTTGCAAACAGAAAAGGAGTATTAGAGCAATTTCCACTTACATCAATATCAATAGGGGTAGTAATAGCAGACCAAAAAAGATTTTATAATACATTAGAAATAGCTGAAGTAGGTGCGCAAGTTAAGCATACATCTAAAATAATAATGGGTAGTAGTTATGTTATAGATAAACGTAGATTAAGAGGATAAAATTATATTTGACAAATAAAGATAGAAGAATTATAATATATATAGAGTATGTGTAATGGAGGTGTTCTAAATGGCAGCAAATTGTAACAATTGTGATTTATATAGAAGAGGAGAATGTAAACCATCAGCAAGTGATATGGATTACTATGAAAGACATACATGTTCAAGATATGAGTAAAAAACTTTAAAGAGTATCTAAAAAGATACTCTTTTTTTTCGTATATATGTCTTGACAGTTTACAATAATCAATATAAAATAGTATAGTAAGTTAAATTATATAAAATATAGGTTGATTATATATATTTATCTGAACATTGAAAATTAAATAGAAAGAGGTGCATATTATGGATAATACATTATTAATTGTACTAACCTTTCTAATCTCATTAGCAGTTGGGATACCAATAGGTATTTTTATAAGAAAAAAGACTGCTGAATCTAAGATACAAAGTGCTGAAAGTGAAGCAAAAAGATTATTAGAAAATGCAGCTAAGGAAGCTGAGAATAAGAAGAAAGAGGAAATATTTAAAGCAAAAGAAGAAATATTACAAGCTAGAACAGAATTAGATCAAGAGATTAAAGAAAGAAGAAGTGAAGTACAATTACAAGAAAAAAGAATAATTCAAAAAGAAGAATTATTGGAAAGAAGATCAGATGTTTTTGAGCGAAGAGAAAATGAACTTGAAGAAAAATTTAAAGAAGCGGAAAATAAAAAATTAGAAACAGAGGAAGTATTAAATAAGCAAATTCAAGAATTACAAAGAATATCTGGTTTATCTGTGGAAGAAGCAAAAAAACAGTTACTAGAAACATTAGATAAACAAATAACGAGTGAAAAAGCAGCATTAATTAGAGAAGTTGAAAGTAGAGCAAAGGAAGATGCTGTAAAAAATGCTAGAGAAATACTTACATATGCAGTACAAAAATGTGCAGCAGATCACACATCAGAAACAACAGTGTCTGTTGTGGCTTTACCTAATGATGATATGAAGGGTAGAATTATAGGTAGAGAAGGTAGAAATATTAAAGCATTAGAAACACTTACAGGAATAGATTTAATAATAGATGATACTCCAGAAGCTGTTATCTTGTCAGGTTTTGATCCATTAAGAAGAGAAGTTGCTAAAATAGCATTAGAAAAACTTATAGATGATGGAAGAATTCATCCAGCTAAGATAGAAGAAATGGTTGAAAAAGCAAAAGAAGAAGTTGAAGCAACAATAAAAGCAGAAGGAGAAAGAGCTGTTTTAGAAACAGGTGTACATGGATTACCACAAGATATAATAAAATTAATTGGTAAATTAAAATACAGAACAAGTTATGGACAAAATGTTTTAAATCATTCAATAGAAGTTTCAAATTTAACACGTATAATGGCAGAGGAATTAGGTTTAGACCCTAAACTTGCAAGAAGAGCAGGTTTGTTACATGATATAGGAAAAGCTTTAGATCACGACATGGAAGGTACACATGTAGAAATAGGTGTTGATATATTAAGAAAATATAAAGAAAATGAAATAGTAATAAATGCAGTAGAAGCACATCATGGAGATGTTGAACCTAAAACTTTGGAAGCTGTTCTTGTTCAAGCAGCTGATGCAATATCAGCTTCAAGACCTGGAGCAAGAAGAGAGACACTAGAAACTTATATAAAAAGATTAGAACAGTTAGAAAAAATTGCAGATTCATTTGAAGGTGTTGATAAATCTTTTGCAATACAAGCTGGAAGAGAAGTAAGACTTATAGTAAAACCAGAAAAAGTTTCAGATGATGAAATGGTTATACTAGCTAGAGACGTTGCAAAAAAAGTAGAAAGTGAAATGGAATATCCAGGACAAATAAAAGTAAATGTAATTAGAGAAACACGTGCAATAGAATATGCAAAATAACAAATATAAAAAAATCCAACTAAAAAGTTGGATTTTTTTTGCTTTTGCCTCTAACTATTGTACCACTAATACCTTTGGTGCCATTACTTAAAAATGATTCAATATCATTAATTGATATATATTTGTTAATATCAGTTAATGCAATTTTTTGAGCAACAATAAGAGGATCAATGAAATCAATTAATACTCTACCAGGAGAAGAAGCAAAATCTGCGCCAGCGTTCATAATTGCTTCAAAATAACTTTGACAAGCACCAGCAAATATAACTAATTGTTCACTAGAATAAGCCCATTTTCTTGCCTCTCTAACTGTATTTATAAAATATTTAGAATTACGATAATTATATATATTGTTTTTATCAATATTATTTTTTAACATTGCGTCATGTCCTGTAATGACTAAAATGTCAGGTTTATAGTGCTCAAGTAAACTTCTTATAACACTTGCTTGTTTGCTTTCTGGTACGTTTTTTACAATTGCTTTTAATCCTGCTTGTTTATAATATTTGGCAGATTTTTCACTATATCTTCTATCTCCATCTAAGTGTAATATAACAGCATTGCTTTTAATAAAATTCGTATTAAATCTATTAGTTCTATTTGATTGATAAGGTTTATCTATTAAAACTAAGTCTGATAATGGAGAATCTGCAACAATTCTTACATTTAGACCTTTTAAAATAGCTATTCCACTATTGCTTTTAGATTTTATAATTTTATCAATTACAAATAAAATGTCTTTGTTGTAAGATTTTCTTGCAACAATACTGCCGTTTTTTTAATGTTTGATTTGATTTGCCAAGATGTAAAATAAATTCTGATTTCAATTATATCACCCCAAAAGATATAATAGGATTTATATATATTATGTAGAAAAAAGTCGAAAAGTGAATGTCAAAAAATAATTTCATAAAGTGTTGAAAAAGAAAATGCATTAATATATACTAATAGGAGAGAATAAATATAATTAAAAATCTGTATTACAAAGGAGAAAATATATGGTTAGTTCAATCGGAAGTAAGAAAGTAAGAGCAATAATGTTAATATCAACAGCAATAACATTAGTAATATTAGTGATACTAGCTTTTAATATAAAAAAGATACAAAATATAAATAAAATTGAATTAGCTAAAGAAAGTGAAACAATTAGTAATCCGAATAATCCAAAAATATCTGCAGGAATGATACCTGTTAAATACGTCGATGGATATTGGACGATAACAACTAAAGAAGATTTAGAGTGGTATGATTATTTGAATAACAGACCAGCATATGTAATGTTAAATGATGGAGTGTACCAAAGTGAATTAATGCAAGACATGAACAAAAATGGACAAAAATTAGCTAAGGAATATATTGGAGCTCAAATAAAGGAAAATGAGCTTGGTAGTATTTATATGTGGATACCAAGATTTGAAATAGATGAAACTAATAAAATAAAATATATTCAAGATATAGGAGAGGCTGAAGAAAATTTTGCAATACCAGATTTTTTTATGTATAAACAAAAAGAAGAAACTAAACCAGATTTTTTATTAACAGGAACATGGATAGAAATAAATCCAGACACGGAGTACAAAACAAAGATAGCAAATATGAATAAAGAGAATAATAGTTATGGTTTTATTGCTAATACAATAAGTACTAGTTTTGAAGATAGTGCTGAGAAATCAATTATAGAAACATATATAGAAAAATTTTTAGAGAATAATATAATATATAATGATGTTTTAAATTATAAAAGAATAACGTTAAAAGTAGTAAATGAAAATGCAACAATAGCAATGAAAACAAAGGCAGAATTTACTAAGGATACAGGACTAATAACAGTGGAAATAACATATAGTAAATATGGAATAAATAAAATTTTGTTAAATAAAAATCAAGAATTAACATTTAATAAAGAGAATGGAATAATAAAAGCAAATACACTAGGAATAGCATTAGATGATGGTAAAAACACTATAATAATAGAAGATAAAAATGGAAATGTAAATATATTAAAAGTTGAAGTAATAAATAATATATATGTAACATTGTATACAGATGGGACATTAGCATTTGGAAAAACGGAAAATCCATTACCAGAAAAAACTATATCTACGCAATATGGAGTTGTGCCAGATAATTATGATTCTACTGGATATATCAAATGGTATTCTAATAAGAATGTAAAAACGGCAGATTTTGTAGATAAAATAACACCAAGGTCAACAAAATGGTGGTTTGGACAATGCACAAATTTAACTGAAATAAAAAATATAGAAAATTTAAATACAAAATATGTAACTACAATGCGTGGAATGTTTTACGATTGTACAAGTATAACAAGCTTAGATTTAAGCAGTTTTGATACAAGTAATGTAGTAAATATGTATGGTATGTTTTGGGGAGCAGAAAAGTTGACAACTTTAAATATAAGTGGTTTTAATACAAGTAATGTAACCGATATGGCAGGTATGTTCGCTGAGTGTTATGCATTAACAGCTTTGGATTTAAGTAGTTTTGATACGAGTAATACAACGACAATGGAGCAGATGTTTCAATATTGTAGGAAATTAACAACTTTGGATTTAAGTAGCTTTGACACAAGCAATGTAACTAATATGAGAGGGATGTTTGATAGTTGCGATAGCTTAGAAAGTGTAACCATGAGTAATTTTGATACAAGTAATGTAATTACTATGAGAGGAATGTTTTATGCTTGCTGGGTACTTGAAAGTTTAGATTTAAGTAGTTTTAATACTCATAAGGTAGAATCAATGTATTATATGTTTGGAAATTGTTATAAATTGAAAGCAATATATGTGGGAGAAAATTGGACAACTCAAAACGCTGATACTACTGGAATTTTTTCAAGTTGTGGTACAAGTAAAGTAACTCAAATATAAGATAAAAATAGGTGTAATTAGGTAAGAGGGCTTAAGTTACATCTATTTTTATTTCAATATGGAAAAACATACTATTGATTTTTTTTATTCAATAAAATATAATAAGTACATGTAGCAAAAAAGGTGTAAGAGGAGATACAAATGAAGGAACAATTTAATTTTTATGATAAAACAGTTTTAAAGTCATACAATTTAGATGATAAAATGAGATATCAATTAAATATGTTAGATAATTTAGATGTATTTACAAGAAAACATTGTGAAAATGTTGCAAATTTAACATGCAGAATATGTGAATATATGCATTTAAATAAGGATTTTACAATATATTGTACAATTTGTGCATATTTACATGATATAGGAAAATTATTTATTCCACCAAGTATACTGCAGAAACAAGCACCTCTTACTGATGAAGAATTTGAAGTTATGAAAACACACACAACGATTGGTTATGACATGTGTATGAAGGATTTAAAATTAAGACCGTATGCGGCAGGAGCAAGGTGGCATCATGAGGCTTTAAATGGAACAGGATACCCAGATAAATTGAAAAAGAAAGATATTCCATTAGAGGCACAAATAATAAGAGTCGCTGACGAATATGATGCGATAGTTAGCAAGAGACAATATAAATCTCATGTTGATATATCCGATACTTTAAAAATGATTATTGAAGATTCTAAACCAAATTTAAAATCAAATGCATTAGTGCAGTTGTCATCAGATGCAAAATTAGGTAAGGTAAATCCTAAAATAGTTAAAATATTGTTAAAAGTGGTAATAGATGATGTAGAATATGAAATTTCATGTTTATATGAATATGCTGAATATTTAAAATCACAAATAGAAAGATTAGAGCAAATAGATAAATACTATAATAAAATGATAGTTCAGAAAAGAAAGTCTAAGCAAGAATATTTCGAAGAAGGAATTAAAATCTTATTAGATAAAAATGAGACAATAGAAAATTATAAAGAAATATTGAATGAGTATAAAAATGCATTAAACTCAAGAGAACAAAAAATAGATAAATTAAATAGCGAAATAAAGAAGATAAAAAAATTAAAAGTATAAATATGTAGTTGAAATTATCAATTGTATATGATATAACAAATAAAAAATAATTGTATTTTATTAGAATAGGGGAGAAAAAAATGGAAAAGAAGAAAATAGATAAAAAGAAGTTAGCAACAAGAATAATGGCAGGATTTTTAGCATTACTTATGGTAGTTGGAACAGTTGGAAGCTTTGTATATTACCTTGTAAATTATGGATTTAAAAAATAATTTTAATAAAAGAGGTACATATGATAAATAATTTTTTTGTTAAATTAGAAGAAATATACCAAAATAGAGTAATAGGTTATTTTGATACACTATATCAAAATCCTGTAAAATTAATAATGCTAATATTAGATATTAGTATTGTGTTATTTTTAGCATATAAATTATTGAAACTTGCTAAAAATACTAGAGCTTGGCAATTATTAAAAGGAATATTATTTTTAATTATTGCAACTTGGGTAAGTTCTATATTGGGGTTAAATATATTAAATTATATACTTACTTCTTTTATGACATATGGAGTAATAATATTAATAGTAATATTTCAACCAGAGCTTCGTAGAGCTTTAGAGCAATTAGGAACCAGTAAAATAACGAGATATTTTGGAATAGATAAAGATTTAGCTACTAAAACTAAAGAAAATATATATAAAATTGTTATTGCAGCATTAGAACTTTCTAAGAATAAAACAGGAGCACTAATTGTAATAGAAAGAGATATAAAAATAAAAGATATAATAAATACAGGAATATTAATCAAAGCTGAGATATCTCCTCAATTATTAGTGAATATATTTGAACCCAAAACCCCTTTACATGATGGAGCTGTTATAATTAGTGAGAATCAAATAATAGCTGCTGCGTGTATGTTACCACTTGCAGGTGATGAAGATATAGCAAAAGAACTTGGAACAAGACATAGAGCTGGAATAGGAATATCTAAAGAATCGGATGCTATTGCAGTGATAGTGTCTGAAGAAACTGGCAAAATTTCAATAGCAAAAGATGGTACATTAATAGCAGATTTAAAAGAGGAAGCATTAAAGAAAATATTAATTAAAAATATAGTAACAGATAGATTTGCAACAGAAAAAAAAGAGCATAGAATAAGTATGTGGAATATGAAAAATAAAGAAAAATAAGTGTATGAGGTAGCTTTAAAGCGCCTCTTACGCTTATTTTTTTAACATGTTAACATAAAAATGATATAATAATATTATTCCTAACCGAAAGGGTTTTATTATGTATAGGAGGTTTATATGGATAAGCAGAATGAACGGTCTATTGTAGTATTCAATGGAGATATTGGAGATACAGAATTGAAGTTGATTCCGTACGAATTCAACGGTGATGTTGTTGTTCATGGAAATGTAAGGACTTTGGGGTTCGATTCGGTTATTTCAATTAAAGGCAACATGTGGATTGGAGGCAACCTCTACTCTAAACAGCTTGAAGTAGATGGAGACTTTGTATGTTGCGGTAATATTAAGACCGGAAACGTTAAAGTTGGTGCCAATTTCACTTGTGGTGGTAACATTATTCAGGCTTTGGATATGGAAGTGGGCAAAAACTTCAAGTGTTGTGGTAATATTGATAGTGCTAATAATATCACAGCATTCGGCAACTTTGATTGTGGTGGAGGCATTAACTTTGCTGATAATATCTATAGTGCTTACAACTTCGCTTGCGAGGGCGACATTATTCGCACAGGAGAAATTGAAGTAGGAGAAGTATTTAGATGTAATGGCAAAATCAATTGTGCTTTCATCAAAATAATAGGCTACAAGTGCGATAACTAAAGTAATAAACTCAAAAGATGGGAGCAGCGTAATGCTGCTCCTATTTTTTTGTGTATGTAGTGTTACGTTGCAACGTATGTTAAAGTATGGTATAATTTTTTTAATTAATTAGAGAATATGAATTATACCATTTAGGAAAAAGAGGGAATTTTAAATGAGAAATATAAAATTAATTATTGAATATGACGGAAAGGGATTTAATGGATGGCAAAAGCAGCCTAACAAACCTAATATACAAGGAGAAATAGAAAATGCAATAGAGAGAATAACGAATGAAAAAATAGAGTTATATGCATCTGGAAGAACTGATGCTGGAGTTCATGCATTAGCACAAACTGCAAATTTTAAAACAAATAGTAATATACCAATTGAAAAATTATGTTTAGCAATTAACTCAGGTTTAAAAAAAAGTATTGTGGTAAAAGAAGCAATAGAAGTAGATGAAAATTTTCATTGCAGGTATAATTGTAAAGGAAAAAAATATAGATATATAATAAATAATTCTATAAATGGAAGTGCTATTTATAGAGGATTAGAATATCATATGCCAGTGAAATTAGATGTAAAAAAAATGCGAGAAGCAGCAAAATATTTTGTAGGGCAACATGATTTTAAAGCATTTAAATCTAGTGGAACAAGTAGCAAGAGTAGTATTAGAGAAATTTATACAGCAGAAGTAATAGAAGAGGGTGAAAGAATAAAAATAGAACTTACTGGTAGTGGTTTTCTATATAATATGGTTAGAATAATATCAGGAACTTTAGTGGATGTTGGATTACGGAAAAATACAAGTATCGGAAATACCAAATATAATAGAACAAAAAGATAGAACAAAAGCAGGAAAAACATTGCCAGCTCATGGTTTATATTTGGTTGAAGTATATTATTAAATCACAAATTAATAAATTCATTCATACTATATAATAAGACTACATAGCAAAGTATAAATATGTAGCAATCCTATAAATTTAATTAGGAGGAAATGGTATGAATGTTTTGTTAATTTTTTTTGCACTACCAATTGCAACTATAATTTTAGCAGCAGTATTAGAAAAAATACTTAATTGTCCAATAGCAGTAGCGGCAGTATTTTTTGCTATATATTTAATTGTTACATTTGCTGCTTTCGATGTTACATTTTTAATTGCAACAATTGTGTACACAATTTTAGCTTTTGTAACAGCTTTAGTTGTTAGATTTATAAAGAGATTAGTTTGTTGCAATAATAATGAAAATTGTGAAAGTTTATGTGAAAGATTGTTAGATGCATTAGAAACTTTTAATGAAAATAATAACACAAATAATAATTGTAATTGTCGTTATAGAAAATACTAAAAAATACACCTCCAAATGTTAGCTTTTTATCTAACATTTGGAGGTGTATTTTTTTGTATACAATATGATTAAAAATGTTATTGTAAATTGTTTCCATATCTTTTAATTTTTTGTGTAGTAGTTTTTTCTAATGCGTTTTTTAATATTATAAAAGATTTTATATGTTTATAATTTGGAAATCTAGAATTTATTTCTTTTATAATATTAGCAATAAAATCTTCAACTTGTGAATCGGTTAAAGTTGTTGTATTCAATTCTTCAGAAATGGCATCTAGGTTTGGTAGTATTTTAGCATTTACTTGAGTATCTGCTTTTGTATCTACACCATATACTAATGATTCTAAAATAAATTTGTTTTCATTTAAGAAATATTCTATTTCTTCTGGATAAATATTTTTACCATTTTTTGTTACAATAACACTTTTACATCTTCCAGTTATATATAAAAAGCCATCTTCATCAATTTTACCAATATCACCAGTATGGAACCAACCATCTACAATAGTTCTTTTTGTGGCTTCTTCATCTTTATAGTATTCATTCATAACATTAGGACCATTTACAATTATTTCTCCGCATCCTTCTGAATCTGGATTATAAATCTTGTATTTCACATTTGGTATTGGCATACCGACAGCATTAGATTTGTAGAAAAAATCATTATTTCCAGCGACTAATGGTGAACATTCTGTAAGACCATATCCTTGTAATACTTTAATTCCAAGTTTAAAGAAGGAGTCTACAATATTTGGGTTAAGTGGAGCTGCACCAACTATAAAAGTTTTCATTCTTCCACCAAGAGATTTTTTTATTTTATGTTTAACAATAGGTCTGATAACGAATGGTAAATTATCTATAACATGTTTATTATTGGTAAAATATTTTTCTGGTAAACTTTTTTTCATTGTTTTCATAATTTTTGTATGAATATTTTCAAGTAATAATGGAACACATAATATAAAGGATGGTTTGTATTCTTCAATATTTTTTTGAATATATCTTAAGCCGTCACAATGTGTAATTGTTCCACCTCCATAAATGATTAATAAAAAACCAATTGTACATTCGTAAGTATGATGAATTGGAAGTATTGATAGTACAGTAACAGATGTATTTACTTTTACAGTCATAGCTATAGACATAATGTTTGAACAAATATTTTTGTGGGATAAACATACTCCTTTTGCACTTCCTGTGGTTCCAGAAGTAAATAAAAGTATATGTGTTTCATTTGGATCAATTTTTATATTTCTGAAAGTATTATCATTGTTAGCAATTAGTTCTTCACCTGAAGAGATTAAAGAATCAAAATTAAATGTGTTTTCTATGTTTAATGAAGAATTACTCATATTTATAAAAGTAAGATTTTGATTAGATAAAAGTTCTTTTTCGTTATGGATATTAGAAATAAATTTTTCGTCACCGATTATGGCAGAACTTTCTGATACATTAATAAAATTAATAATATCATTGGTGTGAAGTTCTTTATCTAAAGGGACAACTATACCTAATATGCTAGATGCAAAATAAGAAACAGCCCAGTTATAACTGTTTTTTCCGATTACACAAATTGATTTTCCGATTAAACCAAGCTTTTCTAAAGCTGTTCCAAGAGCTTCAACATCATTTTTAAATTTTTCATATGTAATGCCATATATTTTGCCAGTTGCATCTTTTACTTTAAAAGCAAATTTATTTTTAAATTTATTAGCAGATTTGTATAACATATCTTTTAAATCTGTTATATTTGGTACGGAAAATAATTTTTTTTCTAAGATTTCTTGTTTTGTTTGCATAATAATAATCAATCCTTTCCGATATTTATTCTTATACATATTTCCAAATTTTACAATTATAATATATAATATATAATAAATATAAATTTAATTCAATAGAAATTACCAAAAAATCAACAAAAAGAAAGTAAAATAAATAAAGACCATTATTCGGTTAAGAATAATGGTCTTTATCAGTATGGTGTAACAAAAATGCTATAAAACGCTTGATTAAATTTTGATTTTTGTTATCAGAGAAAGTGTATATACTGTAACTGAAAATATAATTATTAGCGTTTATGAACTTTTCGTTAAGTACTGATGCAGAGTATTTATGCATTTCAGTTTGAAGCCAATTTTTTATATCATTTTCGGTGGTAAAAATAGGGCTCCTTATAAAATGTACGGGTAGATATGAAATCTGATTAATGTGTGACCCTAAATGCTCTACGCATAGCCAAGCTACATACTTTAGCATAAAAATCCTCCTAACAGTTGCTTTACAAGGAATAAAATAGATACTATTTTTACTTAGATGCAAACAATGTTTATATTTTAGTACAATTTTGATTTCAATTCAATCCGCTAAAAAGGGAAAAAAAAGAACAATACACAATTCTTTGTGTGTTGTTCTTAATATATCATTTACGTTCACTACTGTTTTTTGCGTATTTTTTTAATTTCTCATAAACTAAATAATTAATAGTTCCAGCAGGGAATAAACCATTTTTATCTTTTTTTCCAGCAGGAACTCCTGTTAAAATTTCAATTCCTTCATCTATTGTTTTTACAGAAAAAATATGAAATAATCCTTGTTTAACAGATTCAACTACTTCATCTGAAAGATTTAAGTTTTTAACATTTTGTACTGGAATAATTACACCGTGATTTCCATTTAATCCTCTCATTTTGCATATTTGATAAAATCCCTCTATTTTTTCATTAACTCCGCCAATAGGTTGAATCATACCTTTTTGGTTAACTGATCCTGTCACAGCTATTGATTGATTAATTGGAATATCAGATAAACTTGAAAGTAAAGCATAAGCTTCTGTACTTGATGCACTGTCACCATCAACTCCACCATATAATTGTTCAAAACAAATACTAGCTGTAAGTGAAAGAGGCATCTCTTGAGCAAATTGTTCACCAATGTATCCAGATAGTATAAGGACACCTTTAGAATGAGTAGAACCAGACATTTCAACTTCTCTTTCAATATTTATAATTTCACTTTTTCCCATATAAGTGTTAACAGTGATTTTAGCAGGTTTTCCAAATGAGTAATCACCAATAGTCATTACTGTAAGACCATTTATTGAGCCAACTTGAAATCCGTCTGTATCAATTAATAATGTGTTATCTTTTATCATTTCTAAGTATTTTGCATCATATTTTTTTACTCTGTCAATTCTTTCATCCAGTGCTTTTTGAATAAAATCCTTTGTAACTATTTTTTTCTTTGATAATTTTGCCCAAGTGGCGGCTTCACCAACAATTTCACCAATTTCATTAAATTTGGTTGAAAGTTTTTCTTGATCACCTGCAAGACGAGATGTAAATTCTACTACTTTTGCCATAGCCTCACGGTCTAATTCTAAAAGACCTTCTTTAGAACAATAGCTATGAACAAATTTTGAAAGCTTTATCATATTATCTGTTGTTCTTGGAGCGTCTTCTTCGAATTCTACTTTTACTCTAAATAATTTTTTGAAGTCTGGGTCAACTGCAAGTAAAGTATGATATACATTTGCATTTCCAATAACTAAAACTTTTATGTCTAAAGGTATTGGCTCTGGCTTTAAAGATACCATAACCATAGAAGAACGTTGATCCATAGTATTTTCTATATTTAATTCTTTAACTGTTAAAGCTTTTTTCAATGCTTCATAACACATAGCATTAGATAACAAATCTTTAGCTTGTAACATTATATAACCGCCATTGGCTTTATGAAGAAGACCAGGTTTTAACATGGTATAATCTGTTTTTAACATGCCATATTGATTTTCGTATTCTAGTTTACCGAACATATTTTGGTAATTATAATTTGAGTCCATTATAACAGGAGCACCTTCTAAATGGCTATTATCAACGAATAGATTGACGCGGTAATTAAGCCAAGGTTTTGAAACTGTTTCTGGTTGAGGACGACTACCTTGATTTTTATTATTTGCATTTTCATCAATAAGAAATAATGGAATGTTTTTTAATATATCTGTTTTAATATTATCTAAAAAATTAACAATTTTTTTATTCTTTTTGTATTTAGATTTTAATGAACTGATGTGAACATTAATAGTAAGAAGAGCTACATTTGATTGCCATTCTTCTATTTTTTTATCGGATTCTTTTTCAATTGATTTAATTTCATTAAGAACTTCAAATACTTGTTCTTGTACTGCTGTTGATTTTTCTTCGAATTGTTGTTTTATGCTTTCATCTAATTTTTCAAATTCTTGTTCTTCGATAGTTTTTCCGTCTATAACAGGCATCATATAAACGCCACTTTGTGTAGCTTTAACAGAAAAACCTTGTTCCATAGTCTTTTTGTTTAAATTTTCTAATAATACATTTCTTTTGTCTTCAAATTCTTGTTTTATTAATTTTTTTTCTTTTTCGAAGTCATCATTGTCAAACGTTCTCTTAATATCTATTTTTATATCTTTTATGAAGGAATCCATATCTTCTTTAAATTCTTTACCTTGACCAGCAACAAGCGGTACAGCTATAGGTTCGTTAGGGTTATCAAAATTATAAATATAACACCAATCAGATGGCCTCTTTTGCTTTTTGGCAATTGTATCTAAGTAATTTTTTGTATACATTGTTTTGCCGACACCCATGGGACCTTCAAGGTAAAGATTGTAACCTTTAATAGAAACGTTTAAACCAAATTCTAATGCCTTTATACCTCTATCTTGTCCATATACAAGACCAATTGTATCTAAATCGGCTGTGCTATTAAATGTAAATATGTTTGGATTGCATTCATTTTTTAAATCTCTATAAGATAATTCATGTTTTTTCATTAGTACCTCCATTTCTGGTATAACCAGATTATATGATATTTTATTTAATATAGTTAATTTAAATATAATGTCATAATAATTGCATCATCAGTATTATTATAATATTTTTTCCTAATTCCTAACTCTTTAAAACCAAATTTTAAATATAATTTTTTTGCTATGTTATTGTTTTTGTTTACTTCTAATGTTAATTCATTGTAATTAAGCTCTTTTGTTAATAATATAAGTTTTTGTAATAATAAACTTCCTATACCTTTTTTCCTAAAATCCTTTTTTACAACAATATCTGTTATATGTATATCATCAACAGATTTCCAGATCCCAGCAAAACCAACAATTTCATCATTTGTTTTTGCTACTATATAATGAGAATTTTGGTTGCATAGTTCTGATTTTAATGTTTCGATTGACCAAAAATCATCAAATTCTAAAGATAAAATAGGGGATATATTTTCAAAATCAGAAATAGTCATATCACTAATTTTTAAATTATCCATGTAATTCTTTCATCCTTTCAGCTTGTGATTTTCTCAAATACATAGGTAAGATTGTATCTGCTGTTTCAGTATATCCATTTTTATATTTTTCAAAAGCACACTTTCCAACATTTGCAGAGTGTTGATTATTATTTGTTGAAAATTTTGCGTGTGGAAAATAATTTTCTAAAACGTTTTTATAATTAATTGAACCAGTACCTACAAATGTTATATCATTATAATCCTTTAAAATAGATGCTATATTAGAAATGTCATCTGCTAAGTATTCTCCAAGTAATTTGTAATTTTTATCAAAAGTTGCGCAATAAACCTGATTGTTGTTTGCATCAATTAATGAACAGATAATGCCTGTGGCATTTGGAACATTGTAAGCCAAACAATCTAAAGAACTGATTCCGATAACTGGGATGTTAGCAACTTCTGCAATTGCTTTTGCCGTAGCTATTCCAATTCTAATTCCAGTAAAAGAACCGAGGACCTTTATTACATGCAATTAGGTCTACTTGAGGTAAGCCAATATCTGATTTTACAAATAAATTTTGAATTAGTGGCATTAGATTTTGAGAGTGAGTTTTATTATCATCTATTACAAGTTCTTTAATGGTTTGATTATTTTCTAGCAATGCAACAGAGCATAGGTTACTAGAAGTATCTATACTTAATATTTTCAATTTGAATCCCCCTTAAATGTATTTAGTGAAGTTGTAATGTAACTGTCAAACCTATCTCCAAAAGCCTCAAGTTTAAGTATACGTAAGTTGTTATCAGAATCATCTCTGCTAAATGAAATTTTTAAGTAATTTTTAGGGAGAATAGATTCGATTAATTCACCCCATTCAATTATACATATACCATTTTGCAAATATTCTTCGCCACCAATAGCAAAGAATTCGTCTATATCGGAAAGTCGATATACGTCAAAATGATATATAGGAGTTTTATTATTATACTCATTCACAATAGTGAAAGTAGGACTAGATATTTCATTTTCAAGACCAAAATAAGATAAAATACCTTCAGTAAATTTTGTCTTTCCAGATCCTAAATCTCCGAGATAAAATTATAATATCTCCTTTTTTTAATTGACTTGCTAAAATATTTGCGAATTTTTTCGTTTCTAGCTCATTCTTTGATAGAAAAGTATACATTTTTTCACCCTTACTAATATTATTCTCTTATTTTATATGATTTAAAATAAGTTGTAAATACAAAAATAAAAAAATGATAAATAATTTCTATATATGTTGAAAAAAAACAATTTATAATATAAAATAGGTGGCAATGAAATACACAAAGCTTACGGAATGTTTAAAAACTAATTTATTTGAGGAGGTAAACAATGGCAATAATAATTAAAGGCAAAGAAGTGGCACAGAAGATAAGAAATAATTTGAAGGAAGAAGTTTCAGAATTAAAAAAGAATGGAAAAATTCTTAAATTTGCTGTAATTATGGTAGGAGATAATAGTGCATCAAAAATATATATTAAAAACAAAAGCAAGGCATGTGAAGAAGTTGGAATTGATTGCGAAGAGTATATATTAAATTCAAATATTGAAATGAATGAATTATTAGAGTTAATAAAAACTTTAAATAATAGAGAAGATATACACGGAATACTATTACAGAGTCCAATTCCAGCACATTTAGATATAGAAGAAGCATTTAGAACAATTTCACCTGAAAAAGATGTTGATGGATTTAATCCTGTAAATGTAGGAAAACTTTGCTTAGGACAAGATTGCTTTATTGCATGTACACCTTTAGGAGTTATGAAATTATTAGAAGAATACAATATAGACTTAGAAGGAAAGAATGCAGTAGTAATAGGAAGAAGCAACATTGTTGGAAAACCTATGTTACAATGTTTGTTAAATAAAAATGCTACGGTTACAATATGTCATTCTAAAACCAAGAACTTATTAGATATTACTAAAAATGCAGATATAATTGTTGCAGCGGTGGGAAAAGAGAAGTTTTTAAAAGCAGATATGATAAAAGAAGGTGCAGTTGTAGTAGATGTGGGAATTAATAGATTGGAAGATGGTACAATTTGTGGAGATGTTGACTTTGAAAGTGTAGAACCAAAAGCGTCATATATTACACCTGTACCAGGTGGAGTTGGACCTATGACAGTTGCAATGTTAATGAGTAATATTGTAAAAGCATCAAAATAATGGGGGATTTTTGAGGGCCTTAAGAAAGGAAAAAAATGAAAGAAGATTTTTATTGGTTATGGCTCTCAAAATTAGGAAAGATTACTTCAAATGAAAAACTAAAATTAATAGCTAAATATGGAATTGATGAGATTTGGAATATAGAGAAAAAACAAGTTTTTGAAATATTAAATAATCATGAAAAGGTAAAAATGTTTTTTGAAAATAGAAATACAGATATTTTAAATAAAGAGTATGAATATATTAATAAAAATGAAATAAAAGTTGTTACAATATTAGATGAAGAATATCCATATTTATTAAAAAATATCTATGATTTTCCGATTGCTTTATATATGAAGGGAAATGTTAATGCCTTAAAAAATACGAGTGTTGCGTTAGTAGGAGCAAGAAATGCAAGTGAATATGGAATAAAAATAGCTAAAAATATGGGGTATAATCTTGCTAAAAAAAGATTTAATATTGTTAGTGGATTAGCAATGGGAATTGATAAATATTCACACATAGGAGCGATAAATTCAGGAGGAATTACCACAGCAATTATAGGTAGTGGCTTAGATATAATCTATCCAAAAGAGAATATTAAATTATATTATAATATAATAGAAAATAATGGATTAATTGCTACGGAATATCCACTTGGAACAAATCCAAAGCCGTCAAACTTTCCAGCAAGAAATAGAATTATAAGTGGAATTTCAAAAGGAGTTATAGTAATAGAAGCAAGCAAAAAAAGTGGAGCATTAATAACAGCTGATTTTGCATTAGAGCAAGGTAGAAACGTGTATGCAATACCTCGGAAATATAAATAGCCCTAACTCAATAGGTACAAATGAATTAATAAAGCAAGGAGCAAAATTAGTGACAAACATATTTGATATTTTAGAAGATTATGAACAGATATAAGTTAATTACAAAGAAAAAAGACAAAATCACTTTATTTTTATATATATATGTAATATAATAAATAGGTATAGCCTTAAGTAAGGAGGAATTTACAAATGGCAGAAAAGAAGAAAAAAAATATACAACAAAATAATAATCCGATAAAAAAATTAGCAAAAAATAATGATTCAAAAACTAAAACTAAGAAGAAAAAAACAAAAACAAAAAAGATAATATTGTGGACATTAGTTGGATTGTTAGTAGTGTTTTTAATTGCTGCAGGAATTATAGCAGGAATTATATTTGGTATGTTTCAAAAGTATTCTATCCCTATAGATAAATTAAGAGCAAGTAGTGAGAACACGGTAATATTAGATACAGATGGAAATGTTATTGCTACTTTAAGTGCTGATGAGAAAAGAGATAGTATAAAAATAGATGAAATGGCAAAATATTTACCAGTTGCATTTGTTGCAATAGAGGATGAAAGATTTTATGAACATCAAGGTGTAGATATAAAAAGAACAGCTGCAGCAACTTTCTCATACATATTCAAAGGAAATTCATCTTTTGGTGGAAGTACAATAACACAGCAATTAGTAAAAAATATAACCAAAGAAGACGAAAGAGATGCAACTAGAAAAATAAAAGAAATGGCAAGAGCATACAACTTGGAAAAGACATTAACCAAAGATGAGATATTAGAACTATATTTAAATATGATTTTTATGGGTGAAGATGTATATGGTGTTCAAATGGGAGCTAAATTATATTTTAACAAAAATGCTTCAGAGTTGGATTTAGCAGAATGTGCATTCCTAGCAGGAATAAACAATTCACCAAATGCATATAAACCTTTTGAAGACAATGCTGAAATGAAGGAAAAAATTAAAACAAGAACATTAACAGTTATAAATAAAATGCATGATTTAGGAAAAATAGAGTCAGAAGAAGTCTATAATGCTGCTGTAGAAAAGGTACAAAATGGCTTAGTATTTACAAAAGGAAATATAAGTTTAAATAATTATTCATATCATACAGATGCATTAATAGAACAAGTTATTGCAAGAGTGCAAGAAGAAAATCCAGATATGACACGTAAAGCAGCAGAATATTATGTTTATAATGGAGGATTGACAATATACTCAACACAAGTAACATCAATACAAAGTATACTAGAAGAAGAATATAAAAACCCAAAATACATATTAAAATCAAGCAAAAACAAGATAAAAGACACAGATGAATATGCTACAACGCAATCAGCAATGGTAATAATAGATCACAAAACAGGGCAAGTTGTTGCAACTGTTGGTGGGTTAGGAGAAAAAACAGCAAGAGGATTAAATAGAGCAACTCAAGGTGTTAAACAGCCAGGTTCATCTATAAAACCGTTAGCAGTTATTGCTCCAAGTTTGGAAGCTGGACTTATTACAGCTGGAACAGTAATTGATGATGCTCCAAAGAGTACAGGATATAACCCAAACAACTCAGGTGGAGGATATAGAGGACTTATGACAGTTAGAGATATTATTAGGATTTCTCAAAATGTGCCAGAAGCTAGAATGATAGAAAATTTAGGGCCAGCTAAATCAGTAGAATTTTTACAAAAATTAGGAATAACTACAGTAGATGAAAGAGATGCAAATCCAGCAGCAGCCTTAGGTGGATTAACACAAGGAGTAAAACCATTAGAAATGGCAGCTGCATATGCAGCAATTGCAAATGATGGAGTATATATTGAACCAACATTCTTTACAAAAGTAGTTGATTCAAGTGGAAATGTTGTATTAGAGCCAAAGCAAGAAACGAGAACAGTTATGTCTGCTGATAATGCGTATATATTAAAAAGCATTTTAAAAGGACCAGTGTCAGGAGGAACGGCTACAGGAGCAAGAATTAGCAATATGGATGTTGCAGCTAAAACTGGTACAACAGATAATTTTACAGAAAGATGGCTTTGCGGATTTACACCATATTATACAGCAGCAACTTGGTATGGTTTTGATGATACAGAAAGGATACCAAATGGTGGAATTAATACTGCTATGGGAATATGGGGAAACGTTATGAAAAAAGTACATGCAAACTTAGAAACAAAACGTTTTCAAAAAACAGGAAATATAGTTACAGCAACTATTTGTAATAAATCTGGCTTGCTTCCAACAGACTTGTGTAGAGAAGCTGGATGTACATATTTAGAAGAGTTTGTTAAAGGGACAGTCCCAACAAAAAGTTGTGAAACTCACGTAAAAGCAAAAGTTTGTGTTGGAACTGATGGAAAAACAAGATTAGCAACAGAGTTTTGTCCTGATGCTCAAGAAAAAATATTTATAACAAGACCAAATAGTGATACAGATAGAGGATGGGAGAAAGCAAGTGATGCATCGCTTATGCTTCCAGAAGAGACTTGTACAGAACATACACAACCTGAAGAACCATCACCAAGCCCATCACCAAGTCCATTACCATCACCAAGCCCATCACCAGTAATACCAAGTGCTAGTCCAAGTGTAGCACCGAGTGTAGCTCCATCAGTAGCACCAAGTGTGGCACCAAGTGCAGTTCCAAGTCCATCACCAGCAGTACCAAGTGTGGCACCAAGCACTGCACCATAATGTAATAGAACAAAAGGGCACATGGTTTGTGTGCCCTTTAAATTAATATGTATAACAATAAAATAAGGAGGATTTTATGCGAATTAAGTTTTATAATACCTTAACAAAAAGAAAAGAGGAATTTATTCCTTTAAATAAAAATATAGTTACAATGTATTCTTGTGGACCTACAGTATATAAAGATGCTACTATTGGAAATATGAGAACAAATATATTTATGGATACATTAAGAAGAACTTTAAAATATAATGGCTATAAGCTAAAACATGTTATGAACATAACAGATGTAGGTCATTTAGTTTCTGATGCAGATGAAGGAGAAGATAAAATGATAAAATCTGCAAAAGAAGAGGGAAAAACACCATTACAAATAGCAGAATATTATACTAATTTATTTATGAATGATTTAAAAAGATTAAATATAGATTTGCCAGAAATTATATGCAAAGCAACAGATAATATTAAAGAAATGATTGAATATGTAGAAGAATTAGTAAAGAATGGATATGCATACGAAACTTCTACAGCAATTTATTTTGATGTATCTAAATTAGATAATTATGGGATTTTGTCAGGAATAAATTTAAAAGAGCAAAAAGCTGGAGCAAGAGTAGAATTAGATAAAGAAAAGAAAAATCCTTATGATTTTGCTTTATGGATAAAAGCACCAGAAAATCATTTAATGAAATGGGAAAGCCCATGGGGATTGAGTTATCCAGGATGGCATATAGAATGTTCTACAATGGGTAAAAAATACTTAGGAGAACAATTTGATATACATACAGGTGGAGTAGATTTAATTCCAACACATCATGAAAATGAAATTGCTCAAAGTAAGGGATGTACAGGTAAAATACCAGCAAGATATTGGATGCATGGAGAATTTTTATTAATAGATGGTGGAAAAATGTCAAAGAGTCTACACAACGTATATTTAGTAGAAGATATTGTTAAAAGAGGATATTCACCACTTGCATATAAATTATTTTGCTTTACATCACACTATAGAAATAAACTAAATTTTACATGGGAAGGAATAGATGCTGCTGATAAATCATTAATTAAATTAAAAGAGGCATATGATAAACATAATAATGGTAGTGAAGTAATTTCTCAAGAGGAAATTGATAATTATAAAACAAGATTTTTAGAAGCAATAAATGATGATTTAAATATGCCAGTTGCGATGAGTGTAGTTTGGGAAGTAGCTAAAAATCCAAACAAATCAAAGCAATTAGCAGAAGTATTATTAGATTTTGATAGAGTATTAGGTTTAAAAATTGATGAAAAAGTTGAAGATAATAATGAAGATATTCCAGAAGAAATAGCTCAATTAGTAGAAGAAAGAAAAATAGCAAGAGAAAATAAAAATTGGGCAGAATCTGATAAATTAAGAGATTTAATAAAAGAAAAGGGATATATTGTTAGAGATTCAAAAGATGGAGCTTCAGTAGAAAAAATCTAGTGATATTAAATAAAGGATAAGATTAGTTATGAATATATGTTTAATAATGCCAAATGTATTTCCTGTTCCTGCTACAAAAGGTGGGGCAACAGAGACACTTATTACTAATTTATTAAATGAAAACGAAAAAAAAGGATTAATTAATTTTACATGTGTAAGTGTATATGAAGAAAAAGCAGAAGAGTTAAGCAAACAATATGAATATACTAAATTTGTTTATATAAATCAAAAAAGAAAAAATTCGGATTTAACATTTGAACAGAAAGATGAAAATTTTGCAAAATACATGGATGAAATAAGCAGAAAAATTAATGTTTCTGACTTTGATTTTGTAATAATTGAAGGTGGGGATATATCAGGATATGAGTATATTTTAAAAAAATTTCCTAAGAAAAAATGCTTAGTTCATATTCATGGAGATGAAATAGGTAATAATGAAATTAATAATAGAATATATGAAAAATTTATAGCAATTAGTAAATATACATATAATGTAATAATGAAAGATGGAAAAATTACTAAAGATAAAATAGAACTTTTATATAATGCTATAAATTTAAATGATTTTGATAAGAAACTTTCAAGTTCAGAAAAAAAACAATTAAGAAGTAAATACGAAATATTACCAGATGATGTTGTTATTATGTTTGCTGGAAGAACTATTCCTGAAAAGGGAATAAAGGAATTAATAAAGAGCTTTAAACAATTAAAAAATCTTGAAAAATGTAAATTGTTGATTGTAGGAAGTTCAAATTATGGTGAAAAAATTAAAACAGAATTTGATTACGAATTAGAAAATTTGGCAAAAGATGTAGAAGATAAAATAAAATTCACAGGATATATTCCTAACAAAGAATTATATAAAATTCATAATATTTCGGATATAGCGGTAGTGCCATCAATGTGGGAGGAATTATTTGGATTGGTAGTAGTAGAAGCGATGAGTAGTGGATTACCATTAGTTGTTACTAAGTGTGGAGGAATACCTGAAATTGTTACTGATGAATGTGCGTATATTATAAAAAATGATGAAAACTTAATAAATGATATGACAGATAAATTAGATTACTTAGTTGAAAACCCAAAAATAAGAGAAAAAATGGGTAACTTTGGAAGAATTAGAGCTAAACAATTTGGAATGGAACAATATCTTATTAATTTCTATAATTTAATGAAAAAATTGTTGTGATTATAAGAGGCGAATATTTTATACTCGCCTCTAAAAATAATTAGGTGATAAAGTGTATGTTTAATATAAATGAAGAATTAAAAAAATTACCAGGAAAACCTGGAGTTTATATAATGAGAGATAAATATGATAATATTATATATGTAGGAAAAGCTGTTTCTTTAAAAAATAGAGTTAGACAATATTTTAGAAAGACAAACAAAACAGAGAGGATAAAACGAATGGTATCCTTAATAGATCATTTTGAGTATATTGTTACTGACAATGAAGCAGAGGCGTTAATCTTAGAGTGCAATTTGATAAAAAAAAATAAACCTAAATTTAATGTTTTATTAAAAGATGATAAAACTTATCCATATATAAAAATAGATATAAAATCAGATTATCCAAGTGTATTTATAACAAGAACTGTTTTAAATGATGGTAGTAAATATTTTGGACCATATGCCAATCCAGGAAGCGCCAAAGAGATGGTCGATTTTATTAAGCAAAAATTTCAAATAAGACAATGTAGAAATTTTAAATCTAATAAAAGAGCTTGCTTAAATTATCATATTAAAAAGTGTTTAGCTCCTTGTATAGGGTATGTTTCAAAAGAAAATTATAGAGAACAAATAGACCAGATTATAATGTTATTAGAAGGTAAAACAGAAAAAATAATAAAAAAAATAGATGACGAAATATTAGAAATGTCACAAAAAATGGAGTATGAAAAAGCAGCAGTATTAAGAGACAAAAAAATTGCTATAGAGCGCATCTCAGCAAAACAGAAGGTTTCTAATATAAATGAAAATACAATAGATGTTATTGGCATGGCTAGAAACAGCTTAAAAGTGTGTATTGAAATCTTTTTTGTTAGAAATAGTAAAATGATAGGTAGAGAACATTATTTTTTTAATAATATGTCTGATATAGAAAATAAAGAAATATTGTCAAGCTTTATAAAACAATATTATTTTGATAGGCAAGATTTACCAAGCAAAATAATGCTACAAGAAGAATTTGAAGAAGCAGAAGTATTGCAAAATTTGCTAAGTGAAAGAGCAGGAAAAAAAGTAGAATTTAAATTCCCACAAAAAGGAGAAAAGTTGCGTTTTGTAGAAATGGCAGAAAATAATGCAAAGATTACTTTAGAGAATAATTCAAAAGATAAGGAAGATATATTGTTAGAATTAAAAAATGTTTTGAATTTGGATAAATTACCAAGAAAAATTGAATGTTTTGATATATCAAATATTTCTGGAACCAATATTGTTGCTGGAATGTGTGTGGCAATAGATGGAAATATAAAAAGAAATTTATCTAGAAGATTTAAAATAAAAACTGTTTATGGACAAGATGATCCTAAATGCACAAAAGAAGTAATAGAAAGAAGAATAAAACATTCAATAAATGGCGAGGATAATGGCTTTGGAAAGTTACCAGATTTAATATTGGCAGATGGAGGGATAACTCAAATACGAGCAATATTGGAAGTTATTGATTCTTATAATTTAAATATACCAGTTTATGGAATGGTAAAAAATGATAAACATCAAACAAGAGCATTAATAGATAAAAATAGAAACGAAATAAAAATAAGTAAAGAATTATTAAACTTTATAACTATTTTTCAAGATGAAGTTCATAATACTGCAATTGAATATCATAGAAAATTAAGAGAAAAAGAAATGTTAAAATCAGAACTTGATGATATAAAAGGAATAGGAGAAAAGAAAAGGCAAGAGCTTCTAAAAAAGTTTGGAAGTATAGAAAATATAAAAAAATCAAATATTGAGGAAATAACAAGTATAAAAGGAATAAATGAAAAAATGGCAAGAGAAATATTAAATTTGGACAATAATGAAGAAGTTTAGTTGAAATATGACGTACGATTATGATAATATATAAGAATAATTATATTGCTTTGTGAATATATATTAATAAGAATATTTAAAATATATATTGGAGGTAATATATGGAAATTACAAAAGATGATTATTTGAATATAAACTATAATGAAAAAAAGGATTCATTAAAAACACATAAGAATAAAAAAGAAAATATATTTAAAAATCATAAGTTTATTGCAACTGTGCTTGGAATAACGAGCATATTAGTTTTAATAAATTTATACTTAATATATAAGTTTTTTGAAATATTATGTACAATATAAAAAAAGAACTAAAGTATAGAGGAGAAAAAATGGAGTTAATAATTGGAAAAACTGCTGGCTTTTGTTTTGGAGTAAAAAATGCAGTAGATAAAACATATAAACAATTAGATGAAAAATATAGTAATTTATATTGCTTAGGAGAATTAGTACACAATGAAAAGGTTGTATATGATCTTACTAATAAAGGTTTAATTATAATAAATAATATTAATGAGGCACCTAATAATTCTACTGTAATTATAAGAGCACATGGAGTAAACCCTGAGGTATATAAATTAGCAAAGGATAAATTAATCAATATAATAGATTTAACTTGTCCTAAAGTGAAAAATATACATGAATTAGCTAAGAATTATATGAATGAAGGATATTATATAATGCTTATAGCTGAAAAATCTCATCCAGAAACAATTGGAACTAGAGGATTCTGTGGGGAAAATTGTACAATAATAGAAAATTTGGAAGATATAAAAGAAGCTGTATGTAATTTTAATAACTCAACTTTAGAGAAGGTAGTAATAATTGTTCAAACTACATTTTCAATAGCAAATTTTGAAAATATAGTTGGAGAGTTAAAAAATAATTTAAGTTGTGATATAAAAATAGAAAATACTATATGTAATGCAACTTTTATGAGACAAAAAGAAACTGAAGAAATATCAAAGCAAGTAGATGTAATGATAGTTATTGGAGGCAAAAATAGTGCAAATACTAAAAGGTTATATGATATAGCTTGTCAAAATTGTAAAAGGGCAATTTTGATACAAAATAAAAATGATAATGAATTGAAGATGATATTTGAAGATAAGTTTGATAAAATTGGAATAACGGCAGGTGCATCAACACCACAAGAAAGCATAATTGAAGTTGTAGAATATATAAAAAATGGAGGAAAAAATGAACATAGCAAATGATTGGAAAGATTACGAAATACTAGATATGGCAAGTGGAGAAAAGCTAGAAAGATGGGGAAAATACTTATTAGTAAGGCCAGATCCTCAGGTTATATGGAATAAAAAAACATTTGAAAATAAATGGAAAGATGCAAATGCCACATATAATAGAAGTAAAACTGGTGGCGGTAGTTGGAGTTATAAAACAAAACTTCCAGAAAGTTGGAAAATACAATATAAAGATTTGACATTTAATATAAAATTAATGGGTTTTAAGCATACAGGTTTATTTCCGGAACAGGCGGTAAATTGGGATTGGATGATAAATAAAATAGAAAATGCCAAAAGACCAATAAAAGTATTAAACCTTTTTGCATATACAGGTGGAGCATCTGTTGCGTGCTTATATGCAGGAGCATCTGTTTGTCATGTTGATAGTTCAAAGGGAATGGTTGCTTGGGCAAAAGAAAATGTAACGTCATCGAAATTGCAAGATAAACCAATAAGATATATAGTAGATGATGTTGTAAAATTTGTTCAAAGAGAAATTAGAAGAGAAAATACATATGATGCTATTATAATGGATCCACCATCTTATGGTAGAGGGACAAACGGAGAGGTATGGCAGTTTGAAGATAGCATTAATAATTTGATAGAATTATGTATGCAAGTTTTGAGCGACAACCCGCTATTTTTTCTAATAAATTCATATACAACTGGAATATCTTCTACAGTTTTAAGTAATATATTAAATTTGAATATGAATAACAAGTATAAAGGAAAAATAACTTCAGGTGAAATTGGATTACCAATGAAAAATTCAGAGTTAATATTACCTTGTGGTATATATGGTCGTTGGGAGAGTTAAAATGGAAAAATTAAATGTAATATATGAGGACAATCATATAATTGTAGTAGAAAAACCAGTAAATATACCTTCACAGCAAGATAAAACAGAAGATGTAGATATGTTAACATTAATAAAAGAATATATAAAAGAGAAATATAACAAACCTGGAAATGTATATTTAGGATTAGTGCATAGATTAGATAGACCTGTTGGAGGAATGATGGTGTTTGCTAAGACATCAAAAGCAGCGGCAAGGTTAAGCGAAAGTATAAGAAATAAGGAATTTAATAAATATTATTTAGTTATTGCAGATGGAAAATTTGATGTTTCCAAAGGAGTATTAGAAGACTATTTGTTAAAAAACGAAAGAACCAATACTAGTAAAGTAGTAAAAGAAGGTACAAAAAATGCAAAATATGCAAAACTTGAATATGAAGTGTTAAAATATAATGAAGAAATAAATTTATCTGTTTTGAGAATAAAACTAGATACTGGGCGACATCATCAAATAAGATTACAATTAGCAAGTAGAAATCATAGTATATGTGGAGATCAAAAATATGGTACAAGAGGAAGAGGAAAACAAATATCTTTGTGGGCATATAAGTTAGAATTTCCACATCCTATAACAAAACAAATGATGTCATTTGAGTTAGAACCAAAGCATATAGGTTCATGGAAGATTTTAGATGAATAACATGTAATTTAAATGTAACACAATTGTAATGCAAATGTAACAAAAGCACAAAAGCCTTGATAATACGCATGTAACAGCAAACGACTTAAAACTACTGCTTTTGACATTAAGCTGGAAAGTTGATATAATCAAACCATCTTAAAGGAAAGTAGTGATTGTATGATTTTTAAAAATGACATATCAAATTTAAAAACAGACATCGGAGAAAAAATCGGACAAAAGATAATAGTAAAAGGTTCTTTAGGCAGAAATAAACCTTTTGAAGAAGAAGCTACAATAGAAAAAACATATCCAAACATTTTTGTTGTTAGATATGAAGAACAAAACAGAAGTGTTACGTATAGTTACACTGATATATTAACTAGAGCTGTAGAGGTTCAGGTTTTTGATGGAGCAGGTTATAGTCCATTAATTCCACCATTACCAGCTAAATAAATAAAATAAAAAACAAAATTCCTATGAAAATAGGAATTTTTTTTGTCCAACAAAATATATATAACTATAGATATTTTAAATAAGTTTATATGGCAAGAAGGATTTGCCAGAATGGAGGTTTTTATGCAGTTAGATACTAGCAAAGAGAAAATATGTATAAATCAATTAGTTGGACAAAAAAATGATATTATAGAAGTAGATGGTGATGTAATAGTCAATGATATAAAACCAGATATTTTAAGTACAATTAGTGTAAATGGTAATATATGCATATATAAAAAAGAAGTTTTGGATGGAAAAATTAGATTAGATGGAGCGGTGAATGTAGACATAGTTTATTTAGCAGATGATGAACTAGGTTCGGTTAGAAGTTTGAATACTTCAGTGGATTTTAGCCAAGCTATAGATTTTGATGAATGCAGATGTGGCATGGATTTAGATGAAATGCTAAATATAAAAAATATAGAGTGTAAAGTTATAAATAGTAGGAAGGTAAATATAAAGGCATTTTTAGACTTAAATGTAAAAATATATTCAAATGATAATGTGGATATTGTAAATAATGTGGATTCAATAGAGGGAGTACAATGCTTAAATGATACAGTAGAAGTAAATTCATTAGTTGGCAGTGGAAGTACAAAAACAGTAGCTAAGGATACAATATCATTTGATAACATAGATAATCTAGCTGAAATTTTAAGATCTGATGTAAATATAGTAAATAAAGATATAAAGGTTAGCTACAATAAGATTTTAGCTAAAGCCGATGTACAAGTAAAAATAATGTATTTAACAGAAGATAATAGAATAAAAATAGCACAAGGTTTAATTCCTGTTATGGGATTTGTGGATATACCTAATGTAAGTGATACAAATAAGTGCAATACAAAATATAAATTAAAAAATATGATAGTAAAGCCAAATAGTGTAGAGGAACATTCTGTATATGTAGAAGCTGAAATTGAGATTAGTTGTTACGTTTATGAATTAAAACAAATAAATGTAATACAAGATTTATATAGTCCAACTAGTACAATAAATTTTAGCCAAAAGCAGTTAACGGCACTAGTAAATAAAGATAATTTGATGGAAGATTGTATTATGCAAGAAAATGTTTCAATTCCAGAAATACAAAATAACCAAATATATGATGTATGCGTGAAGCCAGATATACAGAAATCTGATGTTAGAAACGGAAGAGTTACATACGAAGGTGAAGTAGAATTAGAGTTTTTGTTTGAATCAAGTAATTCTAACAGATTAGACTCAAAAAGTGTAAAACTTCCACTTAATTTTTCAATAAGTAATAATAATATTACTGAAACAACATCTTTAGATACAAATATAGAGATAAAAACACAAGATTTTGTTGTTTTAAATGATGGAAATATTCAAACTAAAATAGATTTACAATTTGCAGTAACAATTTTGAAAAATGAAAAAATAAATGTAATAGATAATATTGATATAGAAGAGAAAAGAAATTGTAATCAATATAGTATGGTAATATATTTTGTAAAACCAAAAGATACATTATGGGAGATTGCAAAGAAATTTGATAGCACAATAGAAGAAATTGCAAAAGTGAACGAAATAGAAGATGTTGATATGATAACACCAGGAATGCAACTATTTATACCAAGATATTGTTGCAGACAAACGGCTTAAAGCTATGGATACAATATATTCTCGAAGAAAAATTAGAATTCCAAAAATAAATTTTAAAAATGATAGAAATAATAAAGTTATAAAAATAATATTAATCTTATCTATTGCTTTTTTTACATTAACAATAGTATTGAAATCTATAAATCCAATATTTGATATGAATTGTAAAGAAAAGGTTCAAGAAATTGCAACAAATATAACTAATATTCAATCTAGTAGAATATTAAAAGAGAAAAACTATGGAAATATTGTTGATTTGGTGAAAGATGATAAAGGAAATATAAGTGTAATAAAATCTGATGTTGTTATTATAAATGAAATTGCTTCAGATATAGCGGTGGCTATACAAGAAGAGTTAAGTAAACTGCAAATAGAGCAAGTTTCTATTCCGGCAGGAAGTTGTTTGGGGGTGAATTTTCTTGCTGGAGTAGGACCTAATATAAAAATAAAAGTAGTTCCAGCTGGGAATATAATAACAGAAATAAAAACAGAATTTGTTTCTACTGGAATTAATCAAACAATGCATAGAATTTATTTAGATTTACAATGTGAAGTAAAAATATTAACACCATTTAATACAATAAATACTAGTATAACAAATCAAGTATTATTGGTTGAAACAGTAATAATTGGTGAAATACCATCAAGTTATTATAATTTAAATGGAATAAATTCTAGTAATATGGTGGATATAATAAAATAGATATTGAACATAGGCTGAAGAGTTACATTCAAATTTTCTTATTCAATCATAACTGCATAATAGGATGTATGTCAAAATTTATTTTTGACATACATCCTATTATTTGTTGTTTTCCACATTTGTTCACAGAGAAAAATTGAATATAATTTTGGGTTTATTTTATCTGAAACGAGCCAAGAGTTTGTTTATTTTTCTATAATTACGTCATATCCAATAAATAGGCCTGTTTCTAGCACACCAACAATGCTGTTTAATTTGTTTTCAAAATCAGAAGATATATTTCTAAAAACAGTATCTAGAATAAAATTTCCGTTTTCTGTAATAACAGGACCATCTTTTCCTTTAGCTAATCGTAAAATGCAAGATTCAGCGCCAAGTTCTAATAATTGGCTTTTTACATAACATAAACTTTCTGGATGACATTCAACAGGAATAGGAAATTTGTCACATAAGTTTTCAACAAATTTACTATCATCAACTAAAATGTATCTTTCTTTGCAAGAACTCATAATAAGTTTTTCTTTAAACATAGCGGCTCCTCTACCTTTAATTAAAGAACCGTTGGGATCTACTTCATCGGCTCCATCAAAACACCAATCTGGCTTTTTTTGATTTAAAGAAGCTGTTGGAATTCCTAAACTTGTACAAAGCATATTTATTTCGTGTGAAGTAGGGATAGCAGTAATAGTTAAATTTTCTTCTTTAATACGTTGGGCTATAGCTTTAGTTGCAAGGAAAGAAGTTGAACCAGAACCAAATCCAATAACTTCATTATTTTTTACTCTTTTACAAATCTTGTTTGCTATTGCTTCTTTTTGAGCAAGATTACTAATTTCTCCATTCCATTTAATATTATTAATAATATCGTAATTCCAATTCATAAAATAACCTCCAATGATAAAATTTTATACTTATAATGAAAATAAGTCAACAAAATAATTGGAATAAAATATTGCAAACCAATAAATATTATTATATATTTATGGTAAATAATAATAAAGAGGTGCTAATATGAATTTAGAGGAAATGATTGAGTTAGCAAAGAAAACAGCAAATAATGCATATAGTCCATATTCTAACTATATAGTTGGAGCAACGTTAATTACGAGTAATGAAAAAGTATATACAGGATGTAATTTGGAAAATCAAACATTACAATCAATTTGTGCAGAAAAATTGGCTTTTGCAAAAGCAATATCAGAAGGAGAGCGAGAATTCAAAGCGATTGTAGTAGTTGGAAAGAGTAAAAAAGATAAATATTTTAAAGAAACTTTGCCATGTGGATATTGTAGGCAATTTATGAAAGAATTTTGCAAAGAAGATTTTGAAATATACACATATAATGAAGAAAATAATCAAATAAGTAAATATACTTTGCAAGAATTATTACCACACGGATTTATTTTATAAATAATAGTAGAATATTAAAAATATTATTGATATAATTTGGACATATTAAATACAAAGGAGGAATAAAAATGTCAGTTAAATTTGTTTTAAATGAAACATCTTATTTTGGGGAGAACTCAAGAGAAAGTTTAGCAGAAGAAATAAAGAAAAGAAAATTTAAAAAGGTATTTTTAGTAAGTGATAAATCACTTGTAGAAGCGGGTGTAACAGCAAAAGTTGAAGAAATATTAAAAAAAGCAGAAATTGATTATACATTATATGATGAAATAAAGCCAAATCCTACAATTAAAAATGTAACAGATGGTGTTGAAGCGTGCAAAGAAGCAAAAGCCGATGTTATAGTTGCAGTAGGAGGAGGGTCTAGTATAGATACTGCAAAAGGAGTATCTATAGTGATGACAAATCCAGATAGAGCTGATATAAAATCTTTAAATGGATTATCAAATACTTTAAACAGAGGATTACCTATTATAGCAATTCCAACAACAGCTGGAACAGCTGCAGAAGTAACGATAAACTATGTAATAACAGATGAAGATAGACAAATAAAAATGGTATGTGTTGATCCAAATGATATTCCAATAATTGCAATAATAGATTCAGAACTTATGGCTTCTATGCCAAAATCACTTGCAGCAGCTACAGGAATGGATGCGTTAACACATGCAGTAGAAGGATATATAACTAAAGGGCATAATGTAATGTCTGACATGTTTCATATGCAAGCTATAAAAATGATATTTGAGTATTTGCCAGCAGCTGTAAACGATAAAGATAAAAAAGCAATAGAAATGATGGGATATGCACAATATATTGCAGGAATGGGATTTTCAAATGTTGGATTAGGAATAGTACACTCAATGGCACATCAATTAGGTGCAGTTTATGATACACCACATGGAATTGCTAATGCAATGTTACTTCCAGTAGTTATGCGATATAACGGAGAGGTTTGTGCAGATAGATTTAGAGAAATTTTGATAAATATAGGAAGACCAGATGCAGCTAATTTAAATGATCAAGATGTTATAAATACTTTTGTATGGATGTTGTCTGAATTAAGTAAAAAAGTTGGAATTACTCAAACAATAAAAGATTATGGAGCAAAAGAAGAGGATTTTGAAATGTTAGCAGATAAAGCAATGGAAGATCCTTGTAAGCCAGGAAATCCAAGAGAAACAAGCAAAGAACAATTTATAGAATTATATAAAAAAGCAATGTAATAGATAGGGTACGTTATATAAACGTACTCTATTTTATAATACAGAAAAGCAAAATTAAGCTATTCCATTGTCTATAGAGATTATAAAACTTGAGAATTTTATGTATATTTGGTATAATATATATAAGTAGGCTATATTTTTGTAAGGGAGTTTTATATGAAAATAGATTTAATTGTACGAAAAGTATTATTAATTGTATTATTGATATTTTTAGGTATAACTATTTATAAAGTTGATATAGTTAAAGCTAATTCTGAAAATGATTTAGAAAAGTCAGATTATGTTTATTTATCTGACATTTCATACGTTGCAGATAAATCGTTTGCTGTAAGTGGGCATGATATTTATTTAGATCAAAACGATTCTAGTGACTTGATTTCTTTAAAGCAAGGAGATCAATCTGTATCATTTATAAAAGGAATATGCGCTTGGGCTACATCAGAAATAGTATATGATTTAAGAGAGTATAAATTTGATTATTTTACATCTTATATAGGTGTTGATATAAGTGAACAAAGTAACTACTTTAATACAGGTGTAAAATTTTATATTTACACCTCTGATGATGGAGAAAATTGGAATGAACAATTGCAATCAGATGTTTTTTATGGTTGGAGTCAAACTCAATTTGTTAAAATAGATATTAAAAATGCAAACTATTTAAAATTAGTTGCTGATGATAATAGTGATAGTTGGTGGGCTAATTGGTATGATGAAGCAATTTATGCAGATGCTAAGCTTATAAAAGAAGGGTATATAGAAGATAATACAACAGTTGATTTTATTAAAACTGTTGCTGAATATGATGAGATTATTAAAACACATTATAGCGAAGATATAAGCGGTGAATACGAACTTGTTTTATTGCAAAGAGAATTTGTAAGTAATGTTGGCTATGATGTATTACAAGCTATTGTAAAATATGATGATAAATATAAAGATACGGTTTTGTGGTTAATGAAAGATGTTGAAAATCTTCGCCTTTATTTAGTAGGAGGTAAACCAGAGGGAAGTTACCTTAATTCAATAAAGGTTCTTGCAAAATTGTATACTACATATAAAGACAGTGATTTAATAAATGAAAATATAACTAAAAATGGTACTGTTTTTAAAAATTTGTATCGTAATATGATTTTTTCTATTTCATTAACGCATTCTGGTAATGTATATTTATGGATAGACGGTAAGTCACATTCTGACCCTATAACTCGTTATGAAATTTATAAAAAGCTATATCAAGAGGAGTTAATACAAAGCAAAATATTTGAGGCACTTACTGTAGAAGAAATGTGTTGGGTAATGAATACTGTTATTGATGATGAAGAAATAGAATGGTTAAATAATTACGTTAGAAATGTTAAAAATGGTGCTACGGGTCCATATAGTTATATTAAGTACACTTTCGATTATAACTATAATTTGGATAAGTATTATGATTCAGCTAACTATAATATTTGGAATGACAAATATAATTTGTCAGAATACAATATAACTTATGAAAAAGGTCAACCTAAATTGTGGATTGTTTTTGAGGAAGGTGCCGTTTGTGGAGGACTTTCTAAAACGGGTTCTTGTATATGGGGAGCATATAATGGATTGCCAAATACTTGTGTAAGTCAACCAGGACATTGTGCTTATATTTACTATACTCAAGATGAAAATGGAAATGGTATATGGGGACTTGGAAATGATGTTTTTGGTTGGGGAAAATCAGGAAAAACAGAACATTTAAATGTAAGAACAATGAATGAATGGGGAACAGGTAGTTATACAAGTGGATGGAATGCATCTTATATTCTTTTAGCTCAGGCTGCTCAGAATGAGTATGAAAAATATGAAAAATCTGAAGAAATACTTATGCTTGCAAGAATTTATGAAAATGATTCAGAAAAATTAGAAGAAATATATCGTAGAGCTTTAAAAGCTGAAAAAATTAATTTTGATGCTTGGCTTGGTTTAGTAAATTTATATTTAAATAATGAAAATAAAACAGAAAAAGAGTGCTATGAATTAGCAGAAGAAATAGCAACAACTTTAACATATTATCCACGACCAATGTATGATCTGTTAACATTATTATCACCTAAGTTTGAAACAGCAGCATATTCTGCGAAATATACTTTATTAAAAACGAAAACTTTAACATTAGCTAAAAATGCAACAAGTGATGAAACTATACAAGTAACAGCTGTTAAACAAGTTGCTCAAACTCTTTTGGGAGATTTTGATGCTAATATTGCTACTTTCTCTTTTGATGGAGAAAATGCTGGAGCTATTGTTCTTTCTAGTTTATATGGAGATTCAGCGGTTGCATGGGATTACAGTTTAGATGGCGGTAAAACATGGAATCAAACATATGAACATATACAAAAATTATCAAGTGATGAACTTGATTCTATAACAGCCGAGAATGATATTAAAGTTCATATAATGGGTGTGGATTATTCTGAAGATAATATTTTTATAATAGATATAAAAATATCTGAAGGGATACCAGCGAATCTATATGCTAATGATTTAGAGAACAAAGTAATAGGCATAACAAATTATATGGAATGGAGATTTGAAGAAGATGACGGATGGACTTCATACAGCAAAGAAGAACCAGATTTAACTGGAAACAAAAAAATAATGCTTAGAGCAGGAGCTACAGGAACTTATTTAGCAAGCAGTGAAACTGTAACTTACAATTTTAGTGAAGATAACCAATTAGATACTAGAAAATATATTCAAATTTCTCGTTTATCAATTGAAGATGTTTCTTCAGAAGAACCAGGGCATAATGGCTCTGCTAGTATGGCTATTGATGGAAATATAAATACAAGATGGCATACTAATTGGAATGGTAATGATACCAATAGATATATTGTTATAAAATTAGATGAGCCAGTTTATTTGTCTGCATTAGAATATGTACCAATTCAAGGTACAACTCCAAAAAATGGTATGATTAAAGAAGCAATATTGTATGTAAGTTCTGATGGCAAAAATTGGACTCAAGTAGCAAATGCGACTGGATGGTTGAGTGATTCTAAAACAAAAACAATTGAACTTGAAGAAGCTGTTCAAGCACAATATATTAAATTATCTACTCCTGTATGTTATTCTCAAACTGGAGGTATAGCAAATTATACAACTGCTACTATGATTAATTTATATGAAGATATAACTAAAAAGAATAAATTTACATCTGATGTATATAAAATAGAAGAAAAATATATTTCTAGAATTGTAGTAGGTACAACTGTTGGTAAATTTAAGCAAAATATTGAAACAAAACAAAAAATGGTATTTGTAGATAAAGCAGGGAAGGTATTAGAAGATGATGATATACTTGCAACAGGAATGAATTTGAATGTAGAAAATAATACACAGTATACTTTAATAATAATTGGTGATATTGATGGCAATGGAAAAATATCAATTACAGATTTAGTTAGGCTAAAGCTTTTTTCAGTAAGCATATTAATTCCAAATGATATAGAGAAGATTGCAGCAGATATGAATGGAGATGGAAAAATAAGTATAACTGATTTAGTACAATTAAAGCTTATATCAACAGGCATAATAAATTAAATTTATAAGTAAAATAATTTTAGAATAAAAAAACCGAAAGTACATAACTTTCGGTTTTTTTGATATATTCTATCTTTTTGAGAATTGTGGTGCTTTTCTTGCTTTTTTAAGACCGTATTTTTTTCTTTCTTTCATTCTAGCATCTCTTGTTAAGAATCCACTAGCTTTTAATATTGGTCTATATTCTCCATTAGCTTCAAGTAATGCTCTAGAAATACCATGTCTTATAGCTCCTGCTTGACCACTAATTCCACCACCGATTACTTTACATATAACATCATATTTATCTAAAGTATTAGAAGCAACTAAAGGTTGTTTTACTATAACTTTTAATGTTTCTACACCAAAATATTCATCTAAATCTTTTCCGTTAACAGTGATTTTTCCTGTACCGTTAACTAATCTAACTCTAGCTATTGATTTTTTTCTTCTACCTGTTCCTAAGAATACTATATTTTCAGCTGATTTTTTTGCTGTTCTTGGCATTATAAACTCTCTCCTCTCTTATAATTAAAATTCCCAAATTTCAGGTTTTTGTGCTTGGTTTTCATGTTCACTACCAGCATAAACTCTTAATTTAGTAAGCATTTGTTTTCCTAAAGAATTATGAGGTAACATACCTTTTATAGCTAACATCATAGCTTTTTCTGGACTATTATCCATCATTACTCTAGCTGATGTTTCTTTCATTCCACCAATGTATCCAGAATGGTGTCTGTATACTTTTTGATCTAATTTTTTTCCTGTTAATACAACATCTTTACAATTTAATATAATTACATGGTCACCAGTATCTATATTAGGTGTAAATGTTGGTTTGTGTTTTCCTCTTAATAATTTTGCAGCTTCTGTAGCAACTCTACCTAATGGTTTGTTTGCTGCATCAATTATATACCATTTTCTTTGTATATCATTTTTCTTTGCACTATATGTAGTATTATTCATGGTAATAAATACCCTCCAATCATAAAATAAAATATTAAAATATGTTATAGTACTTAAACTACCGGGGAGAAGTTAAGTAGAATATACATATTTCCATAAAATACTATAATATTCTAATACAAATTTATGCAAAAGTCAACTGGTAGAGTAAATAATTTTACTATAATAAACATTTACAGTATATATTTATATTGATTTTTGATATTAGCAATAGTAAAATTATTTTATACAATAAAAATGTTAGGAGAGATATAATGGAATTTAAAATAATATTAATAATTGTGGGATATGTGCTTTGCATAAATTTAATTGGATTTTTGGCTATGTATATAGATAAGAGAAAGGCTAAAAGAAATGAGTGGAGAATAAAAGAGGGAACATTGATGTCTATTGCATTGTTAGGCGGTGGAATTGGAGGAATAATAGGAATGTATAAATTTAGACATAAAACAAAAAAATTAAAGTTTATAGTAGGTTTTCCAACGATAGTAATATCGCAAATAGTATTAATAATATATTGTCTAACGGTCAATCCATTTAAAATATAGATTGATGTAAGTTAAAACGTAATATTATACGAACATATATACAGTACACATAAATAATAAAAATAATAAATAAAAAGTTTGCATAAAAAAGTAACAAAAAAATAATTATAAAAAAATAAAAAGCTAAAACGCAATGATAAAAGTTATTAACAAAGTTATCCACAGTTTCCACATATTTTACACAAAAGTAAATGTGTAAACAAATTTAGGTTACATAACATGACAAAATGTAATATTTTAGAAATTGTTCTGTAATATTTTTGAAACAATAGAAATAAATATGTAAAAATAGTGAAAAAATGTAATAATTGTGATATAATATATACATATACATTTGATGGACTGCTAAGGAGGTTTTTATGAATATTTGCAGAAATTGTGCAAGATCTGGTGGACATAAACCTTGTATGTATAGCCGTTTTCTGCGTATAAGGGGAACGTGTAAATATTACAAGGAAAAAGTCTATTCACAGAAAGAAGAAAACAAAATCAATGGCAGAGAAGAGTTTTTTAAATCTTGGAGAACTCAAAAGTAGTCCCATTTGCTCCGAAGAAATTTCGGAGCTTTTCTTTTTTCGTGTATAGGATTTCTTGACTTTTTAATACTTTTTTGAGATAATGTATAGCAAGTTTGGAGGGATATAAATGGTAGAAAAAACAATGGATAAAATAGTAAACTTATGTAAAAGTAGAGGGTATGTATATCCTGGCTCAGAAATATATGGTGGATTATCTAATACATGGGATTATGGACCATTAGGTGTTGAATTTAAAAATAATATAAAAAAAGCTTGGTTTAAGAAATTTGTACAAGAAACAAGATATAATGTTGGGCTGGATGCTGCAATACTTATGAATCCTGAAACTTGGGTAGCTTCAGGACACGTTGGAGGATTTAGTGATCCATTAATAGATTGTAAAGAATGTAAAACACGCCATAGAGCAGATAAATTAATAGAAGAATGGATGAAAGAGAATAATTGTGAAGAAGTAGTTGACGGTTGGACAGATGAGAAAATGATAGATTATATAAATGAGAATAATATAACTTGTCCAAATTGCGGAAAAAGAAGTTTTACACCAATAAGAAAATTTAATTTAATGTTTAAAACTTTTCAAGGAGTTACAGAAGATTCAAAATCTGAATTATATTTAAGACCAGAAACGGCGCAAGGTATATTTGTTAACTTTAAAAATGTATTAAGAAC
>CAKOWE010000003.1 GCA_934122235.1 uncultured Clostridia bacterium | reverse complement strand
TCATATTCATTCTTTTCACAATATTCTTTAATCATTCTAAGTTGTGAATCAATAGAATAACCATTATCTCTTTGGTCGTCAGTAGATACTCTTACATAAATACCACATCTCATATTTTTCCTCCTTTCACTAAATTTCGAGAAATATTAAAATACTTCTCATATGTTTCCTCACTCAAACGCAAAATATCAGACACTAAATTTAAAATTTTTAATATTTCTTATTAATTTTCTCAATTAGAGTGAGTTTTATGAAGTTAAATTTAATTTATTTCTCATATGTTTCCTCACAAATAAGCAAAATGTATAGTCTAAAATTAAAACTTTTTTAAAAATTGTGTAATTTCTTTAATATTGTACTTTTGATTATGTTCCTTAATATAAAATGGCTTATTTGATATTTCATTAACTTTGTATTCAAGTATTGTAAGAGTAGTAGGATATATAATTTGGTATTCAGTAGGTATTATTACTTGTAGATTGGTGTGCAAGATAGTTTTAATTTGTCCTAATTTAACCTTATATTTAAATTTTTTTAAGATGTTGGTTAAATCTTTATTAGGTTTTAGATTTTCAATTACTTTAAATTCAGGCATGAAAAAAGTCCTCCTTTCTAGAAAGAGAACGTTATCTTTATATTTGGTAGAACAAGCCTTTCCAAACCTGACTACGGATAAAATAAAAACTTACGAACTTTAATTAGTCCGTAAGTTGTCTTCAAATGGAGCCACTGGGGAGAATCGAACTCCCGACCTACAGGTTACGAATCTGTTGCTCTACCAACTGAGCTACAATGGCAAATACAAATATATTATATCTTTTATATAATATATTTTCAAGTATTTAGAAATTAATTTTTTATTGCTATTAATGCTTTTATTTTTATTCCTTGATTTGTAAACATTTTTTCATGTTCTGTTTCAATATTATCTATTTCATTTTCAGAATGTAAATCATACGTTAGTTTTTCTATCTTAAATCCCGCTTCTTTAAAGTATCTTTGACTTGCTAGAAATAAGTCATCATCATCTGTTTTAAAATATATTTCTCCACCATCTTTCAAAAAAGTTTTATATTTCTCTAATTGTCTCGTATGTGTTAATCTCTTTTTAGTATGTCTTGCTTTAGGCCAAGGATTGCAGAAATTTATATATATTCTATCTACAACATCTTCTTTAGAAAAAATATCTTGTATTAATTCAATTTGTTGTGCAGTAATCAATACATTATCTACTGTTTTATTTAATTCTTGATATTCTTTTTCTATATTTCTTTTGGTCAATCCTAACATTTCACTTTTTATATCTATAGCTATATAATTTATATTTGGAGTTTTACTAGCCAATTTTGATATAAAAGTTCCCTTCCCACAACCTAACTCCAAATGTATGGGTTGTTTCTTAGAAAAACTACTAACCCATGTACCTTTATTTTTGCTTGGATTATTTATAAAAAAATCACATTCTTCTAATTCAGGTCTCGCCCATGCTTTTCTCCTAATTCTCAAAAGCTCACATCCTCTTTTTCGTTTTACTGTAATATATTATCGTAATTTATATATTTTTTCAATATATTTTGGAAATTTGTCACAATTACTGTAAGAATTGATTATCAAAAAATAATAGGTTGCTATAAATTCTACAAAACTAAAATTTCATATACAACCTATTATAAAATATTAAAAATTACAATTTTATATCTGCTTTTTCTTGCATTGTATTCATGTCTAATACTCTTATATTCTTTTGTGACAATGCATATAAATTATTTCCTACATAAATTATTCTATTTATTGGGAAGTCTACATTACTACTACTTATTCTTACTTTTTCCTTAAAGCCTTCTTCTAAGGATACACCATATACAATTGCACCTTTAAATGTAATTTTTGTATAATAATTAGATTCATTTTGTTTTTCTCTTATTGATATAGGAAAAGCTATTATACCTCTATCTCTTGAAAACAATAATGATTTATGATTATTTAACAATTCTGAATATGTTCCACTATCCCCTATTTCTACTGAATATAATTCTTTTGGATTTTTTAAGTCACTTACATCAAATAACGCCATTTTAAAACCTTTTGCTGTTACATTTTCGCCATCTGTTTCTGTATTTTTTCCAAATCCAATTATATGTGTTTCATCATAAGGATGTAAATATTCACTATAGCCAGGAATTTTCAATTCTCCCAAAACTTTTGGTTCTGTTGGATCAGATAAATCTATCACAAATAAAGGATCTATCTGCTCAAAAGTTACCATATACGCTATCTTTCCCATATACCTCACAGAATGTATACTTTCCTCTGGAGCTAAATTTTCTATTTGACCAATCAAATTTAAATTTTTGTCTAATATATACATATTATTTACATTTTTGTATCCAGTTACTTTAGAGCTATAAGTTGTCGCTATTCTTAAGTTTTCATCATATTCATCCATTGAAAACTGATTTTTTATATTTCCTGGTACAGTTGCAGTTGCAACATATTCAATTTTACCGTTATTCAAATTTAATTTATGAATTTTAGTATTTCTTTCGTTAACTTCATATTCTATTGTCATAAACTCTTTAATATAACTATTGGATTCATTTGCCACATATAAATTCGATGTACTAGCATATACTTTACTTCCACTGCCTAAATATGTCTGAACATTTACTGGACTATCTTCTTTTACATTAAAGCTTGCAATAATCATATATACATTTTCTGTTCCATCTGGTAAACACTCGATTTCATTATATTCTACGCATTTAAATTCTTCACCTAAATCGCTATCTTTATATTTAGGTTTTAATAAATTTTCATTTTCTATAATAGAATTATATATATATTTGTTTGAAACAATATACATATAATCTCCTATCATTCTTGAAGTTACTAAATCTCCTTCTATTTCTACTTGCTTTGCAATTTTTATATCATTTATATTTGAAATGTCATAATCATATACTTTTATAGTATTTACATATGTATCATTACTATCACACATTCCCATTTCTGGCTCCATTATCGCAATCAATCTATCATCATATAAATAGATACTTTCAGGCATTTCTTCACCCAATGCTATACTTGTTATCAGTTCATTAGTTTCAACATTTATTACACTAATATCTTTTTTTGAAGTCCTGCAATAAAATATATACTCTCCATTAGTTTTAACAATGTCTGATTCATCTACACCTTCAACCTGAATGTTAGTAGTTGAATATTCATCTACAGTTACAAATGTCTCTTTTTTCTGTATATCATTACTACTATTTATTGCATTCTCATATATAAAACTTGTATATTTATTATTCTTATCATATATCTTTTTCATATTGTCATAGTTACCTACGTTTTCTAATTTTGCAGTTGCAATATCGTTTTCTCGTCCTTGCTCTTTATTGTTCAAATTATTTCTGTTTATATATGTAAATGAAAATATTAATAAAAATACAGCTGCCAAACTAATTATTCTTTTAGCTATAGAGTAATATTTTCTTTTTGAATTAGTTATATTTTTTATTGTTTTATTTTTTAATTCTTCATTTACTTTAATTTCATTAATAGCATCTATGTAATCTTTTTTATTAATCTTCAAAAACATCTCCTCCATTCATATTATTTTTAAGTTTTTCCCTTGCTCTAGCCAGTTGTGTTTTTACTGTTGATTCATTAATATTTAAAATTTTACTTATTTCATTTATTTTCTACCCCTCGTAAAAAAATAAATATAAAACAGTGCGATATTTTTTAGAAAGCTTTGCCACTTCATAATAAACTTCATGTCTTTCTTTGGTTTCAAATTCTATATTTTCTTCTAACTTATCTGTTCTTTTTCTCCATGCAGATGTTAATAAACTATTGCTACAATTTATTGTTACTCTTATTACCCAAGCTTTTTCATGCTCTTTGCTTTCAAAAACTGGCATCTTTTTGGTTATTCTTAAAAAAACTTCTTGAAATATGTCTTCACTATCTAACTTATTATTTGTCCTAGTTAAAGCAATTCTATACACTAAATTTGAGTACTTTTCTATCATATAATTTAAATATTCATTCTTATTTATTGGTGCACCGTTCATTATATCCTCCTTATACTTCTAATACTACTATATATTAAGAAAAGTTTCAAATAAAAAAAATAAATTCAATACACACAAATATATTGAACTTATCTTTAATTTATTAATTTAACAAAGTAAATCTATAAGCCGGGTTCTGTTAAAAATAGTCATTTATCTAGGATATATATTTCTATATACCTCAAGCCACCTTGGTAGAAGACGACGAGCAGTCTTAACCTTCCTTTTAAGATGTTGCTCCAGATGGGGTTTACACAACATAGTATGTCACCATACTACTGGTGAGCTCTTGCCTCACCTTTTCACCCTTACATAAAAAATCTATGCGGTTATTTTCTGTTGCACTTTCCTTAAGGTCACCCTCACTGGGAGTTACCCAGCATCATTGCTCTATGGAGCCCGGACTTTCCTCATATACAGCCTCACGGCATTGTATCCGCGACTATTCAAATTACTTCATTAATTATTTTAACTGATTTATTACAAAAAGTCAATGTTTTATTACTACTGCTCTATGGAATTCATTAAATTTTTATATTTTATATAAAAAATATCTTTATCTTTTGTATATATTGAACTTTTCAATTCTTTTATTAAAACATATACTCTTTCAACTTGTTCTTGTTTATTTTGTATATAACTTACATCATTTGTAACTTTAGTGTATGCAATATCTGCTTGATTTAGTTGGTTTTCCACTTCTTGCCAATTGGATTGCTCTACTAATGCATATGCATTTAATATATTAGCTTTTGTTTGTAATATGTTTTTTTTACTTTCTTCTATTGATAAATTATTTGCATATTTAGGTAAAAAAGAATACAAATTAGATAAATTTTGTAAACTTAAACTTTTATCCTCAGATTTTATAGCAAGAATTGTACTATCTAAAGATTTGCTAAAATTGATAATATCATCATTTGAAATATTTATACTATATAAATCTAACAATATTGTATTCCAACTAGAATACATCGTTTCTGCCTCACTTTTTATTGTTACCCAATCAACATCGTTTTTATCTATTACCAATATATTGCTTGGTTGCATTTGCAACACTTTTATATTGCCTGAATTTGAACCTGTTTGAGAACCTTCGGATTCTCCTTTTTCTGATTCACTATCTGAAGATTCACTATCAGAACCGTTGTTGGTTGTTTCTTTATTCACTTTACTATCAGTTTCTTTTTGAGATATTATTTTTTTACTTTCTACTTCATAATTTTCTAAAGTTATATTATTTAACTTATTCATAATTCCTATTATCTGCTTATTTAAATATTCAATTTCACTTTCAATCTTTTTATCTATTTCATTATTATTTTTTTTATTACTGCAACCACACAACGAAACTGTTAAAATCAATATATATATTGCTATTATTATTTTACTCTTTTTCATAAGAACTCCTTATTCCATTATAAACTATTATAATATTTACAGTATTTCCGAAAAATTACCTTTTATTCTTTTGTATAATTACTTTTTCATAACACATAATATTAATAAAAGGAGATAAAATAATGAGTGTAATTGTTGATTTGTACAGTTCTAAAACAAAAGATATATATAATTTTTTAAACAAATTTCACGATAATTACTCATGTGATGTGAACGCAATCAAATGGGAAAAAATTTATGATAACCCTATAGAAGTTGCAGATATTATAGGTGTTTTTGTCGATAATAATGATAAATATTGCATTAATATGTGGATTAGCCTAGATGATGGCTTTTATTTAAATGTTACAGATACCAATGTTAACAAAATCATTAAATACCTATTTGAACGTTATCCATATTAAATTAGCATAAAAAGGGTATCATATTATTTTGACACCCTCTAATTTTCTAATTTTTCTTTGCTTTCTATTTTAGCTTCTTTATCATTTTTTAATTCTATATCTTGCTTTTCTAAACTATTTTCCTTAGTTTCATAATTATTTTGTTTTTTTCCGCAAACTGGACAAAAATTGTAATAAATCATTATTTCACTATAACACCTTGGACATTTTTTCATATCTTTTAAGTAAAGTAAATACTCTATTGATTTTTCTATGTCTTGTGATATCTTATCTATTTGCTCACATTCTTTTTTTATATCACCTTGTATATCAATATTTCCTTCTCTTACATGCTTTTCATATATTTTTTTCCCTATTACATTATACATAGCTTCTATTTTACTTTTACATTCATTTATGTGCATTCTTAATTTCGTTCTTTGCGCTATATTATTAGTTTTATTTACTGTTATTTTGTAAGTGTTAGTTGCAGTTTTTCCAAGTTTATCTATAATATCCATATATTACACACCCTTTCAGAAATAAATATATGGTTATTATACGTATTTTTATTATTTATTATACAAAAAAGAAAAAGCACTCGTCTACATAATGTATCCGAATGCTTAAAATTGATAATCACTTTCTTACAAAAACAACTATCCAGTAATTCTTACGCTCAATGGTGTCTCTTTTTTCCCAAACGTTCTGGCCCTTTTTCAGCTCATTCTCAAAGAATTTATCTAACCCTTTTTCAATGGTTCCATATTTCTTCCTCGAAAACTGTTTTACCATAACCTTTTTTGCATCTTTCCGAAACTCTCCAAACGAAAACGTTACAACGTTTCCATCGACCGTCACTTTCCGAAATTCGCGACCTTTTTGCTCATTGAAAATTGCTTCAATAGCTTTTTCGGCATTTTGAACTCCAGAAATGTTTATGCTTTTCTCCATAACAACCTCCTTGACGTCACTCTTGAGCTCATAAATGTATTGACTCTCGCCAATATATTTATAATACCACAAAAAAGCAATTTTATCAATATTTACTTTAGATTAACTCCAATAATGCCTCCTAGCATTCCAGCTAATATGCTAGCAATAATCATTATAATTGCACTTATTCCAAATGAAAAATTACCTGTTACTACACTAGATATTAAATATAGCGAAATTATGTAGGTACCTCCAATTATTCCTCCATTCACTATTCCATTTCTTTTTAATTTTCTCGTAGTTAACTGACTAGCAAGTAAAATACTAACTGCCGTTATTATAATTATAACTGGATTTGAAACTCTTTCTGGAACTGATGTATATGTAAGCACTGCTGAAAATATTAACAACAAAGCCATGCTTGCAACAATAGCAATAATTACACCTTTAGCTATTATTGCTATATTGTTATTTATTTCTAAATTATTTCCTTCTATCATTTTATTCATGAATCACTACCTCCTACACAATAATACTCAAGGAGGTCAAGTTTTAGAACACATATTTTGGATATAACAAACTCTCTTTTATTCTACATCATTTATTATTGCATCTATTTCTTGCTTACAAGAATTCCACTCTTTTAACTTTATACACTGATAATCTTCTTCTAATTTCTTAACAATTTCTTTTGTACTGTCCACCGAATTTAAATCTGTTATAATTATATTATTTATATAGTCTTTTTTTCCAGCCAAGTATCTAAATAATATTGAACGACAAAAGCCTTCTATTTGCTTTTCTTGATTTTTAACAGCTATAATCAATGTCATTCCACTTTTATCTATTCTATCATATGTAAATATATAATATATCGTTTTTACTATTTCAATTAAACCATACAAGGCTAGTGTCCATAATACAGCAAAAAAAATAAAATCAAACATTACTATACCTCCTATTTAATATAATATGCTTGATTTTATTTTTAGTTATATCTATACTAATTTAATTACTTTTTCCCATGGCAAATACTCTTTTCCAAAATGTCCATAATTTGTAGTTTTTGAATATATTGGCTCTTGTAATCCTAAGTATTCTATTATTGCCTTTGGTCTTAAATCAAATTTACCCTTTATTATTTCTATAATTTTTTCATTTGGAATTGTATTTGTACCAAATGTATCAATGTAAATAGATATTGGTTCGTCCATTCCTATTGCATACGCAACCTGCAATTCGCATTTTTTTGCCAATCCATTCGCAACTATATTTTTAGCAATATGTCTTAACATATATGTCGCTGATCTATCTACTTTTGTAGCATCTTTTCCAGAAAATGCTCCACCACCATGTCTGCTATATCCACCATAAGTATCAACTATTATTTTTCTTCCTGTCAATCCTGTATCTCCTAGTGGTCCACCTATAACAAATCTGCCTGTAGGATTTATATATATTTTTGTATTTTCATCAATATACTTTGAATCAACAACTTTATTTATTACTTTTTCTATAATATCTTTTTTCATTATATCTAAATCGACATCTTCTTTATGTTGATTAGATATAAGAATTGTTTCTATTCTTGTAGGTACACCATCAACATATTCCACCGTTACTTGTGTTTTTCCATCTGGTCTTAAATAATCTATTTCTTTGTTTTTTCTTACTTCGGTTAATCTTTCTGCCAGTTTATGTGCTACATCTATTGCAAAAGGCATATAATTAGATGTTTCATCACATGCAAAGCCAAACATTATTCCTTGATCTCCTGCTCCACCTATATCTACACCCATAGCTATATCATTACTTTGTTTAGTTATGTTTATATCTACTTTGCAAGTTCTATAATCTATATCTACATTTTCATTATCATAACCTATTTCTTTTATTCTTTCTCTTACGATATTCTCTATATCTAATTTTGCATTAGTAGTAATCTGTCCAGCTACACAAATTTGATTTTTAGATGCAAAAGTTTCAACTGCAACTCTTGAGTTCTTATCTTGTTTTAAACATTCATCTAAAATTGTATCTGAAATATAATCACAAAGTTTATCTGGATGTCCTTCCGTTACACTTTCTGATGTGAAATAATATTTTCCCATATAATCCTCCTCAAAATTCGTAAAACGAATTTCTTCTTATGGTTTTAGTTAAGCTCGATCCCTGCACATAAAAAAATGTTATAGTAATCAATACCTACATCTACCTTTTAATTTTATAATATAAAAAGAACCAAAGATATATCTTTGGTTACTTTTTGAAAATTCTAAACTAATTTTAAGATAACTTTTTCAGCTGCGTCTCCTCTTCTTGCTCCTAATTTTAATATTGATGTATAACCACCAACTCTATCTTTGTAGTTTTCTGCTATTTCTCCAAATAATTTTGCTGGTATATCTATATTATTTCCTTCTGAATCTTTTACTTTATTTATTTTTCTCATTATTTTTCTTCTAGCATTTAATCTTGATGGCATATCTTTTTGTCTTTTTTCAGTTTTTGTTTCTTTTACAACTCTTAAATATTCTTTTCCGTTTTTGCTTGTTACTTTTTCTGTTTCTTTATTACCTTTAGAGTCTAATTTTGCTTTAACTACTTTAACTTCAACAGTTTCATAATTATCTTTTTCTTTGATTGCTAAAGCTATTATACTATCTACTATAGCTTTAACTTCTTTTGCTCTTTGTTCTGTTGTTTCTACTTTTCCATAAAGTAAACAATCTGTAGTTAGGTTTCTTAATATAGCTAATCTTTGGTCTGTTGTTCTACCTAATTTTCTATTTGTTGCCACTTTGTTTCACCTTCCTTATTTTAAACTTTTACTAGTCTTCTTCATATTTAAAATCTAATCCTAATGAATGTAATTTATTTATAACTTCATCTAAAGATTTTTTACCTAAATTTCTTACTTTCATCATATCAGCTTCTGATTTATTTGCTAAATCTTCAACTGTAGTAATTCCAGCTCTTTTTAAACAATTATATGATCTAACAGATAATTCCAAATCTTCGATTGGCATTTCTAATACTCTACCTTTCTTAGATTCTTCTTTTTCTACCATAACTTGTGTATTTTTTGCTGTTTCTGATAAATCTATAAATAATTCTAAATGGCCTGTCATTACTTTTGCCGCTAAGCTTAATGCTTCATATGGCTTTAAGCTACCGTCTGTCCATACTTCTATTGTTAATTTATCATAGTCAACAGTTTGACCTACTCTTGTATTTTCTATAGAATAATTTACTTTTTTAACAGGAGTAAATATTGAATCTATAGGAAGAACATCTATTGCTTGATTTGGTTTTTTATTTTTATCAGCAACATTGTATCCTCTTCCTCTATCTACTGTCATTTCCATTTGTAAATGTCCACCATTAGCAACTGTAGCTATATGTAAATCTGGATTTAAAATTTCAACAGAAGCATCTGTAATAATATCTCCTGCAGTAACTTCTCCTTCACCCTTGAAATCAATTTTTATTGTTTTTTCTTCGTTTTCATGCATTCTTAAACGAACGCTTTTTAAGTTAACTATTATTTCTGGTACATCTTCTACTACATTTGGAATTGTGGAAAATTCATGTACAACGCCTTCAATTTTAACACTTGTTATTGCTGCACCTGGAAGTGATGATAATAGTATTCTTCTTAAAGAATTTCCTATTGTCATTCCATATCCACGTTCTAATGGTTCACATACAAATTTTGCATAATTTTCTATATCATTAACTTCTAGACACTCAATATTTGGTTTTTCAAATTCAATCATTTTTAACCTCCAAATTTAACCTTCTAAATTCTATTTAGAATATAACTCAACAATTAAGTGCTCTTCAACTGGTATATCAACATCTTCTCTAGATGCTAATCTAATTACTTTACCACTTAATTTTTCACTATCTTTTTCTAACCATTCTGGTACTGGTCTTGATGAGTTTTGTTCAGCATTTTGTTTTATTATTGATACATCTTTTTTACTTTCTCTAACTGCTACAACATCTCCTGCTTTTACTAAATATGAAGGTATATCAACTTTTTGTCCATTAACTTCAAAAAGTCCATGGTTTACAAGTTGTCTAGCTTGAGCTCTTGAGCTTCCATATCCTAATCTATATACAACATTATCTAATCTGCTTTCTAATATTTGTAATAACACATCACCTGTTATTCCTTTTTTGTTTGATGCCATTTCGAAGTATCTTCTGAATTGTTTTTCTCCTACTCCATAGAATGACTTTGTTTTTTGTTTTTCTCTTAATTGTGTTCCGTATTCAGAAAGTTTTGTTTTCTTTTGTCCATGTTGTCCTGGAGCGTAATTTCTTCTAGTTACACTACATTTATCTGTATAACATCTTGAACCTTTTAAGAACAATTTTTGACCTTCTCTACGGCAAATACGACATTGTTCATCTTTATATCTTGACATTTTAATAATTCACCTCTTTTAATATTATACTCTTCTTCTTTTTGGTGGTCTGCATCCATTATGTGGTATTGGTGTTACATCTTTTATCATACTGATTTCTAACCCAGCACCTTGTAATGATCTTATTGCAGCTTCACGACCAGAACCTGGTCCTTTTACATATACTTCTACTGATTTTAATCCATGTTCCATTGCAGCTTTTGCAGCTGTTTCAGCAGCTTCACCTGCAGCAAATGGTGTGCTTTTTCTAGATCCTTTAAAACCTAATTCTCCAGCACTTGCCCAAGATAAAACATTACCTTGTACATCTGTAACTGTAACTATTGTGTTGTTAAAGCTAGAATGAATATGTGCTACACCTTTTTCTATATTTTTTCTATCTCTTCTTCTTGTTGTAGTTTTCTTTGTTACACTTTTTGTAGCCATTTTCTTATTTTTCCCTCCTACTTAAACCATTTTAAACATTTATATTATTTAGGTTAAGTTACCACGATTTGCTTAAAGTGCAAATCACTTGTAACATTCTATTTTTTGCTCTTGCTAACTAATTTTCTTGGTCCTTTTCTTGTACGAGCATTAGTTTTTGTTCTTTGTCCTCTAACAGGTAATCCTTTTCTATGTCTTAATCCTCTATAACATCCTATTTCTGTAAGTCTTTTAATATTAAGTGCTACTTCTCTTCTTAAGTCACCTTCAACTTTATAAGTTTCCATAGCTTTTCTTATGCTATTTACTTCATCGTCTGTTAAATCTTTAACTCTTGTATCTGGATTAACTCCTGCTTCTTTTAGTATTTTGTTAGAACTTGTTACACCAATTCCATAAATATATGTAAGTCCTATTTCAACTCTTTTTTCTCTTGGCAAGTCCACTCCTGCTATACGAGCCATATATTTTTGCACCTCCATTTTGTTTTGTATAAAATTTATAATTTGGATTGTATAATCATAAATTTTATATTATTAATAAATATAATTATTTATATATAAACACAATTTTGATAAACAAATGCTTTAAAAGCATTCATCAGCCGCATCGAAATTATGCTTATTAACACAATTTAAACTACCCTTGTCTTTGTTTATGTTTTGGGTTTTCGCATATAACTCTTATTTTACCTTTTCTTTTGATTACTTTGCATTTTTCACACATTGGCTTTACTGATGGTCTTACTTTCATTTTTTTCACCTCTTCGTAAATTTATTGTTGTTATATATTATTAAGTTGTAGTTTTACTACAAACACACCTGCTTATTTATCTCTCCAAGTAATACGACCTTTTGTTAAATCATATGGTGAAAGTTCTATTTTTACTTTATCACCTGGTAGAATTTTTATATAATTCATTCTAAGTTTTCCAGAAATATGGGCTAACACTTGATGTCCATTTTCCAATTCAACTTTAAAATTAGTATTTGGTAAAGCTTCAACAACTGTACCTTCAACCTCAATTACATCATCCTTTGACAAAATTTTCCCTCCTCACCATAAAGGTCAAAATTATGTATATCTTCAAAATACACTTGAATATTATATCTTATATTTTTTACATTGTCAACACTTCTGGCTCATTTTCTGTTATCAAAATTGTATTTTCATAATGAGCTGCCAAACTACCATCTGCAGTTACAATTGTCCATCCATCATCTAAAACTTCAATCTCTGCTGTGCCAGCATTTACCATTGGCTCAACAGCAATTGTCATTCCAGGTTCTAATCTCATTCCTTTTCCTGCTTTTCCATAGTTTGGTATTCCAGGATCTTCATGCATATCTCTTCCTATCCCATGTCCCTGAAATTCTTTTACAACATAAAATCCATTTTTCTTTATATATTCTCCAATTGCATTTGATATATCTCCTATTCTATATCCTTTTTTAGCAAACTTCAACCCCTCAAAGAAGCTTTGTTCTGTTACTTTTACAAGTCTTTTTGCTTCATCACTAACATTTCCTATTAAGTGCGTTCTTGTTGCGTCACCGTGAAATCCATTTTTATACGCGCATAAATCTGTACTTACAATATCTCCTTCCTTTAATATTGTGTGTTTTGATGGTATTCCATGTATTACTTCATCATTTACAGATATACAAACAGCATTAGGAAATGCAGGAACACCTTTTATTCCACTTGGATAATTTTTACAAGAAGGAATTGCTCCATTAGATAAAATTACATCTTCCGCTATTTTATCTAATTCATATGTACTTATTCCTGGTCTTATAGCTTTTGCTATAGCCTCCTGTGCTAATCTTACAATTTTGCAAGATTCTCTCATCAATTCAATTTCTTTTTTTGATTTTATTGTTACCATTTTATCTTTTCTCCTTTCTTATTTTTTAATTAAGCTCTATGTAAATATTTTTTTATCTCTTCGACAATATCTTTTGTTGTTATGTCTGATTTATTATTTAACTTTACTGTATACAATATATCTTGTTTTTTATAATAGTTTATTAATCCTTCTGACAATTCATGGTATGTCATTAACCTCTGTTTCACAGTTTCTTCATTGTCATCTATTCTTTGTATTAATTTGGTTCCACATTTATCACATATCCCCTCTATTCTTGGTGGTTTAAAATCTATATTATATATTTCTCTACAAGCTGTATTGGGGCATGTTCTTCTTTTAACAATTCTATCTATTATTTCTTCATCTGGTAAGCTTAAATCAACAGCTATATTTATCTTTTCATCTTTTTTTTCTAAAATTTCATTTAAGACTATTGCTTGATTTTCAGTTCTTGGAAATCCATCTAATATAGCTCCATCTAGAGTATCTGGTTCATTTAATCTCTTTTCTATTAATTGTATCGCTAACTCATCAGGAACTAATTTTCCTTCAGTTATGTAACCTTCTATCTCTTTTCCCAATTTATCATGTTTTTTTATATAATTTCTAAAAATTTCTCCACTAGATATATGTGGCACATTTAACTCTTTTGACAAAAGCCCTCCTACAGTTCCCTTTCCTGTTCCTGGCGCCCCTAACATTACAATATACATTTTCGTTCCTCCTTTTTGCCTTTATCTTATAAACACTCTTAACATCTATTTTTTAAATGTTAAGACTATTTATAATTTAATGTAAAGAGGGTTGCATAAATGCAACCCATATGTATTACTCTAAAAATCCCTTATAGTGTCTCATTACTAATTGAGATTCTAATTGTTGTACTGTTTCTAATGCAACACCTACTACAATAAGTATAGATGTTCCTCCAAATGCTATATTCAATCCTGTATTTTTCATCAACATTGGTAATATTGCTATTAATGCTAAGAATAAACCACCAAACCAAGTTAATTTTGACAATATCGATGATAAGAAATCTGTTGTTGGTTTACCAGCTCTTATTCCTGGTATAAATCCACCATTTTTCTTTATATTATTTGATACTTCTGCTGGATTAAATGTAGCATATGTATAGAAAAATGTAAATCCTATTATTAACAATAAATATACTAATGCACTTATTATAGAATAACTTAATGGTACATTTGATGATGATATTGCTATTGAAAACTTATATAATCCTGCCCAAAATCCTGTTGCAACATCTGTTGTTGCGTTTGCATTAAATATTTGTATAAGCATTGCAGGGAAGGTCATAAATGATGAGGCAAATATAACTGGCATAACACCTGCCATAGCTAATTTTAATGGAATGTGTGTACTTTGTCCTCCATACATTTTTCTTCCTACTACTTTTTTTGCATATTGTACAGGTACTCTTCTTTCTGCTTGTTGTACAAAAACAACTCCTGCAACTAACAACAAAGCTCCTACTATTATAGCTAAAGCTGTTAGAAGTCCTGTTGTACTAAATACACCACCAACAATTATTTTATTGTATATCGCAATAATTGCATCTGGCAATGAAGATATAATTCCTATAAATATAATCATAGAAATTCCATTTCCAATACCTTTACTTGTAATTTGTTCTCCTAACCACATAAGTAATGCAGTTCCAGTAATCAAAGATATTGTCATTAATGCTGCTGTTTTAAATCCAGGATTTATAAATATTCCTGAATTTCCAAAACTATATGATATATAAATACCTATAGCCTCTATTGTAGCAAGAACTAATGTTAATATTTTTGTATATCTATTTACTTTTGCTTTGCCTTCTTCTCCGCCTTCTTTAACAGCTCTTTCTAATGATGGTATAACCATCGCTAATAATTGAATTACTATTGAAGCTGTAATATATGGAGTTATTGACATTGCGAATATAGATAAATTAGAGAATGCTCCTCCTGAAATTAAGTTTATTAAACCAGATAATGTATTTCCAGTTGATGAGTTAACTAAATCTGAAAGAGCAATTGCATCTATACCTGGAACTGTTATAAAACATCCAAATCTAAATATTACTATTAATAATAATGTATACATTATTTTTTTTCTAACATCTGGTGTTTTTAATGCATTTTTTATTGTTTTAAACATACACTAAATCACCTCTGTCTTTCCACCTGCAGCTAATATTTTTTCTGCAGCTGATTTAGTAAATCTTGTAGCTTTAACAGTTAATGCTTTATCAATACTTCCTGTTCCTAATACTACTATACCATCATTGATTTTTCCTATTATTCCTTCTGCTAATAATGTTTCAGCACTAACTTCTGTTGCTTTTGATTTATTTAACATAGTTAATGTTACTTCTGTATAGTTATTAGCATGAATATTAGTAAATCCTCTTTTAGGTAATCTTCTATATAATGGAGTTTGACCTCCTTCAAAACCACGTCTTACTCCACCACCTGATCTAGCTTTTTGACCTTTATGACCTCTTCCAGAAGTTTTTCCAAGTCCTGAACCTACACCACGTCCAACTCTTGTTCTGTTTACCTTTTTAACTGGTGATTTTACATTTCCTAATTCCATTTCGTTTTGCACCTACCTTTCTAAATTTCTTATGTCCGCTTTTGTATGAAAACATATTATAATATTTCTTCTACTTTTTTTCCTCTTTTTGCAGCTATTTCTTCTATTGTATTCATACTCTTTAAAGCTTCTATTGTAGCATATACAACGTTTCTTGGATTATTTGTTCCTATAACTTTTGTTTTTATATCTTTATATCCAGCAAGCTCTAATACAGGACGAACACTTCCTCCTGCAATAAGTCCAGATCCTTCTGGTCCTGGCTTTAAAAGAACGCTGGCAGAACCAAATTGTCCTAAATATTCGTGAGGTATTGTTGTTCCAACGATTGGAACTGCTACTAAGTTTTTCTTTGCTTCTTGAATAGCTTTTTTTATAGCATCTGGAACTTCAGCTGCTTTTCCATTACCAACACCAACGTGTCCTTGTTCATCACCAACTACAACTAAAGCACTAAATCTAAAGTTTCTACCACCTTTAACAACTTTAGCAACTCTATTTATAGTAACTACTTTTTCTTTTAATTCTACTGTATTTTCTTCCATTGTTTTTTAGTTTCCCTCCTTACATTAAAATTTTAATCCAGCTTCTCTTGCTGCTTCTGCTAATTCCTTAACAACACCATGATAGATATATCCACCTCTATCATAAACTACTGTTTCAATATTTTTATCTAATGCTTTCTTTGCAATTAATGTTCCTAATTCTTTTGCTGCCTCTTTATTTGCTTTCTTTGTTTTTATTTCTTTATCTAATGTTGATGCACTTACTAATGTATTTCCAGCAACATCATCTATTATTTGAACGTATAAATTTGTGTTACTTCTATATACACAAAGTCTTGGACATTCTGCTGTACCACTAATTTTTCTACGAACTCTTATATGTCTTCTTGTTCTTTCCATTTTTCTATCTGTTTTTGTAATCATTCTAATATCACCTCATCTTCTACTAAAATTTCTTATTGATATTATTTATTTAAATAGTTTATGCGACAAATCAAAAACACTTAACATTACATTTATACTTTGAAAAAATTCTTATAAAATTTAATAACATAGTGCAAAGCTTTTCATTTGTTGCTAACCTATTATTTCTTACCAGCTTTACCTTCTTTACGTCTAATAACTTCTTCAGCGTATTTAACACCTTTTCCTCTATATACTTCTGGTGGTCTTTTTGTTCTTATAACAGCTGCTGTTTGACCAACTAACTCTTTATCTATACCTCTAACTATGATTTGGTTTGGAGTTGGAACATCAAATGTTATTCCAGCTGGAGCTTCCATTTCTACAGGATGTGAATATCCTAATGTAAGAACTAATTTTGTTCCTTGCTTTGCAGCTCTATAACCAACACCATTTACTTCTAATACTCTTGTAAACTCATTTGAAGTACCTTGAATCATATTATTAATTAAAGTTCTTGTTAATCCGTGTAAACTTTTGTTAGCAGGTTCGTCATCTGGTCTTTTTACTATTACATGATTATCTTCTAAAGTAACTGTCATATTTTTATTAAATTCTTTTTCTAATGTTCCTTTAGGACCTTTTACTGTAACTTTAGAACCATCTATTTTAACTTCAACTCCATTTGGTACTTCGATAGGTTTATTTCCTATTCTTGACATTTTGTTTCCTCCTTTTTTTGATATTTTTATAGCTTAAATTACCATATATAAGCTAAAACTTCTCCACCTATACCTTCTTGTCTAGCTTGTTTATCAGTCATTATACCTTTTGATGTAGAAATTAAAGCTATTCCTAAACCATTTAATACTTTTGGCAATTCATCTTTTGCTGCATATATTCTTAATCCTGGTTTACTTATTCTTTTTAATCCAGCAATTACTTTTTTACCTTTTTCATCGTATTTTAAAGTAATTCTTATTGTACCTTGATTGTCATTGTTTATTATCTCATAAGATTTTATATATCCTTCATTGAATAATATTTGTGCAATAGCTGTTTTCATATTAGATGCTGGAACATCTACTGTTTTGAATCTTTGACTATTTGCATTTCTTATTCTTGTTAGCATATCTGCTATTGGATCAGTTGTATTCATCTATTATTTACCTCCTTTTTTTGTTTCTCTATATTCTTGTGTTCCTTACCGGATAAATCGTTGAGGATGACGACCTCTACTCATTTTGCAAGATTTAAATTACCAACTTGCTTTTTTTACTCCTGGAATTTCTCCCTTATGTGCTAATTCTCTAAAGCATATACGGCAGATTCCAAATTTTCTTATATATCCATGTGGTCTTCCACAAAGTTTACATCTATTATATTCTCTTGTTTTGTACTTTTGTTGTTTTTGTTGTTTTAAAATCATTGATTTTTTTGCCATTTGTCTTAATAACCTCCTTCTTCACTTATTATGAAGTTTGACAATTTTAACTATGCTTTAAAAGGCATTCCTAATAATGTAAGTAATTCTTTTGCTTCTTCGTCTGTTTTAGCCGTTGTTACAAATATTATGTCCATACCTCTTAATTTATCTATTTTATCATATTCGATTTCAGGGAAGATTAATTGTTCTTTTATTCCCATAGAATAGTTTCCTCTACCATCAAAAGAATTTGCTGAAACTCCTCTGAAATCTCTAACTCTTGGTAATGCTACACTAAATAATTTATATGCAAAATCATACATTTTGTCTTTTCTTAATGTAACTTTGCAACCAACGTTTGCACCTTCTCTTAATTTGAATGCAGCAATTGATTTTTTTGCCTTTGTTATCATTGGCTTTTGTCCTGTAATTAAAGTTAAGTCTGCTACTGCATTTTCTAGTCCTTTAGGATTATCTCTTGTATCTCCTAATCCTATATTTATTACTATTTTTTCAAGTCTTGGAACTTGCATAATAGATTTATATTCAAACTTTTTCATTAAAGCTGGTATAACTTCTTTTTCATATTGTTCTCTTAATTTTTCCATACTAATTTATTATCCTCCTTTCTTATTTTAACTTTGTACCACATCTTCTACAAACACGAACTTTTTTATCTTTATCCATTTCAAAACCTATTCTTGCTGGTTTATTGCACTTTGGACACACAACATTTACTTTTGCACTATGTATTGCACATTCAACTGATATAATTCCGCCTTCTTCACCTTGTTTTCTAGGTTTAACGTGTTTTTTTCTAACATTTATACCTTTTACTATAATTTTTTCTGTTTTTGGTATAACTTCTAAAACTTCTCCAGTTTTTCCTTTATCATTTCCTGATAAAACTTGTACTGTATCACCTTTTTTTATTTTCATATTAATTTTCACCTCTTTTTTTGAAGTTTGTTTTTATTGATTTTATACTCTATTAATTTTTAGTCGATTTACTAAAGAACTTCTGGTGCTAAAGATAATATTTTCATATAATCTTTATCTCTTAATTCTCTTGCAACAGGCCCAAATATACGTGTTCCTCTTGGAGTTCCATCATCACGTATAATTACAGCTGCATTTTCATCAAATTTCACATAAGAACCATCTGGTCTTCTAGCACCTTTTTTAGTTCTTACTATAACTGCTTTTACTACATCACCTTTTTTTACAACTCCACCTGGTGTAGCATCTTTAACAGAAGCAATTATTATATCGCCTATATTAGCAAATTTTCTATGTGAACCTCCTAAACATCTGATACACATAATTTCTTTTGCACCAGTGTTGTCAGCTACTTTTAGCTTTGTTTGTTGTTGTACCATTGCTATAGTTCCTCCTATTCATTAAATTTTATCGAATTAAATTATTTTATATCTGCTTTTTCTATTATTTCAACAACTCTCCATCTTTTATCTTTTGATAAAGGTCTTGTTTCCATAACTTTTACTTTATCTCCAATTTGGCATTTATTTTCTTCATCATGAGCTTTTAAGTTATATGTTCTTTTAACAATTTTTTTATACATTGGGTGTCTTACATTTGTTGCAACTGATACAACAACTGTTTTATCCATTTTATTAGATTTTACTGTACCAATCATAACTTTACGAAGATTTCTTTCTTCCATTGAACTATCTCCTTTCTTTAAATTGTTTCCATATTAGCACTATTATTGCGAAGAAAAATCTTTAAATTTATATACATATCGATTTTTTCTTATTTTGCTAATTCTCTTTGTCTTTGTTCTGTTTTTATTCTTGCAATATCCTTTTTAACTTGAGGTATTTTCATTGGATTATCTAACCCATTTGTTGCTAGACTAAATCTTAATTTAAATAATTCTTGCTTTAATTCTTGTAATTCCTTATCTAGCTCTTCTGAAGACATTTCTTTTATTTTATTCATCTTCATTGCTATCACCACCTTGACTATTTTCTCTTGCTAGAAACTTAGTTTTTATAGGTAATTTATGAGCTGCTAATCTTAAAGCTTCTCTTGCAACATCTTCTGTAACACCTGCGATTTCAAATAATATTCTACCAGGTTTTACAACTGCTACCCAATATTCTGTTGCACCTTTTCCTTTACCCATACGAGTTTCTGCTGGTTTTTTAGAAATAGGTTTATTTGGGAATATTTTAATCCAAACTTTTCCACCTCTTTTGATTGAACGTGTCATTGCAATACGCGCTGCTTCTATTTGGTTTGCTGTTATAAGTCCAGCTTCTAATGCTTGTATTCCATATTCTCCTTCATTAACAACATTACCTCTTGTTGCTTTTCCTCTATTTCTACCTTTTTGCATTTTTCTATATTTTGTTCTTTTTGGCATTACTGGCATTATTCTTCTCCTCCTTCCACTTTTGCTTTTTTAGTTGGAAGAACCTCACCTTTATATATCCAAACTTTTACACCTATTTTTCCATAAGTTGTATCAGCTTCAGCAAATCCATAATCTATATCTGCTCTAATTGTTTGAAGTGGTATTGTACCTTCTTTATAGAATTCTGTTCTTGCCATATCAGCACCACCAAGTCTTCCTGATACTGCTGTTTTTATACCTAAAGCTCCTGCTTTCATTGTTTTTTGCATACATTGTTTCATTGCACGTCTAAATGATATTCTTCTTTCTAGTTGGTTTGCTATATTTTCAGCAACTAATTGTGCGTCTGTATCAATTGCTTTTACCTCAACTATATTTAAATTTACTTCTTTTCCTATCATTTTGCTTAAATCATTTTTTAATACTTCTGCAAGGTTACCACCTTTACCTATTACTAATCCTGGTTTTGCAGTGTATACATTTACTTTAACAAACTTAGCTGTTCTTTCAATTTCTACTTTTGAAATTCCGCTTACAAATAATTTTTGTTTTACATATTTACGAATTTTTTGGTCTTCTACTAGGTAATCACCAAAGTTTTTAGAATCAGCATACCATTTTGAGCTCCAATCTTTGATTACACCTACTCTTAATCCATGTGGATGCATTTTTTGTCCCATTGATTAAAATCCTCCTTTCTAACTAATTACTTTCTCTTAAAACTATTGAAATATGACTTGTTCTTTTTCTTATTCTAACAGCAGAACCTTTTGCTGCTGGTCTTATTCTCTTTAATGTTGGTCCTTGGTTTGCGTAAATTTCGCTTATAACTAATTTTGATCTATCCATACCATGATTATTTTCAGCATTTGCTATAGCTGATTTTAATAATTTTTCAACTATTTCAGATGATGCTTTTGGTGTGAATTTAACAATTGCTAAAGCTTCGTCAACATTTTTTCCTCTAATTAAATCTGCAACAATTTTAACTTTTCTTGGAGCAATTCTTGCATATTTTAATTCTGCTCTAGCTTCTAAAATTGTATCTTCTGGCATTTACTTTACCTCCTTTATTTGTTTAAATGTTATATCTCTTATTTATTTGTTGTTGTTTTTTCTCCAGCATGGCCTTTAAATGTTCTTGTTGGAGCAAATTCTCCTAATTTATGTCCAATCATTTCTTCTGAAATATAGATAGGAACATGTTTTCTACCATCATGAACAGCTATTGTGTGTCCTATCATTTGTGGATATATTGTTGAAGCTCTTGACCATGTTTTTATAACTTCTTTACTTCCAGATTCATTCATAGCTTCTACTTTCTTTAATAAACTTTCTGCTATAAATGGTTTCTTTTTTAGTGATCTTGACATTTCGTTTCCTCCTTCTTTTTAGGATTAATTTATTGTTTTAAATATGACTTATTTTCTTCTCTTTACGATAAACTTATTAGATTGTTTATTTCTCTTTCTTGTCTTATATCCTAGAGCTGGTTTACCCCAAGGAGTAAGTGGTCCTGCATGACCAACTGGTGCTCTACCTTCACCACCACCATGAGGGTGATCTACTGGGTTCATAACAGAACCTCTAACTGTTGGTCTTATTCCCATATGTCTTTTTCTTCCAGCTTTTCCTAATTTAACGTTTTCTTGGTCTGCATTTCCTATTGTTCCTATTGTTGCTCTACATCTTGATAATATTAATCTCATTTCTCCTGATGGAAGTCTTACGTGTGCATAAGCACCTTCTTTTGCCATTAATTGAGCTTCTTGACCTGCAGCTCTAACTAATTTTCCACCTTGGCCTGGATTTAATTCTATATTATGAATCATAGTACCAACTGGTATATTTTCGATTGGCATGCAATTTCCTGGTTTAATATCTGCTGTCATTCCAGATATTACTTTATCTCCATCTTTTAATCCTATTGGAGCTAATATATATGCTTTTTCTCCATCTTCATATTGAATTAAAGCAATATTTGCTGTTCTATTTGGATCATATTCAATACCAATAACAGTAGCTACCATATCATCTTTTTTACGTTTAAAATCTATTATTCTATATTTTTGTCTATTTCCTCCACCTTGATGTCTAACAGTTATTCTACCATAAGAATTTCTACCTGAATTTTTCTTTTTTGTTGCAAGTAAAGATTTTTCTGGAGTTTTCTTTGTAACTTCTTCAAATGTAGAAACTGTCATATTTCTTGTTGATGGAGTATATGCTCTATAATGTTTTACACCCATTTTAAATTCCTTTCCCGAATGATTAATCAATATATTTCTAATCATTCTTTACTTTACAATATATTTGCGGATTTTTTCCTGCTCCGCATAACAGATATTTTTTGTTTTCCTGGTTAATTCCAGATATTCTTTGCTAAATTATGCGCCCATAAATTCTTCTATTGAATCTTTATATTTTTTAGCAACTTTTACAGATTTTCCACCTTTTGTTAAGTATGTTTTTTCTGTTGGATTTGTATCTATAGTTACTATAGCTTTTTTCCAGTCAGATGTTTTTCCAACATGTACTCCAACTCTTTTTTCTTTTCCCTTTATTGAAATTGTATTTACTCTTAAAACTTTTACATTAAATAAAGTTTCAACAGCATCTGCAATTTGTATCTTTGTAGCTTTTTTAGCCACTTCAAAGGTATACTTTCCAGCTTGTAACTCGTTGTTACTTTTTTCAGTAACTATAGGTCTTATAATTATATCTTCTGGTCTCATTATGCGTACACCTCCTCAATTTTTTTAACAGCATCTACAGTAAGTATAAGTTTTTTGTATTTTAATAAATCATAAGCATTTATTGTATTTACTAAACTTGTTTTTATACCTTCTATATTTCTAGCTGATTTTTGTACGTTTTCATTCTTTTCTGGTAAAACTATTAAAGTTTTTTCTTCAACTTTTAAGTTATTTAATACATTTGCCATATTCTTTGTTTTTATTTCATTGAAAGGTATAGCATCTAAAACTATTATTTCGTTTTCAATTACTTTTGAACTTAACATAGATTTTATAGCTAATCTTCTTTCTTTCTTATTTACTGTGTATTTATAGCTTCTTGGTTTTGGTCCTAAAGCTATACCACCTTTAATCCATTGAGTAGCTCTTATACTACCTTGTCTTGCTCTACCTGTTCCCTTTTGTTTCCATGGCTTTCTACCACCACCAGATACTTCTGATCTTGTTTTTGTACTTTGTGTTCCTTGTCTTTGATTAGCCATGTAATTAACTAACACGCTATGTACAACAGCTTCATTTGGTTCTACACCAAATATACCTTCATTTAATTCTAAATCGCTAACTTTCTTTCCTTCTATATTATAAACATCTATTTTAGGCATCTCTTTTTCCTCCTTTCTTCTACTTTGTTGCTTTAACTGCATCTTTTATTTTTAGTATTGCGCCTTTTGCTCCTGGCACACTACCTTTTACTAATATTACATTTTTGTCTAAATCTACTCTAACAACTTCTAAGTTTTGTATTGTAACTATTTGTGCTCCCATATGTCCTGGAAGTTTTTTGCCTTTAAATACTCTACCTGGAGTTGATGTTGGTCCCATTGAACCTGGTCTTCTGTGATACATAGAACCATGTCCCATAGGTCCTCTATGTTGACCATGACGTTTAATAACGCCTTGGAATCCTTTACCTTTTGTTTTTCCTTGAATATCAACCATTTCTCCTGCAGAAAATACATTGCTTTTTATTTCGTCTCCAACATTGTAAGAAACATCTGTCATTCTAAACTCTCTTAAATGTTTTTTTGGAGCTAATTTTGCTTTTGCAAAATGTCCTGCTTCTGGTTTATTTAATTTGTTTTCTTTAACATCTACAAATCCTAATTGAACAGCTTCATACCCATCTGTTTCTACAGTTTTAACTTGAGTAACTGTACAAGGACCTGCTTCTATAACTGTTACTGGAACAACTTTTCCTGTTTCATCAAATATTTGTGTCATTCCAACTTTTCTTCCTAAAATTGCTTTTTTCATTTTTAAAATTTCCTCCTATACGTTTCACCGCATAAGTTATCTGTATCTCGATATGTTCGAACAGCTAACTTAACTATTGGCTGATTTTATAACCAGCTTGGTTATGTTTTTTGCCTTTTATAAGGCTTCTTTAATTTTTTGTAGTATTATAACTTTATTTCAATGTCAACACCTGCTGGTAAATCTAATTTCATTAGATTATCAACTGTTGTTTGTGTTGGATAAAGTATATCAATAACTCTTTTATGTGTTCTCATTTCAAATTGTTCTCTTGAATCTTTGTGTTTGTGTGGAGAACGAATTACTGTTACAACTTCTTTTTGTGTTGGTAATGGAATAGGGCCAGATACTTTTGCACCTGTTCTTTTAGCAGTATCTACTATTTTTTCAGCAGACTGATCTAAAACGACATTGTCATAAGCTTTTAGTCTTATTCTGATTTTTTCACTTCCAACTAAATTGTTTGATTTTGCCATTTTTGTTTCCCTCCTTAAAATATAAGATGAATAGCGAAATATTAACGTATTTCGCTTGTCGACTGGCAAAAGTTTTAACGCACCCTGGTGTTTCTTTGTTAACCATATTAAAACCTAAGTTACAATTCTTTTGTACTTAGGGATAAGTGCTTTTACTAAAACTTATCCGCCTGGTCTAAGCCAAGACATACTCCACGAAAGTTCCCTCCACCCTTACGGATGTAGCCACATTTCGCTTCATCGCAAATCTAAACGCTATATTATTATACAACCTATGGCAATATATGTCAACTGTTATTTGGCATTTTTTTGAATTAATACTAATTATCTTTTGAAAGTCAGTTCTAATCTTAAAAGCTGAAATAAGTTTAAAAAACTGACTTTAGTCGGTTTATTTGTTGTGCAAATTTTTACATTCTTTTGATAACATTTAAAGACTTATTTCAGTTTTTATATATAAGAATCTGAAATAAGTCTTGTAAATTTAATATTTTTTTATTCACTTTTTTCTACTTGCCAAGCTAGTATTGGATATCCATCATTTATTCCTTCTGTATCTTCCGCAAAAGCATTATCACCATTAATTAAATTTAAATTATCATTATCTGTTTGCCAAGCTAAAATTGGATATCCTTGATTTATATTATTAATATCTTCTACAAATCCTTTAGCCATAATAGATATTATAGTTGGCATATCGTCCATTTTATTTGTGCCATTTTCTTTACTACTACCTCCAATTCCGTTATTTGCAGTATTACTTTTATAATAATTATTTGATATACTATTAGAAGTATGATTTAAAAAGTAACCAGTAATTCCTCCTACATATGATTTACCATTTAAAATGCAATTGCTATAATTTGTATATACTCTTGTATCATAATTTATATACCCAACTACTCCACCTATATAAGTTGTTCCAGAAATTTTTCCAATATTATAACAATTTGTTATATAAGAGTAAAATGTTGTACTACCCGCTGAAGATCCAAATAAATAGCCTCCAATTCCTCCTACATTTTGTTCTCCTATAATTTCTCCTGCATTATATGCATATTGTATCGTAGCTCTTCCTATATTGCCAGTAATACCACCTACATCTCTTGTTCCATTAACTTGCCCCATATTATAACTATATTGTAATGTAACATTATTCCATCCCAATCCTCCAGAAACTCCTCCTGCACTATTTCCATTCGTATATACATTTCCATAATTATATAAATTACTTGACGTATCCCAATTATCCATAAGTAAATTTCCAATAATTCCTCCTACTTCATCTCCTATGCCATTAACGCTTCCATAATTATAACAATTATTTATAGCTCCACAACTTCCAACAACGCCACCTACTCTTGCATATCCACTTATATTTCCATAATTGTAGCAACAGTTTATAGTTATACTAGAATTATAACTAATACATCCTCCAATACCACCCACATTAGTTCCCCAAATATTAACATCAGCTATATTATAGCAATTTTTTATACTTCCATACCCCATATACCCTATTATTCCTCCAGTATTAGAACTAGAATTTCTCGTAGTATTACCTTCATATATAATGCTACCGGAATTATAGCAATTTGATATATTCACATTACCTCCATTTCCCACAATTCCCCCTATACCATATACATAATTATACTGACTTTTTATAATTATTTTTCCCTTATTATAACATTTATTCATTGTCATTTGCACTGTTCTAGAATTATAATATGTTGTTCCAACTAGTCCACCGACTTCGTTTCCGGTTACTTCTATTGTTGCTAGACTATAACAATTTTCTATTACTGTATTTTCTTGTGCATAACCTAATAAAGCCCCTCTGCCAGACAATTTTAAATAACTATTTATTATTCCTAAATCTTCTATTTGTGCTCCAACTCCCTTGTAAAAAAGCCCATCATTTCCATACAATCCACTTATCGTATGATTGTTTCCATAATATTTTCCACTATAATTTGAAATCCCAGTCCACTTTTCTGCTTTTTCTTCATCAAACACTATTTCTCCTGTTTCTTCATCTATTTTGTATTTTCCTACATTCAACTTTACATCAGCTACTTGATTCGCTATTGTAAACGAATTAGTTTTATTATTATTTACTGCACTTCTAAATAACTTTAATTCCTCTTCATTGCTTATTGTATATATATTTAAACCAGTAATTGTCGTTTTTATAAGTCTTTGATTACCTAATCTATCTAACACTAAAAATTTATATATTCCATTTCCTATTAATTCTTCTCCTGTATCTGCTGTTAAAGAATTTTCGCTTAATATATTTTCTTTTTTATCTAATATTTTACTTATATCATTTTTACTATATGTTACCTCTATTCTTATTTTTTCTTCTGTCGCATCATAATACGCTTTTGCTTTTATTGGTTCTAATTGATTTGTGTTTATTATTCTTAATATGGTTCGATTTAGGTTAGTTGTGTCTATTAACGGGTCGTCGAGAACGCCACCACCTACATCATTTGCAATAAATTTATCAAAATACATCTGTAATGTTATTTGTATATCCGAATCGTTGTGGGCATCAAAACCTATAGTATTTGCTATGAACCCATATTTATTGTCTTCTCCCATCATATTCTTTAGTTTGGCTGTTACTTCATTTGTAGAAGATAATGGACTATATTCAACCCAAACACCAGCTAAACTAAAATCTCTTTTTTCCGTTTCATACATAAATGTATCTGGTAATACATAGCTACCCGCCACATTATAACCTTGTTTTATGTATATAATTTCTCCTGTTTCATCATATGCAAAACGTGGTATCCATATATAAATAGAACCAAGTTTTGTTTCTGATATTTGCTTACCAATATTATTAATTGCTAACTGATCTTCGCTTATCTCAACTTCTATTTCAGATTTGTAATATCCATCATTTAACATCATATATGCCGGTTTTCCTGTTGAATAATCATACCAATCACTATCTTCATTTGTTGTTATTGTCCAATAACCATTTACATATTTAACTGGCATCATACTAGCTGATATCACTGGTGCATTTGCATTTTCAGCCACAGCATTTGTTATATCATAAGTTTGGCCTCCTATTGTAGTTGTATAACCCGCTTTGGCTGTGTTTTCAAATAAACCTATTTGGTTTTTGTTTTGTGTTTTTACTATATCTTCTATAAATATTAATAATAGTAATAATATTATTAATATCATTATTACTATTATTGTTTTTATCTTTTCTTTTTTAGGTGATATTTTCATTAATTTTCTCCTTTGTTTTATCCTATATTATTTTGGGTCGTCGAGGACGCCGACCCCTACAGCATTTGCATAAATTTGTATTGCTTTTGTGCATTGGATTGTCATGGACGCCGCACCTACATTTTTTTCTTTCATAATTTACTTCATATAAAATTTTGTACTATTTGTTGCTAAAAAGCTACTAAAAAAACACAATATTTTATGTGTATAAAAAATACACATAGAACATTGTGTTTTCCTATGTTTCTATTTTATTTTTGTTCTCTAGGCTACATAATATATATATATATGTGTGTGTGTGTGTGTGTGTGTGTGTGTGTGTGTACAGCACCAAGGGTTTTAGCGTTTGCCATAATTTTGTTTCTCCTTTGTTCTTATTTGCGGGTCGTCGGGACGCCGCCCCCTACAGCATTTGCAATATGTTATTATAAATATATACTAATATGTTTTATTTGTAAATACTATTTTATAATTTATACAAACAATAATAACTTGTTATTTAAATATTACATAAATCACCTATATCTTATAGAATCAAGACGCAAAAATAGAACCTACTATACAGTAAGTTCTATCCTCTATCTAATATTGTTTTTACTACGCCTTTATCTATTAATGTACCAAATATATTTTTTAATATTATTAATAATATAGGTCCAACTAATAATCCCATTACTCCCATAAATTTAAATCCCGTATACATTGCAATCAATGTGAATATTGGATGTATTCCGATTTGACCACTTACTATTCGTGGTTCTAACAATTGTCTTACTATTGCTATTATTATATATAAAACAAGCATTGCTATTGCTAAATTAATATCCCCATTTATTGCAGATATTATTGCCCATGGAATCATAACAGTCCCAGAGCCAAGTATTGGTAAAGCATCAACAAAGCCAATTCCAAGAGCAGCAAGTAATGGATATTGTATGTTAAATCCAACAAATTTGAATATATATAATCCAACCAATACCTCTACAAATGATATTATTACTAATATAACTTCAGCTTTCAAATATCCACCTAATGTCACAGTTAACTCTCTCACATGTATTCTTAATTTTTTTATCCATGTTTGAGGTAAATGATGTTCCATTTGGTCTAATATATATAATTTATCTGTACATATAAAGTATGTTGCTAGTACTGTTATTACAACATATATACATATTATTGGTATTTGTGTTAATCCATTTAAAAACGATGTCAATATTCCTCTTACCCAATTAGAAGCCGTATCAAAGAAGTCTCCTAAAGAATTTTGAACAATTCCATACACTTGTTCTGGGATTTTTATTTTATCAAAATCCATACTATCAATAAACCATTGTACCTGTTGGTATCCTTTTTCTATATATCCGTTTAATCCTTGCAATAAATTTGACGCTTCTGAAATAGCACTTGCTATTCCCCAAATAATTAATCCTATTAATATAGCAAATACAACCAATATAACTATTATAGCGCTTGTTTTTCTTGCTAGTTTTGTTTTTCTTACAACCCTTCTTATAATAGGCTCTACCATTAAAGATATAATAAATGCTATTAAAAATGGCATATAAAATACAGCTAATTTAAACGCTAAATACACAGCAACAATACTAACAATAGCTATTACTATTCTTTTCAAAACCCTTGTCCAATATCCCATATCAATTACCAAGTTTTATCACCTATATTATTATATGAATATATTTTTTATTTATGCTAAACGTATATAAACTATTCGGCTTCACATTTTTAAATTCTACATCCAATTTTTAGGATTATTGTTACATCTGCAAATTCCTTCTACAGTATTTGAAACTTCTTCTTGTTTTACATTTTGATGATTTGCTAAATCTCCTAAAGTTAATATTCCAACTATAGTATTTCCTTCTACTACAGGTATTCTTCTTACTTGGCACTCGCACATCATTTGGCTTGCTTCTGATATATCTGCTGTAGGATTTACCTTATAAACTTGCGTTGTCATTATTTCGCTTGCTTTTGTTGTATTTGCATCTTTACCACACGCTACCGTTCTTAAAGTTATGTCTCTATCTGTTATTAAACCAACAACATTTTTATTAAAATCACAAATAGGAATACACCCTACATGATTATCAGACATTAGTTTAGCCACATCTGATATTGTTGTATCTTGATTTGCACATACAACATTTTTACACATACATTCATTAACTTTCATAAAAAAATTCCTCCATTTCTGTGGTTATTATTACACACAATGGAAGAATTTATACATTATATCTTTTACATTATTGGTGCCCTAGGTCCAGGTCCTGGAAATGGTGGTCTTGGTCCTGGGTATGGTGGTCTTGGATTTGGTCCAGGATATGGAGGTCTTACCGGAGGATTAGGTCTTAACAAATTTTTTAAAATTAATATTCTTATCAAATCATTTAGCAAGAAATTCCTTTGTCTTGTTTCTGTTGTTTTTGTATCATTAATTTTAGCATTTGGATTTCTCACATCTCCATTTTTTAATTCCGTTTTTACCTGTACATTAACTTGTAACTTCGAATTTCCCTCAACATTATTATAAACTTCATCCGTCATAGTTCTTACCAATTCTTCAGTTATTGGTCTATTTCTATTTTTATTACATACATCTTCTACTACAGGATTTACTATTCTATACACTTCAGGATATAGTTCTTCTGATATCTCATATTGTGGTTGTTGTTCCATTCTCGGATAATAATTTTCATATGTATAATTAGGCTCACTATTTGCATAGCCTAAAACCGCTCTCATATACTCTTCATAGTTTTGATTGTACATAAAATACCTCCTAAACAATTTTGATTGCAATTAATTCATACAATCGTTTATTATTATATATTATTTAAGAGATATAAATTTTGTTACATTTTTTGAACTATTTGTTTAAACTTTTTTCCTCTCTCTTCAAAATTCTTAAAGCTATCAAAACTTGCACTTGCAGGAGAAAACAGTACAATTTCTTCTTGTTTTACAACTTCATTCGCTAGTTTAACTGCTTCATCTAAATTATTTACTCTATATACATTTATAGTTTTCTTTTGCATTTTTAGCTCGTCTTTTACAGCTTTTTCTATTTTCTCTGCTGTTGCACCTAATAGTATTAAAGAACTTACTTTTTCTACAATCGGCTTTGATATCACCTCATAATCCAAATGCTTATCGTATCCTCCTGCTATTAATACAATTTTTTCATCAAATGAATTTAAACCTGCTATAGTTCTCGTTGGGCTAGTTCCTATAGAGTCATTATACCATCTAATTCCATTTATTTTTCTAACAAATTCTAATCGGTGTTCTACTCCTCTAAACTCACTTATTGCTTTAGCTTGTTTTTCAATGTCCACAATGTCTTGCGTTGCACCTATTGCAGCACAAGCATTCTCATAATTGTGTATTCCTCTTAAGAGCATATTTTTAGTATTCAATATATGTCTTCGTAAGCCATCTTCAGATTTTTTTATTATTCTATCATCCACAATTATTCCAGTTGGTATTTTTTCTTTACTACTAAAATACATTACTTTTCCGTTTGCTCTTTTTGAAATCTCTCTTGTTATTTGATTATCATAATTAGTAACTAATATTCCATTATTATCTTGATACCTAAAAATATTTGCTTTAGCTTCTATATATTCCTCATAAGATTTATGTATATCTAAATGATTTGGACTAATATTTGTTATAACCGCTATAGATGGACTAACTTTCATTGTCATCAATTGAAAACTGCTTAACTCTAATACTACATAATCATTCTCTTCTATTTCTTCCAATTTAGTAAACAACGGGGTTCCTATGTTTCCACCCAAATAACATTTTTTTCCATTTTCTTTTAATATTTCACTTATTAATGTTGCCGTAGTAGTCTTTCCATCGCTACCTGTAACTCCAATAACGGTACCTAAACACATTTCTATAACCAGTTCAATTTCAGATGTTAATATTACACCTCTTTCAAGTTCTTTTATTATCTCTGGTATGTCTGGTCTTACACTTGGAGAACGAAAAATAATATCGAAACCTTTTAATTTCTCTAAATAATTATTGCCTAAAGACACATCCATTCCATAATCTCTAATTTTATTAATTAGTACTTTACCAAGTTTTTCTTCTTCGTTTTTGTCAAATATAGTAACACAGCAATTATGCTTATGCAAATAATCTACTAGTGGAATATTACTCACTCCAATACCTAATACTGCAACTTTTTTATTTCTTATGTAATTGTTAAACTCTACCAATTTTTCATTTACCATAAAAGCCTCCTTATAACTCTTATCATAATTATACATATTAGATTATTCAAATATATACTTTTTAGCTACAAAAGTAATTTATATTTTTTATGCAATAGATTAGGCTGTCCAAATAATGGACAGCCTTTTTTGGTGTACTACTTACTTGCTTTCTTTTCGGAACTTTACAACATACACGCCAATTCTAAAATCAACGTTCTTGATTACATAGCCGATTCTAAGCAAGTTGTTGATAAACTCACAAGTGCCTTTTGAATTTATGCTAGTAAACCGCACTTCAAATTCATCATAATTTTTGCGTAACATTCGACAAGTACACTCCTTTCTAAAAATTATAATCGTATTATATCACCTTTAAAAAATTTTTTCAATTGATACATAAAGTAATAAAAAATAAGCAATAATATAGTTAAGCAAGGAGGTGCTTGTGAAATGGAAAATAAAAACAGTAAAAACAACAAAAATAATAAAAATAACGAAAACAATGAAAACCAAAAAAGAAATAACAACTGCAAATAATTTTGTTTCTTAGAATTTTATTAGTATCTCCATAAGTTTAATTTATTTATGGAGATACTAAATAAGGTTCATACATATTTATTCTAAGTATTTTTTCAAAAATTTGCCTGTATAAGATTTCTCATTTTTAATCAATTGTTCTGGTGTACCTACGCCAATTACTTCTCCACCTTTTTCTCCACCTTCAGGTCCTAAATCTATTATATAATCAGCTGTTTTAATCAAATCTAAATTATGCTCAATTACTATTATACTATTTCCTGTATCTACTAATCTTTGCAATATATCCACTAATCTATGAACATCTGCAATGTGTAACCCTGTTGTTGGTTCATCTAGTATATATAAAGTTTTTCCTGTAGCTCTTTTTGATAATTCTGTAGCCAATTTTACCCTCTGTGCCTCTCCTCCTGATAATGTAGTTGAAGGTTGTCCTAATTTTATATATCCTAACCCAACATCATATAAAGTTTGTATTTTTTGTTTTATTCTTGGTATATTATTAAAGAAATCTAAAGCTTCTTCTACTGTCATATCTAGTACATCTGAAATGCTTTTTCCCTTATATTTTACTTCTAATGTATCATGATTATATCTTTTTCCTTTGCATACTTCGCATGGCACATATATATCTGGTAAAAAATGCATTTCTATTCTTAATATTCCATCTCCAGAACAAGCTTCGCATCGTCCACCAGCAACATTAAAACTAAATCTCCCTTTTTGATATCCTCTTAATTTAGCCTCATTTGTTCCCGCAAAAATATCTCTTATCATGTCAAATACTCCTGTATAGGTTGCTGGATTTGAGCGAGGACTTCTTCCTATAGGTGATTGATCTATATTAATTATTTTATCTATATTTTCTAAACCTGTAATTTTGTCGCATTTACCTGGTTTTTCATTTGAACCATTAAGTTCTTTGGCTATATATTTATATAGTACTTCATTTACCAATGTACTTTTTCCGGAACCAGAAACACCGGCAACACATGTAAATAAGCCTAATGGAAATTTAACATTTATTCCTTTTAAATTATTTTGTGTAGCATTTACAACTTCAATCGCTTTTTTAGTATGTTTTCTTCTGGTTTTGGGTACTGCTATTTTCTTTTTTCCACTTAAATATTGACCAGTTATAGATTCTGGTATCAATTTTATTTCTTCTGCAGTTCCTTGGGCTATAACATTACCTCCATGTACACCTGCCCCTGGTCCTATATCTATTATTTGATCAGCAGCATACATTGTATCTTCATCATGTTCAACAACCACCAAAGTATTCCCTAAATCTCTTAATTTTTTAAGTGTGGCAAGTAATTTATCATTATCTCTCTGATGTAATCCTATACTTGGCTCATCTAATATATATAACACACCCGTTAATCCAGACCCTATTTGTGTTGCAAGCCTTATACGTTGTGCTTCTCCTCCTGATAAAGTTCCAGCAGCTCTAGACAATGTCAAATATTCCAACCCTACATCCATTAAAAATTGCAATCTCTGATTTAATTCCTTAAATATTTGATCTGCAACCATTCTATCTTTTTTGCTTAATTCTAATGAGTTTATATAATCTTTTATTCTATTTATTGGCATGTTTGTCAACTCGTTTATATTCTTATCTCCCACTTTTACTGCTAATACTTCTTTTTTCAATCTTGCGCCATTACACTCGTCACAATCGCTGTTACTCATATACATCTCATAAAACTCTCTCATACCAGAAGATTTAGTTTCATTATATCTTCTTTGTAATGTAGGAATTACTCCTTCAAAAGGTGCTGTAAACTTTCTAGTTCCTGCTGAAGATTGATACTCAAAGTCTATTTTTTCATCGCCTGTACCATATAAAATTTTATCTAAAAATTCTTTTGGTAATTTTTTTATTGGTACAGATATATCCACACCATAATGTTTTCCTATACTTTCGAAATACATCTTTGCCATTGTATCACCGACGTTTCATGTTGCTAGCCCCAAAGGCTTTTACACCATCATACAATGTTTTATTTTTATCTGGTATTATTAAATCTTCATCCATCTTCATTAAATACCCTATACCCGTGCACTTTGGACAAGCACCTAAAGGATTATTAAACGAAAACATTCTAGGCGTTAATTCCTCAAAACTTATTCCACAATCTGGACAAGCATAATTACCACTAAACATTTTTTCTTCAGAACCAATCACATCTACTAATACTAGACTATTTGCATACTTCATTGCCGTTTCTACAGATTCTGATAATCTATTTCTTATTTCTGGTTTTACAACTAATCTATCTACTATTATTTCTATATTGTGTTTTTTCTTTCTATCTATTTCTATATCATCAGTTAATTCTACTACTTCTCCATCTATTCTTGCTCTTACAAAACCTTCTTTTGAAAAATCTTCTAATAATTTCTTATACTCTCCCTTTCTTGCCCTCACAACAGGAGAAAGTACTTGTATTTTTGTTCCTGTTTCTAATTCCATTATATTGTCTACAATTTGATCTATAGTTTGTTTTTCTATTTTTCTACCACAATTTGGACAATATGGTACACCTATTCTTGCATATAATAAACGTATATAATCATATATTTCTGTAACAGTTCCTACTGTTGAACGAGGGTTTCTTGAAGTTGTTTTTTGGTCAATTGAAATTGCAGGAGATAACCCTTCAATTAATTCTACATCTGGTTTTTCCATTAATCCTAAAAATTGACGAGCATAAGATGATAAACTTTCAACATACCTTCTCTGACCTTCGGCATATAATGTGTCAAAAGCCAATGATGATTTTCCGAGAGCCAGATAAACCAGTTACTACAACAAGTTTATCCCTTGGTATCTCTAAATTAATATTTTTTAAATTGTGCACCTTCGCTCCTCGTATCACTATTTTATCGTTATTCATATATAATTAGCCCCCTAAAAAATAAATTTTTTGCTTTGTACAAACCATCTGTAATTTTAAAAACATATTGGATTGATATGTTTTATAACATGCTGAGACTGCAATACATTTGTATTAGCAGTCTCAGTTACATTCATCCCATATGTTTTCTTTAGTAATTTATCTTTTAAAAATGTTTTCCACCTTTTTTCTTTCCATCTTCATTATCATTTGATACATTTCTTTCTTCTATATCTTGCTCGTTTTCTTTATTTTGTGACTCTTCATCTTTCTTTAAAAATGAATAATCTGTTTTTGCATATTCTACTTTATTTTGTTTTTTATAATATACTATTAGTCCAGTTATCGCTAATATTGTTACTAAAACAATTGCTGATATCGCTATTGCAATCTTATAATTTGTTTCATTTGTTTCTTCTACAATAATTACTTTTTCCGGATTATTTATTGTTATTTTATATTCTATTTGGTTAGCTTCTGCATTTTCCTGTAATTCTTTTAATATTATAGTATACTTATTTTCACCTACTACTAAATCAAATGCACCTATTCCTTCATATTGATATGTTTCATTATTTAAACTCCCTAATATATTTATTGATTTTAACCATTCTTCCAAGTTTATAATATATTCTACAGTATTTTCTGAAACTATAGGATTCCCTAATTCAATTTCTAGTTGTTCTCCATTTTCTTTTATACCCAAGATTACAAATGCATTCAATGGAATTTTTTGTTCTCCAATTATTAACTTTATTTCATAATCTTTTGTAGTTCCATCCTCTGCAGTTACTTTTACAATTATTAAATTTTCTCCTTCTTTTAGTTCTTTAGCTCCAATAATTTCTACCTTTGCCTTTGTATCATTTACTTCAGCTAAAACTTCTACTTCTGTCATATTTTCTTTAGTATTAACAACATAACTTGTTATAGTAGAATCGAATACTGGCGTAAGTTCAAGTCCAGTTATAGTCAAACTTTTTAATGTTGCATCTTTTGATTTTTCTTCTGGTTGTGAACTAGGTAACGGACTTGGATCTTCAGCTGGTTTAGTGGTTGTTAAATAGTTTGAAGCTATATAACCTGTTTTTCCATTATATGTTACTTTACTCCAATAATATCCATTAACCTTTGTAGTACTAATTCCTACTCTTATAATACTTTCCCCTTTTTTTAATTGTCCTAAACTACTACTACTTGTACTATAACTGCTCCTTACAAAAACATCATTTGTTGCATACACCGTTTCATTTACACTAGAAAATGTTGGAGCAGCAGGTGATGGATTTGTTGGTGTACTTGGACTTGGTTTAACAACAGGGCTTGGTTGTACTGGAGCTTTTACTACTATTGTTGCAGTTGCGGTTGATCCATTGATATTTTCTAAATTTGGACCTTCTGTTCCAGATGATTGAATTTTTACATAATATGTTGTATCTTTGCTAACACTCGGTGTCTTAAAAGTAAACTCTCCTAAATTATCTTTAATTCCAGTTGGTGATGAGCCACTTATAATAGTTCCATTGGCTTGTCCATTTTTAGACGAACTACTTACAAATGTTAATCCCCCATTATCTATAACTTTAATTGTATATGCACCTAAAACTTCTGATGAAGAAACTGATATTGTAACATTTTCCCCTGAATTTACAGTTTTTGACGATGCACTTATTGCCCCATAAGATATCACCGTATTAAGTCCCAGCAATACAAATATAAATAATACCATTACTAATATTTTATTTCTCATTTGTTATCTTCCTTTCATAATTTATTTATAAATTAATAGAATATGATCCCACTGTATATTTTAATATTCTCAAGGAATCTCTTGCATCTATAATTTCATCTCCATTTAAATCAGCAGCTTTAATATACTCGTTCTTTATTTCAAAAGAACCTACTGTATACTTTAATATTCTTAAAGAATCTCTCGCATCAACCTCTCCATCTCCGCTTACATCGCCTAATTTTATTATAGTATATTCTACCCCATTTATACTTACTTTAGAACCTGTACCTAAATTTTCTGTTCCAGACACTAACACTGCATCTTCATATTTTTCTTTTATATCACTCAAAATAGTTTGTGGTATTACTTTTATAGTCTTCTCTGTTTCATTTAATAATAATTTATCGTCTGGTGTTGATGGGATTATATTATCACCATTTACAGGAGTTAACCATAATGAATATGGATTATATCTTTCTCTTGCCATATATCCGACTAATCCATCATATGTTATTACCTTATCCCAATAATAGCCACTAACTTGTGTCGTTGCTTTCTCTATTCTATTTACTATAACTCCTGGCTCTATATATTTTATTATACTTCCATATGGTGAATCTCTCAATGCTAATTCAGTGTTACATGTTATTGTTACTTTTTCACCATATGTTCCTTCTGTTACAAAACCACTTTGAATATATCCATATGATCCATCTTTTAGTTTTATTTTAGTCCATGAATATCCATCAAAATTATATTTACCTTCTTCTAATATCGTTACAAGTTGCCCTGTAAATAACTGTCTAACATTGGTTGTTCCATTCTGAACTACCCTTGGTCCATTTAATAATTCAGCATTAGCATTTATATATGCCTCTTTTGATAATTCTCCTTGTATTGTTTCAACAACATATTGAGTAGCAATATACGCCATAGTTCCATCTTGAAGCATTATTTTGTCCCATGTTATTCCATTTACCTTTGCTGCTTTTAATTCTATTCTTAAAAATTGATATCCATTTGAATATGTACCTATAAGTGTTCCTGCTGGTTCTCTTCTTATATTTACACCGCTTCCAATAACATCATATATTTTTGCATTTTGAGAAACATAAGTTGAACTGCTCGGATATCTAGATACAGATATCGGCATATTCTTATACATAGGTATTATAAAATTAAAATTTGTATTAGTTAAATCATTGTTAAATATAGATTTATAACTACTATAAACTGTACTTGATTCACTAGCCGGTGCTTGTATATTAGTTTGATATAAATGCCAATATAAACCAAGATATTGATTATCCACATCCCATCTTTGTAAATATATTGTATCTTGTCCTTTTGATATAAACTCATTTGCAATCCACTTAGCTCCACCTACTATAGATTTTTCTGGTGTATCCCAATTAACATCACTTCTTTTTGCATATATCAACCCATTTATAACTGGATCGCTACTTGCATATGCTCCAATATTATAAAAGTTAAAATATCCCTCGTATCCTGAAACTTTTCCTGTTATTGAGTCACTACCATTTGTCCCAACTTCTTGTCGAATTCTTGATGCAATATGGTACGGACTTACGCCAGAAGCTTCTGCTGCATACATTATAGTTTGAGCAAAAGTTTTATCTCCATAGTTAGAATTGCCATAATAATCAGAAATTTTTGTATTGCTCATAAAAGATCCTCTAAGAACAGCTTCTACACCAGCTTCGGTATGAACTGACGGTATGTAAGATAATGCTTCAAATTGAAATATTTTATCTTCTGTTAAAAAATTTCTTGTATCCATATAGTATGCTACAGCTGTTTGTGACGCTCCAAACCAACTTGCACCATCATGAGGTATTCCATCACATTGTGGATCTGTACATAACCACTCTCCCGTTTTTCCTTGTACTAAACTTCTAGCATGATTTGCTGTTGTTTCATTCATTAATACTTCTGACCATTCCAAATCAGTATAAAATAAAGTAAATGTCCAATTAGGATGTGTAGTTTTTAAATTTTTTAATAAAGTTGCATATCCTGGATATAAATTCTCATCAATATTATATATGTTGTTTGAATCCATATTTCGTACTTGAGTAATAGCATATGATTTATTACATATTAATGCATTTATTAGCGTATATATTATAATTATTATCATTGTTATACTTATTGTTTTTTTACTTACATTTTGTAGGTTTTTCCTTAACATTTAGCTTGTCCTCCTACTATATATCTTATGTATAAAAATATACATTTACAGTATATAATATCAAAAAAAGCAAGTCAATAGAAACTTGTCTTTTTTTGTTGGTAAATAAAGGAAACAGTTATAAAATGTAGATATTCTATACTGTTTCCCTTTGATAATTTTAGTAAGTATTATTTTTTAGTTGCATCCACAACCTCTTCCGCAACCGCATCCACAATTTGTGAATAATAATAAGAATATTATTATGAAAAATAGTATTTCACTATCTCCACAACATCCTCCAAATAATCCTCCGTTGTTATTGCATCCACATCCGCAATTTCTTTCTTCTGGCATATGTTTTCCCTCCTTTTGTTTTGTATAACATATAGTATGCAATTTATTAAATTTGTGTTACAATATAGATATTATATTATATTAAATAAAGTATCGTTTAAAGCTTTGGGAGGTTATATGAAAGACATAGAATTACTAATTCCGGTAGGAGATTTTGATTGTTTAGTAGCCGCTGTACAAAATGGTGCAGACACTGTATATTTTGGCTCTTCACTTTTTAATGCGAGAAATAGTGCAACTAATTTTGATATAGATGCTTTGGAAAAAGCTATAGATTATGCCAAACTTAGAAACGTAAAAACAAATTTAACACTCAATACACTAATTAAAGATGATGAATTTGAGTCTGCTATTAACATTGCAAAAAAAGCTTACGAATTTGGAATAGATGCAATCATTGTTCAGGATTTAGGTCTTGCCAATTATCTTATTAAAACTTTCCCTGATTTGCCAATACATGCTAGTACTCAAATGACAGTACATAATTTGCAAGGAGTATTACAATTAGAAAAATTAGGTTATAAAAGAGTTGTTCTTTCACGTGAACTTTCTATAGAGGAAATAGAATATATTTGTAAAAATTCCAACATTGAAATTGAATGTTTTATTCATGGTGCTTTATGCATTTCTTATTCTGGGCAATGCTTATTCTCAAGTAGTATAGGTGGTCGTTCTGGTAATCGTGGAAAATGTGCTCAACCATGCAGACTTCCTTATGAGTTATTAGATTCAGAACATAAAACAATTAATAAAGGCTATCTTTTAAGCACAAGAGACTTATGTGGAATTGAATATCTTCCTCAACTAGTAAAATGTGGCATTAAATGCTTAAAAATTGAAGGTAGATTAAAATCTCCAGAATATGTCGCTATTCTTACTAAAATATACAGAAAATACTTAGATTTAGCATTAAACAATATTAGTTATACATTATCTACTGATGACAAGAAACAACTTATGCAAGTATTTAATAGAGGTGGATTTTCAACTGGTCATTTTAATAAAGAACCTAATACAAGTTTAGTGTACATTAAGAAACCTAATCACATGGGATTACCTTTAGGTACGATAATATCTTACAATCCCAAAAAGGGATATATAAAAATAAAATTAGAAAATACCATTTCTATAGGCGATAGTATTCAAGTAGAAAAAGAAAATAACAATTACAATGTTTCAGAACTTTTATTAAATAACTCAAATAAAAAAGTAGCTTATACTGGCGATATAGTTGAAATTGGTAGATTAAAAGGTAATATATCTGTTGGCGATCAAGTTTTTAAAACTGTAGATAAAGAATTATTCACATTAGCTAGAAAAACTTTTTCTGGTACAGAGTATAAAAAAATATCACTTGAAGGCAATATTACAATAAAGAACGGCTCTCCTATTCTTTTTGAAATAACTTGCAATACTGGTATTTATAAGGATGCTCATATACAACTTCAATCAGGAATTCTTCCTGTTAAAGCAGAAAATAAGCCTATTACTGAAGATAGAATAGTTTCTCAACTTAATAAAACTGGTAACACACAATTTGAATTTAACAAAATTGATGTTAATTTAGAAGACAACTTATTTATCCCAAACATAAGTAGTTTGAATGATTTAAGAAGAAATGCAATACAAAAATTAGAAGAATTTGCAAAATTAAAATATAAAAGGAAAGCCGAAAATTTAAACTTTAATTTACCTCAAACCAACCGGTAATATTTCAACCTACAATAAAAAATACTCTATTTTAATTAATAATTTACTTTTAGATGAAGATTATAACAATTTAAATATAGACAATTTATATATACCATTTAAATATTTTATAAACCCGCAGTATAAAAATTTACTAAACTACCTTTGCAATTTATATGCAGTTTATATTTATATGCCAACAATCATAAGGAACAACTATTTAAATGCTATTTTACATTTAGATAATATTGTAAATAATTTCAAAATTAGAGGTTTTGTAATTTCTCACATTAGCCAATTAGAATTTGTAAAAAAATATAATTTAAAAATAATTGGAAACTATACACTTAATGTAATGAATATGTACACTGCTTCCGAATTAAACAAATTAGGACTAGACACAATAACTTTATCTCCAGAATTGGACAAATCTACAATTACAAATATGCATAATGATACAATTAACTCAAACTTCGAATTAATTGTATATGGTAAATTACCTCTTATGACTTCTAACTATTGCTTAATTAGCCACACTAACCATTGTTTAGCTATGTGCAATAAGAATTGCAAAAAACAATCATATTATTTAAAAGATAGATTAGGTCTTTTGTTTAAAATATATCCTGATAATATAGACACTATTACCACTATTTTTAACAGCAAAACAACATCAATCTCACCTAGTGATTTTAACTCAAATTCTGTCAGAGTTGACTTTTTAGACGAAACCATCGATGAAATAAAAAAAGTTATAACTACTATAAAATCTGGAAATCGACTAGAAGGAAAAGATTATACAAATGGAAATTTAAATAAATTAATCTAGTATAAAAAATGAAAGTGAAGATTAAACTTCACTTTCATTTTTCCATGGATTATTTAAATCTTGATCTGTTGGATCCCAATTTCTACATTTTTCATTATCGGATATTTTTTCTACTACAGGTTTTCCAAGTTCTCCTGGGTCATCACTAGAATAAAACTCTACAATACTTCCATATAAACATTTTTCATATATCCATTTTGCATCTTCAACTTTAAGTCTGATACAACCAGCTGATGCTACAGTACCTAATTTATCATACTCCCAATATTCTAACGTATCTTTACTTTGTTTTTCATATGGCACTGAGTGAAATAATATATTTCCATTTATATGTGTAGTATATTGCCCATAGACATTGCCAAATAATAATCTCCATTGCCATCTTTTTCCACCTATTGTATATGTAGTATTTTGTGGTGTTGCTTCGCCTGTTGAGCATACCATTGCTTTTATTGGCACAATATAATTACCCACTTCATCCATTGTATATATTGTTACCGTATTCATCTGATTATTTACTTTTATGTAGTATTTTCCCGCAGGATACTCTTTTTCTTCAACTATTTGTTCCTTTTCTGTTAATTCTATATCATCATCTTCTGATTGTTTCGTTGGTATTACTACTTCAATAACATCTTTTTCTTCTATCACACTTTCAGTTGATTTAAAATTTGATTGTTTCTCAATATCTTCTATTTCTTTAAAATCGCTTTTTGCAACCGAAACAGTATGTAATATATATTCTTTACTAAATATTAACAAAGCTATCACTACCACACATACTATAATCATAGACATAAGTGCAAACTTTACAATTTCTCTTTTACTCATTTGTTTCTCCTATTTTATAATTATTTTCTATTATAGTATAACATATAACCCATTACTTGAATAGAAACATTTCTTTCCATAAAATGTTTTCATATATATATTTCCATTATTTTTAATTTGGTTACACATTTTTGAAAATCTTATATGTTATGTGCAGATAATTTTATTATTAAATCTATATTATCATCTTTTGCAGCTTTGTTTTTTCTTATTTGCCCACATTTCTTACATTTAAACACAATTACATATCCCTTTTTATTATCTATTTCTATCCCTATCGGTTCTAACATTCCCTGGCAAGTTTCTTGCCTATCTCCTGGATTTATATCTACATGCTTTGAATGTAAGCAATTAGGGCAATGATTTCTACATGTATACCCTAACTTAGAAACTTTATTACCGCAATTTTCACATACAAATTCTTCATCAATTTTAGTAAATACTCTATTCTCCAAAAACACTTCCTCCTATAAATTCTCTTAATAACGAATTATTAGGTACTAATTTTGCAGGTATTGATTGAAAATATCTTAACATTTTGTATAATCTCTTAGCTTCTGAAAATTCTGGATTAGTATTATCTATCTGTTTTAATAGTGGTACTGCATAGTCTTTTAAAACACCTAATTCATATATTAGCGACGAATTAAACATTATATCTGCTTCTTCTTGATATTTGAATATATTTTTTTGTTCCCCTATATTTACAGAATCCCACATTTTTAATGTATGTAATGCTGAATACCCTCTAAATTGATGATCTCTAACTATTCTTCTCACTAATCTTGTATCAGTAGTAGATATTCTATTGTAGTAATCTATATTTAATACGGTTAATGCACTTATATATACTTTATATTTTTGCTCTTTAGGTATCTCTTTTGTCAATTCATCATTCAAGCAATGAATTCCTTCTATTACAAGTATCTCATCATTTGCAAGTTTCATAGTATTTCCTTTATACTCTTTATGTCCTGTTTTGAAGTTAAATGTAGGCACTTCTATTTCTTCACCATTAAATAACCTCTTTAAATGCTCATTAAATAATTTTATATCTATAGCTTCTAAACACTCAAAATCAAAATTTCCATTTTCATCTTTTGGATTTTGCTCTCTTTCCACAAAATAATTATCAACAGATATAGTTACTGGTTTTATTCCATTTAATCTTAATTGTAATCCTAATCTTTTTGCAAATGTGGTTTTACCTGAAGATGATGGTCCTGCAATAAGCACCATTTTTACTTTATCTCTTTTTAATACTTCATCTGCTATCTGTGCAATTTTTTTCTCATGAAGTGCCTCATCTAGTAAAATGTATTCATTTATTTTGTCTTCTTTAACAGTTCTATTTAACTTATATACTGTATCTATATTTAACACTTTATGCAAATTGTCGTATTCTCTAAGTGTTGTTAATAATTTTTTGTTTTCTACATGAACTGGCAATACTTTAGGATTTTCTCTGCTTGGATATCTAACTAAAAATCCACCTTTGTATTTTTTTATTTCAAATATGTTGATACATCCTGTAGACAATGGCATTACACCATAAAAATAATTATAATATTCTTCGCAATAATATAATAATACATTTTTATCTTTTTCGATATCTAATTGTAATTTTCCTTTTAATGTTTTTTCTTTTTCATAAAACTCTATTGCTTCTTCTCTTGACATTTGTTTTCTGATTATTGGCAAATCTCTCTTTACAATTTCTTCCACTTTTTCATTAACTCTTGAAATCATTTCATCTGTAACTTCCATGTTATCTACTTCACAAAACATTGCATTAGATAATTGATAGTTAATTGTAAGTAAAGCATCTTTATATGTTTCTGAAAATGCCTTTCCAATTATATATATAAGCCCTCTAGTATATATTCTCATTCCATCTTTTGTTGTTAAATCAATTAATTCTATCTCTCCATCTGAATTTATGGGATAATTTAACGCCTTTACCTCATTATTAAACCTACAAGCAATTACTGTTTGTTTTGATTTATCTATTTCATTTTTTAATAAATCTATTACTTTAGTTCCTTTTTTTACATCTATTACATTATTATTATAAATAACCTGCATATATTAACCCTCTCATTCTATATTTTCAGTAAACTCATTATATTAAAATTTTAAAAAAAATACAACACATATTAATATTATTTTTGATTTTGGGCATATATATATTAATACAAATAATTTTATTTTATATAAAAGGAGATTTTTATGACCGAACAAAGACTAACAGAAATTTTAAGGAGTAATCAACCACATGACGTATTTTATAACGAAAAACCTGTATGGATACAGTCAATTCACAGAAATACTGTAACTGTTGGATTTATGGATGGTACAAAATCTAAAGATGTACTTATGGAAGATTTGTATGAACATGATTGAATTATGCAAAAATGGATGCTAACAAAATTTAAATTTTGCTAACATCCATTTTTTTTATATTATTTTCTTAACTCAGCATTCAATTCTTTGCTTAAATCACTTATTATAGTATCCATTGCTCCATTTATTTCTTCATCTGTTAATGTTTTATCTTGTGCTCTAAATGTTAATGCAAAAGCAATACTCTTTTTGTTTTCACCTATCTTTTCATTTCTGTATATATCAAATAATTTAATATCCTCTAATATCTTTTTGCACTTTTTAATTATTACTTTTTCTATTTTTCCAACTTCTACTTCTTCATCTACTATTAAAGCAATATCTCTTTCAACTGCTGGATATTTTGGAACTGGTACATACTTTTTATCCTCTCTTGAATATCTTACTAATTTATCTATATTAATCTTAGCATAATATACTTTTGTTTTTACTCCATAATTTTGACATACTATTGGATGCACTTCTCCAAATGTTGCGATTGTATCTTTTCCTATCATAATATTGGCTGTTCTTCCTGGATGCATTGTTTCATCTTGAGTTTCTCTTTCTATCTCATACCTTTTTAAGTTTGCTACTTCTAATACATTTTCAATTATAGCTTTTAACGTGTAAAAATCTTCATTTTCTCCATATAATGCTATACTTAATATTGTTGGCTCCTCCGGTATTTCGCCTTTTTCTATATTATGTTTTTCATCATTATATACTCTTGCTATCTCGAATAAATTTACATCTTTATTTTTCTTTGCAAAATTTGTTGCTATTGTTTGCATCATACTAGGCAATGTTGTCGTTCTCATCATTGTATAATCTTCGCTCAATTTGTTTTTAATTTTTATTGTATTAAATAATTCATTATCTGATGAAATATTACATTTTTCTAAATCTTTTTGATTAATAAACGCATAAGTACATACCTCTGAATACCCCTTAGTAACTAATGTTTTTCTTAAATTGTCTTCTAATCTTTGCTTTTTATTTTTTATTCCTAATGTACTTTGAGCATCTACATATGTTGTTTCCAATTTATCATATCCATATATTCTTAATACTTCTTCTGCAATATCAGCTAATTGCTCTAAATCTGGTCTAAAATATGGCGCTACAACTTTATCTCCTTCTACTTTTATTTCTAGACTTTCAAATATCTTTATCATTTCTTCTCTTGTTATATTCGTACCTAACAATGCATTTATTCTTCCTGGCACAAATTCTATCACATTTTCTTTTTGCTTTGTTGGATACACATCTATGCATTTATTAACTGCATTTCCTGCACCAATTTCTTCTGCTAATTCAACAGCTCTATTTATTGCTCTAATTGCATTTTCTGCAGACAATCCTTTTTCATATCTGCTTGAGGCTTCGGTTCTTAGTCCAACGCTTTTTGCGGTTAAACGTACACTGGCGCCATTAAATACTGCTGATTCAAATACTACAGTTTTTGTTGTACTTTCTATTTCTGAATTCTCTCCACCCATTACTCCTGCAATAGCAACTGGTTTTACTTCATCTGCTATAACTAGATTTTCTGGATTTAAAACTCTTTTTTCTCCATCTAATGTAATTATTTCTTCATTTTCTTTTGCTCTTCTAACAATAATATGCTTTCCATCTATAGAATTTATATCAAAAGCATGCATTGGTTGACCTAATTCTAGCATTACATAATTTGTAATATCCACTATATTATTTATTGCTCTTACTCCACATGCTCTTAATCTTCTTTGCATCCATTCTGGAGAAGGTTCTATTTTTACATTTTCAATTACTCTTCCAATATATCTGTAACATAAATCTGGATCTTGTATTTCTACTTTTAACCCTTCTATCTCTGACACTTTTTCTACATTTATACTATCTAAGTTTTTTCTTGGATTTTTAAATTGTTTTCCTAATGATACAGCTGTTTCTCTTCCTAATCCTTCTATTGAAAAGCAATCTGGTCTATTAGAAGTTATTTCAAACTCTATAATATCTTCTCTTAAATTTAAAACATCTACTATATCTTTACCTAAAAATTGCTCATATGTTTTTGGTAATATCATTATTCCATGCTCAATTTGTCCTGGATAATCTTCTAATTTTAATCCTAATTCACCAACAGAACACATCATTCCACAAGAATCTACCCCTCTTAATTGTCCTTTTTTTATCTTTACTCCTCCAGGTAATTCTGAACCATCTTTCGCAATAGGAACAATATCGTTTTCTTTTATATTATCTGCACCAGTTACTATTTGTACAATCTCGTCACCTACATTAACTTTAGTCACAACCAATTTATCAGCATCTGGATGTTTTTTTATCTCTAAAATTTTTCCAACAACAACATTTTTTATATCATTTCCTCTTTGTTCTATTGCTTCAACTTTAGAACCTGTCATTGTTAAAATATCTCCTAATTCTTTAGGACTTTTATCTATATCTGAATATTCTTTTAACCATTCTATACTTGCTTTCATCTATTTTCCTCCTCATATTGGAACAGCAAATGTATTGTTCCTTATATTTTAATTTTTAATAATTTATTTTAAATCTATCAGATTATATTATCATCCTATATTAAAATTGTTTCAAAAATCTTACATCGTTTTCATACAACAATCTCATGTCATCTATTCCATATTTTGCCATAGCTATTCTTTCAACACCAAATCCAAATGCAAATCCCGAATACTCTTCTGGACTTATCCCACAATTCCTTAATACATTTGGGTGTACCATTCCGCAACCTAATAATTCTATCCACCCTTCTCCTTTACATACTCTACATCCTTTTCCTCCACACACAAAGCAAGATACATCAGCTTCTGCACTAGGCTCTGTAAATGGAAAATGATGTGGTCTAAATCTTATTTTAGTATTCTCTCCTAAGCATTTCTTTGCAAAAATCTCTAATGTTCCTTTTAAATCTGCCATTGTAATATTTTTGTCTATAACTAATCCCTCTATTTGATGAAACACTGGTGAATGTGTTGCATCTACTGAATCTGATCTATAAACAGCTCCCGGACAAATTATTTTTATTGGTGGTTTTTGGTTTTCCATTATTCTTGCTTGTACAGGTGATGTTTGGCTTCTTAACACTATATCATCTGTAATATAAAAAGTATCTTGTAAATCTCTTGCCGGATGTCCTAATGGAGTATTTAATTGGTCAAAATTATAATGTGCAGTTTCTATTTCTGGTCCATCCGCAATTTCATATCCTAACCCTAAAAATATTTCTTTTACATCATCTATTATTTTACTTATTGGATGTATTGAACCTATTGATTTTTGGTTAGTTGGAAATGTTACATCTATTGTTTCCTTTTTTAATTGCTCATTTAATTGTGCTTTTTTTAATTCTTCTTCTTTAACTTTTATCAAATTTTCTATTTTTTCCTTAGCCTCATTTATTAAACTTCCAATAACAGGTCTTTCTTCTGGAGCAACTTCTCCCATTCCTCTTAAAACTAACGTTAATTCTCCCTTTTTTCCTAAGTACTTTACTCTTAAATCATTAAGTACTTGTAAATCTTTAACTTCTTTTACTGCTTCTTGTGCCTCTGTTGTTATGCTTTGAATCTTTTCTTTCATATTAACCTCCTAATATATAATTATTTACAATTATTTTCTTGCACCGTTTATATAGAATAAATGTAGAGTCATGTGTTTTTATCATTCATAATAAACAAAAAATCGTCCTAATATTTATAGGACGATTAACTTTATCTATTCGTGGTACCACCTAACTTTGTATAAAACATTTATACCTCATAAAAGCTATAACGTGCTTCAATCGCTCTTACCTACTACAATTTCAATAAAAGACCTAAAAAGTGAAATTTCAAATAAATTGTATTTATAGGTTTACAGCCAAGACCTAACTCTCTTAAAAATACTTTTAATTTATTTTACTTTGCTTTCTTAACGGTTTTATTAATATGCTTAATATAATATCACGTTTTTATCGTTATTTCAAGACGAATTTATATATTTTTTACGTTTTTATCGTTATTTCTAATTCATATCTATTACCTGCGGTTCTGATTTTATATTAGATAACATTGCTTTAACATTTTTTATTCCAAACAAGTTCATTTTGGCATTGTACTCTACATTGATAGGATAATAAGACATATCATCTGTTGCAATACCTATTTTATCCATACCACCAAATAAATTTGATATATGTTTAACATGTCTCAAATAATCTTCTAAAATAACTTCATTTTCATCTCCAGTTTTACAGAATTTTTTTACTCCAACTATACCTACAATTCCTTCTAACTTATGTATACACAATAATTGTTCATCTGTTAAATTTCTAGGTACATCACATAATTTTTTTGAATTTGAGTGCGATGCAATTACTCTAACTTTTTTTCCTTTTTTCTTTAAATACATCAAATAATCTACAATATCAAAAAAAGTCTTTTCATTTGCATGTGATAAATCAATTGTTATACCTTGTTCAACTAACTTTTCTACCAGCTTCCTTCCTAATGTAGTAAGTCCTGTTTCTTTATTTGATTTACTTCCTCCTCCAAATTTGTTTTCATTGTTCCACACAATATTAGTACTTCTTACTCCTAATTTATATAAATACTCTACATCATCTATTTTTTCTAAATAATCGAGTCCCTCTATCCCATACACATATTTAGTTTCCTTTGGTATAATATTATTTTCAATTATTAATTTATGCACTTTATATAACATTTCTTTTAAATTTATTTCCTGCCTAGATATGTTTAATTCATCTTCCATTTGTTTTTCACTCATAAAAAACAAATTAAATATTCCTCCTGTTATATTATCTTTATTATAAACTCTTTTGTATTTTTCTTTTAACTTTTGTATATTATTTTGATTTATATATACTTCAGTAAGTAAATCATAATGATAATCAAACATAAAAATCCTCCATCATATTTTTTTATTTTTTTCACAAAAGTCTTGTTTTTTTTAAAATTATATGTTAAACTTTAAGATAGTCGTGATTAATATAACTGTAGGAGGTGTAATATTATGGCAAAATGTGAAATTTGTGAGAAATCAATTAACTTTGGTAATAAACTTAGCATAACTCGTTCACATATAAGTAAAAGATCAACAAGAACTTGGAAACCTAATTTAAGAACTGTAAAAGCTATAATTAATGGTGAACCAAAAAAAATAACTGTATGTGCTAAATGCTTAAAAAACGGAAAAGTAAATAGAGCTTAATTATTATTAAAAAATAGGTTTATAACCTATTTTTTTGCTATATATTAATATAATAATTATTGGGTCGGATTATACCGACCCTTAGTGTTTTAGACTATGTACTAGTCTTTTATTCTAAAAATTAATTTTACAAAGCCTCTTAAAAACTTAGGAACTTTTTTTACTACTATTGTCATTTTACCACTCTCCTTTGTTTTTACAATTTTAACATGTTAACCACATTAATCCTACTACAATAATTATTACACCTAATAGAAAAAGCCATCCAGTAAAAGGAAGTAATATTACCATTAATATTCCAAGTCCAAATCCAATTAAGCATACCGCAAGTGTCTTTTTTAAAATTCTCATTTAATATTCTTCCTTCCTAATATGTTATTTTAAGCTTTTATCATATCTTTATATTATTATATTCAGTATAAAAAGTTATGTTACTTTGTTAAATAATAAAACCATGAAACGAGGTTCAATATGAAAAATATAAATGAAGTTACAAATATAATAAAAATTTTAAAACAAACCTATCCTAATGCTAAATGTAGTTTGAATTTTACAACTCCTTTCGAGTTGTTAGTCAGTGTTATGCTTTCTGCTCAATGTACCGACGAAAGAGTAAATAAAACAACACCTTCTCTTTTTTGCAAATATTCTACTCCAAAAGATTTTGTAAATATAGATATTGTTGAGCTAGAAAATCTAATTTACCCTTGTGGATTTTATAAAACAAAGGCTAAACACTTAAAAGAATGTGCAAAAAAAATAGTCTCTGATTACAACGGAATTGTTCCACAATCTATGGAAGAACTAACAAAGCTTCCTGGAATTGGCAGAAAATGTGCTAATGTTATTATGCTAAATGCTTTTAATAATCCTTGTGGTATTGCAGTAGATACACATGCCAAAAGAATCGCATATAGAATTGGTTTATCAAACAATACCGACCCTTCTAAAGTAGAACAAGATTTACTAAATCAAATACCAAAAAAATATCTAAAAGATATAAATCACTTGTTAGTATATCACGGTAGAAGCTTATGTACAGCAAAAGCTCCAAAATGTAACATGTGCCCAATAAATAAATTCTGTGACTATTATACTTTATAGAATATTTTAACTATTAAAATTAAAATTTTAACAAAAAAAGATGACATTTAAAATGTCATCTTTTTTTGTTTATTCATTTCCTTTATTTTCAACTCTTTCTTTGCTATCCTTTTTATTCAATATAATTGGTAAAATTAATGCAACTACTAACAATACAATCACTATTATTCCTATATAGAAAACTACTTTTGGAATTGTTACAGTACTTCTAGCTGCATCTTTTACTATGTTACTATTTGTATTTATTCCCAAGTTATTAAACATATATGAAGTAAATATTGCTTTTACTTTTTCTTCACTTGTATTACTATTTATTTTATTTGTTTTTATTATATCTTGTACTGATTTTTTTATTTCTTTACTAAATACTTTTTTATCTCTTTTAGTATATTTTACTTCTCCTTGAACAACACCTTCAGGAATTGTTGTTGTTTCTTTCTTGCTATCATCTTCCTGTTTTTCCATATATACCGCTTCTGATTGAGCTGTATAATTTAAATCTCCAGCTGTTAAAAAGTCTGTATCTAAAATTAATTTATTTGCTTCTAAATAAGAATTTCTTCTAACTCTACCATTTAATGTTATTTCAGATGCCATTGCTCTTAAATCTCTTTGAGCATATGCATTATAATCGAAGTTAAGCTTATCGCATACTAGGTATGTATCATACATAGCGCCATCTATAGTTATTTCTGAAGCAAGTACAAACACACTTCCATATATAGTTGAATTTGCATCCATTGATAAAGTTTCTGCAATTACAAATAAATCTCCACCTATTTGTGTTGATGTTAATTTTACATTTTTTCCTATTATGAATACGTTTCCATCAACTACTTCTGATATTTCTATATCATCTCCTGAAAAAAATCTATCAGAATTTTTTATATCTTCATCTGTTGTAGTTTCATCTGTAGTTGTTTCATCTGTTGGATTTTCACTTGTTACTACTTCTGACGTTGGAACTTCTTCTGATGTTGTTACCACTTCTGAAGCAAATATTGTTGTTGACATTAAAACCACTATTAAAAATACTATTAAAAATAATTTTGTTCTTGTTTTCATAATTTTATCTCTCCTTCTTTTGTTTTCTTTCATATAATATAGCTTACATTTTAGTTTGTCAATATATTTTATTCTTTATTTTCTTTGTTTTTAAAATATATACAGTCATTTGTAGGTTTTGTTATTTGAACAGAAACATTTTCCAAAGTACATTTTCCGTCCTTTTGATATAAGCAACTAGAAGTACAATTTATGTTAGTCACACTAATCACCCCTAGCTTATTATTATATTTCAATAACTTTTTATACATTTTAATTTTAGTTTCTTAAAATAACCTTAAAATATAATTTTTATTTTTTCAATTTTTCTATTGTATCTTTATAATTTTCAGATCTTATTATAGCATTTCCAGCTACAGATATGTCCACACCAGCATTTTTCACATTTTCAATTGTATTTAAATTTATTCCGCCATCAGCTTCTATATATGTATCTAAATTATTTTCTTCAATATATTGTTTTATTTGTTTTACTTTTTCCAAAGTTTCAGGTATTAAAGCTTGTCCTCCCTTTCCTGGTTCTACTGTCATAACTAATATCAAATGCAAATATGGTAAAAATTTATATATTTTTTCTACTGATGTTGATGGTTTTAGTGTTAACCCAGGCTTTATACCATTAGATTTTATTAAATCTATTATTTCTAAAACTTCTTCATCTGTTGTACAACTTTCGTAGTGAAATGTCATAATATCAGGAGCAAATTTTATGTATTCTTCTACATATTGCTTTACATCATTTACCATAAAATGAATATCTAAAGGCAAATTTGATATTTGTTTTATTATATTGCAATAATTTAGCATTTTCTCGTTTGTATTATTTTCTACAAATTTACCATCCATTACATCTATATGAAAATAATCTGTTTTTGCCTCTTCTAAATTATAAAAAGTTTTTACTGCATTTTCTTCTTCAACCGATAATATTGATGTTGATACGTACATATTTTCCTCCAATCTTATTTTTAAGGGCACAGTACTCTCTATGCCCTCTCTATAATAATATCATTATTTTTGTGATGCTATTCTATTGTTAATGTTGTAGTAGCATTTAAGTTCATTTGTTTTTGAACTTTTAAAACATCATCTACATATACCTTTATTGTAACCATTCCAGAAGATGACACGTTTGCTGGTCCTATACTTGTTTCGCTTATTTTGTGTGACTCTTTTAATATAGTATCATTATCTGCCATAACTTTTACATTTACTACTTTTGGGGCTATAACATTTCCATCTTCATCTCTTTGCTCTTGATAATTCATTATAGATTTTAAATTTATTATTACTGTTCCCTCTTTTATTTCATCGAATTTATTTAATGTTAATGTTATTTCTGTTCCTTTATCAACTACACTTCCTGCAACTATGCTTTGCTCTATAATTGTATTGTTTGGTTTAGTTGAATCTGATTTTGTTAAAGTTGCTTTATACTTTAACCCTGCTGCAGTAATTGCTGCCTTGGCTTCTTCTTCAGTTTTTCCTATTAGGTTAGGTACTTCTTTTTGTTCTAATCCTATGCTTACATATACTTTTACTGTACTTCCAGCTGCAACTTCTGTTTTTTCTTCTGGCTCTACCTTAATTACTTTTCCGCTTTCCATTTTGTCACTATTTTCTTCTACTATTTCTACTTTTAATTCGTTTGCTTCTATTTTTGTTACAACTTCATCTTTGGACTTTCCTATTAATAAATCAGGTACATTAACAATTTTTTGCCCTTTACTTACCCAAATTTTTATTGTTTCTCCCTCTTTTACTGTTTTCTTTCTGCTATCATATGTTATTCCAGATGTTGGCTCTTGTTTTATAATTTTTCCTTCTGCCACATCCGCATTATATTCTTCTTCTATTTCTATTTTTAATTTTAATTTTTCAATATATTGTTTAATATCAGAAATTGATTTATCTTCATCTTTTGACATTTTTACTAAATCTGGTATTTCTACTTCTGGAGTTATTCCACTTTTCATTGCTGCCATTGTAATATTCATAACTATAACAAATAATAGTATTGTAGAAAGTATTATTGCCAAAATTCCAACAGCCTTATGCTGTTTAAAAAATGCAAGTATTTTATTTTCCTTTTTTACATTTTTTGAGTTACTATTATTAATATTTCTTTTATTGTCTTTTTCTTCTATTTTTTCCTCAAGCGTTTTATCATATATTAATGGCATATGTTGTGTTGGAAAATCGTTTTGCATTGTATTTAATTTTACAAAATCTCCACCCGGATTTTTTAATGCTGTATTTAAATCCCTTAACATTTCTGTTGCGGTACTATATCTTGCAGTTGGATCTTTTTGCATTGCTTTTAGCACTATTCTATTAACGCTTTCTGGTATTAATGGGTTTATTTTTATAGGTTCTACGGGCTGTTCATGCATATGCTTTAATGCAACAGAAACTGGTGTATCTGCATCAAAAGGAACTCTACCTGTAAGCATTTCATACAAAACAACTCCTAACGAATATATATCTGATTTTGCATCAGTATACCCTCCTCTAGCATGTTCTGGAGAAAAATAATGTACTGAGCCTATTGTTGTTCCGAAAGCCGTTATTGTTGAATTTGAAACAGCCTTTGCAATTCCAAAATCTGTAACCTTTGCTATTCCATCTTCTGTTATTATTATATTATGTGGTTTTATGTCTCTATGAACAATATTGTTTTTGTGTGCAGTTTCTAATGCTGAAGCAATCTGTATTGCTATATTTACAGACCATTTCCAAGATAAAGCACCATCTTCTTTTATAATTTCTTTTAAAGTTTTACCCTGAACCAATTCCATTACAATATAATGCAAATTTCCTTCGCAACCTACATCATACACTGAAACGATATTAGGATGAGTTAAACTTGCAACAGCTTGTGCTTCTATATTAAACCTTTTTATAAATTCATTGTCTGTAGTATATTCATCTTTTAAAACTTTTACAGCAACATATCTATTTAATACATGACACTTAGCCTTATATACTGTTGCCATACCTCCATTTCCTATTTGTCTAATTATTTCGTATCTATTTCCCAACAATCTACCTTCTAGATTCATTTCTACATCTCTCCTTAAATTTATTACATATATGAACAAACAACGCTCGTACATACATTAAATATATTTTAAAATTTATAACTTTATATGTTTTCTATTATTACTGCTGTTATATTATCAAATCCGCCTCTATTATTTGCCAGCTGTATTAATAATTTATCTGCATTTTCTAAATTGTTTGCTACTATTTCATAAATTTCTTTGTCTTTCAACAAATTAGTTAACCCATCTGAGCATATTAAAAGTATATCTTCCTTTAAAAATCCTTTTACCATAACATCCGGCTCTATATTTTCTTCACATCCTAGAGCTTTTATTAACATATTTTTCTTTGGGTGATGGTATGCTTCTTCTCTTGTAATCGTACCATCTTTAACTAATTTTTCAACATAGCTATGATCTGTTGTCAATTTTCTTATAATATTTTTCCTTATTCTATATACTCTACTATCTCCAATGTGTCCTATATACACCTTATTACTATATATTAAACATACTTCTAATGTAGTACCCATTTCACTTAAATTTATATCTGTTTTTGATTTATCATAAACTGCTTTATTAGCATACTCCATAGAATGTCTTATTAACACTTGTAAAGTTTCTCTATTTAATTCTATTTTATTTATATTATTTCTTATATATTCCTTTACAGAATCTATTGCTAATTTACTAGCTATTTCGCCACCATTATATCCACCCATTCCATCAGCTAACACATATAAATCATATTCTTCATTTTGCTCTGAAATATAGTAACAGTCCTGGTTCATTTTCCTAACCATTCCCTTATCACTCGTTGCTAAAACCTTCATATTCTCTTTTCATCCCTTTCAAGCAACATTTTATAAATTTTTTCTTCTTAATTGCCCACATGCAGCATCAATATCAGAACCAAGTTCTCTTCTTACTGTTGCCACAATTCCATTATCATTCAAATAATCCCTAAACTTTAGTATATTTTCATTTGTACTTTTGGTAAATTTTCCATTCTCTATTTTATTTATAGGAATCAAATTAACATGACACAACATACCTTTTAACAGCTTTACTAACTGTTTAGCATCATCTAAATTATCATTATTATCCTTTGCTAATGCGTATTCAAAAGATATTCTCTTATTAGTTTTTTCTATATAATATTTACATGCTTTCATTAATTCTTCGATGTTATATGCATTATTTACAGGCATTAATGCACTTCTCTTTTCATCTGTAGTAGCATGCAACGATATAGATAATGTACACTGTATATTCTCATCAGCTAATTTATATATCTTAGGTACTAGTCCACTTGTTGATATGCTTATGTGTCTTGCCCCCATATTTATACCTTTTGGATTATTTAATATTTTAATTGCTTTCATTACATTATCATAATTATCTAATGGCTCTCCTATTCCCATAAAAACCAAGTTTGATACTTTAACGTTTTCATCTCTTTGTACTGCTAATACTTGTTCTATAATTTCACCTGGAGTTAAACTTCTAACAAACTCAATTCCTGTTGAGGCACAAAATTTGCATCCCATTTTACAACCAATTTGAGTTGATACACATATAGACTTTCCATGTTTGTATTCCATTAATACAGTTTCTATAGCATTTCCATCTAGCACATCAAATAAATATTTTTTTGTACCATCCTTTGACTCTTGTTTTCTTATAACATTATATATACATAACGAAAATTCGTCTTGTAGTTTTTCTCTTAACTCTAACGAAATATTAGTCATTTCATCAAAACTAGTTACATTTGCTTGATGTATCCATTTAAAAACTTGTTCTGCTCTATATGGTTTTTCTCCTAATTTTATAAATTTTTCTTTTAATTCATCTAAATTATAATCTTTTATGTTTTTCTTCAAAAAACTCACCTGCGTATCTTATATCATATTAATATATTTTTTTCAATATTTAATTTACAGCCTATAACTTTTACCTAACACTGTTCATCAATATTCATTCTAAAATATTTATTATAAATGTCTTTCGTTACAATAACTAATAATATCAGATATATAAAACTTATATATTGTATTGGCACTGGATTTACTCCAAATAGAAATCCAGTATATCCGTACATAGAAACTAACGATATTCCTATTGGTACATATATCTTATCTCTGTTGTATATTACATATAATATACTTAACATATCTCCAACAAACAAATATCTATCATGCATATGAGGTAATAAAAATGTCGCTATCATCACAGACCATAATCCAAATTCAATTATCTGTTGTTTATTAAATTCAATCTTTTTATATAGTACAATAAATGCAATTATAACAAAAACAAATATTGTAGCTAACACACCAACCTTACCCATATACTCATTTGGTGCAATTACATATGTACCATTTGTTGGAAATAACAAATTATATATTCCAGGAAAATTCATACTTAAATATGCATCATATTCTGTTGTCTGATTCAAATATATATCTATACACGCTGAAATTGGTTTTCCAAACATTATAGCTGGCAAACACATTATAAAGTTTACTAATGGAACAATAAAGAAATAGTATATTGGAAACTTTCTTTTAGAAATATATATTAAAATGTATAATGGCACTATAAACATAAATTGTAGTTTAAAAGCAAAAGATACTCCTAATAATATAAATGATTTTATATATTTTTCTTCTAGTAAAGCCACAATTGATAACATTATAAATGCTGCATAAATTGAATCTGCTTGTCCCCAACATGCCGAATTTAACAATACTGTTGGTAAAAATAGTATTACTCCATATATAATCAATGCAAAAAAATCTTTGTTTTTATTATCTTTTAATACTATATAAACTATTTTCATTGCTGCCAAGGCAGATACAAAATCAAATACTATAGATACCATTTTAACAGATACTATTGGTGCTATTGGCAAATATGTAAGTAAAGCTAAAATTGTTAAATATGGTAAATTATAATTACCAATATCTAATTTTAGAGCACTTAATCCTCCATTTGCTTTTAGTTTATAAAACCATGGCTCTATGCATGCTCCAAAATCTCCTGAAACAAAATCTAACATTAAAGTTCTTGCATACATAGCAATTACAGTTATTATTATAAAAAATATAATAAACTTTTTTTTCTCTATAAAATTCCAAACTTTTTCAGTCATATTTTTTTACTCCTATTAATAAATTTTACTATCCAAATTCTATCATAAGTATTTTTATAATACAATGAAGATTTATAAATTTTTATTTAAAACAAGACTAAATCATACAAACTTTAATATTAAGGAGGTTACTATGAATAAAAATTATAAAATAGCTATTGTTGGTGCAACTGGTGTTGTTGGAAGAACTGCCATAAAAATATTAGAAGAAAAAAATTTACCTATATCTAAATATTCTTTTTTTGCCTCTAAGAAATCTGCTGGAAAAAATCTAGAATTTAAAGGAACTACCTATCAAATTGAAGAATTAACAGAAAATTCATTTGACTCCGGATTCGATTTTGCAATTTTCTCGGCAGGAGGTGCAATATCTCAAAAATTTGCTCCCATAGCAGTTTCTAAAAATTGCATTGTTATTGATAATAGCAGTACTTTTAGAATGAACGAAGATGTTCCATTAGTAGTTCCAGAAGTTAATCCAGAAGAAATATTAAATAATCATGGAATTATTGCAAACCCAAATTGTTCTACTATTCAAGCTGTTGTTGCATTAAAACCTTTAGATGAAAAATATAAAATAAAAAGAATAGTTTACTCTACATATCAAGCAGTTTCAGGTGCAGGAAAAAAAGGAATTGATGATTTAGAAAACGGTTATAAAGGTTTAACACCTCAAAAATTTCCACATCCTATATACAATAATTGCTTGCCACATATTGATATATTTTTAGATAATTCTTATACAAAAGAGGAAGAAAAAATGATTAACGAAACACGAAAAATACTAAAAAATCCAGATTTAAAAATAACAGCAACAGCCGTAAGAGTCCCTGTTATCAACTCTCATAGTGAATCAATAAACGTAGAATTTGAAAAAGAATTTAACCTTTACGAATTAAAAAAAACCTTGATAAATAGCCCAGGAATAATTGTAGAAGATGATATTACAAATAACTCTTATCCTTTAGCAATTAATGCCACTGGAAAAGATGAAGTTTTTGTGGGTAGAATCCGTAGAGATTTTAGTGTTGCTTCCGGCATTAACTTATGGGTTGTTGCAGATAATATTAGAAAAGGAGCAGCCACAAACGCAATTCAAATAATGGAATATCTTATAAATAATTCAAGGAACGAATAATTCGTTCCTTGAATTTTGGTCTATTTCAAATTTGATATTCTTTCATCTATTGATGCAATCATATCATTAAATTTTGCTAATTTTTGTTTTTCTTCTTCAACTTTTGCTGCTGGTGCTTTTGCAATAAATCCTGGATTTGATAACATTTTATCTGTTTTTTCTTTCTCAAGCAATATTTTTGATTTTTCTTTTTCTAATCTTTCTATTTCTTCTTTTATATCAACTAAATCCTCAAATGGTATAAACACTTCCATTCTTGATGTTACAACATTTACCGCATTTTGTGGAATATCTATTTTTTCTGGAATAATTTTTATATTATCTGCAAATCCTAGTTTTTTTATAAACGCTTCTGATTTTTCTATTAAATCTTTATATTCTGTTGTTATAAATATTAATGTAGATTTTTTAGATGGATGTACATTCATTTTTGTACGAACATTTCTTATTCCTGTTATTACTTCTTTTAATTGCTCTATATTCTCTTCTTCTCTTATATAGTTGTATTTTTCTTCATATTCTGGATATTGAGCAATCATTATGCTTTCATCATCATTATATAATTTAGTATAAATTTCTTCTGTTACAAATGGCATAAACGGATGTAATAATTTTAAAGAATTTTCCAAAACTTTGTTTAATACATATTGAGCTGTTTTTCTAGTTGGGTTTTCTTTATCGTATAAACGTGGTTTTACTATTTCTATATACCAATCACAAAATTCGTCCCATATAAAATTATATATTTTTTCTAATGCTATTCCTAAATCATAATTATCTATATTAGTTTTAACTTCTTTGCAAACTGTATTTAATTTAGATAAAATCCATTTATCCTCATATGTAAAATTCTCTTCTATATTATTTTTATCGTAATCTTCTAAATTCATTAAAACAAATTTAGCAGCATTCCATACTTTATTTGCAAAATTTCCTGCTGACTCTAATTTTTCTGGCATATATCTTATATCATTTCCTGGTGATGTTCCTAATATTAAAGAAAATCTTAATGCATCTGTTCCATATTTATCTATAATTTCCAATGGATCAATTCCATTTCCTAAGCTCTTAGACATCTTTCTTCCTTGGCTGTCTCTTACAATTCCATGTATAAACACTGTATCAAAAGGAATATCTCCCATATGCTCTAATCCTGAAAAAATCATTCTAGCTACCCAGAAGAAAATTATATCATATCCTGTTACAAGTACATTTGTTGGATAAAATGTTTTTAAATCTTCTGTTTCTTCAGGCCATCCTAAAGTAGAAAAAGGCCATAATGCTGAACTAAACCAAGTATCCAATGTATCTTCGTCTTGTTTAATATTATTTCCACCACACTTTGTGCAACTATTTGGTTTTTCTGCCGAAACAATTATCTCTCCACAATCTTTGCAATAATATGCTGGTATTCTATGTCCCCACCATAATTGACGAGATATACACCAATCTTGAATATTTTCCATCCAATTATAATAAATTTTATCAAATCTTTCAGGCACAAATTTTATTTTTCCGCTTCTAACAGCTTCAATTGCTGGTTCTGCTAATGGTTTCATTTTTACAAACCATTGCTCTGATATTTTTGGTTCTACTGTATTATGACATCTATAACATTTTCCAACATTGTGATTATAATCTTCTATTTTTACTAATGCACCTATTTCTTCTAGTTTTTGCACAATTAATTTTCTTGCTTCATACATATCTAATCCCTTATATTCTGGGACTAAATCTGTCATCTTCCAATTTTCATCAAATACCTCTATTACTTCCAAATTATGTCTCAATCCTGCTTGATAATCATTAGGATCATGTGCCGGAGTAATCTTTACACAGCCTGTTCCAAATTCTTTCTCAACAAATTCATCAGCAATAATCGGAATTTCCTTATTCATTATTGGTAAGATACAAGTTTTTCCTATAATATCTTTATATCTTTCATCATCTGGATTAACAGCAACCGCTGTATCTCCTAGCATTGTTTCCGGTCTTGTTGTTGCAACTGTTATATATTTATCTGTACCTGTTATTTTATATCTTATATGCCATAATTTTGTTGGTTCCTCTTCGTATTCAACTTCTGCATCAGAAATAGAAGTATTGCAATTTGGACACCAGTTTATCATTCTTTTTCCTTTATATATTAAACCTTTTTCATATAGTTTAATAAATACATGTTTTACTGCGTTAGATAAGCCTTCATCCATTGTAAATCTTTCATGTTCCCAATCACAAGATGCCCCTAATTTTTTTAATTGTTCTGTAATTGTATTACCATATTCTTTTTTCCATTCCCAAGCTTTTTCTAGAAATCCTTCTCTTCCTAAATCTTCTTTAGTAATTCCATCTTTTTTTAATTTTTCTACTATTTTTGCTTCTGTTGCAATTGCAGCATGATCTGTACCAGGAACCCACAACGTGTTATAACCACACATTCTTTTATATCTAATTAATATATCTTGTAATGTATTATCTAATGCATGCCCCATATGTAATTTTCCAGTTATATTTGGTGGTGGCATAACAATAGAATATGATTTTTTCGTTTTATCTCCATTTGGTCTAAAATACTTTTTGCTCATCCACTTTTCATAAATCTTGTCTTCAAAGTCTTTGGGATTAAATTTGTCATTTAATTTGTGATTACAATTTTCACACATATAGCATCCTCCTCATTTTTTATATTGCAATACAGTGAATATTTTATAATAAAAAAACTCTGCCCCATATATAAGGGCAGAGTTTAATCCACGGTACCACCTTAATTATTATAATTATATTATAATATCTTAAAAAAGCATTTAACGTTGCTAAAACGGATATACTTACTTTATTTTTTCACTATATCAACTCCAAAGCTACCTTCTGATTGTTCTAATACTTAGAAAGCTCTCAACCTATGACTTTCATTCTCTGTTAAGCAGTAACAAACATACTCCTCTTTTTCTTAGCATTTTAATTATTGTTTATAATAATATCATATATACCTAAAAAACGCAATAGTTGTTTTCTTAAAATATACCAACTATATTTCCATTTTCATCTACATCTATTTTTTCTGACGCTGGAACTTTTGGTAATCCTGGCATTGTAAATATATTTCCTGTTAATACAACAATAAATCCTGCACCTGATTTCAAAATAACATTTTTTACATGTATTTTAAATGGTTCTTTACATTCTAAATTTTTAGCATCATCTGAAAAAGAATATTGAGTTTTTGCAATACATACTGGTAACTTGCTATATCCTAACTCTTCTATTTGTTTTATTTGCTCTAAACTTTCATCTGTATATTCTACGCCTTCCGCACCATAAAGTTTAGTTGTTATTTTTTCTATTTTTTCTTGTATACTATCCTCTAAATTATATATATAACTAAATTTATTAGGAACATTGCATAAATCTATAACTTTTTGAGCTAAATCTTTTGCACCAACTCCACCTTTTCCCCATGCTTCTACTAAACTCAAGTTTACACCTTGCTCCTTTAATTTATTTTGTAAAAATTCTATCTCTCTATCTGTATCCTGGTTAAATTTATTTATTGCAACTATCACATTTAATCCAAACTTATTTTTTATATTATCTATATGTTTTAATAAATTATGTACTCCTCTTTCTAGATACTCTAAGCCCTCGTTTGATATTTCAGCAATTTCCATTCCACCATGATATTTTAACGCTTTTATTGTAGCAACACAAACTACTGCATCTGGTTTTTTAGGTAAATTTCTAGCTTTTATATCCAAAAACTTTTCAGCACCTAAATCAGCTCCAAAACCAGCTTCTGTAATTGTATATTCAGATAATTTCATAGCCATCTTTGTTGCTATTACACTATTGCATCCATGAGCAATATTAGCAAATGGCCCTCCATGAACTATAGCTGGTGTTCCTTCTAATGTTTGTACAACATTCGGATTAAACGCATCTTTAAGTAAAGCTGTCATCGCTCCCTCAGCTTTTAAATCTTTAGCTCTTATTGGTTCATTATCATTATTATATCCAATTATTATATTACCAAGTCTTGTTCTCAAGTCATTTAAATCTGTAGCTAAACAAAAAATGGCCATTATTTCTGAAGCAACAGTTATATCAAAACCATCTTCTCTTGGAATCAAATTCTTTTCGCCAGATAAGCCTATTTCTACCTTTCTTAAAGCTCTATCATTTAAATCAACACATCTTTTCCATATAATCTTTTTAAATCCTAATTCATTTCCAAAGAAAATATGATTATCAATTAAAGCAGCTAATAAATTATTTGCAGATGTTATTGCGTGTATATCTCCTGTAAAATGTAAATTTATCTCTTCCATAGGTGCAATTTGTGCATAGCCTCCCCCAGTCGCTCCACCTTTTATTCCAAATACAGGACCTAAAGATGGTTCTCTTAAAGCAATTATTGACTTTTTACCCATTTTTGCTAAGCCATCAGCTAATCCTATTGATATTGTAGTTTTACCTTCTCCTAATGGTGTTGGATTTATAGATGTTACTAGTATTAGTTTTCCGTCTTCTTTATTATCTAATTCTTTTAATATATTACTAGATATTTTAGCTTTATATTTTCCATATTGCTCAATATATTCTTCGTTTATACCCATTTTTTTTACTATTTCCGTTATGTTTTTTAACTTTACGCTTCTTGCTATTTCTATATCTTCCATATTCACATCTCCTTTTATATTTAATTATTATAATAATGCTCCTGTTACAAGCCCAATTATTGCTCCAACAAACACCTGCACCGGCGTATGTCCTAACACCTCTACTAGTCTTTCTTGCACTTGCACTCCCGTTAATCCAGGAGTTGATATTATCCTATTTAATATTGTTGCTTGTTTTCCAGCTGCACGTCTTACTCCACAGGCATCATACATTACAACAACTCCGAAAATCATTGCCAAAGCAAAAATAGGACTTGAAAAGCCATAAGCCTTTCCTATTAATACCGCTAAGCAACACACTACCGCTGAATGTGAACTTGGCATTCCTCCTGCTCCTAATATTCTTTTAAAGTCAAACTTATGCTCTTTTATTAGATCCCATAATACTTTAAATAGCTGTATAAAAAACCATAACAAAATAGGTATATATATATACTTATTTGTAAATATTTCTCCTAAAACATCCATATAAAAATTTCCTTTCTATTCAGTCGCCGAAAAATTTTCTTCTTTAACGTTTTCTCCATCTTTAATCAATATTGTTATCTTCTTTTCTGCTTCTTCTAATATTTTTGTGCATTTTTTAGACAAAGCCATTCCCTCTTCGAACTTTTTCATTGATTCATCTAAGTTTAAATCTCCTTTTTCTAATTCTTGCACTATTTGTTCTAAACTCTTGATTGCTACTTCAAAATTCAATTTTTCTTCTTCCATATTTTCCCCCATAAATAAATTAATTAATTTATTGCATTGCAACTACCTGTACTTACATTTATTTTATACCAAGCTAAAGCATTGGTATTTTCTTCAGCTCTTACTGTTACTATATAATCTCCATCACTATCTATTGTTGCAATAGAATAATAAACTTTTTGATGAGTATTTAATTTTTGCCAAGCTTCTTTAGCTATGTTAATTGCATACTCTTCTTTTTGTTGAGCTGTCATCTTAGAAACGTCAATTGGTGTTGGCTCCGGTGTTTGTGTCTCTTGTGGTTCTTCTGTAGCTAAAGGGCTTTCTATTTCAGACGTTGGAGTACTTACCACACTTGTTGATGTAGCTGAAGGCTGTTGTGTTGGCACACCACTTACTGGCTCTGCATTTTTATTGCTTAAATTAACTCCTGTATATATTGCTAACACTACTATTAATACAATTGCAACTATTGCTATTAACATTTTTTTATTCATTTTTTACCTCCTCTTATGTTTATACTTTAAGCTATAATATATTTGCTAACTTTTCTCCATCTGTAAACTTCAATGTTATTTTATCATCTACATTTAAATCGTTTACACTTTTTATTATTTTATCATTATGTTCTGCTATGCAATATCCTCTTGTCAATGTTTTTAAAGGACTTAAGGCATCAAGTTTTGATATTGTCTCTACAGATAATGTTCTTGAATCTTTTATTTTATTTATTATACAATTTTGCAAAGCTTTCACATCCATATCAATGCTCACATATCTCTCGTTTATTTTTTGATATGGTTCTTTAAACACTCTAGATGCCTTACATTTTTCATACCTCAATTTCATATATTCTATCTTCTTTTTTAGTGCAACTTTATATCTTCTATTATATGTTTCTAATCTTAATTTTAGTTCTTCAACATCCGCTTGTGCAAGCTCTGCTGCTGCTGAAGGCGTTGGTGCTCTTAAATCTGCTACAAAATCAGCTATCGTAAAATCTGTTTCGTGTCCAACCGCAGATATTATTGGTATATCAGAATTATATATTGCATTTGCCACAATTTCTTCATTAAAAGGCCACAAGTCTTCTAATGAACCTCCACCTCTTGCTATTATTAATACATCAGCCAAATTTTTTTTATTCATATAATCTATTGCATCTGATATTTTTTCTGCAGCCCCTTCTCCTTGAACAGGTACTGGTAATAGTCTAATATGTACATTTGGATTTCTTCTTGTTGATACATTTATTATATCTCTAATTACAGAACCTGTTTTTGAAGTTAATACTCCAATAGTTTTAGGCATATATGGTATTTTCTTTTTATGTGATTTATCAAAATATCCTTGTTTTTCTAGTCTTGCTTTTAGTTCTTCGTATGCTTTGTGTAAACTTCCAACGCCATCTTCTTGCATTGCTTTACAATATATTTGATATACACCATCTCTTTCAAATACAGCAACAGTTCCAAATACTTGTACTTTTATTCCATCTTTAGGTATAAAATTTAAAGTAGCAGTTGATGTTTTAAACATTATACATTTTATTAAAGAATTCTCATCCTTTAAGGTAAAATACATATGTCCTGTATAATGATGCTTAAAATTCGATATTTCTCCTTTTACTAAAACGCTATTTAAATATTCATCGCTTGCTACTTTCTCTTTTATATATTTATTTAACTCAGTTACAGATATCGCTTCTGGTTTCATTTATGCTCCTTTGTATTTTTATTCCATATTTTTTACTACACTAGCTAAAATTCCATTTATAAATGAATGTGATGTATCTTCACCATATTTTTTTGCAAGTTCCACAACCTCATTTATAACAACTTTATATGGCAATTCTTTATATTTAATTTCATATATCCCTAACTTTAATAAAGCTAGGTTTATTTTTGATATTCTTTCAATTTTCCAATCTGCCTTCAAATTGTTCGAAATAATTTCATTTATTGTATCCTTTTTTTCTTCTATACCTGTTACAATATCTTTTATATAATCTTTTGCATTATTATCTGTTATTTCATTATTGTCAAAAAATAATTCTATTTGTTCTTCATTTATTTCTTTTTGTACTTCTATTTGATATAAAAGTTCAAATGCCAATTCTCTAGCTTCAGATCTGTTCATATATTCCTCCAACAATTTTTTCTATTACATTCTATCTATCATTATTTTTAGTTTTTCTTTTACTGTTTGTTTGTTTCTTTGTATATAATTTCCTGTAAACATTCCTATTAAAATAATTACCAATCCAATTATAAATCTGTCTAATTCAAATATCAAAAGTAATATAGCTATTATAATTCCTATTATTGCCCCTTTATATTTACCTAAAAATTTTATAAAGTCGTTCATAATAAGCACCCCTTTATTATTTAATTATTTTTGTACAGATACTTTTGTGTCTTGTACATCTGTTTTTTCAACTTTTTCTATTTTATCAGTTTTCTCTATTTTTTCATTTTTCTCATTAGTTATATTTTTTATTTTTATATTAACTTCCTTTACTTCTAAGCCTAAAGATTCTTTTATTGTTTGTTTTATTTTTGCTTGCAAACCTGAAGATAAATCTTTAATTATTGCATCTTGTTTAACTAACAAATTAATAAATATTACAAGATTATTATCTTTATCTAATATTACTCTACTAACAACATTTTCTACTCCATTAATTGTTTTTGACACATTTGTTGTTAAGTTTTCTAATGTATCTCTTGATACAACTAATTTTCCATTATCATTTTCTAATAATATTCCTTCTTTTGATTTATCCTCTTCTTTTGTGTATGATTCAAAGAACATTGCTTTTAAAGCAAGTAATAATAACACAATAGATATTCCTAATGTTACATTAGTTGCAACAGTATTACTCTTTAAATAATTTAATGCACTTGTAATAAGCTCTACATCAAACCATCCAAATAAAACTAAACATAATAATACTGCTAGTACAAATATTATTATTGAGAAAACTGCTAATGCTAATCTATCTAAAAACTTCATTTATTATCATCCTTTCAAACTATTAAACCTGCTCATTTTCTGTATTTGTTGTATTTGTTGTACTTACACCTTGTACATGAACATTAACAGCTACAACTTTTAATCCTGTCATTGACTCTACTGCTTTTTTTACTCTATTTTGAATTGCAAATGCAACATCTGGTATTCTTGTACCATATTCAACTATAATATTTACATCTATTTTAGTTTCTTTTTCTCCAACTTCTACTTTTATACCTTTTGCTAAGTTCTTTTTTCCACTAAAAACTTCTGATATTCCACCTGCAAAACCTCCTGCCATTCCAGCAACTCCTGGAACTTCAGATACAGCAACTCCAGCAATAACCGCTACAACATCATCAGCAATTTTTATTTCATCTGCTGAATTAGTATTTTCTTCATTTACTACATCTAACGTAGTTTCCTTTATTTCTTCATTTTCCATTCTAACTACCTCCTATTTATTAATATAAATATATTGTTTTTATTTTTGCTATCATTGTTTTATAAGTATATCAATTAATTAACAATTTTACAACTGTTTTTTTTATTTATTCAAAAGTTTCTGCTACCTCTATTTTGTTTCCCTTTAAGAATTCTGTAGTAGCCATTTTTTTTGCATTTTCGCCTTGTATTTCATTTACTTTTATTATTCCATCTTTTGCTTTAATATATATTGCTTCCTTATAATCAACATATATAACAACTCCAGGTGCCACTTCATACTCCAACTTTTTCTTATAATTTGCAAATTCCGTAAACTTACTTACAAATTCATCTATTGTTAGCGAATCTATATTCCAAAACTTTATTTTTTTACCATTTAATATTGCATAAATTCCCATAATAGGGTTTAATCCTCTAGACAAATTTTTTATTTGAACTGCACTTGTATTTTCCCAATCGATTTTCGAAATAGCTTTATCCAGTTTTTGTGTTACTGTATAATTTTCTCCTTGCTTTGTTCTTGGAGCAACTCCTAATCCAATTTGTTTTATTGTCTCTACTAAAAGATTTGCTCCTTTTACAGCTAAAACATCCCATATTTCTCCCGCAGTTTGATTTTCTTCGATATCAATTTTTTCTTGTAAAATTATATCACCAGAATCCCAACCCTCATCCATATACATTGTTGTAACTCCAGTTTTGCTGTCTCCATTTATTATAGCAGTTTGTATTGGAGTTGAACCTCTATATTGTGGCAAAAGAGATGGATGAACATTTATACAGCCGTATTTAGGTATATCTAGAATTTCTTTAGGTAATATTTTTCCATATGCAACTACGCATATAACTTCCGGATTCAAATTTCTTATTTCTTGTATAAATTCTTCATTATTTTTTATTTGTTCTGGTTGATATAATTTTAAACCTTTTTCTAAAGCATATTCTTTTACTGGCGTTGGTTGTAATTTCATACCTCTTCCTTTAGGTTTGTCTACGGTTGTCACAACAGCCATTATATTATTTTTAGCTTCATATAAAGCTTTTAAAGATTCTCTTGCAAAATCTGGACTTCCCATAAATACAATATTCATCTTGTACCTATCCTCCTTAGCAATTAACATTAATACTATTTTTTCTTTTTGTTGTCACTATTTTCTTCAGGATTATATGTTTCTAATGTTCCTGGTATTATTTTATCTATAAACACTTCTCCATTCAAGTGATCAACTTCATGTGATATAGCTTGTGCAAATAGTCCTTCTGCTTCTATTTTAATTTTTTTACCATTTATGTCTAAAGCTTCAACAACTACTTTTTTAGGTCTTACTATTTTTGCAAATTGATTTGGAAAACTTAAGCATCCTTCATCAACTGTCTGTTTTCCTTCTTCTTTTATTATATATGGATTTATTAAAGTTACAGGCCCATCTCCTTCTTCATATAAATCTATTACAGCTATTCTTTTTAATATTCCAACTTGAGGAGCAGCTAAACCTACCCCATTATATTTATGCATAGTCTCTATCATATCATTTACTAGCTCTACTATTTTTTCATCTATTTCATCAACTTCTTTAGTCTTTTTTCTTAATATTTCATCTCCTGATAATCTGATTGTTCGTATAGCCATAATATCATTTCCTCCTTTTTATTCATTACATTAGACTTTTATTATATATTAAAATGCTCTTATTTGCAAGATTTATGTCATACTAGTAGGATTTACATCAACCACTATATTAGCTTTCAAATTTCTGCACTTATAATATGCTTCTAAGCTTTTGTTTACTACATCTATAATACCATTATTAAATTTGCATTTTGCTATTATTCTCCATCTGTATTTATTTTTTATCTTACTTATAGGAGATGGCATTGGTTTATATATTATCATTCTATTTTCTGCATTTTTTAATAATGTTTTATATATATATAACGCTGATTTTTCTACATCAGTTTCGTTTAATGATGTAATATTAAACAATATAATATCACTAAATGGTGGATATTTTAATTTTTCTCTTAATATAATCTCAGATTCATAAAACATATCATAATCTTGCTCTTTAGCACATTGAATACTAAAATTATCCGGATTATACGTTTGTACAATTACTTCTCCAGTTTTATTTCCTCTTCCAGCTCTTCCTTCTACTTGAGTAAGTATTTGAAACGTTCTTTCACTTGCTCTATAATCATCAATATTCAAACTTCCATCCGCAGCTATAACTCCTACCAATGTAACATTTGGAAAATGATGTCCTTTTACCACCATCTGAGTTCCTATCAAAATATCTATATTTTCATTTTTAAACTTTTCTAGAATTTCTTCATGTGAATTTTTCTTCGTAACTGTATCTATATCCATTCTTATTGTTGAAGCCTCTGGAAATAAAGTTTTTATTTCTGCTTCTAACTTTTGTGTTCCTGTTCCAAAATATTTTACTTTCTTACTTCCACACGCAGGACATATATTAAACACTCTAGTTTCATAACCACAATAATGACATTTTAATTTGTTTTCAGTCATATGATATGTTAAACTAATATTGCAATTCTTACACTTAGCCGTATATCCGCACTCTCTACACATAACAAATGTTGAATACCCTCTACGATTCAAAAATAATATTACTTGATTTTTTTCCTTTAAAGTTTTTTCTATCCTATCTTTTAAGACACTACTAATCATTGATCTGTTTCCTTGTGCCAGTTCTTGTTTCAAATCCACAATTTGTACTTCTGGTAACAATGAATTATTAGCCCTTTTAGATAGTTTCAATAATTCTATTTTTTTTATCTGAGTTTTATAAAATGTATCTATATCTGGTGTTGCGCTTCCTAATACCAATGGGATATTATTCTTTTTACATATATATCTAGCTATTTCTTTAGCATTATATCTTGGTGTTGAATCAGATTTATATGAAGAATCATGCTCTTCATCTATTATAACAAGACCTAGATTCTCCATTGGTGCAAAAATTGCAGATCTTGCTCCTATTAATATTTTAGATTTTCCTTCTTTTACTTTTTGCCATTGATCATATCTTTCACCTAACATAAGTTTACTATGCAAAACCGATATACAATCTCCAAATCTAGCAAAAAATCTATTTACCATTTGTGGGGTTAATGAAATCTCAGGAACCAACATTATTGCCGTTTTACCTCTGTCTAATACATTTTTTATTAACTGCATATAAACTTCAGTTTTTCCGTGAACCAGTAACACCATATAATAAAAATTCTTTATACTCTCCTCTTTCTATAGAAGTTTTAACTCTATCAAAACTATCCTTTTGTTCTTCATTTAGTTCTAATTCTGAATCTATTGGAACTTTTTTATTTACAAATGGATTTCGCTCAATTGGCTTTTCTACTATTTCTATGTACCCGTTCTTTTCTAGTATTTTTGTTATAGCTCTTGTTGTATCCGCCAAATTTTCTAAATCCATAATATATATACCATCATTCTTTTTTAAAAAATCTAATTCTCTTATTTGTTTTGCACTTTTTATAACTCTATTTTCTATATCTAAATTTATTTGTTCTATAGTTTTTCTCAAATATACAAAATTCGCCATTTTCTCCTTGGCTCTATTATTAACATTTTTCGTTGATGTTCCTGGAGGTAGCATAAGTTTAACGCAATCTGACATATTGCAAAAATATTTTCTTGCCATTAATTTTGCAAGATTTACTTTCTCTAGTGATAGTATTGAATCTTCAACTTCTATAATTTCCTTATTTGCAAATTGCGATTTTTCTTTTATTTCTATAACAAATCCTTCCTGTTTTTTGATTCTTCCAAATGGAACAAAAACTCTACTACCTACTTTTACTTTGTTTTCCATAAATTCAGGTATTATATAGTCAAATGTTTTATTTAATTGCTTTGCTGTACTATTTACTATTATTTCTGCTACCATTGTTATCCTCCAAACTTGTACTATATTATATATTAAAATGCATAAAAAATAAACCACCTATAGTGGTTTATTTTTTATATTTTATTTCTAAAATAAATTGCTTAATGAACTTAATGAATCAGTTGAGCTGCTAAGTGCATCTGATAAACTAGATAAAGCACTAGTCATTTGATATTCTACTGTGTGATATTTACTATCTTTTGTCATTTCTGAATATTTGCTATCTGCATAACTACTTAATTTTACATCGTCTTTTATCATGCTAATAATTGCAACTACTATAGCAACAATTGCTAATACAACTACAGCTACTAATATTAATCTGTCTGTATCTACATTTGCTAATGAACTCATAAAAGATACTAATAATGTTAGTCCTGAATGTAAAGCTGCTATAGAAATTACTAATATTGATAATGGTGTCCAGAATGATAATATTAATCCTAATGTAGCACCAACTGTATATACAATTCCTGAATTAACTGTCATTGATAATGTATATGGGAATGATTTTTGATCTTTTACTAATTTTGAAATAATGAATAATACTAATGCTATTGCAGCAATTATCAATAAGTATATTCCAAACATTTTTAATATTGTAACAAAAGCGTTTAAATCATCCATTGCAGAATCTTTTGCTTTGCTTGTTGTTATAAATATATGTATTATTCTGATTCTTGATAATACGTTTACTACTGCTAACACAGCTGCTAATATAACTGCCTTTATTGCACCTTTCTTTATATCTTCTTTTTGAACTGTTTCTGTTACTTTTGATACAGGATGCATTATTAATTCTACAAATCCTGCTAATAGACCTTTTAATATGTCTAATACTTTTTCCATTTTAAATTTCCTCCCTTTTTAATATATAGTGTATAGTTTAAATTATGACTACTAACAAGCATGCAACTTGTTAGTAGTATATTACACTAAAAAACAAACTTATTATATTATATTTATTTATACTTTGCAATACCATTAAGAAATTTTACTTGTTTTCTTTTACATCTACCTTTATATGAACTTCTCTCAACTGTTTATCAGTAACTTCTCCAGGAGCTCCCATTAATAAATCTTGTGCTTTACTATTCATTGGAAATGCAATTACTTCTCTTATGCTTGGTTCTTCAGTTATTAACATTATCATTCTATCTACACCTGGTGCAATACCTGCATGTGGTGGTGCTCCATAATGGAAAGCATTAAATAAAGCTGGAAATTTCTTTTCAATATGTTCTTTAGTATAACCTGCTATTTCAAATGCCTTTATCATAATCTCTGGATCATGATTTCTAACAGCTCCAGATGATAATTCTATACCATTGCATACTATATCATATTGATACGCAAGTATATCTAATGGATCTTTTGTGTTTAATGCTTCTAAACCACCTTGTGGCATTGAAAATGGGTTATGACTAAATGCTATTTGTCCTTCCTCTATCTCATACATTGGAAAATCTACTATCCAACAGAATTTAAACACATCTTTTTCTAATAAGTTTAGTCTATTTCCTAATTCTGTTCTTATTTGTCCTGCTAATGTTTCAACTACACCTTTTTGTTCTGCTATAAAGAATATTGCATCTCCTGCATTTGAAGATGTTCTTTTTAACAATTCTTCTCTAGATTCATCATCTATAAATTTAGCAATTGGTCCTTGGAAAGTTCTATCATCATTTACTCTTAACCAAGCTAATCCTTTAGCACCACATTCGCTAATTGCAAAATCTGTCATTCCATCAAAGAAACTTCTTGGACAGTCTTTTACATTATGTGTTGCTATTACTCTTACTATTTTTCCTTTAAATGCATTAAATTCAACTTTTTGGAATATATCTGTTACATCTTCAATAATTAATGGATTTCTTAAATCTGGTTTATCTGAACCATATTTTAACATAGCCTCATTATATGAAATACGTGGGAATGGGTATTCTGCAACTTTTTTATCAGAAAACTCTGTAAAAGTATTGTACATAACTTTTTCCATTATATTAAATACATCTTCTTGTGTTGCAAAAGCCATTTCCATATCTAGTTGATAAAATTCTCCCGGTGCTCTATCTGCTCTTGCATCTTCATCTCTAAAACATGGTGCTATTTGGAAATATTTATCTATACCTGAAACCATTAATAATTGTTTAAATTGTTGTGGCGCTTGTGGTAATGCATAAAATTTACCTGGATGTACTCTACTTGGTACTAAATAATCTCTTGCGCCTTCTGGAGATGAACTTGTAAGTACTGGTGTTTGTACTTCTGTAAATCCTCTCTCTATCATTTGATTTCTTAAAAATTGTAATATTTTTGCTCTTAGTAATATGTTTTGTTTTAATTTTTCTGAACGTAAATCTAAAAATCTATATTGTAATCTTAAATCCTCTCTTACATCTTTTTCTTCATTTACAGCAAATGGAAGATTTTTTGTTCTTTTACCTAAAATTTCTACTGTATCAATAAACACTTCTATTTCACCTGTTGCAAGATTTTTGTTTATTGTTTCATCAGCTCTTTTTCTAACTTTTCCTGTTATTGATATCGTTGATTCAACTGGTATTCTTTGTACTTCATCAACTTTTTTATCATCCCCTGATGTAACTATTTGCGTTATACCATATTGATCTCTTAAATCAAGGAAAACAACCCCACCTAAGTCTCTTACAGATTGAACCCAACCTGCTAATTTTACTGTTTGTCCAACATTTTCTGCTCTTAACTCTCCACAATTGTGTGTTCTGTACTCATTCATTTTTTAACCCCCTTTTGAATTTTGTGTGTTAACAATTTGCATAACAGCAATAAATTATAGTCATTTGCAAACTTTACACTTTTTTTGTATATACAAAAAATCCTTCAATCCTTGTACATACATACAGGGACGAAGGATTACATATCTTCCGCGGTGCCACCCTATTTGAGAAAAATAAACTTTCTCCACTTTATTACACTTGCTCTAAAGTATGTTTCACAATTAAGCTTATTTTAAATGCTTCCAGCCTTGGCATTTATTCTCTGTTAAACAGTGCCTTAATTGTTTTTTACTTTATATTATCGCAAAATATTCACTATGAATAATATATATTTTACATATTTTTAACAAAAAAGTCAATATTTATGCAATATTTTTTATACCTAAACTACTGCCAAGCAAGTATTGGATAACCATTATTTATATTATTTGTATCTTCTATAAAAGCTGAATCCCCATTTATTAAATTCAAGTTATCATTTCCTGTTTGCCAAGTCAAAATTGGCAATCCATTATTTATGTTATTTGCAAAATCTTCCTTATATTTTTCTCCCAAATTTGTTAACATTGTTCCATCTTTCATATTTGCTTCTGACAAGCTTTCTGCATTAGTATTATTTTTTTGCCTACCATTTCCATATATTGCTGTTCCAGTTAAATAATAGTTTAAATTCATTGTTGGAAGAGTAGCTGTTGAAGAATAACCAGTTATTGCTCCTGCATATCCAGTATTACCAGTAACTGTACCTGTATTATATGAATTATTTATATAGTATGATGTTGTTGAATCTTGATTTCCTATAATGCCACCAATTTCTCTATATCCAGATATATTTCCAATATTATAACAATTACTAACACTACTTGTTAATGCTGTAATTCCTCCTATTGTTTTGCCATTGGATGTATTTAAACTGTGTACATCTCCAGCATTATAACAATTTGTTACATTTCCTTGGCAAGTTATTCCAGCAACATATACATTAGATGTTGTAGATTTTGTTGATTGTACTTCGCCTGCATTAAAACAATCTGTTACAGTCGTTCCTCCTATTCCACTTATATTAGTTCCTGCTCCGGTTATATTTCCGTAATTATAACAATTACTAATAGTTCCAGCATAAGCAATTCCTGCAATACGATAAGCAGAATCCACTTTATTAATTACATTTCCAGCATTATAACAATTTTTTATTATAACCTTACTACTTGCTTGGCCGCCATAAATTCCTCCTATATAGAGATTGGCATTATATACTGTTGTTCTAGTTGTAACAGTTCCCAAATTATAACAATTAGTAATTTTAAAAATATTATTTCCTCCTATTCCACCAGCATTTCCATAGGTTACCTCAATCATTCCAGTATTATAACAATTATCAATAACTGTTTTGGAATTGTTTCCATAACCTACAATTCCTCCAACATAATATGCTCCCACTATTTTTCCTGTATTAAAGCATTTTTTTATTGTAATTCCGGATATATCTTCTCCAACTATACCACCTATCTGTGTACTTGGTCTTTTATATCCACTAATTATAGCATTGCTTCCGCAATTTTCTATAGAACTTTCATAAAGTGCTCCACCTACAATTCCTCCAATTTTTGCATGTCCTTGTATAGTGATATTATCAACAAAGCAATTATATACAGTTGATTTATCTATGCACCCTGCAATTGCCCCCACATATTGATATCCAAGCACAAATTCTCCTTTTTTACCTAACACAGTTAAATTCTTGATAGTTCCACCATTCACATATCCGAATAGCCCATAATAATCTCCTCTATCTTCTAATTTATTCAAATTATTTACTAAATCATCTATTTTTTCAAAATATAAATTGCTAATTGTATGTTCTAATCCATCATAAGTTCCTGAAAACGCATTATATTTTTTTGTGCTAGAATTTAACTTATTATTTCCAATAGGAACCCATACTTCATCTATAACTATATCTGCTGTTTGATACACTTTATATCCACTAAATGTTGAACCTGAATTTACCTTATCTCTAAATGCTTTCAATGTTTCTAAGTCAGGTATTACATATACTTTTAATCCTGATATCTTTGTTGTTATTTTCCTTATATTTCCTTGAACATCTATTACATAAAATGTATATGTTCCATTTCCTATTGGCTCATTTGCTGTATCTGCTATTAAAGAATTATTACTTAAAACATTTCCTTTTTTATCAACTATTTTTAAAATATCATTTGCATTATATGTTACTTCTATTTTTATATTTTCTGCTACACTATCATATGAAGCTGTTCCTTTTATTGCAGATACATAGTTTGTATTTGTTATTCTTAATATAGTTCTATTAATGTTTGTAACATCTATTATTGGTTCATTTAAAAATCCAACATTTGCAATATACTTTTGCACTGCACTTTGCTCTGTTGCAGTTAATTCCTTAGAATTAGCATTTGCCAATAAACCATATATTCCTTCTTCTTTACTTATTTGATTTACTTTATTTGTTACAGCTTTATCATCTGCAAGCACGTTATACTCTATCCATATACCTGCAAAATCAAAATCTTTTTTTGCTGTTTCGTATATAAACATTTCAGGCATAGTCCAAGAACCTGCCACAACATAATTTTGCTTTATATATACTATATCTCCAATATCATTATATGCAAAACGTGGTATCCACATATATATTGTCCCTAATTCATTATTCTTTATTTGTGCACCTATATTCTCCGTTGCTAGCTTTTTGCCAGTCATATTTTGAATTACTTCACTCTGATACACACCATCATTTAACATTACATATGCTGGCTTTTTATTAGAATAATCATACCAATCCGTATCATCTTTTGTTGTTATTTGCCAATAGTTTCCATCAAATTTTACTGGTATCATTCCCGCTGTTACTGTTGGAACATTTGCATTTATAGTTACAGCATTTGTTATATCAAACGTTTCATTTCCTATTGTACTTATATATTGTGCTTTTGCTTCCTCTTCCACTGTTTTTGATATTTTGTCAGTTTTATTTAAAACTAAAGTCAATATGCTCAATCCTATTAATACAACAATTGTTGCTAATATCACTCTCTTCTTCATTAGTTTATTGCTCCTTTTATTATTATCGATTCCACTATGATATTATACTATATACTATTATACTCCTTTTTTCAACTTTTAAAATGCAAAAAAATTATATTTAAAAAAAAAGAACACACATATATGTGTGTTCTTAAAATTTTCAAATATTATTCTTCTGCATCAGTATCATCAGATGTTGTATCAGTTGTATTTACTGTTTGTGTTGTTGATGAACTTTTTAATGCATTTAATTGTGTTGCTATTTGAGCTATTTCATCTTCATATCCTAATGTTGTTGCAATTTCTTTTATTACATCCATATGGCTATCCATATATTTTAATAAACCTGCTGTAAGTTCTTTTTGCTCAGTAGATGTCATTGAATTTACATCAATTGTGTTTCTTGATGATAATTTTTCAACATTAACAGATTTGTATGCTATTTCTTCTTCTATATTTAATGTTGCTTTTATCATGCTTTGTACATCAACATATATTTTAGCATTTATTTTTGAAGTTGAATCTGCTGTTTCTGTGTCCATAGTTATTTCTATTTTCATACCTTCTATATCTGTAGATAATTTTGTTGAATATTTGTTATCTCCTTTTTTTGTAGATTCAACATTCATTATATTCATTTCTGTTCCATCTGTTTTTGCTTTTAATGCCATATTTGTAGTGTTTCCATCTTTTTGTGAATCTATAATAATAGCATCATCGCCTACTTCAAATTGAACCCTAACTATTTCATCTTTGTTTTCATATACAGTTATTTTAACTTCTTTACCATTTAATTCATTAGAATCTGATATTTCAGACATTCCAGCTTCAATAGCAGATTTAATTTGAGATTTTGTTAACTTCATTGTACTTTGACCTGTTAAACTCATTATTTTGTTTACTTTTTCTTGTATTAAATCAATTGTGCTGTCATCTTCTTTTAAAGATTCTAACATCTTAGTTGCCAATTTTGTCAAATCTTTTTCAGAAATTTTTACGCTATAAGCTGTAGCATTAATTTCTTTTCCATTTACTGTTATCTTCTCTTTTGTACTAGAATAGTTACTTTCTGGTATAACATCTTCTAATACTTTTTTATATCTGTCTGTTATTCTTTTTATTTCACTATCACTAACATCTAATAAATCTATAAGTTCGCTTAATTCTATATCTGTTGAATTTAATTTTATTGATGTATCAACATCTAATTTTAATTCCTCCATTATGTCTTCTATTGACATTGTTAAGTACTTATCTGTTATTTCTTTTACTTTTAAACCAATTTTTTCACTGTCTACAATTAATTCTGCTGTTCCTAAATCTTTACCATCATATTTAAGATTCATTGTTGTATATGTAGTTGGTTGGTCTGCTTCAATTTGCGTTACATAGTTTATTTCTGCTGCATTTAATACTTTAACTATATTTTCGTATTGTTCGTTAGAAATCATACTTCCAAGTTCAATGTTCATTGACATTTTTCCTTTTCCTTCGTATGATTGACTTCCTACTTTTTTCAAACCAGCTAATACATCTGAATAGCTAACTTCACTTGTTGCAACCTTATCTAAAGACTCATAAAATCCCTTCTTTGGATTTTTTGTTTTAAATAAATCTGTTGCAAAAAATAACACTGCAAAAACTATTGCTGCTACTGCTAGAACAGATACTACTGCAATAATAATTTTTGTTGATTTTTTCATTTTTTTCCTCCTTATTTTACTGTGCATTTTTTAATATGGGTCGACGGTTACGTCGACTCTCTACACATATTATATATAATATTATAATTATATAACAATAATTTCATCTTATGCTCTTGGGTATTTAATTGCTGCTTGTGCTGCTGCTAATCTTGCGATTGGAACTCTAAATGGTGAACAAGATACATATGTTAATCCTACTTTATGACAGAATTCTACAGAAGATGGATCTCCACCGTGCTCTCCACATATTCCAAGTTTGATATTTGGTCTTGTTTGTCTTCCTAATTTAGCTGCCATTTCAACTAATTTTCCAACACCTGTTTGATCTAATTTTGCAAAAGGATCAAATTCATATATTTTCTTATCATAATAATCTCCTAAGAATTTACCAGCATCATCACGGCTAAATCCGAATGTCATTTGTGTTAAATCATTTGTTCCAAATGAGAAGAATTCAGCTTCTTTTGCAATTTCATCTGCTGTTAAAGCTGCTCTTGGTATTTCTATCATTGTACCTACATGGTATTCTAATGTAACACCATTTTCAGCAATTACTGCATCAGCTGTTTTACAAACTATATCTTTTACATATTTTAATTCTTTAACTTCTCCAACTAATGGAATCATTATTTCAGGAACAACATTCATTCCTTCTTTATTTACATTTATTGCTGCTTCTATAACAGCTCTTGTTTGCATTTCTGCAATTTCAGGATATGTTACAGCAAGACGACATCCACGATGTCCCATCATAGGGTTAAATTCATGTAATCCTTCTACAATATTTTTTAATTCTTCAAATGTTAATCCCATATCACTAGCTAATGCTGCTATATCAGCATCCTCGTGAGGAACAAATTCATGTAAAGGTGGATCTAAGAATCTTATAGTTACTGGGTAACCTTTCATTTCTCTATATAATCCTTCAAAATCTCCTCTTTGCATTGGTAATATTTTTGCTAAAGCTTTTGCTCTTTGCTCTGGTGTTTTAGAAACTATCATTTCTCTTATTGCAGCTATTCTATCTGGCGCAAAGAACATATGCTCTGTTCTACATAGTCCAATACCCTCTGCTCCGAAATCATATGCATGTTTTGCATCTATTGGAGTATCAGCATTTGTTCTAACTTTTAATTGTCTATATTTATCAGCCCATCCCATTAATGTTGCAAAGTTTCCAGAAACTGTTGCATCAACTGTTTCTACTTTTTCTCCATATACATTACCTGTAGAACCATCTAATGAAATATATTCACCTTCAGTAATCTTTCTTCCGTCTGGTAATGTAAAATATTTTTCTTCTTCGTTAACAACTATGTCGCCACATCCAGCAACACAGCAAGTACCCATACCACGAGCAACAACAGCAGCATGTGATGTCATTCCTCCTCTTACTGTTAAAACACCATTACATACAACCATTCCTTCAATATCTTCTGGTGATGTTTCAAGTCTTACTAAGACTAAATCTTTTTCTCCTGCTTTGTGTAATTCAACAGCTCTGTCTGCTGTAAATACAACTTTACCTGTTGCAGCACCTGGAGATGCAGCTAAACCTTTTGCAACTACTTTTGCGGCTTTTAAGGCATCTGCATTAAAGTTTGGATGTAATAATTGATCTAATTGTTTTGGTTCTACTCTTAATACTGCTTCTTTTTCATCTATCATTCCTTCAGAAACTAAATCTACAGCTATTTTTAATGCTGCATTTGCTGTTCTTTTTCCGTTTCTTGTTTGAAGAATGTATAATTTTCCACTTTCAATTGTAAACTCTAAGTCTTGCATATCTTTAAAGTATTTCTCTAACTTGTTTGAATATGTTACGAAATCTTCGTATGCTTGTGCATTTGTTGTTTTTAATGTGTCTATTGGTTGTGGTGTTCTTATTCCTGCAACAACGTCTTCACCTTGTGCATTCATTAAATATTCACCAAATAATTTATTTTCTCCTGTAGCTGGGTTTCTTGTGAAAGCAACACCTGTTCCACAATCATCTCCCATATTTCCGAAAACCATTTGTTGAACATTTACTGCTGTTCCCCAATCTCCTGGTATATCGTTTAATCTTCTATATGTTATAGCTCTTGGGTTGTTCCAACTTCTAAATACTGCTTTAATAGCTTCATTTAATTGAACTTTTGAATCTTGTGGGAATTCAACACCCTTTTGTTCTTTATATATTCCTTTAAATATTTCTACTAATTCTTTTAAGTCAGATGCTGTCAATTCTGTATCTAACTTAACTCCTCTTTTAGCCTTCATTTCATCTATAGCATTTTCAAATAATGGCTTTGGTATTTCCATAACAACGTCACTGAACATTTGAATAAATCTTCTGTAACTGTCATAAGCAAATCTTTCATTTTTTGCAGCTATTGTTGGTAATACTTTGTCGTTTAATCCTAAATTTAATACTGTATCCATCATACCAGGCATAGAAACTCTTGCTCCTGAACGAACAGATACTAATAAAGGATTTGTTTCATCTCCTAATTTTTTACCTGTAATTTCTTCTAATTTTACTAAAGCTGCATCAATTTGACTTTGGATTTCATCAGAAATCTTTTCTCCATCAGTATAGTATTGTGTACAAGCTTCTGTAGTAACTGTAAATCCTTGTGGAATTGGTAATCCTAAGCTTGTCATTTCTGCTAAGTTAGCACCTTTACCTCCAAGTAATTCACGCATTTTTGCATTACCTTCGCTAAAAAGGTATACATACTTTTGACTCATAAAAAAACCTCCTTAAGTTTTATATAAAATTTATTTGAAAACTTTTTCAAAATGCTTTTCTATTATATCATAAAAAACAAAAATGCAAATAGTTTACAGTAAATTTTTTACTTTTTTTGTGTTTTTTTATTTTTCTCTTGATATTTTTTCTAAAACATAGTATACTTAGTTAGTATTTTTCTTAATTTAATTTTTATTCATAGGGGTATAGTGTCAATGGTAGCACATCGGTCTCCAAAACCGCCTGTGAGGGTTCGAATCCTTCTACCCCTGCCACGCAAAAGTTGCCTTAGGCAATTTTTTTATATTCTATTATCTTTTATCTTTATATTTTCGGTTTCAATATTTTATTTCAAAGGATGTGTTTTTCTTGTTTAAATATCCTCATTCTTTATATTCTTATTTTTTATTATTGTTTATTATCTTCATATTTCTATGTTTTTCAATTATTTATATAATTAACCCTAAACTAGATATCGATTTTTCGTCTAATATTAATTCCGAATTTTGTTGGCCAATTCCACGGTATTAGCACTATAACTTCATATTTTGGAATTAGAAAATCTCCTGTTTATCGGAGCGTCTTCATTTCATACCGGATTAGATATTGCCGCTCCTGAACGGTACTCCTATTGTTGCAAGTATTTCTGGAACCGTATCTTATACCGGTTTTAACGGTTCTGGTGGATACACTATAATTATTGAAAATAATGAATTTTCTTCTATATACTGTCATGTTTCACCTATATTTCTTGTTCAACCTGGTCAATTCATATTACCTGGGTATACAATAGCCACTGTAGGTCCAAAAAATGTATATAATGTACCAAATAATCCTTATAAAGATTTAAACGGAAATCCTACCAACGGAGTTACAACGGGTTCTCACTTACATTTTGCATTAAAAAAAGACGGCAAAGCCGTCAATCCTTTAATTTATATGAACTACATGTCGTCGTCATCATTTTCGCAATCATCGTCGTCACATTCTCCGCAATTGCAATCATCATCGCAATCATCGTGGCAACAAGAACAGTGATGTTCTTCATTCCAATCTAATTCGATTGTATTATTGCATTCTGGACATACTACTTCATTTTTTAATTCATCATAATCTACTAAAAATTCATGATTGCAATATGGACAAACTAATTCAAAATCTCCCTCTTCTTCGTAAATATCTTTTTCTATTGTAGACAATCTTTTATCCAATTCAGCTTGGTTTTGAATTACTCTATCAATTCTTTTTTCAGCAACTTCTTGAATCACTTCTATTTCTTGTAGAAAAGCTTCTAACAATCCATACACTTGAACTTTAGCAAATTCTAAATCATTAGAATCTTTAATATTGTTTTCTAATTCTTGAATAATTTGTTTACATTTTTCTGTTATATCTGCCATTTTATACCTCCATACAAAAACAATTTGGTTCGACGATAACATCGAACCATATTTTTAAATTACACTAAATTCTTTCCATGTATTCACCAGTACGTGTATCTATTCTAATAATATCACCTGTATTTACAAACAATGGAACATTTATTGAATATCCTGTTTCCAATTCTGCTGGTTTTGTTGCTCCAGTAGATGTGTTTCCACTAAATCCTGGTTCTGTATATTTTACTTCTAACTCTACAAATATTGGTGGTTCTACTGCAAATACATTACCTTTAAAAGATAATATTTTTACATTCATATTTTCTTTTAAATATTTTAATGTATCTCCTAAATCAGATTTATTTAATGGAGTTTGTTCATATGTTTCATTATCCATGAAATAATATAAATCTCCATCTGCATATAAATATTGCATTTCTTTCTTTTCTATTTCTGCACCTTGTAATTTTTCTGATGGGTTAAATGTTCTCTCTAATACAGATCCGTTTATTACATTTTTTAATTTTGTTCTTACAAAAGCTGCTCCTTTTCCTGGTTTTACATGTTGAAATTCAACAACTTTATACACTGAACCATCTAGTTCAAATGTTGTTCCATTTCTTACATCTCCAGCCATATATACTTCTGCCATAAAAATTCCTCCATTACTTTTATTTTCTCTAACTGTTATATTTTACTATAGAATACCGCAAAAAGCAAGTACTTTAATTAAATTTGCCACAGGTTATAATTTCTATCTATATAATTAAATATCCTTTATCAGATTTTGTTAATGTTTCTCCTTCAGCTTTTCCTATTAAAACAGTATCTTCTATCCTTACTCCAAACTTTCCAGGAATATATATACCAGGTTCATCTGTTACTATCATATTTTCTTTTAACACATTCTCATTTCTGCTATTTACAAATGGTAACTCATGTATTTCAAGACCTGTTCCATGTCCTAACCCATGAACTAATTCATAATTGTTTATTTTAAAATCGTTCACTACCATTTGTGTTATAACTCTTGGGTTCTTTCCTTCTGCATATTCTCTTAATGTTAATTCTTGATTTTTTAAAACTAAATCATATACTTTCTTATATTCCTCTTTTACATAGTCTACAAATATTGTTCTGGTCATATCTGAGCAATACCCATTATACTTGCATCCAAAATCTATTGTTATAATATCTCCTGATTCGATTAACTTATCTGTTGGCACTGCATGTGGCATTGATGAATTTTTTCCTGATGCAACTATTGGGTCAAAAGATATATCATCTGCACCATTTTCTCTAAAATATTTTTGTATTTCTAAAGCAATTTCTTTTTCTGTCATTCCCTTTTGTATAAAATTTAACAAAAACATAAAACATTCGTCTGTAATTTGACATGCTTTTTTAGTAAATTCTATTTCTTCTTTAGTTTTTATAGCTCTTTGCTTTTCTATAATTCTTTCTGTTTCTACCAAATTATTTATTTTATAAGTATGCATTATCTTTTTATAATCGCTATATGTCACATACTCTTCTTCAAAGCCAACATTTTCACAGAACAAAAAGAAATTCTCATATTCTTCTGGTGATATATTTCTTACATCATTTACAATTATTTCATCATCTATAGTTATGACATTTTTTACAGCTTCTATGTATCTACTATCTGTTATATATACAACTTCTTTTCTAGTTATAAGAAGAACTCCCTCTGATTTTGAATCTATTCCTGTTAAGTAGCTAATATTGATTGGATTTGATACAATCATTCCTTCTAGATTTAATCTTTTAATTTGTTCTTTTAAACATTTAATTTTAGAATTCATACTATTTCCTCCTATTAGACTAAATTTTAATAGTTTTATGCTTTGTATCTTCCAAGTGTAAATATTATTAATAATGTAGATATTATCATTTTTTCTGGAATTATTATGCATAATATTGCTGCTAAGCTTATGCAAGGTCCAAAAGTCATGTATTCACTATTCTTCTTTTTTGAAATCAACATTATAATACTTATAATTCCAGCAATTATAAACGAAATAATAGATATTGATATTGTTAGTGATGTTCCGAAATATAAGCCTAATCCAGCTAAGAACTTAATATCTCCCATGCCCATAGCTTCTTTTCCAGCAATAAATCTTCCAAGTAATGCTATAACCCAAAAAATAACCGTTCCTACAAGAGCCCCTAGCAAGCAATCTCTAGCAACAAATAAATTATTTATTGCATACATAAATGTAAATATAATTCCACTTTCAAAAATAGTAAGTGTTAATCTATTTGGAATTATTTTTTTCTTATAATCTATAATCATTATTGATATTAATAATGGAATTAGTAAAATATATTTAATAAATTCTAAATTCTCTAACAAATTATTTTGTATTCCAAATCTATATAATGTTATGATATATAACATTGCTGTTAAAATTATAGAAAAATAATTTATTTTTCCTTTGAACATTTGGACAATCTCTTTAGAAAATACTTTTTTATTTTTGGTTATTCTTGTATTTATCCATTCTACAAATTGCCCTACTAAAGCTCCGAATAGTAAAAAAACTATATATATTAAAATGTGTACATCATTAATATACATTTAAATTCTCTCCTTGTTTTTTTAAATATTTTTTTATTATAAGTTTCTCAAGTGGTCTTTTTATTCTAGTTGCTATTATATCTCTTTCATCAATAGGTGCTGTTAATATTGAATACATTTTGCACCTATTAGCACCTATTACATCAGTAAATATTTGATCTCCTACCACTCCAATATTTTCTTCTGGTAATTCTAAAATATTTTTTGCTTTAATAAATCCGCTTCTTAAATGGCTTCTTTGCAAAAAATATATATGGTATTTCTAGTTCTTTTGCGACTTTTTTAACCTTTTCTACCTTATTTGTGTTAGAAACTATACACATTTTTATACCATTTAACTTGTTGTTTTTACACCATTCATTAACACCTTCTAATAAATTCTTATCAAAGTCTATTAATGTATTATCTATATCTAATATTAATCCTTTTATATTATTTTGTTTTAAAAAATCTATAGTTATTTCTTTTACATTTTTTAAATACTTTTTTGGATATAAAATCATTTAAGTCCTCCGGTTGTTTATCTTTTATTTTTATATATTATCAATATCTCATTTGTTTGTCAAATTTATTTGCAATTTACTTTTACTTCCTATATAATCTATTTGTAAAATTAAGATATTATTTTTGCTTTACAAAAGATGGAGGTTAATATGTTTAAGTCTAAAACAAACATGAAACTATTTCCAATTTATAAGATGTTTTCATGGGATTTATTATTTTATTACGCAATAAGCTTTTTATTTTTAACTCAAGAAAAAGGATTTTCCGCTTCACAAGTAATTTCTGCAGATGCATTTTATATATTTTTCAAAATGTTTGTTCAAATTTTCTGTATTATGCTTCTTGATAAACTTGGTAACAAGACTTGTTTAATTACAGGAAATATTTTAGTTGCACTTAGTATTTACATTGTCATAATATCCGCTAACTTCTCTCACATTATTATTGCTTTTTTCGTAATGGCTTTTGGCTATAGTTTTAAGGATTTATGTGAATCTCCTTTATTATATAGTTCCATTCCACAATGTAGTGATAAAGGAAAAATATTTGCAAAAATTGACTCAAAGGGAGCTTCACTATGGTATTTTTTTGATGGGATAACATCAATAATTGCAAGTTTTAGTTTTGTAATAAACGCTTATTTTCCTATGTATTTTTGTATAGCTTGTTTGATAATTTCTGCTCTGATTTGCTTTAATTTTGAAGATGATAATGTTACAGAACCAAATTCTCAAGAATCTAACGACGAAGAATACTCTGTTAAAGGTTTAAAAGAATATATACAAGATACCAAATACGCTTTTAAATTTATATTTAAATCAAGAAGGCTTCGTGCTTTACTTTTGTTTTCTATAATGTTTTATAGTATATTAAACATTTCTTCAACACTTAGAAGCAGCCTTTTTGTTGATTTAAATGTCCCTGCACAATATTTTGGAATTTTCGCCGCAATATACCAAATAATTGCAAGTATTTCTTCAAAAAAGCAAGACTGGTTCCATAATAAATTTAGAAATAAAACATTAGCTTTTTTCAGTATGAGTATGTGTTTATTATTTATTTCTGCCGGAATTATAGGTACAATTAATAACTCTAGCTCTATAGTTATTATTTTAATTATTTTTTCTATACATTATATTGTAAAGGGACCTTATTATACGTTAATTGATAAATATTTAAATAGCTTTTCTAGTAAAGATATTAGAAACAAAATATTTTCTGCAAGATCTTTAGTTATAAGCATTTTTAGCACAATTATATTACAGATTGCCTCACTTATTATAGACCATTTTACAACAGCGCAATCTTTAATAATACTTGGTATATCTTTTTTAATTGGCTTCATGTTTACCTTGCAATATATGAAAACAAGAGTTGGTTTAAAACCAGAAGAATACAAAAAATCTGATATTGAATTTATAACTTTAAAGTAAAAAATATGCCTTTTTAAAAGGCATATTTTTTACTTTAAGCTTCGCATTTCCTTTATCATCATATCTGCAAATACTGCATATCCTTGCTTTGGGTTATTTACCAACACATGAGTAACAGCTCCTATAAATTTTCCGTTCTGCACTATTGGTGAACCGCTCATCCCTTGTATTATTCCACCAGTTTTTTCTAATAATCTTTCATCTGTTACTTCTATTAACATGCTTTTATTGTCTGTATTATTATTTTTAAATATTTTCTTTATTTGTATTTCATAACTGTTTTTTACACCATTTTCTAAACTACATATTATTTCAGCTTTTCCTATTTTAATTTCATTTCTTACAGCAACTTCTAATTCATTAGAAGTTGCTATATTTAGTTGACTCACATCATTTATTTTACCATATATCCCCAAATTTGTATTCTTTGAAACTTGTCCTATTGTATTATTACTTGCAATCGTTCCTCTAATTTCTCCTGGTGTTCCCTTTTCTCCTTTTATTATAGATAATATATTAGCCGTTACAATTTCACCTTTTGCAATAGTTATTAATTTTTCTGTATCTATATCTAATATTCCATGTCCCAAGGCAGCAAAATTTCCTGTTGAAGGCTCATAATATGTTATTGTTCCAACTCCTGCAGCTGCATCTCTTACCCACAAACCAAGTTTATACTCATTGCTAGAAGTTTGAATAGGCGTTATTTCCGTTTGATATTCTTTTCCTTCTCTTATATATTTAACATTTAACTCTCTTCCTTTTGAATCATTTACTTTTTTTATTAAATCTGCTGTACAAGTAACGATTTTTTCATCTAAAGAAACAATCATATCTCCCTCTTCAATCCCCGTTTTTTCATATGGTTTTCTACCATTTACTTCAGCTTTTCCTACAACAAGCACTCCATTTGTATATAATTTTAAACCAACAGTAGTTCCAACAGGTATTACAGTTGTTGTTGGAATAACATTAACTGTAATATCTTTTAAAGGAATTGCATTAAATAAACTTAATTGTAATGTAACTTCTTTTGAAGAACTACTATCATTTGCTCCAGCGACAGTTTGTACGGCTGTATAATCTTTATTATTTTTTACATTTACTGTTACTCCAGCTATATTTCCAAGATTTAACTCCTCATTTTTTAATAATATTATATTGTTGGGAATGGCAGTAATATTTGTAACATAAATTAATGTTACTAACAAAAAACATATAATTGGAATTATTTTTTTATTCTTCATAATAAACCTCATTTTTAATTTATTATTATGAATATATTTTTCCCAATTATATGTTTTTTAAGTATTGAAATTTTTGAAAATTTTTAATAATATTTATTTAATATATAATGCAATTCTAAATCCTACATTTCTATTTGTATTTCTTGGATAATTATCATATCTTCCAGCCACAGGGTATCCGTTGGTATCTCCATTATTATTATAAGCTCCACCTCTTACAACCTTCATACTTTCCAAATTGCTTTCCATTGTCCATTCTCCAACATTTCCTGCTAAATCATAAATATTTTTCGCCACCCAATATTCACTAGCTCCTGTTGTTTGAAGCAATGCTGATTTTGGTTCAGCATTTCCTGTACTGTCTTTGTAATTTCCCCATTCATTTGAATTTGTTAAATCAACCTCTTCTTTAACAAAATTCATAACGGCATCCCATTGAACTCCATAAACCAAAGTGCTTTTTACGGATGTTGATTCTTTATACATAGACTTAGCAATAGTTATAGCATCATTACCTCCATTCTCGCAAGCAATATAGTTATATACTATCGCTTCTCTCTTTATTACAGCTCTATGATTTTCTGTAGCCTTTGTTCGTAGTTCTATCGAGTCCGCATCTCCTGTTTCATATCTTCCTATATAAAATCCACCATATTTTTTTACACTATCCACCATTTCTTTATATTCTGTGTCATTTTCGCTAGGTTCTGTGTATCCAGAATTTGGTTCTACTATTTTATCTCCAAAACTTACAGTTCTTTTAAAATAATTTATATCTTTTACAGGAATCCAAACAAACTGGTTGCCGTTATTTCCACTTGGGTTATTTTCATCCTCTTTACTATCGCTTATTACATAGCCTGAATTCCATTCTCCTGTAACATAATAAAAACCTTCTGGAATCGTAGGTTTATCATACGGAGCCTTTGCAAAACGTTTTATTATAATAATACTAATACAAATTAAAATAAAAACTAGTATTACTATACCAATTAAATATGTTACTTTTTTATTACTTTCTTCTACCATAACAAATCCATTCTTTTAAACAATAGGGGCTGCAAAAAAATGTAACCCCTATTGTTTAATATTCTATTAATTATTGTTTTATTTGTTTTGCAACTTCTTCAGCAAAGTTTTCTTGTTTTTTCTCTATTCCTTCACCTTTTTCAAATCTTGCAAATTCTATTACTTTAGCATTTTTACTTTCTACTAATTTTTGAACTTTCATATCTGGATCTTTTACAAATGGTTGCTCTAATAAACATATTTCTGAATAAAATTTTCCAATTCTTCCTTGAACCATTTTTTCAGCAATTTCAGCTGGCTTTCCTTCGTTCATTGCTTGTGCTTTTAATATTTCCATTTCTTTTTCTACTTTTTCAGCAGGAACTGCTTCTCTATTTAAATATTCTGGTCTTGCAGCAGCTATTTGCATACAAATATCTTTTGCAAGCTCACTATCTCCACCTTCTAGATTAACTAATACACCTATTTTTCCATCTCCATGTACATAGCTTTCTACAAGTCCTGTTGTCTCGAATCTTGCAAATCTTCTTATAGACATATTTTCTCCAATTGTAGCAATTTTATTTGTTAAAACTTCTCCAACTGTTTTGTCTGGTTCTTGTATTGATTTTTGATTTAATAAATCTTCAACATCTTTTGGATTTTGTTTTGCTATTTGTTCAGCTACATTTGCAACAAATGTTCTAAATTCTTCATTTTTAGCAACGAAATCTGTCTCTGCATTTACTTCTACAACTGCACCAACTTTTTTATCATCTGTTACATATGTATATACTAAACCTTCTGCTGCTATTCTATCTGATTTTTTTGCAGCTTTTGCAATTCCTCTTTCTCTTAATAATTCTGCTGCTTTTTCCATATCTCCGTCTGTTTCTGTTAAAACTTTTTTGCAGTCCATCATTCCTGCACCTGTTTTTTCTCTTAGTTCTTTTACTAATTCTGCTGTTATCATTTTGATATACCTCCTTATATATTTTATTTATAAATATTACTAAAAAGTTATCTCTTAATAAGAAAAGTACAGACGAGCATCGCTCGCCCGTACAATAAATTAATATATTTCACTTAACAAAATAATTACTCTTGAGTTGTTTCTTCTGCAGCTACTTCTTCAATATCTGTAGGCTCTGCATTTTCAACAGCTTCTGCAATTTCTTCAGAAACAGTTTCAGCTGTTTCTCCTTGTCTTCCTTCTATTATTGCATTTGCCATTACATCTGTAATTAATTTTACAGCACGTATTGCATCATCATTTCCTGGAATTGGATAATCAACATCTTCAGGATTGCAATTTGTATCTATTAATCCTATTATAGGTATATTTAATTTTCTAGCTTCTAATATTGCTATTCTCTCTTTTTTTGGATCAACTATAAACATTACATCTGGTAATTTTGTCATTTCTTTAATACCACCTAAATTTTTCTCTAGTTTTTCCATTTCTCCTTTTAATTTTATTACTTCTTTTTTAGGTAATACATCAAAAGTTCCATCTTGTTCCATTTCTTCTAATTTCTTTAATCTGTCTATTCTTTTTCTAATTGTTCCAAAGTTTGTTAACATTCCACCTAACCATCTTTGGTCAACATAGTACATACCACTCTTAATTGCTGCATCTTTTATGCATTCTTGAGCTTGTTTTTTTGTTCCTACAAATAAAACTGTTTTTCCTTCTTCAGCTTGTTCTTTCATAAATTTGTAAGCTTCATCAATTTTTTTAGATGTCTTTTGTAAATCGATAATATGGATACCATTTCTTGCTTGAAATATGTATTCAGCCATTTTTGGTTCCCATCTTCTAGTTTGGTGTCCGAAATGTACACCTGCTTCTAGTAATTGTTTCATTGCAACTACTGCCATTTTAAATTCCTCCTCTTTGTTTTATCCTCCATAAAGTTTCAAACATTTTAAATCACCTCTAATTTTAGGCACAAATTTAAAACTAGCTTTATGTGTTTTTTAACTATAATATTATAACAGAACACTATACATAAAGTCAACCCCACAAATCATTTTTTTGCAAGGTTAATAATAAATTTTTATATTAATTATTGTTTCAATTTTGGTGTAGGTGTAACTTTTTTATCAACATCTATTAAGGAATTTTGTATTTCATCTACAGTATCTTTTAACTGCTTTTCCTTTTCTTTCTGTTTAGTGATTGTAATCCAACTAAATACCGCAACTATTATTAAAACTACTAACATACCTAATATTAAAAGATTAAATGTTTTCTTTTCCATAAAATTCTCCTTTATAACAAATATAATTAGTTTTCTTCATCTTCTTTTTTTATGTTGTTCTTGCACGCTTTAACCCACATAATTCTTTTATCTTCATAATCTTCTATTTTATAAGTAACTGCTTCAGTTTCTATTATTGTATCGTTTTCATCTTCTGGCAATTTTCCTAATAACTCTAAAAGATATCCAGATAATGTGTCATAATCACCTTCTGGTACTTCTACATTTAATATTTTCTTTAATTCATGTAAACTAACACTACCACTTATTAAATACGTATTTTCATCTATTTTCTGATAATCAGCTTTCTCATCATCATATTCATCAAATATATTTCCTACTAATTCTTCTAGTATATCTTCCATTGTTATTAAACCTGCTGTTCCGCCATACTCATCAACTACAATAGCAATATGCTTTTGATTCATCTGTAAATCTTTGAATATTTCATTTATCGGTTTAGACTCTGGAACAAAATATGCTTTTCTTAATAATGCTTTTATTTTTACTTGTTTTTTTGTTGCAAAAGCTTTCAATAAATCTTTAACATATAACACTCCAACAATATTATCTATAGTTTCTTCATAAACAGGTATTCTACTGTACTTATATTCATCTAGTTCATTTAATTCGTCTACAATATCTGAATTCACATCAATTGCAAACATATCAGTTCTATGTGTCATTATTTCTGAAGCAACTGTATCATTAAACTCGAAAACATTATTTATCAATTCTTTTTCTTCTTCTTGTATTGTTCCCTTTTCTTCTCCTTCATCAACCATCATTTTTATTTCTTCTTCTGTTACAATTTCTTCTTCATTTTCTGAAACTCCAAAAATTTTAGATACAACATTTGTTGATACTGTTAAAAGTTTAACAAATGGTGCTGTTACAATAGATATTACTCTTATTATTCCAATTGTACTATATGCTATTTTCTCATAATACTTCATTGCCAATCTTTTTGGAACTAATTCTCCAAATACTAAAGTAAAAAATGATAGTATTATTGTTATTAAAATTATGGCTATTGTATTCCATGTTCCAACACTTAATATAGGCATCCATTTATTTAATACTGGTGCTAATTTATCAGCAAATGTATTTGATGCAAAAGCACTAGATAAAAATCCAGCTAAAGTAATACCAATTTGTATAGTTGCCAAAAATTTGCTTGGTGTCTTTAACATTTTATGAATTTGTTTTGCTTTTTTATTTCCCTCTTTTGCTTGTTTTTCTACTTTAGCGTCATTTAATGTTATAAAAGCTATTTCTGTAGCCGCAAAATAGGCATTCAGCGCTATAAGTATTATTAAAACTATTATTTGTGATATCATTAATTTTCTCTCCTACTTATTTTATATTATTTCTTTCTATTTTTTTATATATTCAATAATTTCTTTCAATTTATCATTAGTTTCTTTTCGTCCATTTTCATATAATTTTTTTAGTTTCTCCTTATCTTTTTCTAATCTTGCAATATTTATTGGAGTTTTAGGTTTTAATACTAATATTCTTCCAGTTTTTTCTAATTCCTTTATTTTTTCTCTCAATTCATTATATTTCTGTGGTCTATTATATATTGTTTTTATTAATTCTGGATATTTCTTGTATACTAATGCATATGCTTTTTTCATTTTATTAGATATCGGCTTCTTAACATAAGTTTCATCTCTTGTTAGAACCACAATAATTTTATCATAATCATTATCTAAAGCCCATTTTATTGGAATATTACATTCTATTGCACCATCTAAATATTTACCACCATTTATATCAACCATATTTGAAACTAATGGCATACTAGAAGATGCTTGCAATACTTTTTCTATTTTTTTCCAATCTCTTTTCTCAAAATATTCTGTTTTTCCCGTATTGCAATTAGTTGCCCCAACAACAAATTTACATTCGTTATTTTTGTTAAAGGTTTCTTCATCAAATGGTACTTCGTTTTTCGATATTTCATTAAATAAATAATCAAATCCAAACCATCCTTTGCTTTCCTTTAATGCTTTTATTCCAATATAGTTAGGATTATCACAATATTCAATATTAATTTTAGCAGATCTTCCAATCTGTTTTGATATATAATTTGCTCCAGTTAAAGCACCAGCAGATACACCAATTAAAGCATCTACTTTTATATCATTTTCCATAAATATATCTAAAACACCAGATGTATATAAGCTTCTCATGGCACCGCCTTCCAAAACTAAGGCTGTTTTTTTCATACCAATCGCTCCTTTTGTCATTTATTATATTTTATTTATACTATTTTTACAATAGGTTACTCAAAAAAAGCTGACTATTATCAACATAATAGCCAGTTTAAACACTTTACATATTAATATTTAATTTTTTTAATTCCTCATTTCTTTTTATTTTATTCGTAGTTGTCTTTATTAGAGGCTCTTTAGTTAAAATCATATTCTTTATATATTTATATTGTGGTAATGTTTTATTAATTTCTTTTATTTTTGTCCATAATATTTTGTGAAGCTCTTCTTCTCTAATAATTCCATACTTATATTTTATAACATCTTCATTATATACAATTTTAACAGATAATTTAAAATCATTTTCATCTTCTTCATTTGGAATTCCATATACAAAGCATTCATCGACTTCTTCTAATTTATTTATTATCATTTCTAATTCTTCTGGAAAAACTTTCTTGCCGTTTTTTAAAACAATCATATCTTTTTTTCTTCCTGTAATAAATATAAAACCATTTTTATCTATATACCCTAAGTCTCCAGTATAAAACCATCCATCTTTCAAAACCTCGTTTGTTTTTTCTTCGTCTTCATAATATCCTAACATTACATTAGGACCTTTTACTCTAATTTCTCCTATTCCTGAAGCATCTTTGTTTATAATTTCAAGTTCTACATGTTTCATTGGCTTTCCTATTGAACCTGTCCTTACACAATTATCACCTTCAGCAGCTATTACTGGAGAAGTTTCAGTTAATCCATAGCCTTGAACTACACGCATTCCAAGTTCTTTGAAGTGCTGTGCAGTTTCTTTATTTAAAGGCGCCCCACCAGATATAATAAACCTCATTTTTCCTCCCAATCCATCTATTACATCTTTAAATAGTTTCCTTCTAATATCTATGTGAATTTTTAACAAAAACTTACTAATCCTTAATCCAATTTTTAATTTTTTCTCTTTGCCTTGTTTTTTTATTTCTTTCTGGACATTCTCATATATTTTATCTATTAGTAATGGCACTCCTATAAAAACAGATACACCATATTCCTTCAAATTTTTCTTAACATACTTTAATCCATCTGGAAATACTGTTTTTACACCACAAGCTAACATAACCAGCATTCCAGTTGAACCAAACACATGATGAAATGGCAAAAAAGCTATATTAACATCTGTTGTATAAAAAGTTTCTACTAATTGCATGTCATATATATTGGTTGCGATTCCTTTTTGAGATAGCATTACAGCTTTAGACTTTGAAGTAGTTCCAGATGTAAACAACAATATTCCCATTTTATCAGAATCTATATTTTTATTTATGTATGATTTTTCTCCTTTATCAATTAATTTTTTACCTTCTAATATTAAATTTGTAACATTTTCAAATCCTTCTAAATTACTCATAGATATATAATACTTTATGTTAGTATTATTATTCTCTTTGATTTTTTGTATATTTTCAACTTGCTTATCGTCAAATATAACAGCTTCTACTTTACTTCTTATTAATGAATTTTGTAATTCCTCTAGCTGTAATCCTTTATCCAACGGAACCGAAACAATTCCACCCAATAAATTTGTTAAATGAGCCATTGCCCATTCATAACTATTTTTTCCAACAATTGCAATTCTACTATTTTCCAATCCTAAATTATATAAGGCTGTTCCAAAGTTATTTATATCTTCTAGTAATTCATTATATGATATTTCTTTATATTCTACTTTATCTGACTTTTTTATTTTAGTTGTAAAAGCAATTTTATTTCCATATTTCTCAACAGAATTATATATTAATTCTTTTATATTATTAAATAAATTTATTTCTTTTTTCATTTTTCTCTCCTTATTAAATATATTATACTGCATATTAGATTAACACATGTTGTGAAACATTTCAAACTACTGACTATATCGTCAATTATCACTTTTCTAAAATTTTAAAAGCAAAAAAAACCTACCGCTCATGCGGTAGGAAAACATTATAAGTTATAAACACTTTTTAGAAATTATCATCACCTTTAAGTGATCATTCATTTCTTTTACAGTAATTTCATAACCTTTTTCTTTTGCGAACGGAACAGCTTGCTCAATTTCTTGTATAGAATAATTATTTGAAAATTCACCATGAGTGTCAATATTAGACACATACGAAATTCCTCTATATCTATTCAAAAAAATAGAGCAGAACAACTCCCCTTCGTTTGGCATTTTCTTAATTATTTCATCAAATTTTCTTTCAACAAAATCATCAAGGAAATGCTTCGTTTTTTTAAAATTAGGTTTCTGGTAAGGTAACTCGTCATTTGCAGCGAATTCATAATATGTTCCTTCTAAATAACACACATGCTTCTTTGCATTTATGCCAAAGTCACTTGCAATAGCTACTGCGTTCTCTATTGTTGTTAATCTACAATACATGTCGCATGCTTTTGGCACAGAATTCTTATCACTTACAAAGAATATTCCTTTAGTAGAGTTCTGTGAAAAAATCAAGTACCGAAACCCTTCTGCTTTCATCATTGGAACAACAAACCTTGTCAAAAACAAAGCTCCTTTTTCCAAAGATTGTGAACTGTCGCTCATCAATTCGTTTGCCATCAAACTCTCCCCTAGAAAAATATTTCCTTTAAGTTTTTCCTATGTTGTAAAAAAAGGGAAAATAAAAGGATTATATATATTATACTATCATAATTAGCATAAATCAATACAACTAATTATTATCTAACAGATTATTAGTTGCCTTGAAAAATTATGTTAATTATGATATACTTGTTGCATATCAATAATTTAACATACTACTTTAACTTAAGGAGGATGTACTCATGTGTTATGTGAAAAATTTCTTTATCCGGGCATTAAGACTCTTGCGCCAAATCACAATAACTATTCTTAAAATACTTATTGTTCTCTTACCAGTAATGCTTTTGTGGCTATATAATAACTACAAAAACAATCAGAGTTTGCTTAATAACTTACAAGCTCAAACGAATTTCCAACTAACATGGCAAAAGGAAAATATCACAGCATGGACTTGTGGCGCTGTTAACACCACAAATACTGTTGTTGTCATTACACCAGAATATTATGAAGACTTCTATACTCCTGAGCGGATGGCAACATACAATATAGATAACAGAGCTAACTACGTCCTAACAGCTTTTAATCGCAACTTTAGTGATCCTTTTGAAGTTGCAAAGGACATTTCAACACTGGTTAAAGAGCTTCGTGCGAACTATTCAAACATTATAATTGCTGGTCATAGCAAAGGCACAACCATAAGCATAGCTATGTTAAACTATCTATCAGACACCGATTATGATATGATAATAAACATTAGTGCAACTTATAATGGTACACCTCTTGCAATGCCAGAAAAAATGTCTGAAATTCTTAAGCCCAAAAAAATATTCAATTTTGAATATGGTACAGCAATTCTAGACTTTTACCTGGATACCTTTGACGGCGATCAAGCTGACCAAATCATACGAGAAGATTCTCTTTTTTTACAGCAACTTGATTACAGCAAAATTAATGAAAATAAGTTTATTAATATTACTGCAAAATCAGGATTTGTAAGCTTCTTTTATGACTTATGGAACTTCGACCCTGAAGGTCTTGCATTACCATTTCTTGATTCAATATTATCATTGGACGGTGACGGCATTGTTAGTTTGGATTCCCAAGAATCTAAAATAGGAAGTGACGTTAAAACAATCCCAATCAAGGCATCGCACAAATCTTCTTACAAAGTAGGGTTAGCAACAGTGTTTAAGAATTTATTCAATTAACACAACAAAAGCGAGGTTTATCCTCGCTTTTGATATATATAATACAAATATACAATATTTTCGCCCACTGGGCGCGGTCGTATCTTCATCAGTTAATAGCTTTGCTATAACACCGATAGGTCGTTGGTTTTATTTTTGCATAAAAAAAAACAGATAAATAATTATCTGTTTTTTCTGGCTCTCCAAGTTGGACTCGAACCAACGACCTATCGGTTAACAGCCGAGCGCTCTACCAACTGAGCTATTGGAGAATATAAACTGGCGACAACCTATTTTCCCAACAAGGTAACTCGTAAGTATCTTCGGCATATATGAGCTTAACTTCTGTGTTCGGCATGGGTACAGGTGTTTCCTCATATATCATAATCACCAGAAAAGTTTATATCAATAAGTATGTAATTTTTTACAATACTTAATAATAATACAAAGTTCAACTGCTTTTGCATTATACTATATTATTTTCCAAATATCAATAGATAATACAAAATTTTTAAATATTTTTTACAACACACTGAAAAATATATAGATAATAAAGTAAACAAAATGTGGTTAAGCCCTCGATATATTAGTATTGGTCAGCT
>CAKOWE010000002.1 GCA_934122235.1 uncultured Clostridia bacterium | reverse complement strand
TTTGGAACATTAATGGCTTTAACAGGAATTTCAATAACTGGAACAATTTATTACAGAAGAAAATTAAAAGAATAATAATTCTGTTAAGAATAAAAAATAGGTGAAATTTTATATGAACCCAAATTGTTAGACAAAAAAGTTTAGCAATTTGGGTTCGTTTTTTATGTGTGTTGAAAATAAAAACCACTCTTTTATGAGTGGTTGCATTACATTTCTCTTCTTCCTTCTAAGGCTTTTGTTAAAGTTATTTCATCAGTATATTCTAAATCTCCTCCTACTGGAATACCGTGAGCTATCCTTGAGACTTTAATTCCCATAGGTTTTATAAGTTTAGATAAATACATTGCTGTAGCTTCACCTTCGACTCTAGGATTTGTAGCAATAATAATTTCCGATATTTTATTTTGTTCAATTCTATTTAATAGTTCTTTAATTTTTATATCATCTGGTCCAATTCCATTCATTGGTGAAATAGAACCATGAAGTACATGGTAAACTCCTTTAAATTCATGAGTTTTTTCCATTGCAATAATATCCTTAACATCTTCCACAACGCAAATTATACTAGAATCTCTTTTAGGACTTGAGCATATTGGGCAAGGGTCTGTATCAGATATATTATAGCATGTAGAACAATATTTTAGATTTTTCTTTGCATTAATTATAGAATTAATGAAATCATTTGTTTCTTGTTCTCCCAAATCTAACATATGAAAAGCTAATCTAGTTGCTGTTTTGTGACCAATACTAGGTAGTTTTTCAAAGCTTTCAATTAATTTTTCAATTGAAGGTGCATAGTATGACATAAAAATTCTCCTTTGAAAATGCGTAATTATAAAAATATTACATTAATCCTGGTATATTATATTTTCCCATTTGAGCAGCTTGAGCAGAGTCAACTTTTCTTAAAGCTTCATTTACACAAGTTAAAATTAAATCTTGTAACATTTCTACATCATCAGGATCAACAACATCTGGTTTTATTGTTATTGATTTTAGTGTTTTATCTCCTGATACTTTAACAGAAATTGCTCCTCCACCAGCAGTTGCTTCAAATTCTCTGCTAGATAACTCTTCTTGAGATTTTTCCATATCTGCCTGCATTTTTTTTGCTTCTTTCATTAATTGGTTGATATTCATTCCACCAAATCCTCCCATACCTCCTGGGAATCCTCCTCTTTTTGACATATAAATCAATCCTTTCTATAATTAATTATCAATAACATTAATATTAATTCCTAATTCTGATAATGGATTATCTGAATTAGTATTTTGGGCATTTGCTATAGCTTTTAAATCAATGAGTTTAATTTTCATTTCTTTACCAGCTTGAATAGATACTTGTTTTACTAACTCTTGCATATTTTCAGGTTTTTCAATTATAGTTTTTCCAAATGCAGTTAAACCATTTGGAAATTCAATTCCAAGAGTCATATCATTTATTTCTTTTGCATTAGTATTTATCAAATTTGTGTACACTGTTATTTTACCTTGTTGTTTTAAATTGTTAATAACGTCTTTCCAATACGTTACATTTTGACCAGGAATTGATTTTATTGCAACATTTTTTTGAACAGTTGAATGTGTTTTTGCTTCATTATTTTGAGTTATATTATTAGATGAGTTGTTAGTTGACATAGCATTACTATTTTGAGTATTTACTGTAAAATTGCCATTTGCAATTTTATCTTCTAACAATTTTACTCTATCTTCTAAAGTATTGGAATTGATACATGCTTTAATAATTCCTGTTTGGAAAATTATTTGTTTTTGAGTTGACCATTTTATAGAGTTTGCAAGTTCAGAAAGTTCATAAATTAATGATAATAAATGCTCCTGTGAAACCTCGTTAGAAATAGTTTTTATTTGCTCTAATTCATTTTGATTGTAAAGGGCTAAAGTACCACAAGTTTTATAAAGTAATATATCTTTTAAGTATTTAATAGTTTCCCAAATAAAGTTATCTAAGTCTTTACCTTCGTTTAGTACATCATTTATAGTAAGTAAGGCACTTGTTGGGTCGCAAGCTATTATATTAGTTACTAGTTTATTTATAAATTCTAATTTTGGGATTCCAACTAAATCTTTTACTTTATCTTCATTTATTTCGTTTTCACCATCTTGAATACATCTTTCCAATATACTGATTGCGTCTCTCATTCCGCCTTCTGCAAGAACAGCAATAGTTCTTAAAGCATCAGGAGTTATTGTAATTTTGCTTTCATCAGAAATTGTTTGAAGACGAGATGTTATGTCATTAATAGAAAGTGTCTTAAAATCGAATCTTTGGCATCTTGAAAGTATTGTAGCTGGTATTTTTTGAGGTTCTGTTGTAGCTAATATAAATTTAACATGTTCAGGTGGTTCTTCCAATGTTTTTAATAATGCATTAAAAGCACCTGTTGATAACATGTGAACCTCATCTATTATATATACTCTATATTTTGCAAGAGTTGGTAAGAAATTTACTTCTTCACGAATTGAACGAATATCTTCAACACTGTTGTTTGAAGCAGCATCCATTTCAACAATATCTGTAAGAGAAGAAGAAAGAGCTGCTTTACAAATTTCACATTCGTTACAAGGTTCTCCATTTTGTGGATTTAAACAATTAATTGCTCTTGCAAGAACTTTAGCAGTTGTTGTTTTACCTGTACCACGACCACCGTTAAAAAGATAAGCGTGTCCAACTCTTCCAGAAATTAATTGGTTTTTGAGTGTTTTTATTATATGTTCTTGACCAACCATTTCACTAAATGTAGTTGGTCTAAATTTTCTATATAAAGCTGTATATGACATATATATCAACCCTCTCTTATGTGATAAAAAAATAGTGTGAAAATTTTTATTTCTCTATGGAAAGTAACATCCACATAAATGCACTACTTATTGCTGCTTCCTTCCGGACCTGACAAGATTCATAGCTTTTTATTGGTATTACTCTCCATACAAAAATAAAAAACTTTCATACCTACACTGTATTATATACTTTAAAATCATTTTTAGCAATAGGTTTTATTGAAAAAACATGAGATAAATGATACAATTATACAAGTTTTGAAAGGAGTATAACTATGCAAAGAATATTGAGTACGATGAGACAAGCCATTGAGCATTATAATATGATAGAAGAAGGAGACAAAATTGCTGTATGTTTATCTGGAGGAAAAGATTCAACAACATTATTAATGGCTTTAAAAAACTTACAAATATTTTATCCAAAAAAATTTGAATTAATAGCAGTAACAGTAAATCCTGGTTTTGAATTTTTTGATGTAGAAATGTTGAAAAAATTATGTGATAAAGTTGGTGTTCAATTAATTGTAGAAGAAAGTCATATAAAAGAAATTGTATTTGATATAAGAAATGAAAAAAATCCATGCTCTCTTTGTGCTAATTTGAGAAGAGGAATAATAAATAGTATAGCCATAAGAGAAAATTGTAATAAAATAGCTTTAGGACATAATAAAGAAGATGTGTTAGAGACATTTTTTTTGAATTTATTATATACAGGAAAAATACATACATTTTCACCAGTGAGTTACATGGACAGATCTAAAATAACATTAATACGTCCGTTAATATATACAGAGGAAAAAGAAATAAAACGATTTATAAAAAAAGAGGGAATAGAACCAATGAAAAAGGCTTGCCCAATGGATGGAGTTTCAAAAAGGGAAGAAATGAAAGATTTAATAAATAGTTTTTCAAAGGAAATTCCACAAATAAAAGCCAATTTGTTAGGTGCAATAAGAAGAAGCGGAATAGATGGATGGAAAGAATAAAATATAATTAGTATTTAAATGTTTATTATAAAGGAGTATGTTTTTACATACTCCTTTATAATAGATTTTTTATATTTGTTAACTTAAGCTATTTAATACATCTGCTTTTAAAGTTTCTAATTTAGATTTTGCATCATCTAAACTTGTTCCTTTTACTCCAATATAAAATTTTATTTTTGGTTCTGTTCCAGAAGGACGAACACAACACCAAGCATTATTATTTAAATCAAAGTATAGTACATTAGATGTTGGTTGATTTATTGTACTTTCTTCATTTGTTGTATAATCTATAGATTTGCTAGTTTGATAATCTAGGAATTTTGTAACGATATATTCACCAAAAGATTTTGGTGGATTATTTCTAACTTTTGTCATCATTTCTTTGATTTTTTCAGCGCCTTCAGCACCTTTTAAAACAAGAGAATGTTGACCTTCTATATAATATCCATATTTTTCATACATATTAAGCATTTGATCCCATAAAGTCATTCCTAATGTTTTATAGTATGCAACTGCTTCACACAAACACATAACTGCAACTATTCCATCTTTATCTCTAGCATGAGTTCCTATTATGCAACCATAGCTTTCTTCATAAGAAAATACACAGTTATAAGTATGTTGTTCTTCAAAATCTCTTATAACTTTTGCAATGTTCTTGAATCCAGTTAAAGCTTCGAACATTTTAACATTATAAGCAGAACATATTGCATCAGTTAAGTTAGAAGATACTATAGATTTTATAACAGCGGCGTTATCTGGTAATGTGCTTGTAGCTTTCTTTTGAGATAATATATATTCGCAAACTAGATTTCCTGTCATGTTTCCGTTAAATTGAATATATTCACCTGTCTTTGTATCTTTTACATAAACTCCTAATCTATCAGCATCAGGATCGTTTGCTAAAACTATATCAGCATCTTTTTCTTTTGCTAATTTTAGTGCTAATTCAAATGCATTTGGATCTTCAGGATTAGGGTAAGAAACAGTAGGAAAATCTCCATCAGGTAGTTCTTGTTCTTTTACTATATATACATTCTTAAATCCAATTTCTTTTAAGATTCTTTGAACTAACATATTTCCTGTTCCATGTAAAGGTGTATATACTATTTTAATATTATCTGATTCTTGCTTAATTAATTCAGGATGAACTAATAATTTTTTTAATTCTTCAATATATCTATCATCAATTTCAGTTGAAATTACATTATACAATCCTTTTTGTTTTGCTTCGTCTAAAGGCATAGATTTTATTAAAGAATAATCAGTAATTGAATTTACTTCATCAATTATTCCTTTGTCTATTGGAGCAACTATTTGTGCACCATCTTCCCAGTATACTTTATATCCGTTATATTCTGGAGGGTTATGACTAGCGGTTATTATAATACCAGAAATACAGCCTAATTCTCTAATAGTAAATGATAATTCCGGAGTAGGTCTTAAAGAATCGAATATATAAGTTTTGATACCATTTGCATTCAAACATAAAGCAGCTTGCAAACTGAACTCTTTAGACATATGCCTTGAATCATATGCTATTGCAACGCCTTTGCTTTGACCATTTTGCTTTATTATAAAATTAGCTAAACCTTGTGTTGCTTTTCCAACTGTATAAATATTCATTCTATTTGTTCCAGCACCAATTACACCTCTTAATCCGGCTGTTCCAAATTCTAAATCTTTATAAAATCTATCTTTTATTTCAGATTCATTTCCAGATATATTTAATAATTCTTGTTTTGTGTTTTCGTCGAATAATGCATTGTTACACCATTCCTCATATTTTTGTTTATAATCCATTTTATACCTCCTTAAAATATTATAAATTAATGTGTTTTGTGAAAGTTAGTATATAATTCTCTTGCTGTTTCTGGACTGTCAACACCAGTTGCATTTTTTACAGGAGCAAATTCTTCTTCTCTTTTTACTCTTAAAATTGACATATCATCTAAAGTACTAAAAGCATCAAAAATAAAAGCTTCAAATTTATATGCATTTGGTTCACTGGCAGTAATTATCTCTTTGTTTGAATCCATGTAATTTGCTTTTTTAAATGCAGAGTGATATGGTAAATTGTTTTTACTAATTGCCTCAAGGGCTTTTATATTAAATAAATTACAAAGAATATGAGATTCGCCAAAAAGAAGTTGACCTGTTGCATCTGTTGCGTTTGCCATTTCTTCTGTTATTTCTGTATATTCAACAACACTAGGTTTTCCATTTCTTTTGCAAAATACTCCAACTTTTTCTTTAGGTCCAGCTTTAACTAGAGATTTTCCACCAGCTAAAGTGTTATTAGTTATACACAATCCCATAAGTACAGGATCTACCATTTTTACTAAAACATTATCTACACCGCCAATAAAGATCCATTCAATACCTTTTTGCTTCATATCTGCTAATACACCATTCTTAAACATAGATTCAAAAATTCCACCATGTCCATTAGCGGCAAGTTTTATTAATCCTTTCTCATTTAAAAGAATTTTACCATCTGTACCAATCATTGGCAATTCACCTTGTTTGAAGAAATGTATTGCTTCTTTTGGATAACCAAAAAAGTTATGTTCTTCAAAAAAACTTATAGTAGCAGAGTTGTTTTCGTTACTTGTCATGAGATACCATGGAATAGTAATACCATAAGTATTTCTTGCTAGGATTAAAGTATCACAAAGAATTTCAAAAATGGATTTATGATTTTCTAATCCTAAATCAAATGTACCTTTTGGTCCGTTGTGTCCAAGTCTTGTACCTTGACCACCAGCCATTGTGACAACAGCTAATTTTCCAGATTTTATGGCACTTAATCCTTTTTCTGTGTATAAATTTAAATCATTTTCAGATAATTTAGATTTGTCAATATAAGAAATTGGTTCAATAGAATCTGTATCAATTTCTACATCTTTTTTTGTACTTTCATACAATTTAGACATTAATTCAAAATCAATGTTTAAAATTTGGTCTAAAAGTAACTCTTTGTTTTCAGGATTTAAATCATCAAAAAAAGTTAGTAAATGCTCTTGATTGTATTTTTTTAATAATCCTTTTACTTGAGTAAGTTTTTCTTCCATTAAAAACCTCCATTCGAGCGGTATTTGCTCTAAAATATTTTACATTAAAACTGTTTACATATTATAACAATAGTAATAAATAGTCAAGGTAATAAAATTAACAAAATTTAAAAATACTATTTTCAAAATGCGTGATGCATGTTATAATACAAAATATCTCGTGAAACTATTAAGGGTCGGTAACCTCTAGCGACCTTAAAGGCTATTAGGGGAGGATGTTTAAATGATATTTAAAGATTACTACAAAATATTAGGATTAGAAACCAATAAAGTAACGCCTGAAGAGATAAAATCAGCATATAGAGAGCAAGCAAAAAAATATCATCCTGATGTTAATGTTGGAGACAAAAGAAGCGAAGAAAGATTTAAAGATATAAATGAAGCATATAAATTATTAAGTCAATCACAATCAAAAAGAAAATATGATAGACAATGGAATAATTATATAGGTAAAAGAAAAGCAAAGGAAGAAAATGAAAAAACTAATACATCAAATGATTTCTTTTCAATATTGTTTGGAACCAATAAGAACGAAGAAAAACAAGAAGTAAAAAAAACGAAGGAAATTCCTGTAAAGGGAGAAAATGTTGAAACAGAAATAAATATATCAATAGAAGAAGCCTATTATGGTAGTGAAAAGAAAATATCTTTAAGAACAGTAAATGGTGGAATGAAAACATTTGCAGTAAAAGTTCCATCAGGCATAAGAAATAATGAGAAAGTAAGACTCATAGGTCAAGGAAAATCTGGAATTAATGGTGGAAAGAATGGAGATTTATTTATAAAAATTAATATAAATAATGATTCAAAGTTTAAATTAAGTGGAAATGATTTAGTAACAGATTTATACTTAACTCCATGGGAAGCGGCTTTAGGTACACGAGTTAGTGTAAATGGAATAGATGAAAAAGTTTCTTTATATATTCCACCAGGAATTCAAAGTGGAGAAAAAGTAAAAATACCACAAAAAGGCTACTTAGATGGAAAAGGTGGGAGAGGAGATCTTGTGGCAGAAATAAAAACAGTGGTACCAAGAAGATTGGCAGAAAATGAAAAAGAACTGTTTGAGCGTTTAAGTGAAATATCAAAGTTTAATCCAAGGAAGGATTAAATTATTAATGGGTTGCATATAATGCAACCTGTATTAATTTAATTTACATAATTTGCAAAAAATATTGACAATCTACATATATATACGGTATAATTATAAATGTGAATACTTACGGCACAAAAGATAAAACGAAAATGTAGAAGAGGGGTGCAATAAATGGAGGAAATTTTGCAAGGAAAACACTTTAGCATTACAGATCCTCAAAATGTTAGTACAGTAATATATCAAATAAAAGAAACAGAAAAAGAGTATTTAAAAGATTCACCTAGGTATACTGTTGAAAGATTAGACTATACAGAAGAATTAGTGGGACAAAATAAAAAGAAAACATTTTTTGTTGATGAACCACATCCTGAGGGAGATAAGTTAGTTATTCTTTCATTTGGTAAGGAAAAAGTTGTTGTAAATATGGGTATTTTAGAAGAAGATAAAATTAGGATATCTAAAAAACCAGTTCCAATGAGTTTTAAAACTTTATACAATGAAAAAGAAACAGAATACAAAGAATTTACATATACACCTAATCTTAAAAGGCCTATATCAATTATAGACCCAGAAACTACAGAAGAAGTAAAGCCGGTTTTATATATGGATGAGAATACTAATGAGATAAAGGGAAAATGCAAATTAAAGCCATATAAAAGTTACTTTGCATTTGAAGTGAGAGAAGATAAAACTAAGCATGAGCAATAAGGAGGATTAAAATATGTCAAGTGAGGTAAAGAATTCTAAAAAAACACAAAAGCAAAGTGAAAAGAATGAAATAGAAATTACAGTTTTAAATACAGCATTAGAAAAAAATGGAAAATTATTAGATGATATAACAGATGGAAAAAGCATATTCGAATATATGTTGCAAACAGATTATATAAATATAATGTTAGAGAATAACGGACTTGATAAAAACGGAAACAGATATGATTTAACAACTGGTTTATTAATAAGTGAAAAAGGAAATAAAGTAAAACCTAAGAATAAAAAAGCAAAATTACAAGCAGAAAAGGATGACGATGATTTAATACACTAAACACTAAAGAAAAAAGGTGAGATTTATTATGGGATATAAATTTAAAGGAGCAGTAAAGAAATATAAGGGAAAAATAATTACGGCATTAATATTATGGTTAGTAATAACCATAATGTTTATTTGCCCATTATCACTTGCAATACGAGATTCGTTTCAAGCAGGAAACGGATGGGATAGTGCAAGTTTTTTTGAAACTATGGGAACAAACATTGTTAATCCATTTGTAGCGTTAGCTAGATCTTTAGGTTCAAATTATATAGGAACTTTTGGAAAATGTTTTTTGTATTATAGTTTAATATATGGTTTCTTTATATTAATTGGATTTTTAAAGGGAATACCAAAGAGCGAATATGAAGATATAGAACATGGTTCAAGTGATTGGAGCGAAAATGGAGAACAATATAAAGTATTAAGTCCAGATAAGGGAATAATATTAGCTGAAAAAAATTATTTGCCACTAGATAAAAGAGGAAATACAAATGTATTAGTAGTCGGAGGCTCAGGATCTCGGAAAATCTGCATCATATGTTATACCAAACGCGTACCAATGTTTAGGTTCATATGTTTTTACAGATCCTAAGGGTGAATTATATGACAAAACAGCAGGATATCTAAAAAGCCAAGGATATGATATAAAAATATTAAATTTGGTAAGACCTCAAAACAGTGATGGATATAATCCTTTAATGCATATAGCAAGCGAAATAGATGTTGATATTATTGCTAATACAATAGTAAAAGGACAAGGAAATGCAGGAGAAAAATCAGATCCATATTGGGAAGATATGGCAGAAATGTTATTAAAGGCATTAATTTATTTCTTGATGGCTACTAGACCAGACGAAGAACAAAATTTGGTCAGTTGTGCAGAATTGGTAAGAGCAGCAAATAGTAATTCTAGTGGAAACTTATTAACAGAATTAATGAATCAATTACCTTATGATCATCCGGCTAGAATGAATTATAAATCTATTGAGATTGCACCAGAAAAAACTTATGGATCAATTTTAAGTACATTGCAATCAAAATTAGGTAAATTTGATTCAAAAGAAATAGCAGAGCTAACATCAACAGATACTATAAATTTTGAAGATATAGGAAGAAAGAAAACTGCGGTATATGTAATTTCATCAGATACACATGGGGCATATGATTTTTTACTTACAATATTCTTTTCTCAGATGATACAACAATTATATGATTTTGCGGATGAGAATGGAGGAGCACTAAAAGTTCCAACATATTTTATATTAGATGAGTTTGCAAATATTGGTAGAATACCAGATTTTGATAAAAAAATATCAACCAGTAGAAGTAGAAAAATATCATTTAGTGTTATTTTACAAAACTTAGATCAGCTAGAAGCGGTATATGAAAAATCACATGAAACTATAATGGGTAACTGTGATACTCACTTGTTTTTAGGAAGTAACTCTCAAAAAACAGTAGAATATTTTTCTAAGGCATTGGGTGAAAAAACTATAATAAGAGATAGTGTTTCAGTAAATAAAAATAAAGATAACTGGAAACAAGGTTCTAGTGTATCAGATCAATTATTAGGTAGAGCATTGCTTACACCAGACGAATTGAGAAGATTAGATAACGATGTGTGTATAATATATGAAAAAGGAATAAAACCAATAAAAGCAGATAAACACTATTATTTTAATGATAGAAGCACAGTACATAAACTAGAAATGAATAGAATGGATCATAACAATATAGATCCAATAGATAGAGGAAAATGGAGAAAATATAATCCATATAATCCATATAAAGAAGAAGAGCTAGATAAGGACAATACAAAAATAGAATCTTTAGATGATTTATTTGATGAACCAGAAAATAATAATCCAACAAAAGAAGTAAAGAAAAAAGCAGATGTATCAGTTGGTAATAATTTAGAAGAATTAGATGCTCCAATGTTACCGCAAGACGATTTTGTAGAAGATAAGAAAAGTTCTGAAGATTTGCAAAAAGAATTAGAGGCTAAGTTTGATGAATTGTTTGGTTCATTTGATGATGATGAAACAAATTAAAAAGTAATATTATTAGAGAGTGTAATAAGTAACTATTACACTCTTTTTGCATATAAAATATTAAAGATAAAATGAGCTTTAGGAGGTTTATATGGGATGCTTAAATGAGTTGTCTGGATGCGAACTAGTTGCGATAGCAAGTTTAATTGCAATAAAAATAGCAGAAGGATTATCTCCAGATGAAATAGATACCTTAGGAAACTTTTTTTCAGCATTGGGATCTAATCTTAGCACTATAGCAACTGCTTCTCCACTACAAAATAAATGTTGACGAGTAAAAGTATATATGATAAACTGTTAAAACAAAAGTTCTCTTATAGGAGGTATAAAAGTGAAGTTTATACATATAGCGGACATGCATTTTGATGCACCGTTTACTGCTCTAAGTCAAAAAAAAGATTTAGGTGATTTAAGAAGAATAGAACAAAGAAAAGTATTAAAAAAAATAATAGATTATATAAAACAAGAAAATGTGCAATATTTATTTATTGCAGGAGATTTATACGAACATGAATATGTAAAACAGGCAACAATAGAGTATATAAATAATTTATTTAAAGAAATACCAAATACGAAAATATTTATATCACCAGGAAATCATGACCCATTTTTAAAGAATTCATATTATAATAATTTTAATTGGGCAACAAATGTAAAAATATTTAACAATGAACTAGAAAAATATGAAAATGAAGAAGTAACTATTTATGGTTATGGCTTTAATGATTTTACCAATTCAGGAGTGAATTTAGATAGCATAGATTTGGATTTGAATAAAATAAATATTTTAATTATGCATGGAAGTATTGATATGAGTAAAACACAAGAAATCCAATACAATCCAATAAAAACTATTGAATTAAAAAATAAGGGGTTTGATTATGTAGCTTTAGGACATATTCATAAATCTAATTATAAAGAAAGCACAAATATTATATATCCAGGTTCTACAATATCACTAGGTTTTGATGAATTAGGTGAGCATGGAATGATAGTAGGAAATATTGAAAAAAAACAATTAAAAATAGAGTTTAAAAAACTAGATGATAGAGAATTTGTAGAAAAAGAAATAAATATTTCTAATATTAATTCTAAAGAAGAATTGATACAAACAATTAATGAAGAAAAACTAGAAACTAATAATATGTATAAAATTATATTAACAGGTAAAAGAGATTTTGAAATAAATATAAATGAAATTCAAAAATCAATAGTATTAGAAAATATACTTAAAATAAAAAATAATACAAAATTGAATTATGATTTAGAAGAATTATCAAAAGAGTCAACTTTAAAAGGTATTTATATAAAATTAATGTTGGAAAAATTAGATAGTGGAATGTATCCAAAAGATGAAATAGAAAAAGCGATAGAGATTGGACTAGAGGTTTTGTAAGGAGAAAAATATGTATATAAATAATTTAAAGATAAATGGATATGGAAAATTAGAAAATCAAGAAGTATTATTACAACAAGGTATAAATATAATAAAGCGGAAATAATGAATCGGGAAAGAGTACTTTGTTAAGTTTTATTTCTTCAATGTTTTATGGAGCGTCAAAAAATAAAAATGGAAAAGAAATATCTGATTATGATAGATATAAGCCATGGCATACAGATGAATTTTCTGGCAAAATAAGATATACATTAGATAATGGTAATAAATTTGAAGTTTTTAGAGATTTTGGTAAAAAAAATCCTAAAGTATACAATGAAAATTTAGAAGATATATCTAATGATTTTAGTATAGACAAAACGAAGGGAAATCAGTTTTTTGTAGAACAAACTGGCATAGATGAAAATCTATTTTTTAATACAATGACCTCTTGCCAAAACGAGGTTGTTTTAAATAATTCAGATCAGAATATATTGGTACAAAAAATTACAAATATAGTTTCATCTGGTGATGATAATGTATCATATAAAAAAGCGATTGATAAATTAAATAAAAAATTATTGGAAGAAGTAGGAACTTCAAGAACTTCTGGAAGACCAATAAATTTGGTAAATGAAGAAATAAAACAATTAGAATCAGACAAAAATAGTTTAGAATTATATAAAGTAAAATCTAAAAATATTCAAGATGATATTGAACAAAATAAAATAAATATAGAAAAAATAAAGGATGAAATAAGTATATTAAAAGAAGTAAAGGAATATAAACAATCAGAAATAATACAAGAACAAAGAATAGGTATTAATAATGAAAAATTGAATGAATACAAAAATAAATTAAGTGAAATTAAGAAAAATCAAAAACAAGCAAAAAAGATTAATAAAAATTATTTTAATCCAATATTGTTATTTTTACTTTGTGTCGTAATTATTTTATTGAGTTGGATTTTGCTAAAAAAAGAACTAGTTACTATTGGAGTAAGTGCATTTTTTGCAATATTATGTGGTGTTAATGCCTATAAATATAATAAGTACAAGAAGGTTTTATGTAGCCAAAGAGAAGCAAATATACAAAGCGATAAAGAAGTTGAAATAATACAGGATAATATAAATAAATGTATGAATGACATTAAAGAAGATAGAGAAAAAATAGAGCAAAAACAACAAGCTCAAATTAGCTATATAAATAGTAAATATAAAAACAATTGTAATATAGAGGAATATATATTAGATAATTTAGAAGAAATAGAAACAAAAATCGACCAAAAACAGAAAGAGTATAATGAGATTATACTTAATGAAAATACATTGACAATAGAGAACAATAATGTTTTAACCAAATTAGAAAGTTTAGTAAATAAAGAAGAAAGGTTACAGTATTTATATGAACAACAAAAAAATTTAGAAAGCTTGTCTAATTCTATAAATTTTGCTGAGCAAGGATTAGAAGAAGCATATAAACTAATGAAAAATACGGTAACTCCCAAATTTACAAATGAGTTAACTAATATTGTAAAAAATATTACAAACGAAAAATATAGAAAAGTTAAATTTAATGATGAAGATGGATTAACAGTTGAATTGCCAAATGGAGAGTACGTAAACTGTAATAAACTAAGTAAAGGAACGCTAGATCAAATGTATTTGGCATTGAGATTATCTACGTTAAACGAAATAAGTAAAGAGAAAATGCCAATAATATTAGATGAAACTTTTGCGTACTATGATGATAGTAGATTAGAAAATATATTGAAATATATACATGACATGTACTTAGATAGGCAATTTATATTATTCACATGCACAGATAGAGAAATTAACAAATTAAATGAAATGAATATAGCATATAATTTAGTAAAGATGTAAGAAATAGTCTTTACAGAACTTTTGCTTGTATTTTCAAGCATTATGTTATATAATAATATAGTTAAAAATTATATAAGGAGTGTCTAATTATGTTTCAAAAATTAGAAGACGTTGAAAAAAGATATGAAGAGCTAAATACAAAAATTAGTGATCCAGAGATTATTTCAAATCAAAATGAGTGGAAAAAACTAATGAAAGAACATGCTGAAATAACAGATATAGTAGAAAAATATAGAGAATATAAAAAAGTAAAACAAACAATAGAGGATGCTAAATCTATGCTAGATGATAAAGAATTAAGAGAATTAGCTGAACTAGAAATGGAAGAAGCAAAAGAAAAATTACCTAAAATAGAAGAAGAATTAAAAGTATTGTTGATACCAAAAGACCCAAATGATGATAAAAACGTTATATGCGAAATAAGAGGTGGAGCAGGAGGCGAAGAGGCAGCATTATTTGCAGGAACTTTATTTAGAATGTATTCTATGTATGCAGAATCAAAACACTGGAAAATAGATATAATGAATGAAAACGAGACTGAACTTGGAGGATATAAGGAAATAACTTTTATGGTAACAGGAAAAGGGGCTTACAGTAGGTTGAAATTCGAAAGTGGAGTTCACAGAGTACAAAGAGTTCCAGATACAGAGTCAAGTGGTAGAATACACACATCAACAGCAACAGTTGCTGTACTTCCAGAAGTTGAGGATATTGAACTAGAAATAAATCCATCAGATATAAAAATGGATGTTTATAGAGCATCTGGTGCAGGAGGACAGCACGTAAATAAAACTTCTTCTGCGGTAAGATTAACACATATCCCTACAGGAATAGTTGCAGAGTGTCAAACAGAAAGATCTCAATTACAAAATAGAGAATATGCAATGAGATTATTGAAATCAAGATTGTATGAAATAGAACAAAGAGAAAAAGAAGAAAAATTGGCTAAAGAGAGAAAAAGTCAAGTTGGAACAGGAGATAGAAGCGAAAAAATTAGGACATATAATTATCCACAGGGAAGAATAACAGATCATAGAATAGGACTTAGCATATACCAAATGGAGAATTTCTTAAATGGAGATTTAGACGAAATGATAGATAGTTTAATTGCAACAGATAGAGCTGAAAAACTAAAAGGTGAAGAATAAAACATATTCATAAAACTGTTTAATAGTAAATAAACTGTATAAGGAAATTTACTATTAAACAGTTTTTTATTGGAAAAGTTTGATTTTTTGCCAATATATCTAAAAAAGGCAGGCAAAATGAGGCATAATATTATTAAATAAAACCCAAAGTTTTCCAATAATGTCAATAGAAACTATTTACATTTTTCGACAAGTTTGATATAAATATAACTAGATAACTATAACAAGATAAAGTTATTATAAAAGGAGGATTTTAATATGGGATTTATTAAAGCATTTGCAGGTGCAATTGGAGGAACTTTTGCAGATCAATGGAAAGATATAATTGTTCCAATGCCAGGTGTTCCAGCAACAGCAGGATTATATCCAGGTGTACCACAAGGTACAAACGCAGGTAGAGGCTCAAATACAAAGGGATCTGATAACATTATTTCAAATGGAAGTAAAATATATGTACCTGAAGGAACAGGTCTTATTACGGTACAAGAAGGAGCAATAACAGGATGTATTACAGAACCAGGTGGATTTGTGTTTTCATCTGATGACCCAAATGCAAAATCAATATTTGCAGGAGATGGAATAGTATCATCTTTGATTAAACAAAGTTGGGAAAGATTTAAATTTGGTGGTCAACCAGGTTCTCAACAATCAGTATTCTATGTAAATTTAAAAGAAATTCCAAATAATAGATTTGGAACACAATCTGAAATTTATTGGGATGATGCATATTTAAATGCACAAGTTGGTGCTATAACAAGAGGTACATATACATTAAAAATAGTTGATCCAATATTATTTATAAAGAATTTCGTTCCAGCAACATATTTATCAGATAGAGGAGTTTTTGACTTTGCAGACATGGATAATGATGCAGGAGCACAACTATTTAATGAAGTTGTAAGTAGCTTATCAGCAGCATTTTCTAATTATACAAATGATCCTAATAAAGGAAACCGTATTACAAGAATACAAGGAGACCAAGTTGGATTTGCAAATTCTTTATCACAAGCTGTTGAAGAAGGATATCAATGGAAAACAGATAGAGGACTTGAAATTGTTAAAGTTGCTATACAAGCAATTGAATATGACGAAGATACAAAGAAACTATTAAGTGACGTAAAAAAAGCAGATGCTTTATCTGGTGCTAGAGGAAATTCATTTATGCAACAATCAGTTGCTCGTGGATTCCAAGCTGCAGGTGAAAACGGCGGAATAGGAAATATGGCATTTATGGGAATGGGTATGAATGCTGTAGGTGGAGCTATGGGAGGATTACAACAACCTGTAAGTCAACCAGAGCAAAAACAAGAAGATCCAATGGAAAAGTTGAAAAAGATGAAAGAAATGCTAGATGCAGGTCTTATAACACAAGAGGATTATGATGCACAAAAGAAGAAAATCTTGGGGGTGTAGCAAATGGCTGTTGATGAACTAGAAAATATTACCGATGGCCCAAAAATTGTAAAAACAGACATAGGTGCAAAGGATGGACAAAACAAATGCCCTAAATGTGGAGCAACAGACATATCAGTAAATGCCAAAACAGGTAAACTAAGATGTAATTTTTGTAGACACGAATTTGAACCTGAAAAAATACAAGGAATGGAAACAGATATATCTAAGCTTAGTGGTGAAATAATGGGATCAGGAACACAGGATATTGCAGAAGATTCAAAAGATATTATTACTTTAAAATGCAGTAGTTGTGGTGCAGAAGTCGTAATAGATACTTCAACGAGTACACAAGCCAGATGCCATTGGTGTAGAAATACATTATCTATTAATCAACAAATTCCAAATGGAGCTGTTCCTGACGTGGTTTTACCATTCAATTTAACAAAGGCGGAAGCTAAAAAACAAATTGAAGATTTTGTTGGAAGAAGAAAATTTTATGCACATCCAAAGTTTAGAGAGGAATTTACTACAGATAATATAATGGGTGTTTATTTCCCTTATATGGTTGTAGATATTAATTCACATGCCCATTTTGCAGGAGAAGGAGAACACGAAGTTAGACACTATACTCGTGGTAGTGGAGAAGACAGAAAAACATATTATGATGCAGATTTATATGAAATTGAACGTGATTTTGATTTAACTATTGAAGGTTTAACAGTTGAATCAAGCTCTGATAAATTAAAGAAACAATCTAATAAAACAAATAACATCATAAACTCAATAATGCCATTTGATATAGAAAATAGTGTTAAATATAATGCGAATTATTTAAAAGGGTATACTTCAGAAAAACGTGATACGAATATTGATGAATTGAGACCATTAGTAGATTCACAATCAAAAGATATTGCAAGATTTGCTGCAAATGAGACACTAAGAGATTATGATCGTGGAGTTCGCTGGTCTAATGAACAATTAGATGTAAAAGGAAAACAATGGAAGACAGCATACTTACCAGTATGGTTATATAGTTACCAACAGAAAAAAGGCGAAAATGATAGTGTATTACATTATGTTGCAGTTAATGCAAGAACAAAAGAAACAATGGGTAGTGTTCCAATACATATGCCCAAATTATTAGGCGTTTCTGCTTTAATAGAGTTATTAGGAATTATATTAATGTTGATGGCTGATTTTGATAGCAAGTGGATATTTTTATTATTTGGAATTATATACTTCTTTATAATGTATATAAGATATAGAAACTCAAATGCAAGACATCATCATGAAACAGAAACAAAGAGAAATATATTTAATGTAAACAGAGTAGATAGATTTATAAGACACGAAAAAGGATTATCAAATTCAAGTATGAGTGGAGCCAATAATACTAATGTAAGTGGTCAAAGCATGAGTGAGACAATGTTTAATGTGCTAACTAAATTTAAGTAAAAACAATAATTGAAATAATTTAAAAAACGTAATTGATAGAAATAATTTATTTATATCAATTACGTTTTTTTATGTTGAAAGTAATGAATTTTTAAAAAATGAATAAAAAACGAATAAAATGTAAATAATAAAAACAAATTAGCTTTAGAAAGGAAGGATAAAGATGGCAAATTTAAGTCAAGTAGAACTTCAAAATTTAAGACATTTAATAGGAGCTCATGATACATCATATCAAAAACTAAACGCGTATGCGTCAAATTGTGTAGATCCGCAAGTAAAACAGCTATTCACAAAATCAGCACAAGATGCATTAACAACAAAACAAAAATTATTAACATTTTTAAATAATTAGGAGGTAAGGTAACATGGACGAAAAATATATGGTTAATGATATATTAGAAAGCGTTAAAGCAGAATTAACAACATATCAAGGGGTTATTTCAGAAGCTGAAAATACTCAATTAAGACAAACAATTCAACAAATACGAAATAATGATGAAGCATTTCAATATGAATTATTTAAAGTTGCATCAGCCAAAGGATACTATACACCGGCAGGACAAGCAACACAAGATGAAATAAATAAGGTTAGAAATGAAGTAAATAAGTAAAATTTTCAAAAATATGATTTTAGAATGATTAATTGATACATTTTAAAATCATATTTTTTGTTATGCCGTATCTTTATAAGAGCTACTTTCCCTAAGATATATCAATGATTGGTTAGAAAAAAAGAGAAAATGGAAGAAATATAAAGGAAATGAAATATAATGTTAAATTTTACTGTTTTATAATTATTGTCAAAAAAAAACATATCATATAAAATAAAATAGTTAAAGGAGTGGGTTAAAATTTTTAGAATAATGAAAAATTTGTTTATACATATACGATCATCAATCAAATTAATATTTGTATTAATTGCTGGAACTATAATAATTTTAGCTGCTATAAAATTTATTTATAAGCCAATGTATAGTGTAACTTTTAATGGAGAATTCATTGGTTATGTTCAAGATAAAGATAAATTAGAAAATAAAATAAAAGATTATATGAAAAATGGCGAAGGCGTTGCAAATGTTGCTTTTGTAGATATACCTGTATTGCCACAATATGAAATTTGTCTATTAAAAAAAGATAAAGTAGCAAACGATGAAGAAATATATAATACAGTAAAAGCTACGGGAACAATATATTACAGATATTATGCTGTAAAAGTTGGAGAAGATGAAAAAGTATACGTTGCAAGTAAAGACGAAGCAGAAGAAATAATAACTAAATTAAAAGAAAAAAATAGTAGTAATCGTTCAAAATTAGCATATATAGAAAAATGTGAAACTGAAAATAAAGAGTTTACAGAAGTGGCAAAAGCAGTAGATACGCTTTATGTTGAGCCAGTTAGAAAAACTTATACAGTTGCAACAACGAGTGGTAGTATTGGAACATATGGTGGAACTAATACAGCAACGGGTGTTTCTATAGGAATAACACTTGCGAGACCAACAACAGGAACTATTAGTTCAAGGTTTGGAAGTAGATGGGGAAGAAGTCATACAGGTTTAGATATAGCAAATACATTAGGAACAAATATATATGCAGCAGCTACAGGAACAGTTAAATATACTGGATGGTTTGGAGGATATGGAAATTTAGTTATAATAAATCATGGAAGTGGAGTAGAAACATATTACGGACATTGTTCGTCAATAGTGGTAACTGCAGGTCAACAAGTTCAACAAGGACAATTAATTGCATTGATGGGATCAACAGGAAATTCTTCAGGTAGTCACTTACATTTAGAGGTAAGGGTAAATGGAGTTGCACAAAATCCACAAACTTATGTATATAATTAAAACTAAAGAAAGACGATTTTTTTAAATCGTCTTTCTTTAGTTTACTTACATAAAATACTTACAGCAAGTTTCAATAGCATTATTCTTAATAATAATTTTTCCGTACTCACTAAGTTTTTTCTCAAATAAATCAGAGTTGTTTACATATATACTAAATTCTGCAATTAAAGAACAGAATGATTTTAATGAAGGTAAATCAGCTAGAATGTTATTTAATACTAAATAATATGAATTGTTATATGAATACAAAATAGCCTTTTTTATCTTTTTTATAATATAACTACAATTAGAATTATGTAATAAAGTAGCAAAATTACAAAAATCATCAAAAGAATCAAATTTATATATTGCTAGTTTTTTATCAATTTTAACAGATTTCCTTTTGGTATTAACTTTAATCTTCTTTAAGTTATCCAGTTCAGGGACTATTCTTGTTACATTTAATACGAATTTTCCATCTGGAGTTGCTAGTGCTTCTAATAGTATTTTATAGTCGTCTGTTTTAAACCCTACTTTTTCTTCAGCTTCCTTTAACATATCCATAAACATGTCTTGAGCCTCTACAGAATTAGACATAAATGAGTGAAAATCTATGTTTTTTTCTTTTAAATCATCTAGGTTCAAGGTGATTCTGATTTTGTTTTCTGTAATCTTTTCAATCTTCATCCTCAAAATTCCCCCGTTTCACAATATAAGTGTATATAATAATTATACTACTAAGTTTAAATCATTTAAATGATAAAAATTTGGTAAAAATACCAGTAGTAATATATTATATTAAAATTAATTTGAAAATGTACTTATAATAATAGCACAAATATAAAAATATTGAAAGGAAAAAAACAAAAAAATACGTAATTTACTTGAAAAAATAAGATTTTGTGTATATAATAATGAAGAATTATAAACGTATGAAGAGAGGGAATAATAATGGCAACAAAAGATAAAAATATATGGATACTATTAATATTTATATTATCAGGATTAGTTATTGGAGGATTACTTGGAGAAGTAGCAAATAAATCTGGTGGACTATGGTGGTTGTCATACGGACAAAGTTTTGGCTTAAGTACACCAGTACAATTAGATTTAAGTGTTATATCAATAACTTTCGGATTAATGTTTAAAATAAACATTGCAAGTATAATAGGAATGGCTATATCAATATTCATATACAGAAAAGTTTAAAATAATGTATGGGGGCAATCATTTTTTATAAGGAAGAGTGAGAAATATGTCAATAAAAATGAAAGAACTCCCATTATCAGAAAGACCATATGAAAAATTAGAGATGTATGGTGCAGAAACGTTAACAAATTCAGAATTACTAGCGATAATTATAAAAACGGGGACAAAAGATGAAACATCTGTTATGCTAGCACAGAAAATTTTAAATCTAAAGCAATGCAATAAACAAGATTTAAGATTTTTACAAGATGTGTCTATTAAAGAATTGATGACAATTAAAGGAATTGGTAAAGTAAAGGCAACACAAATAAAAGCAGTAGGCGAATTAACAAAGCGTTTATCTAAACCAATTGATAACATGAAAATTAAAATTAAGAGTCCCAATGATATTGCTGATTTATTTATGCAAGAATTAAGATATGAAAAAAGAGAAATTATGAAATTAATAGTTTTAAATACTAAAAATGTAATACAAAAAATCATAAACATTTCTTTAGGGGCTACTAATAGTGCATCAGTTGAACCTAAAGAAATTTTATTAGAGGCAATAAAATGCCAAGCCTCAAAAATAATACTAGTTCATAATCATCCTAGTGGAGATTCAACGCCAAGTAAAGCGGATTATTTAGTTACAGATAGAATATATGAATGTGCAGATATTATGGGAATAGAATTGCTAGATCATATAGTAATTGGAGATGGAAATTATACAAGCCTATTGAGTAGTAAAAATGGTTAATTAAAAAATAAATTACAAATGTACATTGTTATAAAACAAGGAGGAGTTTTAAATGTTTAAAAAAATCAATTTATTTAATTTAGGTGGAAAAGATATAGGTATAGATTTGGGAACAGCGAATATATTGGTAACACTAAAAGGTAAGGGAATAGTATTAAAAGAACCATCAGTAGTAGCAATAGATAGAAGAACAGGAGCAATACTTGCTACAGGTCATGAAGCAAAAGAAATGTTAGGTAGAACACCAGATCAAATAAAAGCTGTAAGACCATTAAAAGATGGAGTAATAGCAGATTTTACAGCAACTCAATTATTATTAAAAAACATAATAACAAAAGTGTGCCAAAGATATAATGCAGGTAGACCAAGAGTAGTAGTTGGGGTTCCATCTGGAATTACAGAAGTAGAAGAAAGGGCTGTAGAAGAATCTGTTTTACAAGCTGGTGCACGTGAAGTGTATTTAATAGACGAACCTATGGCAGCTGCTATTGGAGCAAATTTAGACGTTGCAGAACCAAGTGGTAGCATAATAGTTGATATAGGAGGAGGCACTACAGAAGTTGCTGTAATATCATTAGGAGGTATAGTAATAAGCCATTCGTTAAGGATTGCTGGAGACGAATTAGACGACGATATAGTTAATTATATAAAAAGAGAAATGAATTTGGCTATAGGAGAAACAACTGCTGAACAAATAAAAATGGAAATAGGTTGTGCATCACCACTTATGACAGAAGAAAGCATGGAAATAAGAGGTAGAGATTTAACAACAGGATTACCAAAAAATGTAATAGTAACTTCTACTCAAATGGAAGAAGCAATGAAAGATTCTATTGCAGAAATTGTAGATGTAGTAAAATCAACATTAGAAAAAACACCACCAGAATTAGCTTCAGATATAGTTGAAAAAGGAATAGTTTTAGCAGGTGGTGGAGCACTAATAAAAAATTTAGACAAGCTATTAAGCCAAAAAACTAATATGCCAGTATATGTTGCAGAAAATCCTCTAGATTGTGTTGCTAAAGGTGCAGGAAAAACATTAGAGGATTTAGAAAGATTAAAAACTGTTTTGGTAAATGCAAGAAGACGTAGATAATTTATTATAAACCTAAAAAGTAGGAGAAAAATCTTTATGAATAAAAATAGAAAATCCAGTATTATAGGTATAGTTATAACTATTATAGTATTAATAATACTAGTAGTAGTTACAAATAACAATTTAATACATGTAGAAGGCATTGCAAGCAAAATTGTAATGCCTATTCAAAATGGATTGACATATTTAAAGAATAAAGTAACAGGAAATAATGAGTTTTTTTCTGATATAAAAAATTTAAAAGCAGAAAATGAACAATTAAAACAAACCAATAAAGAATTGGAGGAAAAATTAAGAGAGTTAGAAATATTAAGATCAGAAAATGAAATGCTAAAAGAGTATGCAAATTTAACAGAAAAATATTCTGAATATAGTACAATTCCAGCATATATAATAAATAAAAATGTAAGTAATTTTAGTGATAATATAGTAATAAATGTAGGAAGCAATGATGGCGTTGAACCTAATATGTGTGTTATTTCAGAAAAAGGATTAGTTGGGTATATTGTGTCTACAACAGATACAACAGCAAAAGTACAGACAATAGTAGATACTTCAACTAGTGTTAGTGCTTCTGTAACAACAACAAGAGATAGTATTATTTGTAAAGGTATGTTGGATAGTAGTACCACATTAAAAGCAACATATATACCAATAGATGCAACATTAGCTGTTGGAGATAATGTAGAAACATCTGGCATGGGTGGAATATATCCTAGAGGAATAACAATTGGAAAAATAAAAGAAATAGTAAATACTAAAAATATAGCAAATAGATATGCTATTATTGAAACAGCTGTAGACTTCTCGAAAATAGAAACGGTTTTAGTAATAAAATAAATTTATAAACGATGTGTAAGAAGGAGGAGAATATGAAGAAATCAATAATATATATAGGATTATTCATAACTTTTATCTTCATATATATATTGCATTCAAATTTTTTTACATGGTTTAATATAGCACGGTGTGCAACCAAATCTTTTTGTTATTTTAATATTATTTTGCGGACTTTTTACAGGAAAAATGTCTGGATTAATATGTGGTGTAATAAGTGGAATTTTATTAAGTTTGTTTATAGAAACTAATGTAATAGTAGAACCAATAATGCTTGGAACCATAGGATTTGTAAGTGGAATATTAGAAAAAAACTTTTCAAAAGAAAGCAGATTAAATATAATGATAATGGTAATTGTAGCAACTTTTTTATATGAGTTGGGCACATATGTGTTAAAAATCTTGTTATATGGTACACAACTAGAATTACTATCATTTATAAAAATTATATTAATAGAAGTGATTTATAACGCAATGATTACTATAATAATATATCCATTAATTCAATTGTTTGGAAAAAAGGTTGAGGATAAATTATTTGGAAATAAGATATTGAGATATTTTTAGAAGTAATGGTATTTGTAAAAATAGCGTGAGGTGATAAAAAACTTGGTGGAACCAGAAAAAAACAAAGTTAGATACAATATAGTAAATTTATTAATATATATTATTGGAATAGTTTTAGTAGTAAGATTATTTGATTTTCAAATTGTACATGGAGAAGAATATAGACAATTATCAAATAATAGATTAACAAGAGAAATAAAAGTTAATCCTACAAGAGGAAATATACTAGATAGAACAGGAAATGTTATTGTCGGAAATACAATGGGATTTGAATTGCAATTATATAAAAGTAAAATAGAAACTCAAGAACTTAACGAAACTATATTAAAAGTAATAAATATATTAGAAAAAAATGGAGATACATATACGGACACATTTCCTATAAATCAAGATTTAACAGATTATACAATAACAGGAGATTCACTTACTAATTGGAAAAAAAATAATAAAATTGAGGAAAAATTAAACATAGAAGAAATATTGAACTTTTTTAAAGATAAATATGAAATTAATAGTGATAATATAAATGATATAAGAAAAATAATAACTGTTAGATATAGGATACAAACAGAAGGATATAGTAGTACAAATCCATTAATAATATCAAAAAGTATTAGTAGACTAAGTATGTTAGAAATAAATGAAAGAAGTAATGAATTAGCAGGAATAGATGTGGAAACAAAATCAATAAGAGATTATAAAAACCGGAAAACTTGCATCACATATTATAGGCTATATGGGAAGAATAAATGAAGAAGAATATAAAGAAAAAAGTGATTACGGAATGAATGATTACATTGGAAAGCTTGGAATCGAATATATTTTTGAAGATTACTTAAGAGGAAAAGTTGGAACAAAGCAAGTAGATATGGATGTAGAGGGAACAACGGTTGCAGAATATGATACAAAAGAGGCTGTTCAGGGCTCTGATGTCGTATTAACAATAGATGCAAATTTGCAAAAAGTTGCAGAAGATGCATTAGCTAAAAATTTAGAAAAGTTAAGAAATGGTAGTTTTGGAGAAAAGTGCAATGCTACAAGAGGAGCGGTTGTTGTTACAAATGTAAAAACTGGAGAAATTCTTGCAATGGTTAGTTTGCCGGATTATGAGCCACAGTTATTCTTGAATGGAATAAGTGATGAAAAATGGAACGAATACAAAGAAAATAATGCTTTATATAATGTGGCTGCACAAGGAAGTTACGCACCGGGTTCAACATTTAAAATGATTACTGCTATAGCAGGATTAGAAACAGGGGCAATTACAGCTACTGAAAAAATAAATGATGTGGGAATATATCCTTATGGACATCATCCAGAATGTTGGAATAGAGGAGGACATGGTTGGATAAATGTAGTAAGTGCTATAAAACAATCTTGCAACTATTTCTTCTATGAAATTGGATATAGAATGGGGATAGAGGCTCTTGAAAAATATGCAAGTTATTTTGGATTAGGAGAAAAAACAGGAGTAGAAGTATTGTCAGAAACGTCAGGCACATTAGCAGGTAAAACATATTACGATAAAATAGGAGAAACATGGTATTTAGGAAATACCTTATCAGCAGCTATAGGACAAGCAGAAAACTCTTTTTCTCCATTACAAATGGCAAAATATATAAGCATGCTTACAAATGGAGGAAAAAATATTGATTTAACATTAATAAAAACAATAATAAATCAAGATGGAACGAGGGTTTCAAAAGATGAAATAAAAGAATATGTAGATAAAAAAATAGGTAGAGTAAGTAGCGAAAAAGAAGATTTAAATATAAAGCAAGAAAATCTAGATACAATATTAGAAGGAATGAGATCTGTTGCAAATGATCCAGGAGGAACAGCATATAATATATTTAAAAATTTCAATATAGAAATAGGAGGAAAAACTGGTTCTGCAGAAGCAGGAAACAAAGTAAATGGTTGGTTTGTTGGTTTTGCACCATTTGATGAACCAGAAATTGCAATAGTAGTATTTGTTGAAGGCGGAAAGCATGGAAGTTATACGGCGGAAGTTGCTAGAGATATAATTGCTGAATATTTTGGGATGGAGTCAGAAAAAATTATAGAAGATAATACAATAAAAACATATAACCAAACAATACGATAATAAGGTTTGATATAATTTTTATAAATAGGAGGAGTAAAAATGGAGAATTGTGTTACTATCAATTTAAAACAAGAAGAAATAATAATAAAAATATCAGAACAAGCATTACATGATGAAGTTTTAAAATGTATGAAAGAAAAAATTTCACAATTAAGTAAAATGTATAAAGAGGAAAAAATACCTATTTTTATAACAGGAAAAGTTTTAAAAGAAAAAGAAATGGAAGAGATAAAAGAGTTGATAAAAGAAGAAATTGATGTAGATATACAATTTGATAGCCCTACAGAAATGGGACTTTCAGAAATAAAGAAAGTCTATGAAAAAGATACAGAAAACTCAGAAACGAAGTATTATAAGGGTTCTTTAAGATGTGGACAAAAAATGGAGTTTGAAGGCAGTATTGTTATTATTGGAGATGTAAATGGAGGTGCAGAGATAATTGCAGGAGAAAATATTACAATATTAGGAGCATTAAGAGGCTTAGCACATGCTGGGGCAAAAGGTAATAAAAAAGCAATAATTGCTGCAAGTGTGGTTGATGCTCCGCAAATTAGAATAGCAAATTTAGTTAAGGAAGTTCCTAAAACTGAAGTGCAACCTAAAAAATCTGTATATATATATGTAAAAGAAAATGAAATTGTAATTGAGCAAAATTAAAAAAATAAGAATAATATATTAGCAATAATGTATTATTCTTATTTTTTTATGTGACAATTATTTTATGTACCATGACATTTTATTTTAATTCAATAATAGCATAATTAATGCAATAAAAAGTTCTGTATCATCTACGCCTTCTTGGTATAAGAAAAATATTAAAGATATTAATAGTATATCATCATAATATAATCGTATGCCAAAAATATCTAAAAACTCTCGATCCTCTAAATGTCTTTCTTCCGTAATATTTGAACCATTATCTTGATGAGTGGCTTTTGAAGAAGAAAAATCTTTAGAATTTTTTTGACTAGTAGTATTTGTATTGGTATGTAACGTGCCCGAATGAATTGAATCTTTACTAAGGGGTGTACGATATGGTGGCGTAGGTTTATATCTAAAAAAAGGAAAATTTAAATTCATAATTTATCATCACCATTAGATTTAGAAAATATATCTATTACTTTAGACATATTTAAAAATTGTATATATTGATCAACTTTACTTTTTCTACTATCTTTTAAATATGGCTTAAGAGATGTAAGAAGCTTAGACCTAGGGTCATCTTTTGAGTTTATTTTATCCATAATGGTTTTGAATTTCATTATTGTTTCAAAATCAATTCCAGAATTAGAATTAGTAGAATGTTCATTTGAATTAGTATTATCTGAATCTTTGGTAGATGATTTAGTGTTTGAATTTAACATAGAAACTAAATTGTTAATAGTTTCAGGAGAAATACCATTACTTTTGGTAGAAGAATCAGTATTTTTATTGGTTGTATTCATATTTGAGATAATGTTTTGCAATTCACTAGGAATATTACCATTGTTAAGCATTGTTTTAAATTTATCAAGAGTACTGTCATCCATAATAGTTTCCTCCTTTAACAGTAGAATTAAAATGAATTAAGAATTTTTAAATCCATTTTTTAATTGGTTTAAGATATCCTCTTTACTGTTGTTTTGTAATATTTGATTAGCTTTTGCTATGCTATTTTCTAAATCTTTAGGATTCATATTAGATAACATTGCCATCAAATTAGACATATCAGAATTGTTCATATAAAAACCTTCTTTCCCTAGTATGTGTAATATTTATAATATAACTTGTAATATAATTTATGTACTACATACTATAATATGATAAAAAAGCAAAAAAGTGATTGTACACAAAAATGTAATAGAAATTTAATAATGAAAATACATAATTCGACAAAATGCATTTTCCGTAAAAAAGTGATAAGGTAAAAATAGGAAAAAATGTAAAAAAACGTTTGTAATAAAAGGCAAAACTATTGACGAATTCGCAAAAAAATGGCATAATATAATTATGTATATATAATTATGGAAACTAATTTTGGATTATATATGTCATAGGAGGTAAAATATATGCTAACGAATTTCTGTAAGAGTAAAAAAGTTCAAAAAACATTGGCAATTTTATTAATAATTACAATGACACTTGCCAATTTATTATTTTTGGGAAAGAACTTAATATCATATGCGTTTGAAGATAACTTAGAATTGCAAAATGATGATACGCAAGTTAGTAATGTTAAATTTGATGCATATTTTAATGATGACGGAGGTAATAATGTACACTCTGTAATTTTTGATGCAGTAAATAGTAATCCAATAATTAATTTGCATGTTAATGTGAAAAATGCAGGATATCTGAAAGAAGCATATATTGATTTTAGAGATGAGGAAAATACAACAAATACAAATTACGAAATAACAGAAGACGCAAGTAGTACAACATTAGTGCAGAATGTTAACACAACTTTAAAAACAATGTCTTTAAATTATATTGATCATGGAACAGACGCGGTAATCCAAATGCCAATAAAATTACAATTAACAGATTTAATTGACGTAAATAAATTAAAACAAAATAGCTTAATTACATTAAGAGGTATATATGTAGATAACGACGGAAAAGAAACAGAAATATCAAAAACAATTAAACTAAATATAGGATGGACATTAGATTCAGAATTGAATTTAGAACAGACAATTACAAAATATGTACCATACACAAATGGAGATAAATCAGGATTAATACTACAAGTTATGTTGAAAGTAAAACAAAACAGAAATGATTTAGCATTACCAGTAAAATCAACAGAAATAAGATTAGAAGTTCCAGAAGTAGCTCAAACTTTACCCGAAAAGGTAACAGTTACTACAGATGACACAATGGCTACAAATGGAAACAAGATAGAATTTACAAGTGAAGATTGGACATACAATTCAGAAGAAAAAACAATTATAATAAATACACAAGGTTATGAGGAAAATGGATTAGTATGGTCAGGTCTTGGAGAAGATACTTATTTAATAACCTACATGTATCCAAAGGAAGTTTATGAAGAAACATTACAAAATGATGTTGTATTACATTGTAATGCAGAAGTTAAAATGAAGTTGTATAATGCGGAAGGAATAATAGAAAAAACAGCATCTTCTGTGGGAGATGTAATGTTAAACGAAAAAGTAGGAGATATAGTTACATATAATATAGTAGCAAATGAAAAAGAACTATCAAAAGGTAGAATGTATGCAAATTGTAATTCAACTACAAAAACATACGATACAGAATATGAAACAATTTTAAAAGTAAATGTATCAAGTTCAGAATTAGTAAAAGAATTAGTGTTGAATTTACCAACAGATGATTTCATGCAAGAAGAAAATGCATATAAAATAAATAATACTTATTATAAACAATTAACAATAAACAAAGCAAAAATGCAAAAATTATTAGGTGAAGATGGTGTTGTTAATGTATTTGATGGAACAAGTACATATATAATAAATAAAGATACACAAGATAATAATGGTCAATATGTAATAGGTATTGATGATGAAAAATCTAATATAAGTGTACAAACATCAAAACCAGTTGAAGATGGAATATTAGAAATAATTGCTAAAAAAATAATATCTAAAGATTTATCATACTCAAAAGAACAATTATCTACATTTAATAGCTTAAGGGTTAATGTAGTAGGTACAAGTACAGGTATTGATAATATTAAAATTTCACAACAAACTGATTATGACACAATTACTTTAAAAGAAACTTCAACAAATGCAAAATTTGAGATAAGTGATACAAATTTAACCTCAGTTACAGAAAACAAAAATGTAGAATTTAAAATTACATTAAATAATAATGTAGAAACATCAGATTTATATAGAAATGCAAAATTTACAATAAGTTTACCTAAATATATTGAAGAAATAGACATTACAGGTGGAAATATATTATATACTAGCGGATTAGAGATAGATCATGTAGAAAAAGTATATACGGAAAATGGTATAGTTTTAACCTTAATTACAAAAGGCGCAGAAACAGCATTTAGTGATGGTGTATTAACAAATGGTACAAATATAGTTTTAAACACAAATATAAAAGTAAATGAACAAACACCAAATATATCAGATAAAATAATGTTTAGTTATACAAATGAGAATGCAACAGTATATGAAAATGATGCAAAACAAGAAGTTACTGTGAATTTTGTAACACCAGAAGAAATGGTAACATTTAATGAAATAGTAACACCAAGAGTTGTTGCAACATCAACAGATGGAAAAGAAGAAATTGCAAAATTAGAAATATTAGATTCAAGTAAATCTGCAACAATGAAAATATCTATATTAAACAAGTATTCAAATATATGTAATAACATAAGAATATTAGGAAGAATTCCATTTGTTGGCAATAAATCGATAGTAACAGGGGAAGAATTAGGTACTACTTTTAATGCAGAATTAGCAAGTGAAATAAATACAAATGGAATAAATGCAGTAGTATATTACTCAGAAAATGAAAATGCAACAGAAGATTTAACAGATGCAACAAATGCTTGGAAAACAGATATAACAGATTTTAAAACAATAAAATCATATTTGGTAGTATTACAAAATTATGAGATGCAACCAGGAGAAAAGCTAGACTTTACATATGATTGTAAAATACCAGAAAATTTAGAGCATAATGAAAGTGCATATGGAACATATGTAGTATATTTTAATAGTGTTGCAGAGTACTTAGAAAGTACATCTGAAGAGGCAACAAAAGTTGGGGTAACAACAGGTGTTGGTGCAAATATCGAAATGGGTACAAAAACAATATATCAAGAAAAAGAAATAACTTCTTCAGATTCTGTAAGAGAATATCAAACAGTAACATATCAAACAACAATAAAGAATACAGGATCAGTAGATGCAGAAGGAGTAACTTTATTAAGTGTTATATCTAATGGAGATATTGAAGAAGCGGAAGGTGCAACAATACAAGATAATAAAATTACATGGAATATAGGAAATGTACTAGCTGGTGAGAGTAAAACTGTAGAATATAGTGTTAAAATAATGGATATTATTAGTGTACAAAAAAATGAGATGGTTTTTGATCGTGAAGGAGTTTATATATCTAGAGATGAAACTGGAAAAGCAACTAAAATAACTTATGAAGAATACATTAAGCATATAAATGTAAGAAACAATGTAGAATTATCTGCTAAAAATATGGATACAGGAATAAAAGATGAATTTAAAAATTCTATAAAAAATGCAGAATTGGTTGTTGAATTGTCAACAGATTCTTCAAAAGTTCATTTAAATACATCAGAGATAATTATAGATGTAAAGGTAAAAAATAATCTAGAAAATACAATAAATAATTTAATAATTCAAGAAAAATTACCAGAGGGATTAAGTTTTATAGATAAAGGTAAAAAAGATATAAAATATGATGAGAATACAAGAATTGTTACTATTAATGTAGATAGTATAGAGAGTGGAAAAGAAATTGTAAAGAAAATTAATATAAAAGATATATTGCCTGAAAATGTAGGCGAATCATTAATTAAACATATAGTAACAGTTAAAGCAGATAATATAGATGAGTACATGTCAAATACTGTAGAATATACTGTTGTTGCTCCTGTTTTGAAGATAGATTTAAAGTCTTCAATAGCCAATGGTTCATATATAAAAGAAGGCAGTCAAATAGAAATAATAGCGGAAGTTAACAATATAGGAAAATACAAAGCCGTATCTACAAATGCTTTAATAGATTTACCGGATGAATTTAAAGTAGATTATGCATATTACTATAAAAATGGACAAAAGATAGGTGAGCTTACTCGAGGTGCTGGAAATACATATATTTTATTAAAAGATATGGAAATAGAAGAAAACATAATTATAAAAATAATGGCAACTGTTGAAGATATAAATAGTAAAGAATTAAGTGCAAGTGTTATAGCACATGTAAAATCCAATTTAGTAAAGGATATAAACTCTAATGAATTAAAGTTTATATTAGAAGGAAATTCAAATGTTCCAATTAACCCGGATAAGCCAGATAATCCAAATAATCCAGATGAACCACAAGTAGAAACATATAAACTATCAGGTACGGCTTGGCTAGATAAAAATGAAGATGGTAAAAAAGATAGTGATGAAGAGTTAATAGAAGGAATAGGAGTATTGCTTATAGATGCTAAAACAGGTGTCATAGTAACAGATAGAACAAATGGTACAATAAAAGAAACAAAAACTTCAAATAAAGGAGAATATACTTTTTCTAATTTATTACCTGGTTCATATATGGTAGTGTTTGAATATGATTCTGCATACTATGACATAACAGAATATAATAAAACAGGAATAACAGAAGATTTAACATCTAAAGCTATACAAGTAAAAATAAACAAAGATGGAAAATTAAAAACAGCAGGTGTTACAAATACAATTACAATATCAGATTTTAGCATAGCAAATATTAATATAGGTTTAGTAGAAAAACTAAAATTTGATTTGAGTTTAACAAAAGAATTATCAACAGTATCTATAGTAAATGATTCTGGAGTAAAAACATATACATTTAATAATTCTAAATTAGGTAAAATAGACATACCAGCTAAATATTTAAATTCAACAATGGCAACAATAGAATATAAAATAACTATAAAAAATGAGGGAGCAGTTCCAGGAACAGCAAAAACAGTAGTAGATTATTTGCCTAGTGATTTGAATTTTGATGAGGCAATAAATGAAGGATGGTTTAGAGGAGCAGATGGAAATTTATACAATAATAGCTTAGCGAATGTAATAATGAATCCAGGAGAAGTTAAAGAATTAAAATTAATATTAACCAAAAAGATGACAACTGAAAATACAGGAACAATAACAAATAGAGCAGAAATATATGAAGATTATAATGAACTTGGGTATGAAGATACAAATTCAACACCAGGAAATAAAGCACAAGATGAGAATGATTTAGATTATGCTAATTTAATAATAACTGTAAAAACGGGTCAAGTTATATTATATATAACAATAACCCTAATAAGTATTGGAATAATTGCAATTGGTGCATATGTAGTAAATAAAAAAGTATTGAAAGGAGGGAATAAATAAATGAAAAACAAGAAAGTGTTTTTAATAATTTATATTAACATAGTAATACTAATTATTGGTTTTATGATTAGTAGAATATTTGCAACACCTCTAGAAACAACAACAAAGCAAATAGCATATGGCTGGTATAAAGTAGATTTAACAAAAAAGATAGCCGAGAGTGAAATAGGAGATATTGATTTATCAGAATATATAGATGAGTCTGAAAATTTGACTAGAGGGGCGTATATGGATGATCTAGACGATAGATTTTATGTATTCTGCCAACAGAATAATATTCCACTACCTAATATGTCTGTTAATTCTATGATAGGAATTTATGCTGTTAATAAAACTGATTTAACTGCATATAAAAACCCTTTAGATGAAAATAATATTAATGGGTTATTTAGATATGCGAAGGAACAAAATCAAAAAGTTACAGAGGTAAATGCTGATTCAACAGCTGCTGATTTAACAGTAACATATTCAAATACTAATTATGATAATGGAAATTATAGATATTTTTCTAGAGATTTGAATTTAAAAAATGCTAGTATAACAAAAATGGGTACATCTTTATCTGGAAATAGTAAATTAAGTTGGGATTATGCTTATATATTTGCTAAAACAGATAAAAATAAAAATAAATATGAAACAATATATCAAAGGGCTCTATGGGAAGCTATAGGAGAAGTAGAAGGAAATAAATTAATGCAATTAGAAGATTTGGTTGACATTATGGAGACGCTATGTGCTTCTGATGATCCTAGTACTTTAATATCTAAGTATTATACTTCAGATGGTTATAGTGCAAAATCTGGGACAAAATATGTTGCATGGGATGATAATTTAAAACATATATATGATCAGTTATATAATAAAAATAGTGCTAAAGATATAGCAGAAACATTGTTACAAGAGGCAAAAGATGCACAAGATTTATATAAAGATGCGCAAGCTTTTAAATCTTATAAAGAAAGTATAAGCTATTTAGATAGACCTACTTTGGGAATAAGTACTGAGAATAAATATGAATTCAAATATGTTGAGAATAATAAAAACGCTTACTTTGAGGCAGGACCTATAATGGTAGATTATGGAGAACTAGTTGTAGATTCTTTAGTTGTTAGAAAAGTAACTAGTGTTGAGTTATTCGGAAAAGACAAGAATAATCAAACTCAAAAAATAAACACATTTTATTTTGTAGATAAAGATGGTAAAGAAAAAATTGCTACGACAGAAAATTTTCCTAAAACAGGAACGGAATTTTATATAAGGATTTACGAAAAAGACAATGAAATTAATAAATTATATAACAATTTAAAAAATGTAGATTTATTTAAAGTTAAGTTTCAAGTTTTAGATGCAGAAGCAGAAGCATATGATATATCAGATGCAGAAATAGATTATACAGAATGGGAAAGTACAACTTCAGGTGATTCTGGTGGAGGAAAATTTATACAAGCAAGGGGCGACAAAAGTGATTTTTCTAGCAAAAGATCATCATGTAATATTTGTTACGAATTGCATAAAGGGTATGAAGATGATTATTCGGATTGGATTTTAGTTAAATACGATTCTAATGGTGGAGAATGTAAAACTAAAGAAGACATAAGTACAGTTACAGCAAATGAGTGTAGTATTCATAGAGGGTGTGAAATATCAACTATATATCATAATTATGAATTAGATGAAATACCAGAATATAGTAAAGGATACATAGATAGAGTAGAAACAGCCGGAGGGTTAAGAGCAAGTTTGCAAAGTTCAATTTCTAAGAACGAATTATTAAGGAGTTCAAATTCTGGTGATAATGTATTGAAAAGCTTAGGTGTAAAATATACTAAATCAGCGCAGAGAGTATATTTAGTAGCTAATGCAAGTTTGTTTTGGAAAGAATATGAACTAGAAGTTCATTTTGAAGAAGCACCATCAACAGGAACACCAACGCCATCAACAGGAACACCAACACCATCAACAGGAACACCAACACCAACACCTTCTGACACGCCAACACCAGAACAACCAACTTACTTAGATCTAGGTGGAAAAGTATGGATAGATGTACCAGATGGAACTAAAGAAAATGTAGAAAATGGTTTATATGATGAAGGGACAGAAAAGGGAAAACAAAATGTAGTAGTAACATTATATTTTGAAGACGGAACACCGGTTAAATTAGGAAAAAACACATTAGAAAATGGAGAAGTTGTAGAAGTAATTAAAGACGATAGAAATGTATTATGTGATCCATTAGCTTCAGGAGAACAAGATTATGAAACTTATACAGATGAGGATGGAAATTATCACTTCTATTATTTACCAATGGGATATAAGTATTATGTAGAATTTAAATATGATGGTTCAACTTATGAACCAGTTAACTTCTTATCAGATGGTAAAAAATATGAGATTAGAAGCCAAGAACCAACAGATTACGAAAAGTTGGATGAATACAAAAAATATGTAAAGGAAAATTATGAGAGTGAAGTAAAAGATTATACAAAAGAATACATAACCAATAAGAATATATATGATAATAATTCAAAAGCAGATGATGTAACAAGAGGAACACTTATAACAAGATTTAAAGAAATAACATATCAAAATGTGCTTTTAGGTAGTCAAACTAAAGAAAATGGATATAATATTACTAGAGGATATTTACCAAATGAAACAATATTTGAGAGAAGAAATAACTTAGAATATGTAACAAAAAATTATACAGAAATAGTAGAAAATCAAACAATTAATTGCATTAGAAGCAAAGTTATAACAACAACTGGTGTAACTGATAAAAATTTTGCAACGAAAGAAGACGATATTAAAATAAAAGATGTTGATAGAGATATTGCAATAGGTCAAGCTACTTCACTTCATGCAGTAAGAGCAAGATCTATAACTTATCCTTTATCAGATAGTTATACAATATGGAGTGTTACAAATGAAAACGAATTAGAATATATGCAACATATAAACTTAGGCTTAAGAGTTAGAGAAAAAGCAGATTTTGCATTAACAACTCAAATAAAAGCTGGTGCAATGACAATAAAAGATAAGGAAAAAGTAGTGTTCTATAAAGCAAGTGTTAAGGATGAAGACTTAAAAATAGATGGAACAACAACACAAGATGAATGGATACATCAAGAAATTTCTGCTTCAGATTATAACTGGAAAGCAAATTTTGATAAGATATATGGTGATAATGCAACTGGATATGTTGTAGATAAAGATAAATTGAATGTATATGTTTTATATAGAATAGTAATACAAAGCCAATGTGAGAATGAAGATGATTTTGGAAAAATACATGAAATAATAGATCACTATGATAATAGACTAGAAATGGTTCCAGAAGACGAAATAGAAAAGGCAAATAACTTATTTAGAGAGCAAGGACTTATTGCCCCAGAAAATACAATATCTTGGGTAGAAGGAACAACAGATCAAATTGTTACTTGGTCTACTCCAGAAACTAATAGTAAAAATAATTCATATCAAACAATAAAAACTACAAATTTAAACAATTTAGGAAATAGAAGACAAGAATTTACAGTAGGAAAAGATTCAAAAACATCTGCAATATACTTAATACTAAAAGTAAAAGAAAATGGAGATGTATTAAATACGGGAACAAATACTGATACAGATGGTATTCAAAATATTGCAGAAATAGGCTCTTATGGAGTATATCATAGATATAATAAACGTGATGATCAGATATTCCCTGTTGGAAAAATAGATAAAGATTCTGCACCAGGAAATGCAATACCAGGTGATAAGTCAACATATGAAGATGATACAGATCCAGCACCAATGTTTAGATTGGAAATTAATTGGGAGCCAAGAAAAATTGAAGGTAATGTATGGGACGATGTTAACGGAGATGCATTAAAAGATGATACAGGTATAGAGAATGTTCAAGTGGATTTGATTGAATATGTATACAAAGATGGAGCTGTAACGCCAGTAGTAAGACCAGGAATAAAAATAAGTAAATTGAGTAATGGTCAATATCAATTTTCAGTAAATAAATCAGATAATATTAGAACAGACAGAAATGGTAATTATTCGTTCTATGTAGAAGGTGGTAACTACGCAATAAGATTTACATATGGTGATAGAACAATGTTAATGGATGGAACAGCTAAGAAATATAATGCACAAGATTATTATGTATCTAGACCTAACGGAGTAAATAATAATAACCAATATTATTATGCTTTAAGTACATTAAATCAATATAATCAACTAGATAAAAGTATGGCTTTTGCGACAGAAACAGACTTAATAAATTATTTGAAAGATCCTACACATAGAAAAAGAGTAATAGAACTAGAAAGTAGAGAACAAACGTCAAAAGAATATGAAAACAAATATTATGCATCAGATACAAAAGATAATAATATGTCAAATGGCAGAGAAAAATCAGAAATGAGAATAAATGTTATTAAAGAATCTATAAATTTAACATATGATTTAGCAAATAAATTAGATAGGTTAAATGGAAACGATGCTTTAAATTCTGTAGAGGCAAATGAACTTGAAGCATATACAAAAATGGAAGCATTATCAGATATTGTTTTAATAGATGCAAATGATTTGGCAAACAGTTCTAAAGTTATAAACTTAGGATTAACAGAAAGAGTAAAGGCTAGTAGAAAATTAGAAAAAGAAGTTACAAGAATTGTATTAAAAACAAACGACGGGACAACACTTGTAGATACATCTGATGTGTCTAAATTATCTGGGGTTCAAAAACTAAGAGATATACAAGATACTTATATAAGTATGGATTCAGACAAAATAGATGGAGCAACATTAGATATAGATTATACATTAACAATATCTAACGATTCATCAGAAAATGATAGATTGAGTAATTATATTTACAGTGATACTCCAATAATAAGCGATGTTAAAGGTACAACTAATACAAAAGGTGATAGCGAAATAATCGGAGGATTAGCAAATGAATTAAATGGTCAGTTTGCTAATATAAGTACAGATTCAGATTTGCCAGTAAAAATGACTGTATATGACTATGTAAATATTAACTTAGAATTTAGAACTGCAGATAATACAGATGCTTGGAGTAAGGTATATGATGAAGATGACGGTACAAGTGGATTAGTAGATCTTTCATCAGGAACTTCAGAAAGAATAAAGAGAAGTGAGAAATATGTATCAAAAGTATTACAAACATCAACAGCTGAAGTTATAGCAAATGATTCTATTAAAGTACCAGTTCATTTAGGAATAACATTATCAGAAAATACAAGCGAAAACGATTTAAATGATTTTGATTTCCAAAACTGTGCAGAAATAGTAAAAGTAGAATCTGCTGCAGGAAGAAGAGATTATGATACTGTGCCAGGAAATTATGTACCATATGAAGACGTAAATGAAGAGGACTGCGCAAGAACAGGAAGAACGGCAATAACACCGCCATTTGGACAAGAAAGAATATTCTATGTAATTGCAATAGTATCAGCAACAATAGTAATTGCAGGTGTAATCTTAATAAAGAAAAAAGTCCTAAAGAAATAAAATTGTAGAACACAAAAAGATGAGAGCTAATAAAGCTCTCATTTTTTTACACATAATAGAATTACTTCATTTCTATTATACAATGCAGTACAGATAAATCTTTCGATTTTATTGTTATTGTGCAGATATCATTTTGGTTTAAATAAAGGCAAGCAATTTCGTCTCCAAGTTTGCATTCTTTCTTGTATAGTATTTCTAAATGCCTAAAATCTGTATTGCTGTAAATATCTTCTGGTAAAATATTTATTGCAATTTTTAGATATGACAAATTATTTGCATGTTTGTTTACATCTATATCATTTCTAGTTATAGTATAGTTTTTTATGAATTCATATTCTTTAGGTTCCTTTAATTTTTGTATTGGTTCTTCAAATATATTTGTATTACTTGGTTTATACATGTCTAATATTTTAGGAGACGTTTTTTCTATAGCTTTTGAGTGTATATTAACAAGTACCCATTTTGATGTTGCTTGAGCCACAATATTATTATTTTCATCAAGTATTTCAAAATCACGATATGAATATATTTTGTCAGAAGAACTTGGCCAAGTTTTTACAAGCAATTTTGAGTTCCAATTAGGTCTTGAATATACTTGTAATTTCCAGTTTAGTAATAGCCAAGTAAATGGCATTTCATTAAAGTGATTTGCTGAGATGCCTAGGGCATCAGAGTGAGCAGCGGATGCTTCTTGCATCATTCTTAGAATACCATAGTTTGTTAAACGATTATTTGCATCTATATCACATATTTCAACAAAAAAGTTTCTTTCATATAAATTCATGTAAATATAACTCCTTTTATATTCTTAAATAATTATTTATTGATTATAACACAAAAAAATGAAAAAAACAAAAAAATATGTAAAAATGTTGACAAGCTGTATTTCCGTATGATAGAATAATATAGCATATTTGTAAAAATAGGTATAATCTCTTATATAATAAGGGTGGTAAATATAAAAAAGTTTGGAAATAAAATAATTTAATATAGCTTTAAATAAGGTAGTTGATAAATTTAAATAATAATTTATCAACATGCCTTTTTGTTGTCTTTTTAATACATATTTTAAAATAGACTTATTTAATTACTATATGCAAAATTAATATTGTTAATATAATTATTAAGGAAGAGGAATTAAATATTAAAAAACCTATTAAATTTAAAATCAATTAGGGCAGTGAGGTTTTGAAGCTAATAGTTAGTTTATTATTTAAGAGGGACTTCTTTAGTATGAATATAAATTTCTTCTGCTCAAAATTTAAAATCTTGAAGGAGTTGATTCATTTTGTTAACAGATGTAAAACACGAAAAGTGTACTCGTAAAACATTTGCTAAAACAGGCGATTTTGTTGAAATGCCAAATCTTATTAAAGTTCAAATTGATTCTTATGATTGGTTCATAAAGGAAGGTTTAGGGGAAGTTTTAAGAGATATTTCTCCAATAGAAGACTATTCTGGAAACCTTGTACTTGAATTCTTTGATTACTACATGGAAGAAAAAAGTAAATATACAACTGAAGAGGCAAAAGAAAGAGATGCTACATATTCTACACGTTTACACGTAAAAGTTAGATTAATTAATCGTGAGACTGGAGAAATAAAAGAGCAAGAAATTTATCTTGGAGATTTTCCACTTATGACAGAAAGTGGTACATTTATAATAAATGGTGCAGAAAGAGTAATTGTTAGCCAATTAGTTCGTTCACCAGGTTGCTATTATGGTGCTGATTATGACAAAACAGGTAAGAAAATATATACTTCTACTGTTATGCCTATAAGAGGTGCTTGGTTGGAATATGAAACAGATGCAAATGATGTTTTTTATGTAAGAGTAGATAGAACAAGAAAATTACCGGTTACAACTCTTTTAAGAGCAATTGGTTTATCATCAGATCAACAAATAATAGATTTGTTTGGAGAAGATGAAAAAATATTAGCAACAATAGCAAAAGATACTGTTAAAACAAGTGAAGAAGCTTTAGTTGAAATATATAAAAAATTAAGACCTGGAGAACTTCCAACTGTTGATGCTGCTAGAAATTTATTTAATGGTTTATTCTTTGACCCAAGAAGATATGATTTAGCCAAAGTAGGAAGATATAAATTTAATAAGAAATTAAATTTAGCTCATAGAATAACAAATTTAATAGCGTTTGATGATATTGTTAATCCAGAAACGGGAGAAGTTCTTGTTGAAAAAGATAACGTAATATCAAAAGAAGTTGCAACACAAATACAAAACTCTGGAATAAATATCGTTGATGTAAAAGTTGAAGATAAAAGAGTCAGAGTAATAGGAAATGGAACAGTAGATATTAAAGCTTTTGTAGATATAGATTTAAGTGATTTAAATATAAAAGAATTAGTTAACTATGAAGTATTAAAAAACATAATAGAAAATACAGAAGCAGATAAATTAAAAAAGGCTATTGAAGAAAGAATTAATGAATTAATTCCAAAGCATATTGTTACAGAAGATATGATTTCTTCTATAAACTATTTATTAAATTTACAATATGGATTAGGAAGAGTAGATGACATAGATCACTTAGGAAATAGACGTATAAGATGTGTTGGAGAATTATTACAAAATCAATTCAGAATAGGTCTTACAAGACTAGAGAGAGTTGTTAGAGAAAGAATGACAGTACAAGATTTAGACGTTGTAACACCACAAACATTAATTAATACTAAACCTATAACATCAGCAATTAGAGAATTCTTTGGAAGTTCACAATTGTCTCAATTTATGGATCAAACAAACCCATTGTCTGAGTTAACTCATAAAAGAAGAATTTCTGCTTTAGGACCAGGTGGTTTATCTAGAGAAAGAGCAGGATTCGAAGTAAGAGACGTTCACTATACACATTATGGTAGATTGTGCCCAATAGAATCTCCAGAAGGACCAAACATTGGACTTATATCAGCACTTTCTTCATTTGCTATAATAAATGAATATGGATTTATCGAAACACCATATAGAAAAGTAAATCCAGAAACACATGCTGTAACAGATGAAGTTGAATATATGACAGCTGATGAAGAAGACGATTATATGATAGCACAAGCTAGTGAACCAAGAGATAAAGAAGAAAAATTTGTTAATAAAAAAATAAAAGTAAGATACTTGGATGAAATTATAGAAGTTCCAGCAGAAAAAGTTGACTACATAGATGTTTCACCAAAACAATTAGTTTCTGTAGGTGCTGCTATGATACCATTCTTAGAGCATGATGATGCTAACCGTGCTTTGATGGGTGCAAACATGCAACGTCAAGCAGTTCCACTTATGATTACAGATTCACCAATAGTTGGAACAGGTATAGAATATAAAGCGGCAAAAGACTCTGCAATAGTTGTAGTTGCAAAAGAAGGTGGAATTGTACAAAAAGTAACAGCTGATCAAATTATTATTAAAAATGATAAAGGAAATACAGATACTTATACTTTACGTAAATTTAAAAGAACAAATGGTGGAACATGTATTAATCAAAGACCAATAGTATCAGCAGGAGAAAAAGTTAATAAAAATGATGTTATAGCAGATGGACCTTCAACACAAAATGGTGAAATGGCATTAGGAAAGAACGTTTTAATAGCTTTTACAACATGGGAAGGTTATAACTATGAGGATGCTATATTATTAAGTGAAAGATTAGTTAAAGAAGATGTTTATACATCAATACATATAGAAGAATATGATTGTGAATGTCGTGATACAAAATTAGGACCAGAAGAAATAACAAGAGATATTCCAAATGTTGGAGAGGATGCTTTAAAAGATTTAGACGATTCTGGAATAATTAGAATTGGTGCAGAAGTAAGACCAGGAGATATATTAGTTGGAAAAGTAACTCCAAAAGGTGAAACAGAACTAACTGCAGAAGAAAGATTACTTCGTGCAATATTTGGAGAAAAAGCAAGAGAAGTTAGAGACACATCATTAAAAGTACCTCATGGAGAACAAGGAACTATAGTTGATGTTAAAATATTTACTAGAGAGAATTCAGAAGAATTAGGACCTGGTGTAAACCAAGTTATTAGAGTATATATTGCTCAAAAAAGAAAAATATCTGTTGGAGATAAAATGGCTGGACGTCATGGTAACAAAGGTGTTATTTCAAGAATATTACCAGTTGAAGATATGCCATTTATGCCAGATGGTACACCAGTAGATGTTGTATTAAACCCATTAGGTGTTCCTTCTCGTATGAACTTAGGTCAAGTTTTGGAAGTTCATTTAGGAGCAGCAGCACGTATGTTAGGTTGGAAAGTAGCTACACCAGTATTTGATGGAGCTTCAGAAGAAGATATTGAAGATTTATTAGAGCAAGCAGGACTTGCAAGAAATGGTAAAACAATTCTTTATGATGGAAGAACAGGTGAGCCATTTGATAAGCCAATAACAGTTGGTGTTATGTATATGTTAAAACTTCACCACTTAGTTGATGATAAAATACATGCTCGTTCAACAGGACCATACTCATTAGTAACGCAACAACCACTTGGAGGTAAAGCTCAATTTGGTGGACAACGTTTTGGAGAAATGGAAGTTTGGGCATTAGAGGCATATGGAGCAGCTTACACATTACAAGAAATTTTAACAGTAAAATCAGATGATGTTGTAGGAAGAGTAAAAACATACGAAGCAATTGTTAAAGGAGAAAATGTTCCTGAACCAGGTGTACCAGAAAGCTTTAAAGTATTAATAAAAGAATTACAAAGTTTAGGATTAGATGTAAAATTATATTCAGAAGATAATAAAGAATTAGAGTTAAAAGAAAATATAGATGAGGGAATAGACTTTAATATAGAAGAACATAAAGATTTATTAGGAGAAGAAGTTGAACAACCAGAAGAAGACTATATTGAAGATGACTCAGAAGAAGATTCTGATTCAGATGTTATTTTTAATGAAGATGATATATTATCAGATGAAGACGATTTAGCTATAGATAATATAATGAACGATGAAGATATACTTGATGAATAATATAATTGAATAGTTGATATTTTGAGTATTTTAAATAACTTTATGGAATTGTTCGAGCAGTGTATGTTTAAAATAAATAAATATTTTTTATGTGTACATATATTGTTTTTTTGATTGAATTGTATAGATTATTTAACTTAAAAAAGTTGATAAAAAATTTAATCTTAAAAATAATATATAGTACCTATCTATAAAATTGGCAGATTATAAATGCGTATTACAAATATATATACTATTAAGGGGGCAACCATTAAATGGATGAATTAGAATTGTTTGATAAAATTAAAATTGGATTAGCGTCAGACGAGAAAATAAGAGAATGGTCAAAAGGTGAAGTAAAAAAACCAGAAACTATCAATTATAGAACTTTAAAACCAGAAAAAGATGGTCTATTTTGTGAAAAAATATTTGGACCAACAAAAGACTGGGAATGTCACTGTGGTAAATATAAAAGAGTTCGTTATAAAGGTATAGTTTGTGATAGATGTGGTGTTGAAGTAACAAAATCAAAAGTAAGACGTGAAAGAATGGGACATATTGAGCTTGCTGCACCAGTAGCACATATTTGGTATTTTAAAGGAATTCCAAGTAGAATAGCTTTAATGTTAGATATATCTCCAAGAAGTTTAGAGAAAGTAATATATTTTGCTTCTTACATTGTTACGGACAAAGGAACATCAGGATTATCTAAATGTGATATTTTAAACGAAAAAGAATATCATGAAGCTGAAGAAAAATATGGAAAAGGTTCTTTTACAGCAAAAATGGGAGCAGAGGCAATAAGAGAATTATTAGCAGAAATAGACTTAGATAAGTTATCTCAAAAATTAAAAAAGGATTTAGAAAAAGCAAGTGATCCTAAAAAAGCAAAAATTATAAAAAGATTAGATACAGTTGAATCATTTAGATTATCTGATAATAGACCAGAATGGATGGTTATGAATGTTATACCAGTTACACCTCCAGACATTAGACCAATGGTACAACTAGATGGTGGTAGATTTGCAACATCAGATTTAAATGATTTATATAGAAGAGTTATAAACAGAAATAATAGATTAAAAAGATTATTAGAATTAGGAGCACCAGAAATAATTGTAAGAAATGAAAAAAGAATGCTACAAGAATCTGTAGATGCTTTAATAGATAACAGTAGACGTGGTCGTCCTGTAACAGGTGCTGGAAATAGACCTTTAAAATCTTTATCAGATATGCTAAAAGGAAAACAAGGTAGATTTAGACAAAACCTTTTAGGAAAGAGAGTTGACTATTCAGGACGTTCTGTTATAGTTGTTGGACCAGAATTAAAAATTTACCAATGTGGATTACCAAAAGAGATGGCAGTAGAATTATTTAAGCCATTTGTTATGAAGGAATTAGTTGGTAGAGGATTAGCTCATAACATAAAAAATGCAAAAAGAATGGTAGAAAAGTTAAAACCAGAAGTATGGGATATATTAGAGGATGTTATAAAAGATCATCCTGTAATGTTAAACCGTGCACCAACATTACATAGATTAGGAATTCAAGCTTTTGAACCTGTATTAGTAGAAGGAAGAGCAATAAAGTTGCATCCATTAGTTTGTACAGCTTTCAACGCTGACTTCGACGGAGACCAAATGGCAGTACACGTTCCGCTATCTCCTGAAGCACAAGCAGAAGCAAGATATTTAATGCTTTCTGTAAATAACCTTTTAAAACCTCAAGATGGTAAGCCAGTAACAGTTCCAACACAAGATATGATTTTAGGAAGTTACTATTTGACTATGCAATTAGATGGTGAAAAAGGCGAGGGTATGTATTTTAAAGATAAAGATGAAGCTTATATGGCATACCAAAATGGAGATTTAGAGTTGCATGCAAAAGTAAAAGTAAGAATGACTAAAGAAATAGATGGAAAACTTTGTACACATGCTATAGAAACAACAATGGGTAGAATTATTTATAACGAAGGTATTCCACAAGATTTAGGATTTATAGATAGAACAAATTATGAAGATAAATTTAGATTAGAAATTGAATTCCCTGTTATGAAAAGTAACTTAGGAAAAATAATTTCAAAATGTGTTGATAAACATGGTTTGTCAATAACAGCAGAAGTCCTAGATTATATAAAATCTATAGGATATAAATATTCTACAAAAGGTGCTATAACAGTTAGCGTTGCTGACGTTGCAGTTCCAGAAGCAAAGAAAAAGATCCTTGAAGAATCTGAAAAACAAGTAGAAGAAATATCTAAACAATTTAGACGTGGTTTAATAACAGAAGATGAAAGATATTCATCAGTTATTAAAGTTTGGGAAAAAGCAACAAACGATGTTACAGATGCGATGAAAGAGAATTTTGATGATTTAAACCCAATATTCATGATGGCACAATCAGGAGCCAGAGGTAATATGAACCAATTAAGACAAATTGCTGGTATGCGTGGTCTTATGGCAAATACATCTGGTAAAGCGGTAGAAATACCAATTAAATCTTGCTTTAGGGAAGGATTAGACGTTCTTGAGTACTTTATTTCATCACATGGTGCTAGAAAAGGTTTAGCAGATACAGCGTTAAGAACAGCAGACTCTGGTTACTTAACAAGAAGATTAGTTGATGTTAGCCAGGATATAATAGTAAGAGAAGATGATTGTGGAACTACAGAAGGTATAGAAGTAGAAGCCATAAAGGATGGAAATCAACTAATAGAAAAATTAGAAGAAAGATTATTAGGAAGATTCCCATTAGAAGATATTAAAGATCCAAACACAAACGAGCTTATAGTAGATAAAGATACAATGATTACTAACCAAATAGCTGAAAAAATTGTAAATGCAGGTATTACTAAAGTAAAAGTTCGTTCAGTATTAGAATGTAGAACAAAACATGGTGTATGTAGCAAATGCTATGGAATGGGACTTGCAACAAGACAAAGAGTAAACATAGGAGAGGCTGTAGGTATAATTGCTGCTCAATCAATTGGTGAGCCTGGTACACAGCTTACAATGAGAACATTCCATACAGGTGGTGTTGCTGGAGGAGATATTACACAAGGTTTACCTAGGGTTGAGGAATTATTTGAAGCTAGAAAGCCAAAGGGATTAGCAGTAATTTCAGAAATTTCAGGTGTTGTATCAATTCAAGATAACAAGAAGAGAAAAGAAGTTACAGTTACTGGAAAAGATGATTCAAAAACATATGTAATAAGCTTTGGATCTAAATTAAAAGTTAAAGAAGGCAGTGAAATTCAAGCTGGAGATGCAATTACAGAAGGATCTATAAACCCAAATGAAATATTAGCAATAAATGGTGTTGAAGGTGTTCACAAATATTTAACTTCAGAAGTACAAAAAGTTTATAGAAACCAAGGTGTTGATATAAATGATAAACATATTGAAGTAATAGGAAGACAAATGTTAAAGAAAGTAAGAGTTGAAGACAATGGAGAAACATCATTGTTTGCAGGTTCTTTAGTTGATATGTATGAATTTGAGGAAGAAAATGAAAAAGCAATAGCAGAAGGAAAAAAACCAGCAACAGGAAAGAGAGTGCTACTTGGTATTACAAAAGCTTCTCTTGCAACAGAAAGTTTCTTATCAGCAGCATCATTCCAAGAGACAACAAGAGTATTAACAGAAGCTGCTATAAAAGGTAAAGTAGATGAATTAATAGGTTTAAAAGAAAATGTAATTATAGGAAAATTAATTCCAGCAGGAACAGGAATGCAAGTATACAGAAATACACATATAAATACAGAGGAGTCTGAAGTAGAGAGTACAGACGGAGAACAAGAATAGTTTTATATGAATATATTGCAAATAAAATAAAAATGACGTAATTAGTAATTTACTAATTACGTCATTTTTATTTTTAGTGTACATCTGTAATTTGCTTTTTTAAAGTTAAATCTACTATACTTCCAGGTTCTACTACAGTATCTACTGCAGGAGATTGGCTAATTACAACACCGAGCTCCATCAAATGTAACATTTAAATTTTTTGCTTTTAAAATATTCGTAGCTTCTGCTAAGGGTTTCCCTTTTAAATTAGGTATTGTAACTGAAGTCCTTTCATTACTTTCAGCCGAATATAAACATATAGTTGAACCAGAACCTAATTTTACTCCTGGTTTCGGTACTTGATCTGTAACAATAGTATTACTTTCTGCTTCTCCTTTGTTTGTATAAATAACATCAAAACCATAAGATTTTAATAATTTTTTTGCTTCTGCTACTGTTTTACCTCTTACATCTATTAAGGTTGAAGTTTTTGTAGAATTTGTGTCGGAAGAAGAACTACTAGATGAAGCAATTCCTATGTATGGTAATACTTCACTTAATATTTGTGATACTACTGGACCTGCAGCACTTCCACCAGCAGTGTTACCAGAAGTAGGTTTATAAAGTGTTACTAAAATAACTAATTCTGGATTTACGATAGGAGCAATAGCAATGTAAGATGCTGTACGACCTTCTTCTGGTTTATCTGGATTAGGCTCAGATGTGCCAGTTTTTCCTCCGATAGTATATCCTTTAACTGCTCCATAGTAAGCAGTTCCGTCACTTACTACTGATTCCATAAGATTTAACATTTTTAGAGATGTTTCTTTAGATATAACTTGTCTTACGGCTGTAGGTTCTATTGTTGTTATTGCATTTGTATCTGTATTTTCAACTTCTTTTACAATTCTAGGTTGCATCAATACGCCATCATTTGCTATAGCACTTACTGCTGTGATTAATTGTAAAGGTGTAATATTGAATCTTTGTCCAAATGCCATTGTTGCAAGTTCTGTATCTCCAACGTTTTCTATATTATGAAAAATGCTATTGGCTTCTCCATATAGTGCTATTCCGGTAGTATTAAATAAGCCAAATGCTTGGTAATATTTATATAAAGTTCTAATTCCTATTCTTTGACATAATTGCATAAATGCTGGATTACATGAGTTTTCCAGAGCTTCTCTTAAACTTTCAGATCCATGAGGATTATAGTATCTCCAACAATTTATTCTAGTGTTATTAAAAGTTTCATAACCGTTACATAAAAAAGTTTTTGTGTCAGTATCTACAATATTTTCTTCTAATGCAATTGCAGCATTTATAAGTTTAAATGTAGAACCAGGTTCATAAGTATTAGACACAGCTTTATTTCTCCAAACAGAAGAGTCCACTTCAAAAGGTTCATTTAAATTATAGTCTGGATATGTTGCCATAGCTAAAATATCTCCAGTTGATGGTTGCATAATTATAACATTACCACCTCTAGCACAACTATTTTCTGTTACAGCTTGTTTTAGATATTTTTCTGCTATTGTTTGAATGTTTACGTCAATAGTAAGTGTAATGTTACTACCGTTTTGTGCAGAGATATATGTTTGTTCTGTATTTGGTATTTCTCTACTGCTAGAATCAGTAGAAACTATTTTTTTACCAGAAGTACCTGCAAGTACTTCGTTCCACCTTGCTTCTATTCCTTCAAGTCCTTTGTCTGTTCCAAAAAATCCTATAAGATTTGAAGCTAAATTATCATACGGGTAATATCTTTTTGTGTCTGAATCTATGTTTATACCAGAGGTTATTTTGTTTTCTGAAAGAGTAGATTTTAATAAATCAATTTTGTCTTTTTCTTGTTTTTCTGCGATTGTAACAACAGATGATTTGCTGTTTATTTTTTCTAATACTTCATTATAATCTAATTCAAAAATTGTAGAAAATATTGTTGCCAATTTTTCGGATTCAACTAAGGAGTCATCTGCATATTTTACTTTTCCTGGATTTATAGAAACTGTATCAACTTGAGCACTAATTGCTAAAACTTTTCCAGTAGAATCATAAATAGTGCCTCTTTTTGCAGAAATTGTGGTATTAGCAGTTTGTTGTTGGTAAGCTTGTTCTTTTAAAGAACTACCTTGAACAAATTGAAGCCAAGCTAATCTAATTATTAAACAAAGAAAAAGAAGAAAACAAGCTAGAAGGGCTTTTGATAATTTTTTTGTTCTATTTTTAGTAAAAATTAATTCTTTTTCAGATTTTAAATTTTTTATATTATTTTTTTTATTCATTATACATCACTCTTTTGTACATATATTTTACAAATATTGTATATGAAATTAATATAAAAATCAACCTATATTTATAATAAAATAGTAAGTACAATCCTTTTTGATAAAGGTATTTTAAATATTAATATATTATAGTTATGCAAGAATAATACTTAAGATAAAGGAGTGTTTCGATTTTACTAAATTATATTGTTTAATTTTATCAATATATGATATAATATTGTAAAATTTAATATTGGAGGTATAAATTTGGATTTATATTCTGAGACTTTACAAATATTAAAGAAGTATAATGTATTTGCTAATAAAAGCTTAGGACAAAATTTTTTAATTAGTGAAGAAATTGTTAACAATATAATAGAAAAGGCGGAAGTATCAAAAGAAGATTTGGTAATAGAAATTGGACCTGGTTTAGGTACGTTAACTAAAGAATTATTGCGTAATGCTGGTAAAGTTATATGTATAGAACTAGATAAAAGAATGATTTCTATTTTAGAAGATAGATTTTCTAATGAGAATTTATGTATAATAAATGACGATGTATTAAAAGTAAATCTAAATGAATTAATACAACGAGAAAAAGTGGGTAACATATCTAGAGTTAAAGTTGTTGCTAATTTGCCATATTATATTACAACACCAATAATAATGAAACTTTTAGAAGAAAAGTTGGATATTTATAGTATAACAGTTATGGTACAAAAGGAAGTTGCTCAAAGAATTACAGCCACTCCAGAATCTGGAGACTCAGGTGCAATTACATATGCTATTAGATATTATACTAATCCACAAATTGTAATAGATGTTCCAAGTTCATCTTTTGTACCAGAACCAGAGGTACAGTCAAGTGTTATTAAACTTGATATATTAAAAGCTCCAAGTGTAAATGTGAAGGACGAAAAACTTCTTTTTAAAGTTATAAAACTTGCGTTTATGCAAAAAAGAAAAACATTGTTAAATTCATTAACTAATGGAAATTTGTTAAGTAATAAAAAAGATATAGAAAATATGTTGATTGAATTAAATATTGATTTAAAAGTTAGACCTGAAAAATTAACACTGGAAAAATTTGCAAAAATTTCAGATTATGTGTATAATATAGAAGAATGTTAGGGGTGAAAAAATGAATATAGAAGTTTTGGAGAAAAACATGAATATAACTTTTAAGAATAAGGATTTATTAAAAAAAGCATTTATTCATAAATCATATGCGTATGAGAATCATGTAGAAAGTAACGAAAAATTAGAATTTTTAGGAGATGCAATATTAGAATTAGTAACTAGTGAGTATTTATATAAAAATTATACTAATTTAAAAGAAGGAGAAATGACTAAAGTTAGGGCAGCTGTAGTATGTGAAACTAGCTTATATGAAGTAGCAAAACGCAATAATTTTAGTGATTTTTTAAAGGTTAGTAAAAGCGAGTATTTAGCAAAAGGAAATGAAAATCCTGCTATGTTAGCTGATTCTGTTGAAGCCTTTATTGCTGCACTTTTTCTTGATTTAGGTTTAGATAAAGCCAAGCAGTTTATACTAGATAATTTGAAAAATAGTATAGAAATAGCAAGTAAAAACGTTGGAATGAAAGATTATAAAACGGTATTACAAGAAAAACTTCAATTACATGGGGAAGTAAAGATAGTTTATACTCTAATAAAAGAATCTGGACCAGACCATGATAAATTATTTACAGTAAATGTTGCTTGTAATGGGAAAGAGTTGGCTCAAGGAACAGGTAGAACAAAAAAAGGAGCAGAAATGGAAGCGGCGCGACAGGCGTTAGAAAAAATATAATAAAGAAAGGAAAATAATATGGAAAAGAAGCATTTGATAATACCAATATTTGTACCACATTTGGGTTGTCCTAATGATTGTGTTTTTTGTAATCAAAAAAAAATAAGTGGTCAAATGAAACAAATTACTAAAGAAGATGTAAAAAAAACGGTAGATTATTATCTTGATATATTTGGAGATCAAGATGCATATAAAGAAATTGCTTTTTTTGGTGGAAGTTTTACAGGAATTGAAGAAGAATTACAAGAAGAATTATTACAAGCTGCATATGAATATATTAAAAATAAAAAAATCAATTCTATAAGAATTTCAACCAGACCAGATTATATAAATAAAAATATATTAAAACGATTAAAAAAATATAAAGTAAAAACAATAGAATTAGGTGTTCAATCAAGTAATGACTATATATTAAAAAAGGCAGGTAGAGGTCATACTTTTGAAGATGTGAAAAAAGCTTCAAAATTAATTAGAAGACATAGATTTATATTAGGTCATCAAATGATGATAGGGTTACCTGAAAGTAGTTTGAATGATGAATTAAAAACTGCAAAGGATTTAGCTAAATTAAAACCGAAAATAATGAGAATTTACCCAGTATTAGTGATAAAGGATACAGAGTTGGAAAATGAATATAAAGAAGGCAAGTATAGACCACTTAATGTAAATCAAGCAGTTGAAATTTGTAAAGATGTATACTATTATTTTATAAAAAAGAAAATAAATGTAATTAGAATAGGATTACAAACAACGGATATGATATGCAATCCTAAAAATGGAGGTAGTGCAGTTGTTGCAGGACCATATCATGAAGCTTTTAGACAATTAGTAGAAGATGCAATGTGGTATGACAGTATTTTAGAAAGGATAAAAAAGCTTAATATAAAAGTAAGAGAAATAGAAGTTATTGTGAATCCAGTAAATGCAAATAATGTTTCAGGACATAAAAAAGAAAACATAAACAAATTTAAAGATACATATGATGTGGATTTAAAAATAAAACAAGATGCTAATATTGCAGAAGGAACCTTTGAAATAAATGTATTAAAAGTTTATAAAGATTTCTTAGATTAATGCAAATTGAATATAAATAAAAAAATAACTCATAATATATATGAGTTATTTTTTATTTATATAGGAAGTGATAAGTTTGAATAATATAAAAAGGGCTAAAGTGGCACTGAAAATATCTTCTTATTCTATTGATGTGATACAAATAATTATTGGAACTGCTTTAATGGCATCTGGAACTGCTTTCTTTTTATTACCAAATAAATTATCTACAGGAGGATTTGCTGGAATTGCAACAATATTTTATTATTTTTTAAATTTTAATATGGGTATGACAATATTTATATTAAATTTACCATTATTTATATTAGCATGTTTTAAAATTGGAATAAATTTTTTAACTAAAGCAATATTAGGTACAACTTTTTTGTCAATATTTATAGATGTTTTTACTACTTTGGGAGTGGCGACAGAAGATAAACTTTTAGCATCGATATATGGTGGAATTATAACAGGATTAGGAACATCACTCGTCTTAAAAGCAAATGCTTCTACAGGAGGAAGTGATTTGCTAGCTGTAATAATAAAAAAGTTTAAACCACATTTTCATACAAGCAATTTGATAATGTTAATAGATACTGTTATAGTATTACTTAATGTTATGTTTTTTAAACAATTAGAAATTGCTTTGTATTCTGCAATTGCAATATATTTAATGGGAAAAGTAATTGATATATTTTTAGAGGGAATAAATTTTTCGAAAGTTATATATATAATATCGGAAAAAAACGAGGATATTTCTAAGAAAATAAATCAGGACGTTGGAAGGGGAACTACAATGTTATATGGAAAAGGAATGTACAAAGGAGAAGAAAAAAATTTATTGCTATGTGTTGCTTCTAGAAACGAAATAGGACAAATAACACAAATAATAAATAAATTGGACAAGCATGCTTTTACTATAATTTCTAATGCGAGAGAAGTTTTTGGAAAAGGGTTTAAGCAAAATTGATTTTCTATATAGTTTATGATAAAATAAACATTGGTGATTTATAATGGATGCACAAGAATATGTTTTAAAAGATTGCGATTCTTTTGAGCCTAAACATATATTTGATTGTGGGCAATGCTTTAGATGGAATGAACAAGAGGATGGAAGTTATATTGGAATATTTGGTAATAATGTGGTATCTGTGAAAAAAGATAACACAAAAATAATATTTAGAGGGATATGTGATGGCAACATAGAGCAAATATGTGAAGATTATTTTGATTTAAAAAGAGACTATAAAGAAATAAAAAAGAAATTAAGTTTAGTTGATGATTTTTTAAAAAAAAGTATTGAATATGGAAATGGTATTAGAATTTTAAATCAAGATTTATGGGAATGTATAATATCTTTCATAATTTCTGCTAATAATAATATTCCTAGAATTAAAAAAATAATAGAACGTTTGTCTTGCAAATACGGGAATAAAATATGTTTTGAAGGAAACGAATATTATACTTTTCCAACACCAGAACAATTATCAAAGGCGTCAATAATAGATTTGCGTGAATTGGGATTAGGATTTAGAGATGTTAGATTATATAATACAACAAAGATGATTATAGAAAAACAGGTAGATTTACATAAGTTAAAGGAATTTAGAGATTCAGCTGATATACGTGAAGAATTGTTGAAACTTGATGGAGTTGGACCTAAAGTTGCAGATTGTATAATGTTGTTTTCAACTTTAAAAAGATTAGATGTTTTCCCAATAGATGTATGGGTAAGAAGAGTGATGAATGAATTATATATAAAAGCTAAAGATGAAAACAAAATTAATAAAAAAGAAATAACAAAATTAGCAGAAGAAAAATACAAAGATTTAGCAGGGATTGCACAGCAATATTTGTTTTATTGGAAACGTGAAAGTGCATAAATGTAAGAATAAAAAGAGGTAAAAATATGAAACTTATATCTTGGAATGTAAATGGAATAAGGGCAGTGTATAAAAAAGGTTTTGAAGAGTTTTTTAGTAATATTGATGCAGACATTTTTTGTATACAGGAAACAAAAATGCAAGAAGGACAATTTGCAATAAATTTACCTAACTATAATATGTATATTAACAGTGCAATAAAAAAAGGATACTCAGGAACAGCAGTTTTTACAAAAATAAAACCAATAAGTGTAAAATATGGAATTGGAATAGAAGAACATGATAAAGAAGGTAGAGTTATTACTTTAGAGTATGATGAGTTTTTCCTAATAAATGTATATACTCCTAATTCACAAAGAGAATTGGCAAGACTGGATTATAGAATGAAATGGGAAGATGATTTTAGGAAGTATTTAAAAAAGTTAGATAAAATAAAACCTATTATTATGTGTGGAGATTTAAATGTGGCACATAATGAAATAGATTTGAAAAATCCTAAACAAAACAGAAAAAATGCAGGTTTTACAAATGAAGAAAGAGAAAAAATGACAGAACTTTTAGAAGCAGGATTTATTGATACATATAGATTTATGTATCCAGAAAAAGAAAATGCATATACTTGGTGGTCATATATGGCAAATTCTAGAGAAAAAAATATAGGGTGGCGTATTGATTATTTTGTTATATCAGATAGAATAAAAGAAAATATAGAAGATGCATATATTTATTCAGATGTAATGGGTAGTGATCACTGCCCAGTTGGATTAAAAATTGAATTGTAGAAAAAGGGGTTATTTATGAAAGAAAAAGTTAAAAATTGGACTAAATGGGTATATTGGTTTACGTTTGCAGTGGCAGTAATTGCAGTATATAAGACTTTAGATAATTTTAATGACATATTGAGTTTTATAAAAGAATTAGCAGGTATATTAATGCCATTTTTTATAGGATTGCTATTAGCATATTTATTTTACATACCATCAAGAAAATTAGAAAGGCTATATAATAAATCTAAAGTATTAAAAAAGTTTTCAAGAAAATTATCGGTTTTTTCAGTATATATAATAGCTATTGTACTTATAGTTATTTTATTTAAAGTTATATTACCAACAATTTCATCTAGTGTTACAGAGTTGACAAATAATTTTCCAACATACTATGAAAATATAATGAACTTTATAAATGGATTACCAGAAGATTCTGTAGTAAGTAAAGAAACAATTATGGAAACAGTTAATAATATTAAAAACATAGATTTTGCTAGTTATTTTAGTACAGAAAAAATAATAGAATATATTAAAGGAGTTGTGAGCGTAGCTCAAGCTGTGTTTAGTACATTTGTTGCTATAATAATGTCAATATATATTTTATTACAAAGAGCAGATATATTAAAATTTATAAGAAGTTTAGCAAGTGCTTTATTTAAAGAGGATACTTGTAAAACTTTAGGTACATATTTTGCTAAAAGCAATGAGGTATTTTTTAAATTTATGTCTAGCCAAATAATTGATGGTATAATAGTTGGCATTATTACTTCTGTTGCAATGTTAATAATGAATGTTAAATATGCAGTTTTGCTTGGTTTTATAATAGGTTTATTTAATATAATTCCATATTTTGGTGCAATAGTTGCAGTAGGGATAGCCATAATTGTTACATGGGTTACTGGAGGTTTAACTCAAGCAATATGGTTAGCTGTTGTAATAATAATATTACAACAAATAGATGCTAATATTATAAATCCTAAAATAGTAGGAGATTCGTTAGAAGTAAGTCCAATATTAGTAATATTTGCAGTAACAGTTGGAGGAGCATATTTTAATTTTTTAGGAATGCTTTTAGCTGTTCCTGTTGTAGCAGTAATAAAGGTTATTATTTGTGATTTTATAGATTATAAAAATTCAAAAAAACTGACAGAGATTAAATCGTGCGAAGAAATAAGAAAAGATACTTAATACAAAGAGAGATGTAAAGTGTTGAGCTTTGCATCTCTTTTTGTAACCAAACCTTCTATAATGAATAAAATACAATAAAATATTATAGGAGGTAAATATTGAAAAGAAATAAAGTTATTTTTGTAATTTTAATACTATGTGTATTTGTTACACAACCAATTTGCTTTGCTTTTGAACCATCAAATTTACCGTTGATTAATGGGATAGATGTTAGTATTTGGCAAGGAAAGATTGACTATGAACAAGTAAAAAATAATGGAATAGATATTGTATACATACGTTCAAGTGAAGGAAGGTCATATGTTGATCCTTACTATTTGACAAATTATAATAATGCAAAAGAAAATAACTTAAAAATAGGATTTTATCACTATTTAACAGCTACTACGTTAAATGAAGCAATAGAGCAAGCAGATTTTTTTGTTTCATTGGTAGGAGGATTGGAACCAAATTGTAAATTAGCAATGGATTTTGAATATTTTGATGGATTAAGCATAGAAGAAATAAATAATATTTCTCTAGCTTTTTTAGAAAGAGTTGAAGAAAAAAGTGGAAAAGAAACTGTAATATATAGTGATGCGTATAATGCAAAAAATATTTTTAGTGAAGAGTTGGCTTTACGTTATCCGATTTGGATTGCTGAATATGGAGTGGAACGACCTGAAGAAATTGGTAAATGGAATAAATGGGTTGGCTTTCAATATTCAGATGATGGAGAAATAGATGGAGTTAATACTAAAGTTGATTTAAATTATTTTACACAGGATATATTTTTAAGTGATACAACTAAAATTCCAGATCCTATAATTACACCTCCAAGTCCTGATGACACGGAGTCTATAATTATAAAGGGTGGGGATACATTATCTCAAATAGCAGTAGATTATGGTACAACGGTTCAAAGACTTGTAGAATTAAATAATATAAAGAATCCTAATTTAATATTTGTAGGTAATGTGTTACTCGTCCCGATTAATGATGGTGAAAAACAACGAATGACGTATACAGTGAAAAAAGGTGATACTTTGAGCAATATTGCGAAGAAGTATGGAGTTACAGTAAAACAATTAGTAAGCTTAAATAATATAAAAAATCCTAATTTAATATATGTAGGACAAATATTAATAATTCCTGCAGAAACAAATATACATGACACGAGTCATATAGTATATAAAGTAAGAAGAGGAAATACTTTGTATCAGATTGCTAGAAGATACAATACAACAATAGCTCAAATAGTGAGATTAAATAGAATTGCAAATCCTAATTTGATATATATAGGTCAAATATTAAGAATACCTAATAGCAGATAAATAAGTATAATAAGATGAAATTAAAATATCAATAATTTCATCTTATTATATTAATAAAAATGATTAGTAATTAATGTGTTTATTCTGGGTTAAATAATAGAAAAATCTTGTAATTTAATGTGTTTTTATGATATAGTATATATATCTTTTTATGGAGGTTATAATTACATGAGTAGAGGAAGAAGATATGATGAACCAAAGCTTAATCTAAAGAAAGTTTTTGGAGTATTAATAGGATTAATAGTAGTTGTTATGGTAATTGTATCAATTGTAAAACTAATAAAAAATCATCACCAGACAAATCAATTGATTGCAACGACATATTTTACTGCTTTAGAAAATAACAAATGGGGTGTAATTGATAATAAAGGAAATGTGGTAATTCCTTTTACATATGATGAAATGGTTACAATACCTAATAATCAAAAGGGAATATTTATATGCACATATGATGTAGAGAATGAAACATATAAAACAAAAGTTATGAATGAGAAAAATGAACAATTATTTTCAGAATATGAACAAATAGAAGCGATAGATAATTATGATAGTAAAAATAATATATGGTATGAAGATAATGTTTTAAAAGTTAAAAGTAATGATAAATATGGTTTAATAAATTTCAAAGGTGAAAAATTATTAGATGCGATATATGATGAAATTAGTTCTTTAAAAGGTATAAAAAATAGTTTAATAATAAAAAAAGATGGAAATATTGGTGTTTGCAATAATTATGGAAATGTAATAGCAGATACAATATATAAAGATGTTACAGCATTAGGAAATGATTATGGAAATGGATATATTGTAGTTACATTAGAGAATAAGTGTGGGGCAATAGGAATTGATAAGAGTGTAATAATGGAACCAATATATGAAGGTATAAAGTATATAGGAAGTAGTAATTTATATTCAATAAAAATAGAAAATAAGGAATATTTATTTGATAACACTAATAAAGTAACTTCTCAATTAGGATATGATTCAATAGAAAGTGTAATTGGAGAAAATGTAATCATTAAATCAAATAATGCATATGGAATAGTTGATAAAGAAGGAAACAAGAAAGTAGAAGCTAGTTATGAATATTTAGAGCATGCTTTTTCTAATTATTATATAGCTAAAAAAGCTGGAAAATATGGAGTTATTAATGATAATGGTGAAGAAGTTGTTGAATGTAAATATGTTGATATGATGTATAATAAATCTGGTGAATTTATTAGAGCGGATATAGATGATATAGAAAGTGTACTATTAAATAATAACTTAGAAGAAAAAGTAACAGGAATAGTTTCTGAAATAAATGATGATAAAGGTTATATAAGGGTTAGAGTAGGACAAGAATATAAATACTATAATTTCAAACTAGAAGAAAAGCAAAATAAAGATATATTTACTTCTAATACATTGTTTTTAATAAAAGAAAACGAAAAATACGGGTACGTAAACAAAGAAGGAAAGATAATTGTAGAATGCTTATATGATGATGCAAAAGAGCAAAATGCATACGGATATTGTGCTGTACAAAAAGACGGAAAATGGGGAAGCATAAATAGCAATGGAGCAATTGAACAAGAGACAAATGTTGATTTAACAAATAATATATATATTGATTTTGTAGGAAAATGGCATTTGAATATAACGGGTGATTATTATACAAAGTAAAGTAATAAAATATATGCTATATTTTGCAACGATAACTTAATATTATTGCTTTGAGAAAGTAATCATTATGAATTAGGAATGATTACTTTCTCAAAATTTTATAGGAGGTACTCATGAAAAAGAAAAATGAGAAAAAGGTTGAAAAGAAAGTAACAATTCAAGAAAATGATGAAACAACTAAAATAGCAAAATTAGATGTTATTCTAATTTTAATAATAACCTTAATATATGCTATAGTATCTTTTATAAATTTAGGTACTTTTACTAACCCACAAACATTTTGGAAAACAGAGTATGCGGGTGATTTTGTTACATTTAAAATAGAACAAGGAAAAACAGATGTATCAAAAATTAGATATTATACGGGAACTGATTTTGGGGATTATGATTTATATGTTTCTTATGATGGTATAAATTATTCTGAACCATTGAGGATTAGCACAGAAAAAGTCTTTGCTTGGGGTGATTTTGGATTAACAGGTAATTTTGAATATGTAAAACTTGTTGGTACTAGAAAAGGAATATATCTTGGAGAGCTTGCTATCTACGATGTAGCAGGAAATAAACTTAATTTGATGCCTATAGATGAAAATTCAAAATTGATTTTAGATGAGCAAGATACTGTGCCTGAGGAAATTAGTTATTTAAATTCAACATATTTTGATGAAATATATTTTGCAAGAACAGCTTATGAACATCAACATAATTTGCCTATTTATGAATGGACACATCCACCTTTAGGAAAATTGTTGATGATGATTCCAATGTTGTTTATGGGAATGACTACTTTTGCATACAGGTTAATGGGAAATATTGCAGGAATATTAATGATACCATCAATTTATATATTTGCTAAAATGTTATTTAAAAACAGGAGATATGCAGTACTTGCGGCTATTATTATGGCGGCTGATGGTATGCATTTTGTTCAAACTAGACTTGGAACAGCTGATGGATTTTTAGTTTTATTTATAATATTAGAGTATTTGTTTATGTATAAATATATAATAAGTGAAGATAAACCATTGAAGAAAAAATTATGGTATTTATTCTTTTCTGGATTGTTTATGGGAGCTGCAATAGCAACCAAGTGGACAGGGGTGTTTGCAGCAATAGGTTTAGCTTTAGTATTTTTCTTTAATATGGCAATAAAAATATTTGTCGAAAAGAAAAAATGGACTAAAGATAATACAATAATAATAGCATCTTGTTTTGGATTTTTTATTGCTGTACCATTAGTTATATATTTTTTATCATATATACCATACTATATAGTAGAAAATGCTTATATAAAAGACTTAAAAACTTTTATAGAATGGCAACAGCAAATGTATAATTACCATCATGATTTAGTAGCTACTCATCCGTATTCATCAATGTGGTATACATGGCCGATAACCAAACAATCTATATTATATTGGGTAGGAGTTACAAATGAAGGTGCGATAACAAGAATTGCATTATTAGGAAATCCAGCAATTTGGTGGTTTAGTATACCTTGTATGATTTTTACAGTTATTGCTGCAATTAAAACTAGAAAATTTGAATACTGGTTTTTAATAATTCCAATCGTAAGTATGATGATATCATATGTTGGAATAGACAGAATTATGTTTTTGTATCATTATTTTCCAGTATTACCATTTGTAATGCTTACAATAGTTGCTTTTATGAAATGGTTATGCGAGAAAACAAAGACAGATGTATTTATATATATTTTTGTAGCAATAATAGTAATAGTATTTATACAATTTTATCCAATATATTCAGGGTTCCCAACTTCAATAAAATATATCAATGAATTAAAATGGTTAAAGACATGGATTTGGTAAAATGTTATGAATAATACAAAAAGCGTAATTCTATTGGATTACGCTTTAATAAAATAGAGGAGTATATAGTTAATATGAAAATTTTGTGCGGTACAGATATAATTGAAATAGATAGAATAAAAAAATCAATAGAAGATAAAAAGGAAATATTTTTAAAAAAAATATATACCACAAAAGAAATTGAGTATTGTGAAAATAAAAGAAATGCAAAGTATCAACATTATGCCGGAAGATTTGCAGCAAAAGAGGCCATATTTAAGGCTATATCAGAAACATTATCTAACAAGTTTGCTATAACTTGGACTGATGTAGAAATAATAAATGATGAATGTGGAAAGCCTAGAGTTAATTTTATAAATAAAAAATTTGATATGCAATGTGAAATATCCATATCACATTGTAAGGAATATGCTATAGCTACAGCGTTTATAATACAATAAGATAGGGAGGTATTTTATGAGAGTTTTTGATTCACATGCACATTATGATGATGAAAAATTTGATTTAGATAGAGATAATTTAATAAAAGAAATACATAATAAAGGAGTAGAAAAAATAATTAGTGCAGGGTATAGTTTAGAAGGTTCTAGAAAAGCAATTGAGTTGTCTAAAAAATATGATTTTATTTATGCTACTTGTGGTATTTCACCTAATGATTTTGAAGATTTAAAATTAGAAGATTTACAAAAAATATATGATATGGCAAAAAATAATAAAAAAGTAGTAGCAATAGGAGAAATTGGGTTAGATTATTATTGGAATAAGGAAAATAAACAACAACAGCAAGAGTTTTTTATTGAACAAATAAAAATTGCGAATGAATTAAACAAGCCAATAGTAATTCATACAAGAGAAGCGGTAATGGATACAATTGATGTTTTAAAAAATAAAATAACCTGTAATAAGAAGGGTGTGTTTCACTGTTGTCCACTAAATGTAGAATTAGTAAAAGAAGCTATAAAACTTGGGTTTTATATATCTATAGCAGGACCTGTAACATTTAAAAATTCAAAGAATGCAAATGAAGTAATAAAATATATACCTATAAATAAAATGCTGCTAGAGACTGATTCACCATATTTATCACCAGAGCCAGTAAGAGGCACAAGAAATAATTCTAGTAATTTGAAATATATTGTACAAAAGATTGCAGATATAAAGGAATTAAAAAATGAAGATATTGAGCTAACTACATATAACAATGCATGTGAAGTATTTGAAATAAATGGCAAGTAAATTAGTTTACTTGCCATTTATTTTCTATTTTTCATCGTAAAAAGGATTTTGACTTTGTTCAGGAAATTGTTCTTGTAAAACTTGGTTTAATGTTTCAAATATTTTTATTACAAATGCTTGCTTATTTTTCATTAAATATGGATTATCTGTAATTTTCTTATATAGGTTTATACTATCTCCTAGAGCTAATTGTAAAGGTATAATTGTTCCTTTTTGACTAATTTTTTGCAGTTTTTGTTCTTCCTTGACGCGTTTTGCTTCTGATTCAAGTTGAGTAATTGTTTCTGATATTTCGGAAGGAGTACAAGTTTTACTAGTAGTTGTTAAACTTAAAATTCTTTGACTAGCTAATGATACTTTTAGAAATTCGTTAATTTTGTTTTCTGGAATTGTAGAAGTAGCATTTTCAATCAATAAAAGACCACAATTTCCAGCACTAGATAAGTACTTAGCAGTAGAATTTTCAGCTTGTATTTGAGAAACCAAGTTTTTATATAGTTCGCTTATTTTTTCGTCTGTTTTATTATGACCAATGATATCATTTGAAAGTTTTAAATGAGTTAAGTCAAATAATCTAATCGATACAGGATCTGTTTTACTATCTTTAAATATTGGTAATATGGCCATATCAAAAAACTTTTTAGATACTTGACCTGTTAAAGGATCTGTTATTAAAAATTTAAAAAGTTTATTAAATTCATTGTTACTTTCTGGTGGTAAATCTGCATTACTTGTTATCGAATTATGAAAAGCTGTAGCTAATTGGGGTTCAATTTCTAGATGATTAAATTCTAAATCGGCTTCTCCTGAAGAACTTTTTAGTAATTCCATATTAAGCAACATAGATTCATCTGGAGTTTCTAAATTGTGAATCATAAGATTTATGATACTACTTTTTAATGTTGCAAAATATTGCTTTGGTAGTGTTTTGGACTCTAATCTATAATAAGCAAAGTAATTAGATAAGCCGTTATAAATAGAATCTGTTAATAATTCTTCGTTGTTTTTGAATTGCTTTTTATGATTTAATTTTTTTTGACGAGTTACATCTAATTCTGTTAGTGCATGCATATCATCAAAACTACCATAAAGGCTAGAATCTAAAGAACTGGTTGTTATAGTTAATCCATAATTGTTTTCTCTGTTTGCAATTAAACTTTCATTAATAGAACTAAATATTTTATCCATATCCTTTTTGTGAGCATTTGGAGTTAAAAAGCAAAATTCATCTCCAGCTATTCTTGCAATTATAGTATCAGGTGGTAGATGTTTTCTCATTAGTTCTAATGAAGATTTTAAAGCAGAATCTCCGGTTTTAAAAGAGTGTTTTTTATTAATTTGATTAAGTTTATTAAAATCTCCAAAAGTAAAACAAAATAAGTTATCTTCTGAACTATCTTTGTATATACTATAAAGAATACTACTAAAATATTGTTTAGAAAAAACACCAAGTTCTTTAAGTTTTGTGTCATACACAAATTCTTTTAAATAGTTTATATCCGAATACATTTGTGAATCTCCTTTTATTTTTGTTTTTAAATATATATGATTAATATAAAGTAACTATGTATTAAGAACTAATTTAAATTAAAATAAATATTCTAAAAAATTATTATTATAAAGACACTACGAAGTAGTGTCTTTAATTACATGCCTTATATTACATTATTTGTTAAAATCAACTTTTACATTTTTTCTAGCATCATTTGTATCTACTTCAAATAAATCTTCTGGTTTAAATCCAAACATACCAGCAATTATATTAGAAGGGAAAATTTCTATTTTTGTGTTATAGTTTGTTACTGTATTATTGTAGAACTGACGAGAAGCTGAGATTTTGTCTTCTGTGTCTCTTAATTCATTTTGTAATTCAGAGAAGTTTTGATTAGCTTTCAAGTCAGGATAGCTTTCAGAAACTGCCATAATTGTTTTTAATGCACCAGAAAGTTGATTATCTAAATTTGATTTTTCTGAAACAGTTGTTGCATTTGCCCATGAAGAACGTAAAGCTGTAACTTTTTCTAAAACTTCACTTTCGTGTTGCATGTAGCCTTTTACTGTTTCAATTAAGTTAGGAATTAAATCAAATCTTCTTTGAAGTTGAACATCGATTTGACTCCAAGAATTTTTAACTTTTTGTCTTAAAGTAACTAAACTATTATATGTACTAATAATAGCTATAATTAATATGACAACGATTGCAATAATAACATATACCATAAAATAATCCTCCTTGCTAATTATAATTGAAGTATAGCATAAACAAAATACAATTACAAGTAAAAGAAAGCAAAATATATTTGATTTAATTTATTAACAAATAATTGTATTTTATATTGATTAAAATGTAAAAAATTTATATAATATTTGAAGGAATAAAACGTAGAAAGGGAGGTTACTATGGGGTTACGATTAATATATGGCAAGGCTGGTACAGGAAAAAGCCAGTATTGTTTTAACAAGATAAAAGATAATATAGATAAAATAAACCCAATATATATTATAACTCCAGAGCAATTTTCTTTTACAGCAGAAAAAAGATTATTAGATACATTGAAGAAGAAAAGTGTTATAAATGCAGAAGTAATTACTTTTAATCGTATGGCTGATAGAATATTTACAGAAGTAGGAGGGGTAAACAATATACATCTAACAAAGGCTGGCAAAGCTATGCTTGTATATACTATATTAAAAAAACAAAAAAAGAATTTGAAATTTTTAGGAAATACAGATGAAAATATAGATGTTATATTAAGAACGTTTAAAGATTTAAAAAAACATAATATAGGTGTAGAAAATTTAAAAGAAGTGACCAAAAGTATAGATGATAGATATTTGTTAGCTAAGTTAAATGATATAAATTTAATATATGGTTTATATGAAGAAAGTTTGAAAAATAATTATATAGATGAAGATGATGTGCTAACTTTATTAGCTACTAAAATAGAAAAAAGCGATATGTTTAAAAATGCAGTAATATATATAGATGAGTTTGCAGGTTTCACAAAACAAGAATATATACTTATAGAAAGCTTGCTAAGAGTAGCTAAAGAAGTAAATGTTACAGTTTGTACAGACATAATTGAAGAACCAATATTTATAGATACAGATATTTTTTATTCAAATAAAATAACTGCAATAAAGCTATTAGAGTGTGCTAAAAAAGCCAACGTAGAAATTTTAGATGATATAAAATTAACGGAACCTAAGAGATTTAAAAGTATAGAATTAATGCATCTAGAAAAAAACATATATAGTTTGAAATATGAAAAATATGCTGATAAAAATGAAGATATCAAATTATTTTTGGCAAAAAATCCTTACTCGGAAGTAGAACAAATTGCAAAAGAGATAACTAAATTAGTAAAAAATAATTCTTTAAGATATAAAGATATTGCAATTATAACAAAAAATATTGATACATATTCTTCTTTAATAAAAGCAATTTTTAATAAATACAAAATACCAGTATTTATGGATGAGGAAAAAGATTTAAGTCAAAATGTTTTAATAAAATATGTGTTGTCTATAATGGATATTTTTGCTAATAATTGGTCTTATGAAAGTGTATTTAATTATATAAAGACAGGCTTTTTAAACTTAAAAAAAGATGATATATTTAAATTAGAAAACTATTGTATAAAGTATGGTATAAAAGGAAAAAAATGGTATGAACAAGATTGGAAATATGGATTAGAAGATGAAATTGAAGAATTTAATAATTTAAGAAAAGAAATAATAAAACCATTGATGAAATTTAAGAATAATATTGGTAAAAATAAGACAGTAAAGGAAATTACTAAAGAATTATATGAATTTTTAGTAAAAAATGATGTTTTGGAAAATATAGATAAAAAAATAAACTATCTACAAGCAATAAATAAAATAGATATGGCAAATGAATATAATGCAAGCTTAAGTTTAGTGATAAATTTATTGGATGAATTGGTTTTATTATTTGGTGATGAAATAATTACATTTGATAATTATAGAGAATTATTAAAAGTTGGTTTCTTAAATAGTAGTTTAAAAAGCATTCCAGCTACTTTGGATCAAGTAATTGTAGGTGATGTAGATAGGTCAAGAAGTCATAATGTAAAAGCAATATTTATTATAGGGTTAAATGATGGTGTTTTTCCAAGCGTAAATAAAGATGAAGGTTTTTTAAATGATAATGATAGAAATGTTTTAAAACAAAATGACATAGAAATGGCAAAAGGTACAAAGGAACAATTGTATGAAGAACAATTTAATATATATAAAGCTTTTACAACAGCAGAAGAAAAATTATTTTTGTCATATTCATCAACTGATAGAGAATCAAAGTCTTTAAGACCGTCAATCATAGTATCTAAAATAAGAAAAATAAATCCTAATTTAATTCAAACAAGTGATGTGGTTTTAAGTGAAGCAGAACTTGTAACAGAATCAAATACGTTTGATGAATTATTAAATAAAATTAGAGCATATAATGATGGTGAAGAAATTGATGATATATGGTTTAATATATATAATTTATATAAGCAAAAAGAAAATTGGAATGGCAAACTAAAAAATGCTGTTGAAGGATTAGAATATACTAACAAAGCAAATGTAATAGAAAAAAAGTATATAGAGAGAATGTATGGAAATACTTTAAAAACAAGTGTGTCAAGACTAGAGCAGTATAAAAAATGTCCATTTTCATTTTATTTAAAATATGGATTAAACATAGCAGAAAAGGAAACCCAAAAAATCCAATCTATTGATACAGGATCGTTCATGCATGAAGTTATTGATGAATTTTTTGATACGGTAAAATCAAAAGAAACAAGTATAAAAAGTTTAACTAAAGAAGATATTAAACAAATAGTTAATAAAATAATAGAAGAAAAATTAAATTTGAAAAAAAATTATATATTTACAAGTACACCTAAATTCGTTGTATTAACAAATAAACTAAAAAAAGTAATAATTCAGTCTATAGAGTATATTGTATATCAACTATCAATAAGCAGTTTTGAAGTTTTAGGTAATGAAATGTCTTTTTCAAATGGAGGAGAATATCCCCCAATAGTTTTACAGTTAGAAAATGGAAAGAAAATTGAAATAACAGGAAAAATAGATAGGGTAGATATAGGTAAAATGAAAGATGGAAAATACATAAGAATAATAGATTATAAATCATCTGCTAAAAATATAGAATTAAATCAAGTTGTAGCAGGCTTGCAAATACAGTTACTTACTTATATGGATGCAATTACAAGAATAGAAGATGTATTACCGGCAGGGGTTTTATACTTTAACTTGATAGAGCCATTTATAAAAAATGATAGAAATTTGACAGAGTATGAGATTGAAGAAGAAATAAAAAAACAATTTAAAATGAAAGGCTTGATTTTAGCAGATATTAATATAATAAAATCAATGGATAATAAACTAGAAAAAGGGTATTCAAATATTTTACCGGTATACATAGATAAAGATGGAAATATAAGCCCAAATAGGTCGAGTGTAGCTACAAAAGAAGATTTTGAAAATATGCAAAAATATATAAATAGATTAATAAAAAGAATTTCAAAAGAAATTTTAAGTGGAAAAATAGATATAAAACCTTGTTACGATTCTAAAACTAAAAATACACCATGTTCATATTGTGCTTATAAATCAATATGCAAATTTGATACAAGTAAAAATGAATATGAATATATAGGAAGTATATCTAAAGATGAATGTATGGAAAAGATGAAACAGTAGTAAAGCATATTTTAGAGGAGGAATAATTAATGCGCGCAACCAAAATGTATGTGGATTTATCAGCAATAGATTTTAATTTAAAAAGTATAAAATCAAAATTGAAAGAAGGTACAGATATAATGCCTGTTATCAAAGCTACTGCGTATGGCACAGGGGATATTGGATTAAAAGATACTTTGCTTAAAAACAATATAAATATAGTGGCAGTTGCTTTAACAGAAGAAGGAGTAAATTTAAGAAAACATGAATTTAAAATGCCAATAGTAATATTAAATCAACCTATAGAAGATGAAATTCCATATATTGTAGATAATAATTTAACACCAGGAGTTGCTGTATTAGATTTTGCTAAAAAATTAAATGAGTATTCTGTAGCCAAAAAAGTTATAACTAATGTACATGTAGAAATAGATACTGGAATGGGGAGAGTTGGAGTCAAACCTAAAGATGTATTAAATTTTATAAAGCAATTAAAAAAATTAAGCAATATAAATATTGAGGGAGTTTATGCACATTTTTCTTCAGCAGATACTTCAGAAGAGTATACTGATATGCAAATAAAAAATTTTGATTTTGTACTAGATGAGTTAAAAAATGAAAATATAGAGATTAAATATAAGCATACATGTAACAGTGCTGGAATAATATGTTATCCACAAGCACATTATAATTTAGTAAGACCAGGTATAAGCATATACGGATATTATCCAGATGAAAGTATGAAAAATAAAATAGAATTAAAACCAAGCGCTGTTCTAAAATCTAAAATTTCTTTTATAAAAAATGTAGATATTGGAACATCTATTAGTTATAACAGAAAATTTGTAACTAATAGAAAATCAGTTATTGCTACAGTTCCGTTAGGCTATGCAGATGGAATCAGAAGAGAACTTACCAATAAGGGAAAAGTATATATAAATGGAAGGTTTGCACCTATTGTTGGAAGTGTGTGTATGGATAGCTTTATGATAGATGTAACTGATATATCAGATGTAAAAATTGGTGATGAAGTTGTTATATTTGATAATATTAATATAACTTTAGAAGAATTGGCTAAGGATTCTAATACAATAAATTATGAAATATTAAGTTGTATATCAAACAGAGTACCGAGAGAATATGTAATTTAAGAAATTTGGTAGGAAGGAATTGAGACTGTGAAAGATTTATCTAATGAAAATATAGTTCATATAAAAAATAATGGATTAGAATATATACAGTTTAGAAAATTGTTAGAATATGAAGATGTTTTAACGCATTGTTTTACATTAAAACCACTAGACTTCGGGGATAATTCAAATTATGATTCTAAAAGAGATATTGTAACTAATAATTATAAATTAATGTGTAATGAGTTAAATATAGACTATAAAAACATTATAAGACCATATCAAACACATACTGATAATGTAAAAAAAGTAGAAGGCAATACAGGTATTTTTTTAGAGGAATATAAAAATGTAGATGGACTTATAACAAATAATCCAAATAAAATATTAAGTTTAACTTATGCAGATTGTACACCTATATATTTATTTGATCCAATAAAAAAAGTCATAGGAAATATTCACTCAGGTTGGCAGGGAACAGTAAAACAAATTGCAAAAAGAGGAATAGAAAAGATGATTGAGTTTTACAAATGTAATCCTAAAAATATAATTTGTGCAATAGGTCCAACTATTAGAAAATGTCATTTTGAAGTAGAAGATGATGTAAAAGATTTATTTTATAATAAATTTAGTAATATAGTTGATATAATAAAAGTGGGAGAAGAAAAAGAAGGGAAACAAAAATATTTTATAGATACATTAAAAATAAATAAAACTATTCTAATGGAAATGGGAATAGAAGAGAAAAATATAATAGATAGCAATATTTGTACAGTTTGTAATTGTGATTTAATTCATTCATATAGAAAAGAAGGAAAAATAGCAGGACGAAATACAGCAATTATTATGTTAAAATAATTATTTTGATTTTACTTAAACAAAGATATAATTAGAGGTTGAATTTATAAACAGTTTGATACAATTATAAGGTGGGATAAGTTTATGATACCAAAGGGATTAAAAAAAGGAGATATAATAGGTGTTATTGCACCATCAAATCCAATAACGGAAAATAGTATGCCAGAAATAAATAACTCAATAGAATTGTTAAGAAAAAATGGATATGAAGTAAAAATAGGAAAATATGCATTAAATAATGAATATGGGTATAGTGCATCACCACAAAGTAAAGCAAAAGATATAAACGAAATGTTTGCAGATCAGAAAATAAAAATGTTATTTTGTGCAAATGGAGGATTTAATTCTAATTCAGTATTTGACTATTTAGATTATGAAATAATAAAAAATAATCCTAAAATAATTTGTGGTTTTAGTGATAGTACAAGCTTACTAAATGTAATACATGAAAAAACAGGACTTGTTACTTTTCATGGACCAACTTTAAAATCATTAACAACTTGGGAAACAGATTATGGATTTAAAGAAATTATAAAAAGATTTGAAAAAGAAAGTTTAGAACTTGGAACGAGTGATGACCAATATGTAACTATTAAAGATGGAGAGTGCGAAGGGCAATTGGTTGGCGGAAATTTGAATTTGATTTCAAAAATGGTATGTGGAAAATATAATGTAAATTTTGAAAATAAAATATTATTTATAGAAGAGTTGGGATTAGAGTCACCACCGGGAATGATAAGTAATTATTTATATTATATGAAACAAAATGATGTATTTGACAAAATTAAAGGAGTATGGGTTGGAAATTATGAAACAGAATATAAAGTAGCTTTGGAAGAAATACTAGTTCAAGTATTACAGAACGAATATAATAAGTTGCCAATTATAAAGTCTAATAATTTTGGACATACAGATAGAAAAACAGTAATACCAATAGGTACAAAAGCACGAATAAATACAACAAAAGAAGTAAAGATAGAATTATTAGAAAATTGTGTTGAATAAAAATATAATTATTTGTATAAAGTACATTCGTGTACTTTAATAAAAGGAGAAATTAAATGTACAATAATTGGGAAGAATTAGAAGAAGCATGCAAAAAATGTAATAAGTGCAAATTATATAAAAATAGGACTAATGTAGTAGTTGGAACAGGAAATAAAAATGCAGACTTAATGTTTATTGGAGAAGGACCACGGAGCCGACGAAGATAGAGAAGGGATTCCGTTCGTTGGAAAAGCAGGAAAGCTGATGAATGAGGCTTTTAAAGGTATAGGATTAAAAAGAGAAGAAGTATATATTGCAAATATTGTAAAATGTAGGCCACCAGGAAATAGAAATCCAGAAAAAGATGAGGCACTTGCTTGTTTAGATTATTTGAGAACACAAGTAATGTTAGTACAGCCCAAAATAATTGTTTTACTTGGAAGTGTTGCACTAAAAAATATTTTAGGTGAAGAATATGGAATTACTGCAAGTAGAGGAAAATGGGTTGAAAAAAAACAAATAAAATATATGCCAACTTGGCATCCAGCAGCTTTATTAAGGGATGAAAATAAAAAAATAGATTTTTGGAAAGATTTAAAAGAAGTACTAAAGGAGTTTAAAAAACTTTAAAAATAATAGCATATTAGGTTGTTAATCTAATATGCTATTATTTAAATAATTTAGTTTCTTGTAAGCTATAATAATCAAAATTTGTTTTATTAATATAGAATAATTTACGTATTTTTTGAATAATAGTTTTAAATACTTTTACAAAATTGTTAGAGTTATCAATTATTGCTAAACTTGTATTAGAATTTCTATAGTTAATCATATTTCCGTTTAATTCTATATAATTTCTTACAGATTCTAATGCAAGCATTGTGTTACAATAAAATTCATTATAAAAGTTATAATCATCTGTATAGCATAAAACATTTTTAAAGTTATATAGTTTATCTTGAAAATTTTTTATATCATTTAGATTACAAATAGAATTAAATTCATTTGTAAAACAACTTTGAATAATTAGGTTTTGAGTATCAAAAAATACTTTTCTAATAGCATTTTTTCTATTTAATATAAGCCTATTTAATAGTTTAACATCTTTTCCGACTAGAGGCGTTTTCTAATTCAATGGTAAAGTAATACAAGTCATCTTCTAATTTTAAAATTTTATCAAAGTTTAATTCTATTTTATTATAAGTTTTTTTATCTGAATGTGATATAAAAGTATTTTTAAACACATCGTTTGAATTTAATGTGCTATGATATAGAGGATAAGTACCGGTAAAATATAGCATTTCCGTAAGTAAAGCACATTGCAAAGGATAGCAATCAGGACTTATTGTGTTTATATAAATGTCATAATATTTAACATTATCAAAGTCTAGCCCCTGAGCAGTTGATGCCATAAGTTGGACAGCAGCTTCATTTAATGCAACTCCAGGGTTACCTAAAGTATATAGTCCAAGTCTTTTTAATTTACCGTTGTTATTAAGTTGAGTTTGAATAAAATGTATACATTCATGTAAAGCAAATATAGAATTTTCTGATACAGTTAAATCTATATTATTATTAAAAAATATGGAATTATTTATATATAAATACTTAGCTACAGCGGAGTCTGAAGGCATTTCTGCTAAATACATATTGATTCTAGAAATTGATGAAAATAAATCATCATAATTTAATAAAAATTGTGAAAAATATTTGCAAATTTTGTCAGAAATATTTTTAGCAATTCTATTAATTTCAAGAATATTAAGTTCTCTAATGATCGAAATACCTTCTTTTTTTAGAATAGAATCAATAGACATAAATTACCTCCATAGTACATATAATTATACAATAGTTTTATGTACAATATGTTTCGATTATATTAAGAATATATTACAATTTCATTACATTCTTTATTTATTTTAAAAAATGTTATATAATATAAATGTAATTAGTAATTTTTTATCAAACAAAGGAGAAAAATATGAGAAGTAAAAAGATTTTATTAATAGTATTTATGACTTTGGCTTTAATAGTATTTGGTTCAAGTTTTGTATATGCTGATACTGTTAGCGTAGATTTAAAAACAAATGTACAAGAGTGTGCGGAAGGTCAAACGGTTATATTAACAGTGTCTTTAACAGATGTGAACTCAAATAATGGAATATATGGATTAGAAGGTACGTTAGAATATAAAACAGAAGTTTTTGAATCTATAGTGTCAGATTCAAATGGAAACACAGATCAGATTACAGCGTTAAGTGGATGGGGAGATGTAACATATAACTCATCAACAGGTGAATTTAAAATAGTTACAACATCTCCAGTAAAAAGCACAAAAAATATAATGCAAATAGCTCTAAAAGTAAAAGAAGGGGCTACTTTAGGTAAATCTGTAGTAATGTTAAACAATTTAGTGGCTAGTAACGGAACAGAAGACATATCAACTTCACCAGTTACAGCAACAGTTACAGTAAAAGATAAAAGTGAAATTGGCGGTGGAGAGATAATTCCAATAATTACAACACCAAGTCCAGCAGCAACTGCCTCTCCAACAACGACATCTTCTCCGATAACATTAGTTTCACCAAATACAACAGCATCACCTTCAACTGGTAAATTACCACAAACAGGAATAGGAGATAGTCCAGTTCCAATATTATTTGGAGCATTAGTGTTAACATTAGTTTCATATATAGCATATAGAAGATATAAAGATATATAAAATAATATGTTTTAATAATAGTTGCAAAGGGTAAGTTTATTTACCCTTTGTTTTTTGCATATAAGCACAATATGTGGTATAATTAATAAATGAGGTGAGGATTATATGAAAAGAAAATTGAAGAAAAATATTATTTTATTAATGAGTATAATTTTGTTTTTTACAATGAGTACAGGTTCTCAAGCTTTTTTTTATAATCTAAACACGGGTGTTAATGAAACTAAAGACTTTTTTTCTCAACAGATGTTGAGAGCTAAAAATATATCTGGAATGTGTAAAATATATAATGAAGAAGAGATATATTATTATAAAAAAGATGCAGATGGAAGTTACACTAAAAGTATGGAGCTTTCCGAAGTACAACTAACAAGAAACCAAATAAAAGAAACACTTGATTCGTTAAATGATGGAGAATATTTAGTTGGTGAAATTTTAAATAGTGCTACTTATTACGATCAATCAAATAAAGAATTTTGTTTTAAAAGAAGTGCAACTAGTTCTAATACAGACAAATTAACAAAAGTAATTATAATTGACTATGATGATAATTATCAATTCAAGAGTAGCTTAACGTCTAGTAAAGGTGCGTATAAAGTTAAAAAAATAAAAGAAACTGAAGAATTTTATGTATCATATGATGATACATGGATAGAGGCAGAATTAAATATTGCGTGTGATGCTAATAGTATAAATCTAGATACATCAGTTTTAGAATTAAAAGTTGGAGAAACGGCTGAAGTAAAATACACTGTATTACCAGAAAATGCTCTTGTAAAAAGTGTTACGGTGTCATATAGTGATGGTATAGAAATAAACACGGACACTTCAGGTGTTATTAAAATTAAGGCTCTTTCAATAGGAGATGCATATATAATAGTAAAGTTAAAAAACAATACAGAAATAACTGCAAAATGTGATATAAAGGTTGTGAGTGATAATCCAACGAATGAAGAATTATCAAGTACGAAATATTTAATAGATTCAAATAAAAAATATATATCTAAAATTATACCTAAAACTAAAATAAGTGATTTTAAAGCAAATGTTACCGCGAAAGATGATTATAATATATACAGTAAAAATGATGAATCTATAACAAATGAAGATACATTAATAGCAACTGGCATGAAATTAAAAATGAATAATAAAGAATACACTATTATTGTAAAAGGTGATATAGACGGAAACGGAAAAATTAGTATAACAGATCTAGTAAAAATGAAATTGTATAGTGTTCATTTACAAGAGCTAGATGAGATAGAAAAAATAGCAGCAGATTTAAATGGAGATAGTAAGATTACTATAACTGATATCGTTCAGTTAAATTTAGCAAGTGTAAATATTAAGCCAATAGAATAAAAAAGATATACCTAGTTTTAAACTAGGTATATCTTTTCTATTATTTTACTACTATATTATAAATTTTATTTTTTACATAAATTTCTTTAACAATATTTTTTTCTTCTAGTAATGGTGCAACTTCATTATGTACGATTTCTTTTACGGATTCTTCGGAAGCGTCAGGAGTAATTTTAACTGTTGCTTTTAACTTTCCGTTAATTTGAACAGGGATTTCTATTTCAGTATCTTTTGTTTTTTCTTCTTCATATTTTGGCCAAGTAGAATCTGAAATTGTATGTCCTAAATTTAATAATTGGTATAATTCTTCTGTTATATGAGGTGCAAATGGATTTAACAATTCTAGGAATACTTTAAATTCAGCTTTATTAATTCTTTTTAATTTATAAAATTCATTAATCATTGTCATGAAAGTAGCGATAGAAGTATTAAATTTCATTTCTTCAATGTCTGATGATATTTTTTTGATTGCTTTATGCATCATTTTTTCAAATTCTGGAGAAAATGAATTTCCATCAATTAAAATATCTTGCAAATTCCAAACTCGTTCTAAAAATTTATAGCATCCTCTAATACTATCCATAGACCATGGAGCAGATTGGTCAAAAGGACCTATAAACATTTCATAAACTCTAAATGTATCTGCACCAAACTCATTAACTATATCATCAGGGTTTACAACGTTTCCTCTAGATTTAGACATTTTTTCACCATTGCTTCCTAAAATCATTCCATGAGAAGTACGTTTGTAGTAAGGTTCCTTAGTTGGAACTACTCCAATATCATATAAAAACTTATGCCAAAATCTAGAATAAAGTAGGTGCAATGTAGTATGTTCCATACCACCGTTATACCAATCTACAGGACTCCAGTATTCTAAAGCTTCTTTAGAAGCTAGAGCATTGTTGTTGTGTGGATCCATATATCTTAAGAAGTACCATGATGAACCTGCCCATTGAGGCATTGTATCTGTTTCTCTTTTTGCTTTACCTCCACAATGAGGACAAGTTGTATTAATCCATTCTGTTTGTTTTGCAAGAGGAGATTCTCCGTTTTCTCCTGGTTCAAAATCCTTTACGTCTGGCAAGATAAGTGGTAAATCTTTTTCGTCTAATGGTTGCCAACCACATTTTTCACAATATACCATAGGGATTGGTTCTCCCCAGTATCTTTGACGAGAGAATACCCAATCACGAAGTTTAAAGTTTACTTTTCTTTTTCCAATATTATGTTCTTCTAAATAGTCTATACATTTTTTTATTGCATCTTTTACTTCTAGTCCGTTTAAGAATCCAGAATTAATCATTGTACCAGTATAAACGTCGGTATGAGGTTTCTCTAAAACATTTTCTCCTCCTGAAACAACTTCTATTATAGGTAAATCAAATTTCTTTGCAAATTCCCAATCTCTGTTATCATGTGCCGGAACAGCCATAATAGCACCCGTTCCATATGTAATTAAAACATAATCAGAAATCCAAATAGGTATTTCTTTACCTGTTAAAGGATTAATTGCTTTTAATCCTTTTAATTCAACACCAGTTTTATCCTTAGAAAGTTCTGCTCTTTCAAAGTCAGATTTTAATTTTGCTTGGTTTTGATATTCTTTTACTTCATTTAGATTAGAAATTCTACTTTCGAATTTTTGAATAATTGAATGTTCTGGAGCTACAACCATATATGTTGCGCCAAATAAAGTGTCCGGTCTAGTTGTGTATACAACTAATTCTTCGTTTTCAATACCAGCAAGTTTAAATTTAACTTCTGCACCTTCGCTTTTACCAATCCAATTTTTTTGTTGTAGTTTGATTTTTTCTAAGAAATCTAAGTTGTCTAAATCATCTATGAGTCTTTCTGCATATTCTGTAATTTTTAACATCCATTGACTTTTTTCTTTTTGGACTACTGGACTACCACATCTTTCGCAAACTCCGTTTACAACTTCTTCGTTAGCTAGGCCAACTTTACATCCTGTACAATAGTTAATTGGCATTGTTGTTTTGTAAGCTAATCCATGTTTATATAATTGTATAAAAATCCATTGAGTCCATTTATAATAATTTGGATCAGTTGTGTTTATTTCACGAGACCAATCAAAAGAAAAACCTAATGCTTTTAATTGCTCTCTAAAATGATCTATATTTTGTTTTGTAATTACACTTGGATGTATTTTGTTTTTTATAGCATAGTTTTCAGCAGGTAAACCAAAGGCATCAAAACCAATAGGATATAGTACATTATATCCCTCTAGTCTTTTTTTCCTTGCAATAATATCTAATGCTGTATAACTACGTGGGTGACCAACATGGAGACCTTGTCCTGAAGGATATGGAAATTCAATTAATCCATACCATTTTTTCATAGTATAATCATCTTTTGCATTAAATGTTCCTTCTTTTTCCCATTTTTGTTGCCATTTTTTTTCTATTTCTTTAAAATTATAAGACATGAGAATCCTCCTTGTTTGTAAATATAATATAACTATTATATAACAAAAAATAAATATAGTCTAGGAAAAAGGCTAATTTTTTGAAATTATATATAAGATAAATAGTGTATTTTATAGATTGATTTATGTAGGTGTAGATGTATGCTAAATTCGAATTAGATATATATTACATATTTATAATTTAATTTAACCTTGCAAATTAAAAATATATAATATATAATTTTTTAAAATGAGGTAGGATGATATGCAAAAGAGTTTGTTAATTACAGAAAAACCAAGTGTTGCAATGGAATTTGCAAAAGTGTTAAAAATAAATACTACTAGAAAAGACGGATTTTTGGAATCTGATGAATGGGTTGTTACTTGGTGTGTTGGACATTTGATTACGATGTCTTATCCAGAAAAATATGATGAAAACTTAAAATTTTGGAGATTAGATACATTGCCATTTATTCCAAATGAATATAAGTATGAAGTAATACCATCAGTAGAAAAACAGTTTAATGTTGTAAAAAGCTTGTTGAAAAGGGAAGATATAACAAGAATATATGTATGTACTGACTCTGGTCGTGAAGGAGAGTATATATATAGATTAGTAGACCAAATGGTTGGAGTGGAAGGCAAGGAAAAAAAGAGAGTATGGATAGACTCTCAAACGGAAGAAGAAATTTTAAACGGAATAAAAAATGCTAAAGATTTATCAGAATATGATAGTATATCTGATTCTGCATATTTAAGAGCAAAAGAAGATTATTTGATAGGGATAAATTTTTCAAGATTACTTTCAATAATATATGGAAAAAGAATTGCTAAACAAATAAATGAAGATAAAGCTTCTATATCTGTTGGTAGAGTTATGACATGTGTATTGGGAATGGTTGTTAGTAGAGAACGTGAGATTAGAAATTTTGTAAAAACTAAGTATTATAAAATAATAGGGGAATTCGGTAATGAATTATCTTCATTTAAAGCTGAATGGAAGGTTTCAGAAAATTCTATAATGTATAATTCGCCTGAGTTGTATAACGATAGTGGATTTAAAAGAGAAGATGATGCTAAAAGATTTATAGCATCATTAGGAAAAAATGAAGGTAATAGTATTAATTTTAAAGATTCAATAGTAACAGAAGTAAAGAAAAGTAAGCAAAAAGAGAACCCTCCTTTATTGTTTAACCTTGCAGAGTTACAAAACGAATGTACAAAGAAGTTTAAAATTAAACCTGATGAAACATTAGAAGTAGTACAAAATTTATATGAAAAGAAATTAGTAACGTATCCAAGAACAGATGCTAGAGTTTTGTCAACAGCAGTAGCAAAAGAAATTACAAAAAACTTAAATGGAATAAGTAAAGGATTTCAAAATGAAGAAATAAAAAATATAATAAATAAAATGATAAACGAAAAATATTCAACAAATCTTTTAAAAAGCAAATATGTAAATGACAGCAAGATAACAGATCACTATGCTATAATTCCAACAGGACAGGGATATGAAAATTATGAAAAATTGCCACAATTACATAAAGACATATATATAAATATAGTAAAAAGATTTTTAAGCATATTTTATCCACCAGCTGAATTTAATAAAGTATCTGTAACACTAAATGTAGAAAACGAGCAATTTAGTACAAGTGGAAAAGTTTGCACTAAATTAGGGTATTTGGAAATATTAAAACAGCAAAAAAATACTATCGATAATAAAGATGAAGAAGGACAAGAAAATAACAATTTAGACATTTTAAATACATTAAAAAAGGGACAAGAATTAAAAACTATAAATTACGAATTGAAGGAATCAGAAACTAATCCACCTACTAGATATAATTCAGGTTCAATAATTTTAGCAATGGAAAATGCGGGAAAATTAATAGAAGATGATGAATTACGAGAGCAAATAAAAGGTACAGGGATTGGTACAAGTGCGACTAGAGCAGAAATAATAAAAAAATTGGAAAGAATAAAATATATTGATATAAATAACAAAACACAAATTATAACTCCAACTAATAAAGGAGAAATTATATATGATGTTGTAAATTTATCAATGCCAGACATGTTAAATCCTAAATTAACAGCTAGTTGGGAAAAAGGATTAGAGATGGTTGCAAATAAAGAGATACAATCAAATGAATTTATGGGAAAGTTAGAAAACTATATAAAAGGAAAAATAAATAAACTAGTGATACCAATGTAGTTTAGAATATTTTGTAGTAGATATTTTATATATTAACAAATAAAAATTAAAAATAAAAAAATATTAAATTACATGTTACTTTTGAAGGAGGAATGTTATGAAGATAGGAGTAGACTTAGATGGAGTAATATTTGATACAGAAAAGTTATATAGAGTTTTAGCAGAATTATATGATGTGTTAGAGTTAAAAAGAAATTCAATTATTGATGAAAAAGAATTGAGATTTCAATCTAGATACTCATGGAGTAAGCAGGAACAAGAAAATTTTATAAACAAATATCATGAATATATTGTAAAAAATGCAAATTTCATGCCAGGAGCAGATAGAGTACTAAGACTATTAAAAAAAGAAGGACATGAGTTAGTAATAGTTACGGCCAGAGGAAGTACGGGTAAAGAATATATTGAAATGACAGAGAAAATATTTAAAGATAATAATTTTGAAATATTTAATAAATATTATTGGGGTATATTAGACAAAGGAAAAGTTTGTAAGGATGAAAATATAGATCTAATGATAGATGATTATATAGAAAATTGTATAAAAGTTGCGGATGTTGGTATAGAAGTAATATATTTAAAAGATACACCTTCACATGAAATAAAAAATAACAAATATATAAAAACATTATATAATTGGGGTGAAGTTTATAGATATATACATGATAAAAGCATTAAAGAACAAGAAAGTTGAATGTCTTTCAAAATTATGTTAGAATATATATATGCACGAAATGTGTAAATTTTGTTTTTGGAGGTTTAAGTAATGACTAAGGAAACAACATGGGAGCGGATTAAGCTGGCTGTAGATGGTCACAATAGCCAGTACGATTTCTGGCTGACTGATTCTACTTTCAATGATCTGCTGGCAGAATCAAAAGAGATTACGACCAAGAAAGGTTGTTTAATCCTTGATTTTGATAGCGACATTCTCGAAGTGTGCATGAACAACCTTTGTATCGATGGTTGCGAAGATGTGCATGTTAGACTGATTGCACTGAAAAACTATAAGTATCTTGATACAATACTTATCAAGAAAAAAACAGTTACAGTCCTCTAAAAGCCGAGAGGGGAATGAATGCGAAAGCGTTTTATTTCTCCTCTTGTTTTTTATATAAAATTGAAAAAGTTTAGTAAATAATAAAAAATGTAAATATAGAAATTTGTGCAAATTTATTATTATATTTAGTGGAAAGCAAGTTATAGACTTGAATATTATGTAAAATTGTGCTAAAATATATACATACACGAAATGTGTAAATTAAATTTTGGAGGTTTTTCATTATGACTAAGGAATCAACATTTGAGCGGGTAAAGCAGGCTATAGGCGAACACAGCGACAGCAATTATGACTATTGGCTGACCGATTCTACGTTCAACTGCCTTCTGGCAGGAGCAGACGAGGTAACAACCAGCGACGGCAATATACTTCTTACTTTCGCTGATGAGTTCATCAAGGTACGCATGGGTGAACAGCTTCTCAGAGAAGGGGAGACTGCTTATGTTACTGTGATGGAGTTGGCAAGATATAAGTATGACGCCACAATTTCTATTAAGCAGAAAACTGCTACTGTCCTCTAAAAGCCGAGAGGAGAATGAATGTGAAAACATTTCATTTCTCCTCTCGTTTATATATATATAAATACAAATTAAATCCAGTTACCATATCGTTTTATATAAATTTTTTTTGCAAGAGTTGCTACTAAAACATATAATAAAGGAATTACAATAATTATAAATAGATATTGTAATGGTAAAGCTACTAATCCAATGAGGTTACCTAAAAACGTAAATGGTAATACTATTGCTATAATACTTAGTAATATTGAAGAAAAATACACCATTTTTGATGCATTACTTTCTTTTATTGGTGTTTTGGCCGTACGAATAACGTGTAAGCCAACTAAATTTGAAACTATTCCATAAGAAAACCATATTGTTTGAAATAAAGATGCGTCTGGTAGTCTTAGCTTGAAGCCAAACCATAAAATTGCAAAAATTAATAAATCAAACATAGAACTAATAGGTCCCATAAAAAACATAAAATTTTTAATACTATTAATATTCCATTTTTGAGGTTTCTCTAAATATTCTTCATCTACATTGTCAAAAGGGAGCGTTAATTGCCCAATGTCATATAGTAAACTTTGAACTAATAGTTGAATAGGTGTTATTGGAAAAAATGGCAAAAGTAGACTTGCAATTAATACAGATAGAACTTCACCAAAATTAAAACTTACAGCCATTTTTATATATTTTAATAAATTACCAAAAGTTTTTCTTCCTTCTCTAACTCCGTCAACTAATACGTTCAGATCTTTTTCTAATAGGATAATGTCAGCAGTTTCCTTAGCAATGTCAACAGCTGTATCAACAGAGATTCCTACTTCTGAGTTAATAAGAGATGGAGCGTCATTGATTCCATCTCCCATATATCCTACTACATTTTGTGATTCCTTTAAGAGTCGTACAATTCTTGCTTTTTGAATTGGTGAAAGTTTGGTAAAAATATTTGTATTCCTTAATATTCTTAGAATTGAGGCATCTGACATTTTGTCTAATTTGTTACCTGTTACTATTCTGGTAGTATTTATACCTACTTTATCACAAATGCATTTGGTTACATTTTCATTGTCACCAGTTAATACAATTACTCTAATTCCATTTTTGTTAAGTTTTTCAATTGATTCTTTTGCAGTTCCCTTTGGTGGATCCAAGAAGCCTGTAAATCCAATTAAAATCATATTATTTTCATCTTTAGTAGAAAAATTGTTAGATAACGGGATATTATTTTTGTATGCAACAGCTATAACTCTTAAGCCGGATTCATTTAAATCTTGTGTAAGTTTTCGTATATAGTTTTTTATTTCGTTAGTAATTGGAACTACTTTTTCGTTTATATTAGCAAAATTGCAAACCGATAAAATTTCTTCTAAAGCGCCTTTAGTTATCATATGGCAATTGCTATCATAATCTGAAACTATGACTGATAACCTTCTTCTTGAAAAATCAAAAGGAATTTCATCTATTTTTTTATAATTGTTGGTTATATTGTTTATGCCTTCAATTGAGGCTCTTTTTATAATTGCTTCATCAATATTTCCTTTTAAACCAGTTTGAAAATAAGAATTTAAAAATACTGTTTGTAATACCTTTTTATTCTCATTTCCTTGCACATCTAAATATTTTTCTAAAACAATATTATCTTCTGTTAATGTTCCGGTTTTATCAGTACAAAGAATATTCATTGCTCCAAAGCTTTGAATAGAATCTAGTTTTTTTACAATAGTTTTTTTAGTAGACATTTTTATGGCACCTTTTGCTAAGCTAGAAGATAAAATAACAGGAAGTAAAAGGGGTGTTATTCCAATAGCTATTGCAACAGAAAATGTAAAAGCAATTAAAGTATCGTGTTTCCAAGCGTTAAGTAAAAATGCAAAAGGAATCATAACTAGCATAAAGCGTATAAGAAGTTTACTAATATTTGAAATTCCTTTTTGAAAGGTGGTTTGTGGTTTTCCTGAATTAATTGTGCGAGCAATTTTTCCCCAATATGTGGAATTACCAACAGATACAACAATTCCTTTAGCATATCCACTTATAATATTAGTTCCCATAAAACAAATGTTATCTAAATCTGTAATTGAATCTATTTTTGTATTTAGCATATCTGACACTTTTTTTACAGATTCAGATTCGCCTGTTAATGAAGATTGATTAATATACAAATCCTTAGATTCAATTAATCTTAAATCAGCAGGAATCATATCTCCAGCGGATAAAATTACTAAATCACCAACAGTAATATCTTCTATTGATATTTTTATTTCTTGATTGTTTCTAATAACAGTTGATGTAGTAGCAACTAATTTTTTTAATTTTTCTGCTGCTTTATTAGAACGAAATTCTTCAAAAAAATCTAGTAGAGTGCTAATAAAAATTAATGCCAAAATAACAATAATATTAGCATAATTAGGAGGGGATGATAAAATAATATCAGTATATATTAATACAAATATTATACTAATTAAAATACTATTAAAAGGACTAAAAAAACTTAACCATAAGTAGTTGTACCATTTTTTTTGTTTTGATTTATTTAGTTGATTAGGTCCGTACTTATATAGGTTGTTGTTTATTTCGTTTCCGAGATAATCCTGAAGAACTAAAAGAAAAATATTGTAAAAATTCATTTTGGTTTAAAGTTGCGATTTTTTCATAGTTTTTTATTAAATCATCTGAAAAATCATCATTTTTATTGTTTAGGTGTTTTTTCAATAAAATCATCTCCAAGTATTGTAAATTACTATTATAGATGTAGTTTTACCTAAAATTATTAATTTATGAATTAAAGATGTATGTAAATAGTTGTCTTAAAGTTGCCAGTAAGTAAAAAATGTGATATAATAATAATAACTTATGTTATCCTCCTTTTCTCAATGACACGAGGCAGCATAAGAATAATCATAAGGGGGTTGTTGGTATGAATATGCTAACAAATGTAGTTGTGATACCGGTATCAGGTGTGAATGATTCGGCAATAAACAATGTGATTTCGGAAAGAGAAGCTGACGGTTGGTATATGCGGGGGACGCCTTCTGTATGTAGTAACCCTAAAGCCAAGGATTACATTGCGGTGCTGACGTTTGAAAAACCGGAAATGGAAGACGATCTGGAGGCGGACGAAGATAACTCGGAGCCCAGCAATGGTGATTCAACACTAAGTGGTTGCGAATCTCTTTCGCCCGGTGGAAGTATCTAAATTACAAAAAACAGCTTGCAAATATTTTGCAGGCTGTTTCTTTTTATTTATTATTATATTAGTTTTTTTTATTGTGCAATATTGACAGATAATTTATATACAAATATAATTTATATAAATGTTTAAGTATATAGAGGAGATTAATTATGTTTAAAAGAACTGAAACAAAGAAAGTTATGGTAGGAAATGTACAAGTTGGAGGACAAGATAAAGTTATTATTCAATCCATGTGTAATACTAAAACTAAAGATGTTATAGCAACTGTAGATCAAATATTAGCTTTAGAAAAAGCTGGTTGTGAAATTGTAAGAGTAGCATGTATGGATATAGAAGACGCAAAAGCAATAAAACAAATAAAAGAAAGAATACATATACCAATAGTTTCAGATATCCACTTTGATTATAAAATAGCGTTAGCGGCAATTAGTGCAGGAGTTGATAAGGTTAGAATAAATCCAGGAAATATTGGTTCAAAAGATAAGATTAAAGAAGTTGTTGATGCTTGTAAAGAAAAAAATATACCAATAAGAATAGGAGTTAATTCTGGATCTTTAGAAAAAGATTTATTAGAAAAGTATAAAAAACCAACGGCTAAAGCTATGGTAGAAAGTGCTGCAAGACATATTAAAATTTTAGAAGAATTAGATTTTACAGACATTGTATTATCATTAAAAGCATCAAATTTAGATTTGTGTATATCAGCTTATGAAGAAGCTGCAAAAACATTTCAATATCCATTACATTTGGGAATAACAGAAAGTGGTACTGAATTTGGTGGAACAGTAAAATCAAGTATTGGATTGGGATATATGTTAAAGCAAGGAATTGGTGATACCTTGAGAGTATCGTTATCAGATGATCCTGTTAAAGAAATAAAAGTTGCTAAAGAAATTTTGAAAAATTGTGGTTTATATACTAAGTCACCAGTATTAGTGTCATGTCCTACTTGTGGAAGAACACAAATAGATTTAATACCAATAGCAAAGCAAGTAGAAGAATTTTTACAAACAATAGAATCAAATATAACTGTTGCTGTAATGGGATGTGCAGTAAATGGACCTGGAGAGGCAAAAGAGGCAGATATAGGTATTGCTGGAGGAGTAAGAGAGGGATTGTTGTTTAAAAAAGGCGAAATAATAAAAAAGGTAAAACAAGAAGAAATAGTAGATTGTTTAAAACAAGAAATATTGAAAATGATAGAATAAATTGAAAAAGATTAAAAAATTGGTTTACTTTTGTTTTAGTTATTGTGTATAATATATGCAATAAGATGTTTTTCTAAATAATATAAAAGGAGTTGTTTTTATGCCAGAAATAAAATACGAAATAGTAGAACATTTAGGAGTTTTATCAGAAACCGATAAAGGTTGGAAAAAAGAATTAAACTTAGTAAGTTGGAATGATAGAGAACCTAAATATGATTTGAGAGATTGGTCTGAAAATCACGATAGAATGAACAAAGGAATTACATTAACCAAAGAAGAAGCTAATATGTTAAAAGATATTTTAAATAAAAGTTTATAAAATAAAGTTAAAAGCACTTATCTAGTTTATAATAAAACGGATAGGTGTTTTTTGTTAAATATTTGTAATTTTAAAAATAAATTTGTAAAACTATATACAATTAAAAATAAATTTGTTATAATGTGTAAGGATAATTTCTAAATATTAAAATTGATGGGGAATTATAGATTAAAAAAAAACTTTAAAAAGTATTTTTTAATCTTTTTTTTGTTTAATTTGTTGAATTGGAAGGAGAAACAAATAATGAATACGAAGTACATTTTTGTTACAGGTGGAGTTGTATCAGGGTTAGGAAAAGGAATAACAGCGGCATCATTAGGAAGATTATTAAAAAATAGAGGATATAAAGTTACAATACAGAAGTTTGACCCATATATAAATGTAGATCCTGGGACAATGAGTCCATACGAACATGGAGAAGTTTTTGTTACAGATGATGGAGCTGAAACTGATTTAGATTTAGGACATTATGAAAGATTCGTAGACGAAAATTTAACTAAAAACTCAAGTGTAACATCTGGAAGAATATATTCAAACGTAATAAATAAAGAAAGAAAAGGAGATTACTTAGGAAAAACAGTACAGGTAATTCCTCATATTACAAATGAAATAAAAGAAAACATATATAGTTTTGAAAATGACGATATAGATATTGTAATAACAGAAATAGGAGGAACAGTAGGAGATATAGAAAGCTTACCTTTCTTAGAAGCAATAAGACAAGTTGGAATTGAAAAGAATAACGAAGATGTTTTGTATATTCATGTTACCCTTTTACCACATATATCAGGTTCAAATGAATTAAAATCAAAACCAACACAACATTCAGTAAAGGAATTACAATCATTAGGAATAAAACCAGATATATTGGTATGTAGAACAGAATTTCCTATAGAAGAATCAATGAAGCAAAAGATAGCTTTATTCTGTAATGTAAAAGAGTGTGATGTTATAGAAAATTCAACAGCTGATAATTTATATGCAGTACCATTAAATTTAGAAAAAGAAGGATTAGCTAAAACTGTATGTGAACATTTAAGATTAGATAAAGTAGAAGCAAAAAATGACGAATGGCAAAATATGATTGACAATATTAGAAAAATTAAAGATGAAGTAAATATTGCTATTGTTGGAAAATATGTACAATTGCATGATTCATATTTGTCTGTTGCTGAAAGTTTAAGACATGGTGGTTTTAAAAACAATGTAAAAGTAAATGTTGAATTTATAGACTCAGAAACAATAAATTCACAAAACGTAAAGGAAGTATTAAAAGAATATAAAGGAATTGTTGTTCCTGGTGGTTTTGGAAATAGAGGAATCCAAGGAAAAATAGAGACTATAAGATATGCTAGAGAAAATGATATACCATTTTTAGGTATATGTTTAGGTATGCAAATGGCTGTTGTTGAATTTTCTAGAAATGTTTTGAAATTAGAAGATGCAAATTCAGCAGAATTTGATGAATCTGCTAAAAATCCTGTAATACATATAATGGATGATCAAAAAGATGTACAAGCTAAAGGTGGAACTATGAGACTTGGAGCATATCCATGCATATTAAAGGAAGGTACAAGAGCACGAGAAATCTATGGAAAAAGTGAAATATCAGAAAGACATAGACATAGATTTGAATTTAATAATAAATATAAAGAACAAATAGAAGCTGCTGGGATGGTTTGTTCTGGAACATCACCAGATGGAAGACTTGTTGAAATAGTTGAGATACCAACAAATAAATTTTTTATTGCTGGACAATTTCACCCAGAGTTTAAATCAAGACCTAACAAACCACAACCATTGTTTGCAGAATTAGTTAAAGCTGCAAAAGAAATTTAGCATAAATACGACTTTATGTGAATAAAATATAATACGATTGTATATGAGAATAATTTTATTATGTAATAATTGTGTGTTGGGTTAGAATAGAAACATTGTAAAATTTGTGCAGAATAGTGCTTTGGCAATCCTGTTATATAAAGAAGTAATTATAATATCTTAAACAAATTTACACAAATGTATTGACAATTTGTGAAAAGTGGTATAAATTATTAGCAGTCGATATAAACGACTGCTAATAATTTTATTCAAAGGAGGTAATATTATGATAAAACCATTAGCAGACAGAATTTTGATTAAAATGATTGAGGCAGAAGAAACCACAAAAAGCGGAATTATTCTAGCAAATAATGCAAAAGAAAAACCACAAATAGCAGAGGTATTAGCAGTAGGACCTGGTGGAAATGTAGAAGGAAAACAAATAGAAATGAATATAAAGGTAGGCGATAAAGTAATAGTTAGTAAGTATTCAGGAACAGAAATAAAATATGAAGGTGAAGATTATATTATTGTAAAACAAGCTGATGTACTTGCTATTGTTGAATAGTTTTTATATAAGATTATAAATTTTAAAAAGAACGTGATATAGTATGTTCTTGCATGAGAGTTAAAGGAGGAATTGTTTTATGGCAAAAGATATAAGAAGCGGAGAAGAAGCTAGAAAAAGCCTATTAGAAGGTGTAAATAAATTAGCAGATACAGTAAAAGTTACATTGGGACCAAAAGGAAGAAATGTAGTTTTAGATAAATCTTTTGGAGCACCACTTATTACAAATGATGGTGTTACTATAGCAAAAGAAATAGAATTAGATGATCCATATGAAAATATCGGTGCAAGACTTGTAAAAGAAGTTTCTACAAAAACAAATGATATTGCAGGAGATGGAACAACAACTGCAACAGTACTTGCACAATCAATGATAAAAGAAGGTGTAAGAAACGTTGCCGCTGGTGGAGATCCAATGGCAATAAAAAGAGGTATGGATAAAGCTGTAAAAACAGCCGTAGAAGGATTAAAGCAAATAAGTTCACCAATAAACGGAAGAGAAGATATTGCTAGAGTTGCAAGCATATCTGCAAACAATAAAGAAATTGGAGATTTAATTGCAGATGCAATGGAAAAAGTATCAAAAGATGGAGTAATAACAATAGAAGAATCAAAAACGGCATTAACTGGATTAGATGTTGTTGAGGGAATGCAATTTGATAAAGGATACTTGTCTCCATACATGGTAACAGATACCGAAAAAATGGAAACTGTAATGGATAATCCATATATATTAATAACAGATAAAAAAATAAGTAATATTCAAGAAATATTACCAATATTAGAAAATTTAATGCAACAATCTGGAAAGCTTGTAATAATAGCAGATGACATAGAGGGAGAGGCTCTATCAACATTAATCTTAAATAAATTAAGAGGTGTGTTAAATGTTGTTGCAGTAAAAGCTCCAGGATTTGGAGATAGAAGAAAAGAAATGCTAGAAGATATTGCTATATTAACAGGAGGAGAAGTAATTACATCAGATTTAGGATTAGATTTAAAAGAAACTACAATAGAACAATTAGGTAGAGCAAGACAAGTAAAAGTAGGAAAAGAAAATACAATAATAGTAGATGGTGCAGGAGATAAAGAAAAAATTTCTGAAAGAGTAAAACAAATAAGAGCTCAATTAGAAGATACAAAAAGTGAATACGATAAAGAAAAATTACAAGAAAGACTTGCAAAAATAGCTGGTGGAGTGGCTGTTATACAAGTTGGAGCAGCAACAGAAGTAGAAATGAAAGAAAAAAAATTGAGAATCGAAGATGCTTTATCTGCTACTAAGGCAGCTGTAGAAGAGGGAATTGTTGCTGGAGGAGGAACTGCATTAGTTAATATAATGCCAAAAGTAGAAGAATTGCTTAAACAATTAGATGGTGACGAGAAATTAGGAGCAAAAATAGTATTAAAATCTTTAGAAGAACCTGTAAAACAAATTGCTACTAATGCTGGTTTAGAAGGTGCTGTAATATTAGATAAAGTAAAATTAAATGCAGAAGGATTTGGATTTGATGCAGCCACTGAACAATATGTAGATATGAAAAAAGCAGGAATAGTTGATCCAACAAAGGTAACACGTTCAGCATTACAAAATGCAGCAAGTATTGCTTCAATGATACTTACAACAGAAAGTGTTGTTACAGAAAAAAAAGAAAAAAATTGTAATTGTGGCGGACATGAAGCAATGCAAGGCGCAGGAATGGAAGGAATGTATTAAAATAGATAAAAGTCTACAAAATTATGTAGACTTTTATTATGCTATATGATATAATATTAAAATATTAAACTTTAGGAGGTGCCAACATGGAAATTCGGAACGAAAGTTCTGTAAAACGTATTGAATTGGTAAGTATGTCAAATAAGGGTATTTTTCATCGTTGGAAAGCAAAAGATATTCAAACGGGGATTTATACTATTATCAAAGTTTCTAGCATTGGAGAAGTTACATTTAATGTATTTGCTAATAGTTTCCCGTATTCTGAAGCCTTTAACGAGCTCGTAAAACTTGAAGGACGGAAGTTAATCTTCAAGATTCGCAAAAACAATGAGAAATACCGCAGAATCATTGAAGAAATAGCAGGTATTCAAAAAATTCCATGCATTGGCGTAGAGATTCAGATGTATTATTTGAATCCTTAGACCAACAAAAACAAAAGCCAGACTTTTTAGTCTGGCTTTTGTCTATGAATTGAAAGAGCTTACTAGCAGCATCCTCCTCTTCCACCACCACAGCAGCAGCAGATTAATATTAATACTATTATAATCCAGCAGCAGTCATCGCCAAAACCGAAACCGCATCCTCCTCTTGTTTCTTGCATAATTTCACCTCCTTAAAAAAGATAAGTAATTAATATTTCATGAATAAAATATTAATGAAGGTTTAATCACATTGGCAATTGCAAGAATTGCCACATCCACAGAAAAGAAGTAAAAATAAGATAATAAACCACAAGATTTCGCTATTACAACAGTTTCCCATGTAAATGTACCTCCTAAAAGTTAAGTTTCTTTATCTTTAGCATGTTATATATTATTCATATATAAAAAAAGTGTTACAAAACGGAAATAATATTTGACAAAGTTAGCATTTTATGTTAAAATAATTGTCTGTAAGCCGCTTGACCAAGGTACAAAAATACTACAAACTAAAGTAGTTACCTAAGGTTAAAGGTTAGCGAGTATACGAATAAGGGAGGTGCTTTCATAATGTACGCAATCATTGAAAGCTGTGGAAAACAATACAAAGTAGCACAAGGAGACGTTGTATTTTTTGAAAAATTAGATACTGAAGAAGGAAAAAAAGTAACATTTGATAATGTTGTTTTAGTATCAGAGGAAGGAAAAGTACAAATAGGAAATCCTTATGTAAAAGGTGTTAAAGTTGAAGGAAAAGTAGTTTCTCATGGTAAAGCTAAAAAAATAATAGTTTATAAAATGAAACCAAAAAAGAACTATAGAAGAAAACAAGGACACAGACAACCATATACAAAGGTTGAAATAACAGCTATAAAAACAACAGCGAAAAAAGCTGCTGCTGAAAAAGAAACTGTAGAAGCTTAAAATAAGAGATATATAAAAATTTCATAGGCACGAAGGGAGTGAATTTGAGATGGCACACAAAAAAGGTCAGGGTAGTGTAAAAAACGGAAGAGACAGTGAGTCTAAACGTTTAGGAGTGAAAAGATCTGATGGTCAATTTGTTCTTGCTGGAAATATACTAGTAAGACAAAGAGGTACAAAAATACATCCAGGTACAAATGTAGATATGGGTAGCGATGATACTTTATATGCATTAGTTGATGGAAATGTTAAGTTTGAAAGAAAGGGTAAAGATAAAAAGAAAGTTAGTGTTTACCCAGTAGAACAATAATAAATATTAAGGAGAGATTGCTTATTGCAATCTCTTTTTTGTTAATGTATATTAAAAAGTTTGAAAGATAAAAAACACTAAAAAAGAATAAAACAAAAAATAAAGCAAATAATATTATGTGATTGTGTTGTAACGTGAGTGTATTCAATTTTGGGGAGGTACTTTGTGAAAAAAATAAGAAAAGAATGTGATGAAAATTCTACAGAATATGGAGAATTTGTGTGTTCTGCTTATCATTGGTTACCAATAGAAAAGCAAAAAAAACAGGCTAGAAAATTGGAAAATATAACAAACAATAAAGAAAAAAATAAATAAAAAATTAAAAAAACTATTGACATAATTTTAAAAAGTATTATAATATAAACGTAGGTCAAAGAAAGTCAAAATCAAAAAGGAGATGAAAAAGGGTGAGAATATCAGACGTAATAGAAGATTTTATAAAAGACTTATTTAAAGAAGGAGATGACAGTGTAGAAATACAAAGAAATGAATTAGCAGAACATTTTAACTGTGTTCCATCTCAAATAAATTATGTCATATCAACGAGGTTTAGGCCTGCTCAAGGGTATTATGTAGAAAGTAAACGTCGGAGGAGGAGGACATATAAGAATAAAGAAGGTAAATATAACAAAAAGTAATTATTTGATGCATATAATACAAAATATAGGTGATAGAATAAGTGCAAATGAAGTAGATATTTTCATTAGTAATTTTATGTCCTATGGAATAACAAACGAAAAGGAAGCAAAACTATTAAAAGTTGCTACAAGTGATAATGTGCTTACGGTAAGTCCAACAATAAGAGATGAGTTAAGAGCAAAAATATTTAAAAATATGCTTTTAAATTTAATAGAAGAATAAAACAAGAATATAAAAAAGGAGGTAATTTTTATGAAATGTCAAAATTGTGGAGAAAATGAAGCAAGTTTTAGATATACGGAAATTATAAATGGTGTAAAAAAAGAAATAGCATTATGTGATGAATGTAGAAAAAAATTGGGTATGCAAGGATTAGATTTTAATATCCCAATAAACTTTTCTAGTTTTTTCGGTGATTTCTTAAATGAATATGATAATTCGGAATTATTCCCAATGCTAACTGCTCAAAAACAGTTGAAATGTGATAATTGTGGAATGACATATGATGAATTCATGAAAGAAGGAAAATTTGGTTGTAGTAATTGTTATAATGTATTTGATTCAAAAATAGAACCAATATTAAAAAGGATACATGGAGAAAGCAAGTATCTAGGAAGAAAAGGTAAAGTATCTAATACCAAAGTTTCTTTAAATAAAGAAGAAAAAAATGAAGAAGAAGTAAAAGATGAAAAAGAAACTAATTTAATGGAATTAAAGAAAGAATTAAAAAAATTGATAAAAGAAGAGAAATATGAAGAGGCAGCTGTATTAAGAGATAAAATAAAGGGATTAGAACAATAATCAAAGTAGTATATTTTGATAGAAAGGATGAATAGATATGGTAAATTGGTATTTGCAAAGTGGAAAAGAATCAGATGTAGTAGTAAGTAGTAGAATAAGATTAGCTAGAAATATAAGTGAATTTCCATTCACAACTAAATATAAAAATAAGGATGCATTAAAAGTAATAGATAAAATAGAAGAGATATTACCAAGTATGGGATATGGGTTAAAGTTACTAAAAATGAAGGATTTAGATGATGTAACAATAATGAGTTTGATAGAAAAGCACATAATAAGTCCAGATTTTGCATTAAATAAAAATAATATAAGAGCAATTGCAATAAATGAAGATGAAAATATATGTATAATGATAAATGAAGAAGACCATTTAAGAATACAAGTATTTTCAGCTGGGTTAGATTTGGAGAACTTATACAGTCTAATAACAGAAATTGATAAAAAGTTAGAAGAAAAATTAGATTATGCATATAGTGAAAAATACGGATTCTTAACGAGTTGTCCAACAAATGTTGGAACAGGAATGAGAGTTTCTGTTATGGTTCATTTACCAGCATTAACTTTAACTAGAAATATAAATAAAGTTTTAGATGTTGTGAGTGATTTTGGAATGAATATAAGAGGAGTATATGGCGAAGGGACAAAAGCAAAAGGTGATATGTATCAAGTTTCTAATAAACAAACTTTAGGAATTTCAGAAGAAGAAATTGTTAAAAATCTAAAACTAATTACTGAAAAAATAATAGAGCAAGAAAGATTAGCAAGAAAATATTTGGCTAAAAGTAGCGTAGAACTAGAAGATAAAGTATATAGAGCATTTGGAATATTATCAAATTGTAAAAAAATTTCATCTGAAGAATGTAATAAATTATTGTCAGATGTAAAATTGGGAACAGATTTAGGAATAATAAAGGAATTAACAGATTTAAAAGTAAATGAATTGGAAATATATACTATGCCTGCTAATTTACAAAAATATATAGGTGAAGTTTGTGACGAATATACAAGAGATATAAAGCGTGCAGAAGTAATAAAACAAATAATAAGAAAATAAAATTTTTGAATTTATATTAAGGAGGGATGCTTATGATATATAAATTTACAAATAGTGCAGAAAGGGTACTAGAAATTGCAAATGATATAGCGTTAGAGTTAGGACATAATTATGTTGGAACAGAACATATTTTGTATGGATTAGCCAAAGAGGAAAGAGGAGTTGCAAGTAAAGTTTTAGAGAAACAAAATGTAACTCCAGAAACAGTTATAGAAAAAATAGAGGAGCTTGTGGGACGTGAAGATGCTGTTTCTGAAAGCACAGTTGGATTTACTCCTAGAACAAAAAGAGTAATGGAAAATGCTTTTAGAGAAAGTAAAAAAATGGGTTCTGACTACATAGGAACAGAACATTTATTGATTGGTATTATGAGGGAAGGAGATAGTATTGCTGTTAGAATAATGCTAGAGTTAAATGTTAATCCTCAAAAACTATATAATGAAATAGTTAAAGTAGTAAATGAATATGATAATAATTCGGCGGAAGAACCAGAAAGTAATAATAAAGTAAGTACTAGTTATAATTCTACACCAACACTAAATCAATTTGGTACTGATTTAACTAAACTTGCTGAGAGTGGAAAATTAGATCCAGTAATAGGGAGAAAAGATGAGATTGAAAGAGTATTACAAATTTTATCTAGAAGAACTAAAAATAATCCTTGTTTAATAGGTGAACCTGGTGTAGGAAAAACAGCAGTAGTAGAAGGTTTAGCACAAAAAATAGTGTCTCAAGATGTGCCAGAAATATTAAAAAATAAAAGAGTTGTATCAATAGACATTTCATCAATGGTTGCTGGTGCAAAATATAGAGGAGATTTTGAGGAAAGAATAAAAAAATCTTTAAATGAAGTAAAAAAAGCGGGAGATGTAATATTATTTATTGATGAAATTCATACAATCGTTGGAGCAGGAGCTGCAGAAGGAGCAATAGATGCAGCAAATATCATGAAACCATTACTTGCAAGAGGAGAAATTCAAGTAGTAGGTGCTACAACATTAAATGAATATAGAAAATATATAGAAAAAGATGCTGCATTAGAAAGAAGATTTCAACCGATTACAGTAAATGAACCAAGTATAGATGATAGTATTCAAATATTGAAAGGAATAAGAGATAAATATGAGGCTCATCATAATGTAAAAATTTTAGATGAAGCAATAGAAGCAGCTGTAAATTTATCAAGTAGGTATATAAATGATAGATTTTTACCAGATAAAGCAATAGATTTAATAGATGAAGCATCTTCAAAAATTAGGTTAAAAGCATATACAGAACCTGAAAATATAAAGAAAATTGAAGAAGATTTAGAAAATACTAAAAAAGAAAAAGAAGAAGCTATAACAATTCAAGATTTTGAGAAGGCAGCAAGCTTAAGAGATAGAGAGCATAATTTAAAAGATGAATTAAAAAAGCAAAAAGCAAAATGGAAAGATAAAAATACAAAAAATATTATAAATATTACAGCTGAAGATATTGCAGAGGTTGTTTCTATGTGGACAGGAATTCCAGCACAGAAAATTAATAAGAGTGAAAATGAGAAATTGAGAAATTTAGAGGAAACATTGCATAAGAGAGTAGTAGGGCAAGAAGAGGCGGTATCAGCAGTTGCAAAAGCAATAAGAAGAGGAAGAGTAGGATTAAAGGATCCAAGACGTCCAATAGGTTCATTTTTATTCTTAGGTCCAACAGGTGTTGGTAAAACAGAGTTATCAAAAGCTTTAGCAGAAAGTTTATTTGGAGATGAAAATGCTATAATAAGAGTTGATATGTCTGAATATATGGAATCACACTCAACATCCAAAATGATAGGTTCACCTCCAGGATATGTTGGATTTGATGAAGGTGGAGGATTAACAGAAAAGGTTAGAAGAAAACCATATTCAGTAATATTATTTGATGAAATAGAAAAAGCGCATCCTGATGTAATGAATATGTTACTTCAAATATTAGAAGATGGAAGACTTACTGATTCACATGGAAGAACAGTAAATTTCAAAAACACGGTTATTATAATGACATCAAATGTAGGAGCAAGACTAATAACAGATAAAAAAACTTTAGGATTTGCAACTAACGAAAATGGAGAGAATGCAGATAATAAAGAGTATGAAGCAATAAAAAAGGAAGTTTTAGCAGAATTAAAAAAACAATTTAGACCAGAATTTATAAACCGTGTTGATGAAGTTATAGTGTTCCATAAACTAACTAAAGTAGATTTAGAAAAAATTGTAGATATAATGCTAAAACAAGTAAGAGAGAGATTACAAGATCAAGGTATTTCTATGGAAGTAGATAATTCAGCAAAAGATTTAATAATAAGAAAAGGAACAGATTCAAGTTTTGGAGCAAGACCATTAAGAAGAGCAATACAAAGTATGCTAGAAGATAAATTGGCAGAAGAAATATTAGATGGAAACATAAAACCAGGAGATAAAGCTAGAGTTACAGCTAAAAATGATGAAATTCAAATAAAGGCAAAGGTAAAAAAAGTAGTTTCAACAGATGAATTATAAAAAAAACAAAAAAGCTAGGAAAACCTAGCTTTTTTGCTTTTTGACACATTATTCTTGGCGAAAAATTTTGGAATAAAAACCGGAAAAAAACGCTATAGCGGATAGAAGTATATAAGCTATTGAATGGGTATGAAAAACAGCTATTGTGTCAAAGACTAATGCAGATACAATTATCATGCATATTAAAGTGATTGATTTAGGTTTTATTTCGTTAATAGCTGTATAAAAAGCATAACCCATAAAAAATGTAAATAGCGTTATTGCGAAAGTATCCAAGTCATTTTCGCTTTTTAAAATAAAAAATGTGTTTGCGATTGAAAAACATAGAACTGGAAAATTATTTAATATCCACTTCATTGCTCCTCCTTGCTCTACAGAGCGGTCTATAATTCTATAGGAATGTAACAATTATATCATAAAATCTAGGTAAACTCAATATATGTAAGGGTTACATGTATTATTGAATTTGAAATGTTATTTAAATTTAAAATATAATTTTTTTAGTTATTTGCTAGGTTATAACTTTCAGAAGTAAATAAATTTTCTCTAAAATAATAAAAATGTTTAACCAATATTACTAAAATAGTAACTTTGATTAAACATTTTTGTCTTTAATCATCTATTATAACTTTTGCTATATTATATATAAGTTTATATTTATCTTGTGGACAATTAGATAAAAGTTCTGAAAAATCTTTGTTTAAGTAATTTTTTGAATTTATAGATGCTCCTTCTAAAATGTATCCCTTACTAACATCTAAAATTTCACAAATTTGATCTAATCTTTTCAAGCTAATAAAAGAAGAACCACATTCAATTCTACTTAAAAATGCAACAGACATATCTAATTTTTCTGATAATGTTTCTTGAGTCATGTGCTTATTTTGCCTTGCTTTTTTTAATCGTTCTCCAATAATATTGTAATCTAGTGCCATCAATAATCACCTATCCTTATTATGTCTCTAAATATAGCATTTATAAGTATAGTTTTACAGAAACCTATAAATTTAATTTTACTACCAGTATAAATAATGCAATAGAAAAAACTAAACAAAAAAGCTTGCAAAAAAATATATTTATGATAAAATATGAAAAAAGAAAATTTGTTTGTAGGAGGACTTATGTTTGCATATATAAAAGGTATGTTAGATACCAAAACAAATAATTATGTAATAGTTGAAACTTCTGGAATAGGATATAAAATTTTTATGTCTTTAAAGTCGATAGAGAGTTTAGGAGATGTAGGCACATCTGTAAAAATATATACACATTATTATGTTAGAGAGGATAACATTAGTTTATATGGTTTTACTAGTAACGATGAATTAAGAATGTTTGAATTATTATTATCTGTTAGTGGAATAGGTGCAAAGTCTGCGATTGCAATGCTTTCTGAGATTACACCATCAAGTTTTGCATTAGCTGTAATATCAAATGATGTAAGTAAATTAGTAAAAATACCAGGAATAGGTAAAAAAACTGCAGCGAGAATTGTATTAGAATTAAAAGATAAATTAAAAACTGAAGAAACAATGACAGAAAACGAAGAAATAGAAGTTGTAATAAAAGAGGATAATAAAAACAGTGAATTGATTGCTGCATTACAAGTATTAGGATATACTAGAAAAGAAATAGATAAAGTATTAGAAAAAATGAATGTAGATTCTGTAGGAATAGAAGATGCAATAAAACAAGCATTAAAATTATTGCAAAATGTATAGAAAGGGAAGAAAAATATGGATTTATCAAAACCATTAGCATATAGGGTAAGACCAAAAACATTAGACGAGTTCGTGGGACAAGAAGAAATTGTAGGAAAAGATAAAGTACTATATAGAACAATAAAAGCGGATAGATTGTCTAGCATAATATTGTTTGGACCTCCAGGGTGTGGAAAAACTTCTCTTGCCAAAGTGATAAGTCAAACTACAAAATGTAAGTTTGTAAAATTAAATGCAGTAACTTCAGGTACATCAGATATAAACAATGCAATAGAAGAGGCAAAAAATCCATTATTAAATCCTTCTGGAAAATGTATTTTATTTATAGATGAAATACACAGATTTAACAAATTGCAACAAGATGTATTACTTCCTTATGTTGAAGATGGTACAGTTATATTAATAGGGGCGACTACTGAAAATCCGTATTTTGAGGTTAATAAGGCTCTAATATCTAGGTCTATGGTAATAAAACTTAATCCGTTAAATAAGGAAGATATTGTTAAGATATTGAAAAATGCTTTAGTGAAGGAAGAAGGATTGGGAACATATAACATTAATATATCTGAAGATACTTTAATGAAAATAGCAGATGTTTCTAACGGAGATGTAAGAACTGCTTTAAATGGATTAGAAATAGCTGTTTTAACTACACCAATGAATTCAGAAGGAGAAATACATATAACGGATGAAATTGCGGCAGAATGTATTAGAAAAAGAAAAGCAGTATTCGATAAAAATGGAGACAGTCATTACGATAATATAAGTGCTTTTATAAAATCTATGAGAGGGAGTGACCCTGATGCAACGCTTTTTTATTTAGCGAGAGCTTTAAGCGGTGGAGAAGATCCTGTTTTTATTGCTAGGAGAATTGTAATTGCTGCTGCAGAAGATGTAGGACTTGCAAATCCCAATGCTTTAGTGATAGCTACTTCTGCTATGCAAGCGGTATCAATGATAGGGATGCCAGAGGCTAGAATAATATTGTCAGAAGCAGCAACATATGTTGCCTTATCTAAAAAGTCCAATGCTACATATCTAGGAATAAATAAAGCGTTAGAAGATATTCAAAATAAAGATACTGGAGAAATTCCAATGCATATAAGAAATGCTCCAGTAGAAGGAATGAGTAGTTTAGGGTATGGTCAAGGATATAAATATCCACATGATTATCCAATGCATAGAGTTGATCAACAATATTTGCCAGACAAAATGCTGGGTACTAAATATTATGTAAAGGATGAGACAATTGAAGAAATATAACAATATTAAAATTATATATTTTTTATTAGGGTTAAAGTTTTAAAGACACGCTATAAGCGTGCCTTTTTTGATATTATTTTTTATCTTCCTTTTCAGGAACAAATTCTAATAAATCTGATATTTCGCAATTAAAAGCTTTACAAATACTATCAAGTTGGCTTATGTCTAACCTTTTTGTTTCCTCATAATACATTTTGGAAATAGTAGCAGGTCTGATTTTTGTTAAATTAGCCAAAGTTTTTTGATTCATTTTATGTTTTCCGAGTAAATCAGATAATTTAATTCTAATCATACTTCACCAATCCTTATAATAAAAGTGATAAAAAAGTTGAAATTTTTTACTTTTTGTTGTATTTTATCATTTTATAATATAAAATAACACATAACAAACAAAATATAACTTTAAAAGTAACAAAAAGTTGCCTAGCAGTAAAATAAACATAGTACAATCTAAAATGTATAGGTTAAATGAGGGGACGTAAATATGGAAGAATATAATTTCAGAGTTAATATTGATGAATTAAAAAGAAAAGATGAATTATATTTAAGAGAATTACAATTTTTTTTAGATAAGGTAGATAATATAAAAGATGAGGAACTAAAAACTCAAATATTACATCACATGTTAAAATGCGAAGAAAGAATTATAAAAATGTGTTCAGAATTGATAAACAAATAGTTTTAAGTATAAAAATAATTGTTTTAGATAGAATAAATAATAACAATCATTATGAATTTGTAGTGTTTGATAAAACTGCACTTTAGTTTTAATGACATTATGAGTTTGAGGAGTAAAACACTAAAAAGTTTGAGTAATTGAATTAAAAAATATTGGAGTTTAAAATGATAAAAAATATGATAATAGGGCTACTTGCTGGCGGAATTAGTGGTTTGTTTGCATCTGGAGGTGGAATGATTATTGTTCCAGCTTTTATAAATATATTAAAAATGAAAGAAACAGAGGCAAGAGCAACGTCTATTTTTGCAATATTACCTATGGTAATTGCAAGTAGTGTTTTTTATATGAAAAATAATTATATTAATTGGAAATTAGGAGTATTGTGTGCAATTGGAGGTATTATTGGTGGTTATATTGGTAGCAAGTTATTAAAAAAAATATCAGATAATATATTAGAAATTTCTTTTATTATATTCTTATTGTATGTTTCTGTAAGAATGATTTTTAACTAAAAATAGAGGTGAAAAATGGTAGAAATTTTGTCTGGAATAATATCTGGAATAATAAGTGGCTTGGGTATGGGAGGAGGAGCAATACTTATATTAATTCTTTCTCTTTTTTTTGGAATAGATCAGCATATAGCACAGGCCACAAATTTAGTTTTTTTCATACCAACATCAATTACTTCAATAATAGTAAATATAAAAGAAAAAACAATAAATTGGAAAATAGGAATACAAGTGGCAATTTTTGGAGTAATTGGAGCTATAATTGGAGCAAACTTTGCTGTAAGTATGGAAGTTAAAAAGCTGAGAAAATTTTTTGGAATTTTTTTACTACTAATTACATTTTATCAAATATATACTTTAATAAAACAGTATAAATATAAAAATAAAAACAAATAATAGTAATTGTAAATAACAGATAAATATTAAAATAAATGATAGGAGGAAGGTTAATGAAATTTGTAAAAGGTATTATATTAGGAACTGTTTTGTCAGCTGGAGTTGCTATGATATATTCAGAAAGTTCCCTAAATAAAAGAAAGATAATGAGAAAGGGAAGAAAAATAGCTAAAAAAATAGGAATAATGTAAATTAGAAATGGCATAAATTTTATTATTATATTTAAATTTATGCCATTTTTAATTCTTTATAATCTGTGTAAAGCTATTTAGGTGTTAATTGAAAAATTAAGGATATCAAATTATAAAAAGATAAATATAAATGAAAAAAATAAAGAAAAACAAAGAAAAGATAATTTAATATATAAAAATTAAACAAATTACATAGTTGAGAAAACGAATATTGTATAGTAAAATAAATTTACAAATTAAATATTGGATATAATTTTCCCTGCGTAGTGCGTGTAGACTGAAATTTTAGAACCAACAAGTTAGGAATTGGAGCCCATCTCTCAAATATGGCGTGCATGCTTAAATTTATTTAAGAAGCCCATGAATATTTAGGAAGGCACCACCTGTGTAAGAGCAGGTCCTTAAAATTTCTTTAAAGTTACGGCTAATGTGGGGTTTTTGTTAATAAGACAATGCTTGTTAATATACATGAACCTAGTGCAACACATATTATTGTTATTGCACCAGGTTTATTTTTATTTGTTCTTAATTCAAATAAGCCATAGCTAAATGTTTTTATAAATGTAAATATAATGAAAACAAATAATAAAAATTTCATATAAAAGCATCCTTTCGAAATTAAGTATTGTTATTATAACATTGAAAATAATTCACCGGATTTGACGTTAATAGATGTATTTACGTTAAAAAAAGCATTTTGATAATTAGAAAGCCAGTCGCTTGATAACCATTCGTCTGTAGTTAAATAATTGCTTACAGCATATTTACCAAAACCAACTACGTCACATTTTAAATCTTTAGAAGTTTTGTATGCAAAAGATAGAATTTGTGATTTTAAATATTTGGAAGCAGCATCACCAGTTAGTTTTAGTGTTTCAGAAGATGAATGATCTTCATCTTTGTCAGAAGATGTAATATATCCTTCAAGTGTGATGTCTATTGTTATATAAGGAGTGTTATTTATTAATTCTGATGTTATTTTTGTATTTCTTTTATTGTTTAAGTAGATATCAACTTGATTTTCTGTATCAACAGGATTTGGTATGGAAATCATGCAATTATTTAGTTTATTTGTTAAAATTGCATAACAGATAGATTCTATTCCATTTAGTTCTCCAACAAGTTTATCATGGTTAAATACTGCTAGTCCCATACATTCTAAGCTTGTTTTATCTTTTATAGGAGTTTCATTTGCTTTATATGAAGAATCTATATTAAATTTGTTAGTGTAAGTTGAATTTGTATGTGTTTGAGATGTATTTACCCCAGCAAGTATAGCAACAGGTTGAGTAGAAGAACTTTTTAAAGCGGAATAGAAATTAATTAATTGAATATCTGCAGTATAAGCTGTATATTCGCTTGAATTTAATGCTACTTCATAATATCTTGCTATTAGTTTTTCTAAGGTTGGTTTGGCATTTTCTAAGAAATCTATGGCATCACATCGAGTTACTATAATATTGCAATTTGGTCTAACTTCAACATTGTCAAAGAGAGTATATATATATTCAGAAATTCCATCACTTGCTAAAGCTTCCGATATAGCTATTATTTTGCAATGTGATAAATTTGCTTTTTTGCTTATATAACTATTAATTAAATTTAGACCAGACAAAATAGAAGAACATTCAATGGTTGTGATTGTTGTTGTGTTGGATTGACTACTGCTATTTGAATCTTGACTTATAGTGTTAGGGGTTGCAAATTGCAAGCTAAGTTTCAAAATGTTATCTTCACCTTTATCTAAGCCAATTGCTATAACATAAGATAAGCTTTCAACTCCTGTTGCATCATAACATCCAGTTAATGTAACTATACATATAGACAATACTAAAAATAAACATAAAAACTTTTTTTTCATAAAATTCTCCTTATGATTTTATAACTATAGTTGTTTTGATATATTAATATTCTCTTTCTTTTTCTTTTTTATATTAGCTAAAATTAATACTATCGTACTAAAACCAAATATAAAATACAAAATAAAATCTTTAAGCACGGTATAGTTTATATTTCTTATTATAGAAATGTTATCCGGAATCAAGGCTAAACCTAATATCAAAGTTGAAAAACAATATGACATTGCTTTTGAATCTTTAATATTTGTAATCTTTTTAAATATGTCTAAAATTAAAAATAGTGTAATAGTTAAATAAGAAAGACAAGACATTATAAAAAGAAGTATAAACAAAGCATCAATTCTTTGGAAAAATCTACCAAATTCTAATGTTCTAGTTAATAAATATATCGAATTTGTTTCAGCTGTAACTGCAATATAAGGTAGTACTAAAAGTAAACAAAGTACACTTAATAATAGATATATACTAGAAATGATGATACATGTTATGGATATTTTTTTAAATTGTTTGCAATTGTTTAAATATGGCATGATTAAAAACAAATATCCAAGACC
>CAKOWE010000001.1 GCA_934122235.1 uncultured Clostridia bacterium | reverse complement strand
CTAATATGTACAATATTATTGTTCTTATTAAAGTTGATAACATAGCTTTTCTCCTTTAAAAAATCTCTTATGTATATTTTTTTTATTTTTTTATAAAAATATACATTGTTTTGAATACTTTTTTTATTTTTTGTTAATAATATTTATGCGAACACCTAGAAAGCAATTTTATTAAATATATATATTTAAAAAAGGAGGTTTCTATATGAACGACAATAATCAAACAACAACTAATTCTAATTCTGGAGTTAGCACTGCTTGGCAAATAATTGGAAGATTAATTGCTGCCGGTGTAGTTTTGGCAATCACAGCATTTTTTACTCCAGGTTTCGAAATAAGCAACTTTTGGTCTTTAGCAATAGCAGCTGTAGTTCTTACAGTTCTTGACTATTTAATTGTTAAATTTACTGGTCTACATGCTAGTCCTTTTGGTAAAGGTTTTGTTGGTTTTGTGTTATCAGTAGTCATATTGTATGTAACTCAATACTTTGTTGCAGGATACACAATTTCTTGGATGGCAGCAATTATTGGTGCATTAATATATGGTATAGTTGATTACTTTATACCTGGCGAACAACAAATGTAATTTTAAAAGTGGTTGGATAAATTATCCAACCACTTTTAAAATTTTTATAATTAATTTTTAAATTTATTTTTTATTCCAATCTTCCTTATTTATTTGTCTTTGTCTAGCTATTGCTAAAGCATAATCTGGAACATCATCTGTAATTGTTGAGCCTGCTGCAACAAATGTATTGTTTCCTAATGTTACAGGTGCCACTAAGTTTGTATTTGAACCAATAAAAGAATTATCTCCTATAATTGTTTTGCTTTTATTAAATCCATCATAATTACATGTAATTGTACCACAACCAATGTTAGTTTTTGCTCCAATTTCACAGTCACCCATATAAGATAAATGTGGTACTTTTGTTCCTTCTGCTATTTTTGCTTTTTTTATTTCTACAAAGCTTCCAATTTTTACTTTATTTGCTAATTCACATCCCTCTCTGATGTAAGCATTTGGTCCTATTTCACAATCTTCACCAATTTTTACACCAGATTTTATAGTAGTATTAGGATGTATTACTGTATCTGATCCTATTTCAACATCATCATATATATACGCTGTATTTATATCTTCTATTGTAACACCATTTCTCATGTGTTCAGTATTTATTCTTAATCTTAATACTCTTGTTAATAATTCTAATTGAACTTTGTCATTTACACCTAATATTTCTGTATTATCTTCTACAATTACTGCTCCTGTTTTTAATCCCTTGTCATTCATTATTTTTATTACATCTGTCAAATAGTACTCACCCTGTGAATTGTTTGGAGTAATTTCATCCAAGGCAACTAATAATTCTTCTATGTCAAAGCAATAAATTCCAGCATTTATTTCTTTTATTTCTTTTTGTGTTTCTGTTGCATCTTTATCTTCTACTATAGCTTTTACATTTCCACCTTCATCACGAATAATTCTTCCATATCCAGATGGATTATCATATATTGCTGTTAACAAAGTAGCATATTCTTTTCTTTCTATACTTTTTTCAACTAAAGATTTAATTGTAGTTGGTCTTAATATTGGCACATCTCCATTTAATATTACAACTTTTCCTTTTTTCCCTTGTAAATATTTTTTTGTTTGCATTACAGCATGCCCAGTTCCTAACATTTCATTTTGAATTGCATATTTTACACTATCACCTAAAACTGCTTGAACTTGTTCTTTTTGATATCCTACTACTGTTATTATTTCATTTATATCTGCTTTTCTAGCATTTTCAACAGCTCTTTTTACAAGTTCTTTTCCATAAATTTGATGTACTAATTTTGATTTTTTTGATTTCATTCTTGTTCCTTTTCCAGCAGCCATTACTATTGCTATTGTTTCTCCCATTTTTACATCCTCCTTTAATTCTTGAAGCACTTTTCAGTCTTTAGCTAATGTTAAAACATCAACTAAAATAGCTCCGTTCTTCTTTAAAATTTTTGAACATTCATTTACTGTACTTCCAGTTGTATATATATCATCCATTAATATTATTTTTTTGTCATTTATATATTGTGGTTTTATAATGCTATACACTCCTAACACATTATTAATTCTTTGTGATTTGTTTAATGAACTTTGTGGTAATGTGTTTTTTATTTTTTGTAATACACTATTACTATATTCTATATCAATATTTTTTGCAATATCTTTTGCTATCAATTCGGATTGATTATATCCTCTTTGTAACTTCCTTTTTTTATGTATTGGAACTGGTAGTATTATATCATACTTGTTTTTTAAATTACAATTATTTACTATAATTTCTGAAAAAAATTTATATAAATATGATTTATCCTTAAATTTATATTCTAATATCATAGTTCTAATATTTCCTTCATATCTAAACAAATATGTGAGTGAATCAAAATATTTATCATTAAAATTAATTTTATTTAATTTTAATATTTTTTTCAATTTTAGTTTACATTTATTACATATGTATGATTTTGATATTTTATTACACATCCCACATGTTTTTGGATATATTAATTCTAATATGTTAATTTTAATCACCCCTACTCTAAAAAATATTTGTCATTTTTCCAATCAAATGGGTTATTTTCTATATATTCTAATATTTTTATATATTCATTCTCATTTCTTATTACATGTTCATAATAATTTCTTTGCCATATAGAATTATTGCATTCTTTATTTATAAATCTTTTAAAAGTCGATACCAAAAATGGTATTTGCACCTTTGTACGGTTTGGTGTCCTCGATGACTCGTTGTTATTTTTTGAAATAACACAAACCATATGTACATGATTTGGCATAATAACATAATTATCTATTTTTATTTCTTTATATATATAATTTATATATTTCTCAACAATTGTACCAATATATGTTAATTGAATTTGGTAATTATCACAATTTTGCAATTGCTTTTTTACATATTTATTATACGGGTCGTCGGGGACGCCGACCCCTACAATTCTTGATAATATGTTTTTTCTGTTTTTGGTACATATTGTTATGAAATAATATCCTGGTTTTGAATAATCATATCCTGGTATTCTTATATTTTTTCTTTTAGGTAATTCATTATTCATAAATATCCTCCTTGTATAATCGAATACTCATTGCTATATATTTATTCGAGTAGTCGGGAACACCGCCCCCTACAATTCTTGATAATATGTTTTTTCCTTTTGGATAATTCATTATTCATGAATATCCTCTTTGTATAATCAAATACTCATTGCTATATATTTATTCGATTTTTGTAGGGGTCGGCGTCCCCGACGACCCGTTGTTATTTTTTGAAATAACACAAACCATATGTACATGATTTGGCATAATAACATAATTATCTATTTTTTTATATTGGAAAATTTTTTAGAATTAATAAAAAAGAAAGAGGGCAAAACAAAAAATTTGCCCCCATATAAATTATATATTTATTATATTTCGTTTATGCCAATTTGTCAAGCCCTTATTTATATACACTTTTGATATTTTCCTATTTTTATGATATAATATATTTATTAAATTTTAGGAGGAAAATATATGTTCAAACGCAATTTAAAATTTCGGTTTATAGCAAAGGTTCCTTTTTGGAAAAAACTACATCTAATTAACGTTTGTTGTGGCACAGATTTATACGCTTCTGGTTATAGTGGTATTACATCTCTCATAGTATATGCAAAAAATAATTATCACCTTAACTGTTCCATCTGTTTTTGCGATGGAATAACTACGTTTATGTTTGAACCTATTTCTTAATCCAAAAAAGCCAAACAACGAAATTTCGTTATTTGGCTTTTTTGGTTATTTCAAATATTCATCTAAAGATTTTGTTCTATATTCTAAATCTCCAAATTTTTCTGTTGTAACATATCCAGGTTTAGCTTTTATTACATCTGGTATTCTATTTACGATTGTTGCACAAGTTAATTCAACTGTATTTGGTCTTGCAATCACTAATGTCGTTGTTGGTTCACCTTCAATTGTCCATTCATTTTTATCATAATCATCTTTTGAATATACTTTTCCTATGCATTCTGTTTCTATTTCTATTCCTTCTTGTGTTTTTGTTGTCACCACAGCACTCATTCCTGTTGCATCTCCTGCTTTTACTGTCATATTTAAAGTTGATGAAAATATATCTTCTTTATAAGTTTGTGGTACACATTTTTGAGTTTGACTAATTGGTGTTAATCCTAATTTTGAACATAACCAACCATTTACATTCCACATATATGACGGTAAAAACTCTCCAGAGTTTATTAACTTTTGCCTTTCTTCATCACTTATATTGTCTGCTGAAGCTATTTGTTCTTCAAAATCTTTTAATGATAATCCTGCTCCATGAGCTTTTGCTAATGCGATTCCGTACTCCTCAACATTATAGCTTGAGCTTCCTTTTATTTTTGTTATTTTATGTGTTGAAGCAGCCACACTTGTTACAAGTTGTCCCCAATATATATCTTGATATCCGCTTCCTGAAATTGTACAATTATTTTTCTTTGCTAGTTCATCTATTTTGTGTGTTAATACAGGATTTGAATTTTCAGGATAAAAAGCTTCTTCACATGTTGTTATAGCATTTATACCAAGTTCTGCACATAACATTAATGGACTTTCTAAATCATTTAATAAGCTCATTGTAGTAACTATACATATATCCGGTTTTACCTTTTCTAACATTTCTTTTGCATTTTCTGCTGATGTTACAAAAACATTTTTCTTTTCTGTTCCTAATATATCTCCTATATCTTTTCCGATAACTGCTGGATTTATATCTATTGCTCCAACAATTTCTCCTCCTTTTTCATACACATAACGCATTGTGTACAAAGACATTTTTCCTACACCATATTGCACTACCTTTAATTTACTCATGATATATATCTCCCTTCTTAATAATTTATAGTTAGATTATATACCAATTAAAAATTATTATACAATACAAATTTTGTATTATTTTAATTTAATGCTTGTTTTACTTTTTCTAAATTTTCTTTCATTAGAGTTATATATGTTACACCATTTTTTAATTCTTCACTTGTTACATTGTGTGCAGTATTAAAAACACATGCTTTTGCATTTGTTTCAGAAGCTATCATATTTGCAACTTTTCCCTCTGAAAGTTCTTCATAAAATACTACTGGAATTTGTTCACTATTTATTATATCAATAACTTCTTTTATTTTTGAAACACTAGGCTCTGCACCTTCTCCACAACCGTCATAAGCAGTTGTGTATATTAAATTATATCTATTTATAAAATATATATATGCAAATTCTCCTCCAAAAACTAATCTATTTCTTTTTGAAGCTTTAATAGTTTCTTCTATTTCTTTATCTAATTCTCTTAACTCATTAATATATTCCTCTGCATTTGTTCTAAAAAATTCTGCATTTTCTGGTGAAATTTCACATAATTTATCTGTTATATTTTTTACCATTTGTATGGAATTTAATGGATTTAGCCATACATGGGTATCATATTGGTGACTTTCTTCATTTTCTCCTTCATGTTCATCATGATTATGCTCTATTTCTATTAAATTTATATTATTTCCTGCTTGTATTATCGTTGTATCGGAATCTATACTATTTGCAATTTTTTTTGCCCAAGGCTCCATATTATCACTTGTATAAATAAACAAATCAGAATTATTAATATTTACTATATCATTGGGAGTTGGTTCATACGTGTGACTTTCAGTTCCGGGTGGAAGTAATATTTCTACATTTACTTTGTCCTTTCCAATTTGCTTTACAAAATCATATTCTGGAAAAAGAGAAGTCACTACTGTTATTTGATCATTTTTTATAGTTTTACTATTTCCATTTCCTAAAGCAATAAATATAATCCCTATTATTAAAAAGAATGTAATAAATACTGCTATTATTTTTTTCATAATTCAACCTCTTTCTTTTTATAAATTAGTTTTAAAGATTTTTGATTTTTTCTTTTAACATTTCCAATGCTTTTCTTCTACTACTAATTGCATTTTTTTCTTCTGCTGACAATTCTGCTTGTGTTCTTCCGTCTGGCAATTCAAATATTGCATCAAATCCAAATCCATTTTCTCCTTTGGGTATTTTTGCAATACTTCCTATATTTTCAGCTTGTACTACTATTTCTTTACCACTTATATCTACATAAGCAATACTTACGCAATGCTTAGCTCCTCTTTTTTCTTTTGGTAAGTCTTTCATTTTTTCTAATATATATCTATTTTTTTCTTCCCATGTAACATTTTTTCCTAAACATCTTGCTGTTATTACGCCTGGCCACCCATTAAATTCGTCTATACAAAGTCCACTATCATCGGCTATGCAACTCATATTTGTCGCATTTGAAATCTCTCTTGCTTTCTTTAGTGCATTTTCTTTAAATGTTGTTCCATCTTCTACTACATCTATTTTGCAGTTTATTTCATCTAGTGAAATCAATTCATAATCTACTAATATTTCTTTTATTTCGCGTAGTTTTCCTTTATTAGTTGTAGCTACAAGTATTTTTTTCATTTTTATTCCTCCTTTAAACTTTGTCTGATATGCATATACTTACAACAATGTTTCTAATTCTTTTATCTTATCTCTTAATTCTGCTGCTTTTTCAAATTCCATTTGTGTTGCACATTTTAACATTTCATCTGTTAATTTATTTATAATGTCTTCGATTGTTTCTCCTGCATTTATGTCATATTTAGCTTGTATATCTTCTACTACTGTTGCTTTTATAGTATCTCTTATTGATTTTTTAATTGTTTGTGGCGTTATATTATGTTCTTTGTTATATTGTTCTTGAATTTGTCTTCTTCTATTGGTTTCTGATATTGCTTTTTCCATAGATTCTGTTAATTCATCTGCATACATTATAACTTTTCCATCAGAATTTCTTGCAGCACGTCCAATTGTTTGAATTAAAGATCTTTCTGAGCGAAGGAAACCTTCTTTGTCTGCGTCTAGTATCGCAACCAACGATACTTCTGGAATATCTAATCCCTCTCTTAATAAGTTAATTCCAACTAATACATCAAATTCTCCAAGTCGCAAATTTCTTATTATTTCCATTCTTTCTAATGCTTTTATATCCGAATGCATATAATTTACTTTTATATCAATGTTTTTCAAATATGCTGTTAAATCCTCTGCCATTTTTTTAGTTAAAGTTGTTACTAATACTCTTTCGTTTTTTTCTACTCTTTTTCTTATTTCTACTATCAAATCATCTATTTGATTTTCTATTGGTTTTACTTCTATTTTAGGATCTAATAATCCTGTTGGTCTTATTATTTGTTCTACTATTTCTCCTTTAGAATGTTCTTTTTCGTATTCTGCTGGAGTAGCACTAACGAATATGCACTGGTTTATTCTATCTTCAAATTCTTCAAATTTTAATGGTCTATTATCATATGCTGAAGGCAATCTAAATCCATAATTTACAAGCGAATCTTTTCTTGCTTTGTCTCCATTATACATTCCTCTGACTTGTGGTAATGTCACATGTGATTCATCTACTACAAGCAAAAAATCATCTGGGAAATAATCAAACAATGTATAAGGTGCACTTCCAGCTGGTCTTCCACTAATATGTCTTGAATAATTTTCTATTCCTTGACAAAAGCCTGTTTCTTTTAACATTTCTATATCAAAATTTGTTCTTTCTTCTATTCTTTGTGCTTCAATAAATTTATTTTGTGATTTAAAATACTTAACTCTCTCTTCCATTTCTTTTTCTATTGATTCTAATGCTTTATCTCTTTTTTCGTCTGTTGTTACATAGTGTGAATTTGGGAATATCATAACATGATTCCTTGTTCCGATACTTTTCCCTGTTAATGGATTTATTTCAGATATTTTATCTATTTCATCTCCAAAAAATTCTACTCTTATTGCTTTTTCGTTTTCTCCTGATGGATATATTTCTACTATATCTCCCTTTGCTCTAAAAGTTCCTCTTTTAAAATCTATTTCATTTCTTGTGTATTGCATTTTTACTAATTTTTTTAACACTTCGTCTCTGCTTTTTTCCATTCCTGGTCTCAATGATATTATTAAATTTTCATAATCTATTGGATCTCCTAATCCATATATACAAGAAACTGAAGCTACTACTATTACATTTTTTGTCTCAAATAATGCTGCAGTTGCTGAATGGCGCAATTTATCTATTTCATCATTAATTGAAGCGTCTTTTTCTATATACGTATCTGATTTTACAATATATGCCTCTGGTTGGTAATAATCATAATAAGATACAAAATACTCAACATTATTTTCTGGAAAAAATTCCTTAAACTCACTATATAGTTGACCCGCTAGTGTTTTGTTATGTGCTAACACAAGTGTTGGTTTTTGAACCTTTTGTATTACATTAGCTATTGTAAATGTCTTTCCGTGAACCTGTTACTCCTAAAAGTGTTTGAAACTTTTTACCTTCTTTTATTCCTTGTGACAATTTTTCTATTGCTTGTGGTTGATCTCCTGTCGGTTTGTATTCTGAATGTAGATTAAACATATTTTCCTCCTTGTGACCTATATATAAATACTTCTTTATCAATCTATAGTTGCAATAAATTTTCATTTTATGTTGATATTTTTTACTAAATTTTCCATTTACACAAATTCGATCACAATCTTTATTTCTCAACTCATTAACATTAAATAAAACTATTTAAAACTAAATATATTCTTCTATTTAATATTACTATTTTAGCATTTTTTTATAAAAAATACAAGGTACACTAACACCTTGTATTTTATGCCGTCATTATTCATCAAATATTTTTTGCATAATTAAACCTATTTCTATATCTAAGAAATCCTATATCTTTCATATTCTTTTCGCAAATCTTTAATTATTTTATAAATTTTACTTTTATTGTATTCTTTGGCTTAATAGTATAATACTTTTTATTAAATCTAAAGGTTATCTTTTTATTTTTAACTTTCTCTTCATATATACCTCCATCCGATCAACTTCAAATTTTGAAATTAAATAGAGAATGACTTCTACAAACATCAAATTTTATAATTAGTAAAAAAAGAACAACTATTACCTATAAATCTAAAATAACATACAAAGTCAAAATCATTCTTTTATTTTAAATTTTTTTTATTGAAATAATATATACCTATACTATTTACTAATAATACAAACACTGCTGAATATAAAGATAGCTTTTCAATATTTATGTCTATATCATTATTTTCCACATTAATATTTTTTAACAAGTATGGCATTAATATTGCTTGCCTTGTGGGAATTATATTTAATATTGTATTAGATTTAAATGAAATTATTTGTAAAGAAATTAGCAATACTAAAGTTAATATAATAGAAAATATTGTTGATATTATTACATCAGAACATAACATAGCTATGCAATTAAATAAAGAAGAATATGCTACTATAATCATTATTATATCAATAATAATGAAAAATAGTGAAGATGCAGATAGTTGTATTTTTTGAAACAACGGTATAGCAATAATTGCAATTAATATTAAATACATAAATTCAATTATTAGCCCAACTACTATACTAGTAATTAAATTGGACAAAAAGATTTTTATTCTACTATTTCCTACGACTATTTTATTTCTTATTGTGCCATTCGAATATTCGGCACCAACAAATATACTTGTAAATGTTGCAATAAAAAATCCTATTATAGCTAAAAAAGATAGCATTAATTCTTCCGTTGTTTTCATTGGAACATCATACTTTTTAGATAGCAATAATCCCCTATATTGTCCTATTAACGCTCCAATAGATATTAGTATTGTCGCAATTATTAATATCCAAAAAACACTATTTTTTTTTAATCTTGTAAAATTCGCATCTAATAATTTATACATTTTCTGCACCTCCAATCAAATTTATATAGTAATTCTCAAGAGTTTCTTCTTGCTCATGTATTTCATCTACAATGCAATTTCTATTTGAAAGTGATAATACAAGTTCTGAAATATTTATTTTTTCATATATATTAATTACTCTATCCGAAATAATCTCATAAGAATAATTGCATTCCTTTAGATACTCTTCACATTCTTTTATATTTGTTACACTTATTTCAATTCTTTTTTTACAGTCTTGTTCTAATTCTTTTTTGTTAATTTCTTTTATAATTTTTCCTTTATCCATAAAACCATAGTGAGTTGCAATCTTTGATAATTCATCTAAATAATGACTTGATATTAAAACAGTTATTCCCTTATATTTATTAAGTTTCATTATGAGCTCTCTTATCTCAATTATTCCTTCTGGATCCAATCCATTTATAGGTTCATCTAAAATAAGTAAATCCGGACTTCCTACTAAACTAATTGCAATTCCTAATCTTTGTCTCATTCCTAAAGAAAAATTTTTTGCTTTCTTCTTTCCGACTTCATTTAATCCTACAAATTTTAGTATTTCCTTTAAATTATTACATGGAATTCCTATAATCTTATATTGTTCTTTTAAATTATCTTCTGCTGTCATATCTAAATAAATTGAAGGAGTTTCAATGATAGCTCCTATTTTTTTTCTTATTTTTATAATACGTTTATCTTCATTTGAAATATCATAAATAGAATATGTTCCACTCGTTGGTTTTTGTAATCCACAAATTACTCTAATTAAAGTTGTTTTTCCTGCTCCATTTTTTCCAATTAGTCCATATATAGCCCCTTTTTCGATATGCATATTCAAATTATTTACTGCTTTAAAATTTTTATATTTTTTTTCAAGATCATATGTTTGCAATATATATTTCATAAATTCCTCCATTTACCATAAATGGTATTATTAAATAATTCTTAAATCAAGAAAGAATTGTGTTATTTGATAATATATATATATTGTATCATACCTTTATGTCAAAATTTGTCAAAATTTGTATAATTATCCATTAAATTCTTTTATAAACATTCAACATTTTACGACATATTTCGATAAAGCCTTACAGTACGTAAGGCTTTATCGTTTTTTGTATAAAAAAATATTGACTTTTTTTGTATAAATATTGTATATTAAATATGTGCTGTTTAGTACTTATAAAAAGATAATTTGGTCACGCAACATTTGAGGAGGTTTACTCTATGAAAAAAATTACCAAATTGATTTCTCTTGCACTGGCAGTAGTAATGTCTATTTGTATAAGTGCAACTGTTTCTTTTGCAAAAGAAGTGGACAAAGATTCAGCAGTTACTGCTCAGTCGAAGCTTCAAACAACAACGGATGATTTTATTCCTATTGTTTTTGAAACTGATTCGACAAATGCAGTTACACCGTATGCTCAGGGTCAAACTGTTGGTTTCAGACCAGGATATTCTGCTACAATGACAGATACTGGTCTGATACCCAAATTCAAGTTTTGGGCTGGTGGCAATCCCGATGCTCAAGTTGTATTCGTTATTAAGGCACCAAATGGCGATACGTATACGCAAGGTCCGATGCCAGCGGATGTACAGTATTATATTGAAAAGCAATATATAATGCTTGTAACGGGAACATGGACATTTTCTGCGTACATATCTTCAGGTTCAAACAACGGCAAAATGATGTGCTATGTAACGCAAACCTATTAAAAGTCATTTTTATGGCTTAACAATTATTACTTATTAACTCAGTGATCAAAATTTATCTTTTAGCTACAAGTACCCTTTGCTTGTAGCTTTTTCTTTGAGTTTTATATAAAACTCCGACCATTTTTATATCATAAGGCAATCTATATGAAAAATATATGAAAAAAAAACAAATTCTGCTTTCGGCATATAGTAGTATTTAAAATAAGAAAAACAATATTGCAGTACATCAAAATCCTTATATTCTATATGTTATAGTTTCTCATTCATATGCATAAAATTTAAAACTATCTGTTATTTAATACATCATTTACTTTCATTCTTAATGCTGAATCCAACAAACACTTTAGCATTTAAAATGTTAACAACAATTATTGAAATTATTATGATAAAAGCAATTAACAATATTAATATTTTTTACTCATTCTTCTATTCTCGCCTAATTTATATATACAAAGATTCTGTCCACTATTTTGGTATGTTTGACGTATAGCAGAGTAGTATCCTAAACACTGAGTTTTCCTTTCTCTTATTATTAAAATAATCTTTTAAATTGTTCTATATTATATTTACGATATACATAAATTCGCTTTAAAGTATACGTATTTAAACGTTCTGGATTTTCTTTTCCATCTATCGTACTTAATGCATATTTATAATATTTTTTTGCACATTCTATTACTCTATTATCATAACTTCCTGTTGGATAAGCTAACACATTTATTTCTTTTCCTAACATTTCTTCTAATGTTTTTTTACTTTGACTTAACTCGTACTCAATATCTGATTTTGAAAGAGTTGCTAAAGCTTTATGTGTAACTGTATGAGAACCTATCTCTATTAATGGAGATTCAGCCATTTCTTTTGTCATTTCTTCAGTCATATAAACTCCTCCACAAATCCATCCACTAATCATATATACATTGGCTTTTATATTGTACTTTTTTAAAATTGGAAAAGCATTTGTGTATACATCTTGATACCCATCATCAAAAGTGATAATTATTGGTTTTTCATATTTATTTGCATTTGCTATCTCACTAACAAATATTGGTGTATACCCTTGTTCACTTAAATATCTCATCTGCGCTTCAAACTCATCAACTTTTACAAACAATTCAGAAATTCCCCATGGTTTATCTAAAACGCCATGATAACACAAAATCGGAACACCACTACTAGTAGTTGATTTTTGTTCTTTTATTATTTGATAATTCAAATTATATTTATTGCTAAAATTGTTTAATTGATTTAAGCTTTCATTATTTTTGCATATATACTTGTTATTTTTAAAATAATAACTACTTTTATTGTTCTCAAAATATGTTAATTCATTTTTAAACTCTTTTAATTTTTCAATGTATTCTGTTCGTTTTTGAATTTCACTATCTAAATTTTTGATAAAATCATTTTCTTCATATATTTTTCCAAGAGTTTCTTTATCAATTTTTTCATTATTAACTGTATTTAGAATATTTTCCTTTGTAAAATTATTTAAAGTTTGCAAATCATATTTCTGAATTTCGTTATCTACTGCACTTATTATATTTTTTACATTTTCTTCATTCAAAATTTTTGTTTCTAGCGAATTATTAATAAAGCTTTCGAAGTTTATTTGATTATTTTTTTCTTTCTCTTTATTTATATTACTTAAAATATTTTTTGTTTCATCTTCACTATTTTCTATAGTTTCATTATTTAAATAAAACTCATATTGTTTTTTTGTATTTGCAACTAGCTCATCATAGGCTTTTTGCTTATTAATTTGTATAAATAGTACAGCTGATATTACAATAGCAATTAATATAACTAATGCTATAAACACTTTTTTTATATTTATTTTCTTTTTATATCCATTATCGTTCATCAAACTCTCTCTCTTTCACATTTTATATTATTTTTTAATTATTATACACTTCAGAAATTTTTCCTCCGCCTAGTACAATATCATCAATGTAAAACACAGCTGACTGTCCTGGTGTAACAGCCCTTTGTGGTTCATCAAATTTTACTTTTATACTGTTTCCTTCTTGAATGATTTTAGCATTTGCTTCTTTTGAAGAATATCTTGTTTTTACCAAAACTTCCATTTCTTTTTCTATTTTATCTACTAATAAAAGATTTATATCTTTAACTAATATCTCTTTTTTATATAAATCTTTTTCTTCTCCCACAATTACTTCATTTTTGTTTTTATTAAAACCTACTACAAATAAAGGTACAGAATTAGAAATTCCAAGACCTTTTCTTTGACCTATTGTGTAATTATATAACCCAGTATGTTTCCCTAATATTTTTCCACTTAAATCTATTATATTTCCACATTTAGGTTTTATATCTGAATTATTTTCTAAAAACTTTTTATAATTTCCATCAGGCACAAAACAAATATCTTCACTATCTGGTTTATTTGCCACTTTTAAATTCTTTTCTTTAGCAATTTCTCTTATTTGTTCTTTGTTTTCAAAATCTGCTAAAGGAAATAAAACATGCTCAATTAAATCCTTTGGCATATTCCACAATACGTAACTTTGATCTTTTTTTCCTGCTTTTGATTTTTTTAGTACCCATCTATTATATTTAGAACTATACTCTGTTTTGGCATAATGCCCAGTTGCAATATAATTACACCCTAAACTTTTGGCTTTTTCATACATAAGCCCAAACTTCATGTACTTATTACATTCTATACAAGGATTTGGAGTTTTGCAATTTGCATAGCAATCAATAAAATCACCTATAACAAACTCTCTAAATTCATTTTTATAATCATATGTAAAATGAGGTATCCCAATAGAATTGCACACATTTTTTGCATCAATGTATGTGTTTATATTACAACAACTACTACCTGCAAATAATTCTAATGTTGCACCAATTACTTCATATCCTTGTTCTTTTAATAATAGTGCTGACACACTACTGTCAACACCACCACTCATGCCAATTAGTACTTTCTTATTATCCATTTATATTACCTTCTCTTTCAACTCATTCAATTATTGGTTATTTAATATGTCTTCTATTGTATGCCATGCAAGTAAAGCACATTTTACTCTCGCAGGCATATTAGCTACATTTTTAAAAGCTATTGCATCCTCTAATTTTTTTAATTCATCTTCACTTTGCTTTTCTCTTTTTATCATTGCTATAAATGTTTTTATTATTTCTTTTGCTTCTTCTATCGTTTTCCCTTTTAATGTGTCAATCATTATTGAAGTTGAACTTTGAGAAATAGCACACCCGATGTCCAGAAAAAGCCATATCTTCTATTACATTTCCATTAAGTTTCATTTCTAATGTAATTTCATCTCCACAATTTGGATTATGACCAGTTTCTGTATAATTAGCATTTTCTAGTTTTTTCTTGTTATATGAATTCATACTATGTTCCATTATTAAATCATTATATACATCTGTTAAATCTTCCATTTTTGGTCCTTTCAAGTAAAATTTGTATTTATTTAATATTTTACTTTATATATTTTTTAAACATATTATACGCTTTATCTAATGCTTGTACCAATTTGTCTACATCTTCTTTAGTATTATATAAATAGAAACTTGCTCTACATGTAGAATCTATATTTAAAAATCTCATAAGTGGCTGTGCACAATGATTTCCGGAGCGCACGCAAACGCCTTCAGAGTCTAGTATGCTTGCAACATCATGTGGATGAACACCCTTTATATTAAAAGAAATTACACTAGAATGATTTTTCCTGTTTGGTGTTAAATATAATTCTATATAATCTAATTTCGATAATTCTTGCCTTGCATACGAAATTATTTCTTCTTCCATTTTTTGTATATTACTATATCCTATGTTTTCAATATAATCAATTGCAGCACCTAAACCAATTACTGCTTCCACATTTTGAGTTCCTGCCTCGAATTTGTTTGGAAGTGGAGCAAAAGTTGTTTCTTGTTCATAAACATACTCAATCATATCTCCACCCATTAAAAATGGAGTCATATTATTTAATAATTCTTTCTTTCCGTATAAAACTCCAATTCCAAGAGGTGATAGCATCTTATGCCCTGAAAAAGCTAAGAAATCTGCATCTAAATCTTGCACATCTATTTTTATATGTGGAATACTTTGAGATGCATCTACAATAACAATAGCTCCTTTTTTATGTGCATATTTTATTATCTTTTTTACATTATTTATAGTTCCTAAGACGTTAGAAACATGAGTTATTCCAACTATTTTAGTCTTATCTGTAATTTTTCTTTCAATTTCTTCGTCTGTTATTTCAAAATCTTCGTTTATATACATATAGTTTAGCTTACTTTTTGTAACTCTAGCTACCTTTTGCCACGGAACTAAATTCGAATGATGTTCCATTATTGAAAGAACTATTTCATCATCTTTTTTTAAATTTTCCATACCATAAGAATATGCAACTAAATTCAAACTTTCTGTTGCATTTTTAGAAAATATGACTTCTTCTCTATGTTTAGCATTTATAAATTTTGCAATTTTTGTTCTTGTATCATCATAGATACTTGTTGCTTCTACGCTCAAAGAATACGCTCCTCTATGTGGGTTTGCGTTATAATTATTATAAAATTCATTTATTGCATTTATCACTTGAACTGGTTTTTGAGTTGTAGCTCCACTATCTAAATAAGTTATATTTTTATTTTTGAATATTGGAAAATCTTTTTTTATTTCTTCTATATTCATTTATTTTAGTCCTTTCTTTTAATCTAATTTTTTATCTATTTCATTAATAATTTCATTTTTTAATTCTTCATTCTCTATATTTTCTAGTATTTTATTAAATTTTGCCCTTACCATTAATTTTAATGCTTCTTTTAATTCAAATCCCCTACTCATAATATAAAACAATTCTTTTTCGCCAATCTTGCCAGCTGAACTAGCATGATTTCCTTCTACATCTTCTTCGCCGCATAAAAGCATTGGTAACCCTAATGATTTTGCCCTATCTGACAATAACATACAATATTCGTTTTCATCGCCTTTTGATTTTTTACATCCTCTCTTAAAATCAATTGTTCCTTTAAAATGTTTTACTGCATCGTCTTTTAAAGCTCCTTGTACTTCCATATTTATATTGGAATTTTTTCCTCTTAACTCTCCAATATAATTTAAATCAAATAATTGATTATCTTTTCCTAAATAAATTGCTTCTACATTGTTTGTACAACAATCACCTAATAAATTAGAATAATAATTTGTAACACTATTTTTACCACCAAAATCTACAATTGTATAATCAACTTCTGCATTTTCTTCTAATTTATTATCAATAGCTATAAAATTGTTAGAAAATTGATTTAATAAATTAATTACAACTATTTTTATTCTTGAATTTTTATTTGCATATGTTTTTATAATTCCATTATGATAACATTTTGTATTACCACTTACACTATACTTTATTATAATAGTTGACTTGCTATCTTCATTTGCTACAATTTCAATATTTTCAATAAGATTTGCATTACTTTTATCAAAATTAAACTCTAACATTGTTTCACTATTTTTTTTGTCATCTACTACAATCTTTATTTTCTTATTTGAATTATTTTTTACTTGATTTAATAATATATCTCCATTTCCATAAGCTATATCATAATTCTCTATATTAGAATTCACATTTATTTTTGATGTATTTTTGGTTATTGTCTCATTATTAAATTCAAATATATTTTTTGGAATTTGAACATTATCCAATTTAATATTATTTATATTAAAATTTCTTGCAGTTCTAACTGGTGTTTCATTTAATTTTAGTTTTTCCATATCTTTTCCTTTCATAAATTTTATTTATCCAATAGCTCCTTCTAATTCCATATTAATTAGGTTGTTCATTTCTACTGCATATTCTACAGGAAGTTCTTTTGATATTGGATAAGCAAAACCTCTAACTATCATTGCTTTTGCATCTTCTTCAGACATTCCTCTACTCATTAAATAAAATATAGTTTTGTCACTAATTTTTCCTATTTTAGCTTCATGTGAAAATTCTACTTCATCTGTTCTTACATCATTTGCAGGTATTGTGTCAGATTTAGATATATCATCTAACATAAGGGATTCACACGATACTGTACATTTTGAATTTTTTGCATTTTCATTTATTCTCACTAATGATCTATATGTGCATATTCCACCATTTTTTGAGATTGATTTTGCATTAACTACACTAGATGTATTTGGTGCATTATGAACTGTTTTAAATCCATTATCTAAATTTTGTCCTTTTCCAGCAAATGAAATTCCTGTATATTCCGTCTTTGCACCCTCGCCATTTAAAATGCTCATTGGATACAACATAGATATTTTTGAACCAAAAGAACCACTAACCCAATCCATACTTGCATTTTTACCAACTATAGCTTTCTTAGTATTCAAATTTAACATATTTTTTGACCAATTTTCTATTGTTGAATACCTTAAATGTGCATTATCTTTTACATATAATTCAACACAACCTGCGTGTAAATTCACTTTATTATATTTTGGTGCAGAACACCCTTCTATAAAGTGAAGACTCGCTCCTTCATCTACTATTATTAAAGTATGCTCAAATTGTCCAGATTCCGGTGAATTTAATCTAAAGTAAGATTGCAAAGGTATATCTACTTTTACATTTTTAGGGACATATACAAAAGAACCTCCTGACCAAACAGCACCATGAAGTGCAACAAATTTATGATCATTTACAGGTACACATTTCATAAAATGTTTCTTTACCAATTCTGGATATTCTCTTACCGCAGTTTCCATATCAGTGTATATTACACCTTGTTTTATTAAGTCTTCTTTCATGCTATGATAAACAACTTCCGAATCATACTGTGCTCCCACTCCTGAAAGTGATTTTTTTTCTGCTTCTGGTATTCCTAACTTATCAAAAGTATTCTTTATATCCTCTGGAACATCTTCCCATGAATTGCTTAGTTTTGTTTTTGGTCTTACATACGTCGCAATTTCATCCATATTAAGTTCTGATAAATCTGGTCCCCAAGAAGGCAATTCTAATTCATTATAAACTTTTAAGGCTTTAAGTCTGAATTCTCTCATCCAATCAGGATCATCTTTTTGTTTTGATATCTCTTCAATAATTTCAGGAGTTAATCCTTTTTTTATCTTAAAATCATACTCGTCCTTATTTTTTATGTCATATATATTTCTATTTATTTCATCTATTTTACTTTTTCCCATTTTTATTATCGTTCCTTTCAAGATGTAACATAAATTAAATAATTATTATTTTTCAATTTTATATTTTCCATAACCTTCATCTTCTATTTCTTTAGCTAGTTCTTGTGTGCCTGTCTTTACAATTTTTCCATCTACTAACACATGAACATAATCAACTTTTAAACTATGCAAAATTTTAGTATTATGAGTAATTATAAGTACCGCATTTTCATCATTTTTAAACATTTCAATTCCCTTTGATACTGTCTTTATAGCATCTACATCTAATCCAGAATCAGTTTCATCTAATATTGCAAGTTTTGGATTTAATACAAGCATTTGCAATATCTCATTTTTCTTTTTTTCTCCACCTGAAAATCCAACATTTAAACTTCTTTCCATATTGTTTGGATTCATATTTAGTTCTTCCATATATTTTTTTAGCTCGTCCTTAAATTCAAAAACTTTAACTGGTTTTCCAGTTATTTTATTTTTGGCATATTTTAAAAAGTTAGTAACAGAAACTCCTGGTATTTCTTCTGGTAATTGAAAAGACATGAATATACCTTTTCTTGCAATTTCATCTGTTTTTAATTCCGTTATATCTTCATTATCAAAGTTAATACTTCCACTTGTTTTTGTATACATTGGATTATTTAATATTGCATTAGCTGTAGTTGTTTTCCCAGAGCCATTTGGTCCCATTATTACATGAATTTCTCCTTTATTTATGTTTAAATTTATTCCCTTTAAAATCTCCTTTTCTTCTGCATTTACATATAAATCTTTTACCTCTAATAATTTGTTACTCATAATTTTAAAACCCTTTCTTATTTATTTAATACTCTTCTAGCACATGATCTACACTTTTCTCTATTTATATCATAATCGCAATCTAGACTATTTAATCCTAAAGTTTTATGAACATATTTAGCTAATTTATTTGTTGTATCATCTGCAATAACAGATTTGATTTTTTCTGCCTCACATTTTGCTTGTTCTTCTTCTAGATTAAGAACATCTTTCAAAAATAAATAAACTATATCATATGTTTCTATTATTTTTTTAGCCAAATTTTCTCCTTCTTCTGTTAACTCTATAGTTCCATATGATTGATAGTTTACTAAATTATTACTTTTTAAATTGTGTAATGCTTTATTTACACTAGGTTTAGTGCAATTCATTTTGTTTGCAATGTCAGTAACTCTTACATTTCCATTTTGTTGCTTTAATATATACATTGTTTTTATATATTCTTCTGATGATTTTGATATCATATAAACCTCTCTTATCTTTGTTAGTTGCAGTTAACATTATATTACTTTAGGCTTTGTTTGTCAAGGCTAACAATTAGTCTAAACAAAAAGAGTTACTTTATGCAACTCTTTTTGTTATTTTAAAATTTTATCTAATAAAGAAATTTTAGTTTTATGTGGTTCTGGAATTTCAATTTCTTTATTCTCTAATACTAATTCTGGATTTACGTTTGTAATCAATCCTAACTTATCTTTTCCAATTATATTTTCTATTTTCGCCAATATTTGTGAGATTTTAGGATAAATAGTACCCATTTTATGTACATCTGTTCCTAAGAAATGCACCATGTCATTTTCTAATAATTTTTTCACAGTAATTTGTGCTTTTTTTCCATATTGACCTATACAACTTCCATAATTTGATTGCATTAATACACCTGTTTGAATTAAATCATAAACTAAATTTGGATTTTTTTGAACAAATGTATATCTTTCTGGATGTGCTAATACTGGTATATATTTATTTTGTAACATTTCATAAATAACATCATATAAATTAATTGGTTTTATATCAAACGGTAACTCAAATAAAACATATCTTGTATTATTTATAGAACAAGCTTTTTTATTTATTATTAATTCGTTTATATTCTCTGAAATATATATTTCATTTCCAATAATTAAATCTATGTTTATTTTTTCATCATTCAAAAGTTTTTTAGCAGAATTAATTATATTGGTTCTTTCTTTTACATTTGACTCATAATAACTCTCTATATAGTGTGAAGTTAATATCACTTTATCAACTCCAACACTTTGAGCTTCTTTTAGTAATTCTATTGTTTCTTCGATACTTTTTGCCCCATCATCTACTCCAGGCAATATATGTGTGTGAAAATCTATCATTTCAATTCTACCCCCATATATATTAAGCCATTACTTTTCTTTTAGACTTGCTTTTTTTATTGTTTTCTAAGCTTTCATCTTTAACTTCTGGTACAGTCATAATCTCATCAAATAAAGGTATTACTATGTTTTTCTTTTCTTCTACTTCTTTTCCTTTTTTATTTTTTTTTGTTGTTTTTTTTGGTTCTTGTTTTGCAATTGTTTCTACTTTTTCTACAACTGTAAATTCCTCACTTGTTTCTTCAGAAACTTCAGCAGTTTTTTCTTGCTTTTTAGTTGTTCTTTTTGTACCACTATTTAACTTTTTAGTCTTTATATCGTCAGTTTTCTTTTCTTCTTTTATTGAATTACTTTTTTCAATTGGTTGTTTTTTACCTTTTGAACTTTTAATATCTTTTTTAGCTTCAACAGCATCTTTTTTTGTTACTTCTTTTTTGCTATTTGTTTTTTTAGATTCCTCTTTTTTCTCTTTTTCATTTTTTGTTGCAGTAATCTTTTCTATTGATTTTGCTTTCTTCTCAGTTTCTTTCACTGTTAATTCAGTGAGTTCTTTACTTTTTTTATCTGAAGTAGACCCATAGTAATACGATTGCTCATATTTTTTCGCTGGAACTGGTATTTTGTTTAGCACAACTCCAAAAATCTTTCCTCCAACATTATTTATACCTGATATTACTCTTTGTAAATCTTTTTTCTTTGTAGACTTATATGCAGTAACTACTATTGTAGAATCTACAATTCTTGCAAGTATTAATGAATCCGCTACTAATTGACATGGTGTTCCATCTATAATAACTATGTCATACATTTTTTTGACTTTTTCTAATAATTCTATCATTGGAGCTGATGTTAGTAACTCTGATGGATTTGGTGGTATATTTCCAGAAACCATTACATCTAAATTCTCAATTTCTGTTTTTTGTATATAACTTTTTATACTTTTTTGCTTTTTTTCGTTTTTATCAATATTTACTCCAGATAAATAATTTGAAAGTCCAGGTGTAGGTGAAACTCCTAATATAGAATATTGTCTTCCTTTTCTCATATCTGAATCTATTAATATTATTTTTTTGCCTGTTTGAGCAAAAGTTGCTGCTAAATTTGAAGATACCCAACTTTTTCCCTCTCCTGGAAATGTTGAAGTAACTAGTATAGTCTTTGAATTTTTGGCTGTATTCATGAATTGAATATTAGTTCTTAATGTCCTAAAAATTTCTGAAATCGGAGATTTAGGATCTTTATAAATAACTAATTCTTTTTTCATTATTATTTACCTCCTCTTTTTGTCTTTTGAGTTTCTTCGTATACTGGTATAGATGCCAATACAGGAACTTTTGCAATATTTTCTATTTCTTCTGATGTTTTTACTGTAGTATCAAATATGCTATCTATAAATACATAACATGCCGAAACCACAAAGCCTATTGCTGCAAAAACAAGAATATTTTTCTTTAAGTTTATATTAGATGGATTATCTGATGTTTCCGCTTTATCTACCACTTGAACATTCTCCAAATTATATATACTTTTAATCTTATCCATAAAAACTTTTGCTATTTCGTTTGCTATTTTTGCTGAATGATATTTATCTTCATTAGTTACTGTTATCTGTATTAACTCTGTATTTTTTACTTCAGTTACTTTTACATTTTTTCGAAGAGTTTCTTCTTCAATATCGAAATCCAAATTATATATAACTTGTCTCAAAACATTTTTACTTTTTACTAGTTCTCCATATGTTGAAACTAATTTTGAATTAATACTTAAATCTGTTGTTGTTATTGAATTGTTATTTAATGTAGAATTACTATTTGTTGAAGCTAAAACTAATGTTGTTGATGAACTATACATAGGAGTTACAAAACAAGTTGAATAAACTATGCCAATTATTACAAACAACAATACTATTAACAAAATTTGTACCTTTTTGTTCCAAAACATCTTGCATAATTCTTTTAAATCTAATTCTTCCATTTGTTCTCCTTACATTTTTATTTTTTCTACTAGTATATATGTAATTCTTATTTATTTGTTTTATGTTAAGGTTTTATTTCCACCACAATATCATTATACCACTTATTTCACAATATGTAAACATATTTTTCAATATTATGTATACTTTTCCAATTAATAAAAAAAGATAGAAAAAAAGTTCCTATCTTTTTACTTTTATAATTGATTTTACTTTATTTTTCACTCTTGTAAATAAAGAAATTTTTGAGTATTTTTTCATCAATTCTATAGTAGATAATGTATCACTCTCAAGCTCTTGAAAGAATTTGTCTCTGTTCTTATTTTGAGGTACATTCATATAATGATTATGAGCATATGCTTCTTTTTCATCTATTTTTTTATAATTCATATTATGTTTTACATTATCAAAAATTTTTTCTCCCTTTTGACTATTTACTGTAAATAAAGATACACCGTCTATACTTTGGAACTTAGGTTCTATTTGTTCTACTCCCCATAAATCTCCTATAGTAAAATCTGTCACTCTATTGGGTGATGCAAATTTGCAAGCATGGCAAGATGGTCTTCCTAACAACTCTCTAACGAACGCATTAAAATATGTATTTTCTTGTTCTTTACTTCCATCTTCATATTCTATTATTGGTGTTTGATTTCTCCAACCATTTTCTTTACTTCTAAAATATATATTTTTAATTTTTTTATTCCTTGTACTCTCTAATTCTTTTTTATACTTTTCAAAAACTTTTGGAGATGGATTAGCATGACATATAATATCACATGTAATTAAATTATCATATTCTTTTCTCAAAAACACCTTTAGTGCATGGCATTGGCATGGTGTACCTGTAAATAAAACTGTTTTACCATCATTTAAAAATTCTTTTACTTTAAAATATTTATTTTCTACATCACTTCTAACATATTTTGACCCTCTAAATTGTTTACATTCATTTAAAGTGTCTGCCCAATCATGTTTAGCTATTAGATTTTCATCAAATTTTACTCCAAATACTACTCCATTATTCTCTATAATATTTTTTGCCAATATATAAAACATTCCACCAGAAGAAGCTTCCTTTAATTCAACATCATCTTTAGTATAACTTGCATAAGCCTTTGAGTCAAATTCGTTTTTTGTATTAAAATTGCTACAATACTTTTTACATTTATTACATCCTATGCACTTTTCTTTATTTATATATGGATACAAAAATCCTTCCTTATCTTCAAGCATAGAGATCGCACCAACAGGACAAACATATACACATATTCCGCATCCATTGCAAGTTTCTTTTTGACCATTTTCTAGAAATTCATTCTTCATTTGCATTTTTTAATTTCTCCCTTTATTCAATATCATTTTTATTATAAATTGTACATTATTTTTATTTGTAATTATTAAATATACTATAGATATAATTAAAGCAATTATGTTTAAAACAAAATTATTTATATAATAAAGTACTGAAACTAATATACTCATTATTACTATTTGTAAAATCATTCTTTTATCTACTTCTATCTTTATATATTTTTTTACATCTATTAATCTATATATTAACATAGCAAAATAAGCAACAAATGTCGAAATAGAAGCAGCATATAATCCAATGAATTTAATTAAAGCAATATTTATGACAATATTTATAATTGCTGATAATATCGATGTTTTTGCAACATCTTTCGTGTTTTTCTTAGCAATATATATTACACTAATTAATCCCACACCTACATTTGCTAAAGAACCCAGCATTAATATTGGTACTTGGTTATACGCTTCTGAATATGATGAATTTACCATTATAGGAAATACAAAAGGCATACTAGAAATTATGCAAAAACATATACCAGAAAAAATATTAATTATATCATTTATTATTTTACTAAAAAACTCATTATTATCTTTATCGTTTATATGTAATGATGCAGACTCTGTCCATGCCATATTAAAAATATTATAAATTGTAATATACACAGATGGAAATTTATGAGCAGCCGCTAATATTCCATTAGCTCCAACTCCTAATATTGCAGTTACAATAATTCTATCGGATGCATTAAACACCCACCATGACAAAGCATTAGGAATTAATGGGATTGAATATTTCCATAGTTTTGTTAGTAATACTTTATCAAATGCTGTTTTACCTAAATATAAAATAATTTTATCTTTAATAAAAACATAGATAGCACATAGTATATTTGCAAGTAAACTTGCAATTAGCATTCCATACGCTCCATATTTAAAAACTACTAAAAATATAACATTAAATATTATTGTACTAAGTGCCGTTATAAAACTACCAACTGCATATGTCTTATTATCTCCTAAGCCTCTAGCAATTTGTAACATAATTGATGAGAATATGCAGGCTACAACATTTGTAGCTAAAAAAAACTTATATTCATTTTGTATAAAACCACTTATTGCAAAAAATATCATAAGATACACTATACACTGTATAGTAATTGTAAAAAGTGTTGTACTTATAATATTTTTGCTTTGTTCTTTATTGCCTCTAATATCTATTAAATGTCTAAAAACCGCTTGTTCAATTTGAAAAGTTACTATAGGTAACATTAATGATACTAAAGTATTTAATAAATCCACTATTCCAAATTCTTCTGTAGATAAAATGGCGGTATAAAGCGGTAATAGCAAAAAGCTAATCATCTGAGTTGATACTTTGCCAACTGTTATTATAGCTGTGTTTTTTAATAATGCTCCTTCTCTACTCATTTTATTTATTTTCTATTGCCTCCTTAAGAAATTTAATTGATTTTTCTTTTTCTTCTTTTAATTTTTCTTTTACTTGAATATAATTAGTTTCAAAGTCATAATCTACATTTTCAAATTCTTCTAATTTATGATATATTCTTCCTTCTATTCCTAGTTTTTCTAATAAATTAGTAATTCTTGAACCAGTTTTTAAATGTGGCACTACAAAAAACTTTTTACTAAAAATTATTGAAAATACAGTAGCATGAAAAGAAGTAGCAACAACATATTCTGCATTTTTTATTAAATCAATAAATTCGAAAGGTTCTGCTGTATATGCACTTTTCAATTCATTGTCGTATATCTTTTCCTTATCAAAATGGATAACTTTTAATCCTGTTTTTTTAGATAGATAATTTACAATTTTTTTGTATTCATCATTTGCTTGTACCATATATGCTAGTATATATTTAGATGTTTGTTTGTCTATATTTGTTAATTTGCTTTTCCACTCATCTGTGCTTAACAACAATGTTGGATCTAACACCACTTTTATATCTTTATGTAGTATTTTTTCTAATTCAATTTTAGCATCTTCTTCTCTTACTGAAATATAATTAATCTTACTTAATTTACTTTTGTAATCATCTTTATACTTATCTTCTATAGTACTTTTTCCTATGCTTGCTGCATAAGATATTCTATTTATTTTGTCATTTCCAAAATTTAATGTATACGCATCTGATAAATTTCCTACAATTCCAGGGTTCCACACTTGATCACTACCTGTTATATAGCAATCTAATTGTGGGTAATCTTTTTTTAATTTATTTAGAGTTTTATAAGCATTAGTCATATTAAAATTTGTATTAATAAATGTATTAAATTTATCATATCTTACTTTGTTTATTTTATAATTTTTTAAACTATCATATATCATTTTTATACATTTGATAGGATTTTTTTTGCTATATTTAATTAATTTATATGGCTTTAAAATTTTTCTATTTCTATAATTTATAATGCAAGGTTCATAACCTAATTCTTTTATTTTTTCTTGTAAAGCATAAGCTTGTAAAACAGCTCCATAATTATGAGCATTATGAAATGTAATAATTCCAACTTTTTTCATATACTTATACTCCTTTTACTAATTTTTTTATTTTGTTTCTTATTTTTATATAACGCATTATTCCTTTTACATTTTGTTTTTTCATCAAATGCATAAACCATTTATATTTTAAACTTGGATTACATTTTTCTATAACTTGTTTAATATTAACATTATTTAATAACTCACATATCAATTCTCTATTAGTAATTTTTGAAAATTCTGTTTCTATTAGTTTTAACTTTCTAAGTTCTAACTCAGAATCATAAAATATATTATTTTCCTTTAATATTTCACTTATTTTATCTAATGAGTAAATATATCCATTAAGTCTTTTCTCTATATTAGTTGAACTTTGAGTCAAGCTTCCTTGATTTAAATTATGATTATAGATAGCTCCTGTAACTATTTTTACTTGATTTATTTTAAGTAAAACTTTTGTTATAAAAATCGTATCTTCCATGTAAGAAGTATTAGTATCAAATTTTATGTTTTCTATTAATTCCTTTTTAAACAAATACCCCCAACAAACTCCTTGAACACTTCCATTTACAATTTGCTTTATATATCTTTCTTGTTCTACTATTTTCTCATTTATTATTGAAGTATTACATCTGACTAAGCAGTCTTTGTCTATATTTTCCACCAGTTCTTTTATATAATTTATATCCAATGTATCATCCGAATCTAAAAAGGTTATGTAATCACCTGTAGCTAACTGTATTCCCATATTTCTTGTTGCCGAAACACCTTCATTATTTTTAGTTACCACTTTTATTCTATCATCTTTGCTCGCACATTCCCTGCAAATTTGTAGTGAATTATCTTTAGAACCATCATCTATCAAAATAATTTCTATTTGTCTATATGTTTGATTAACCAAACATTCTATACATTTTAAAATATACTTTTCTGAATTATATATTGGCACAACAATACTAACTTTTATCATATATATTATTTTCTCCAATTTCTTCATATATTTTTTCTGTTTTTAAATCTAATTTTTGATTATCTATATTTTTTATCATCTCTATTATAATTAACATCATTGCTGATTCATGCCTTATCCAAGATCCAAAATCTGGCTCGAATATAACTGAAATCATAAAAAATGTTAAAAGAGTCAACGTTAACACTATGTTACTATGAGATATATTTTTTAATGTCTTAAAAAATTTTATTGAAACATATATTTGATATATTACAAATGGCAAGTATTTTACACCTTTTAATAATAATTCAACTGGTATCAACATTCTTATAAAATTAATAATATAATTTCCTATAAATTTCACAAAATTAGTATTTTCTCCTAGTACATCTGTAATTATAGTTACAGAATCAGTATCATCCTCTCTATACATATTTACTGAGCTTCTTGCATATAAAATAGATTGATAGTTAGTATCAGATATAATACTAACAATAAAAATCTCTATAAAAAATATAGCTAACCCTACTATTATAATATTGGTAAATACAGATTTATTTAATCTATTTTTATTCATTAATAATAAATATACACAATATATTGATATTAGTAACATTGCCATTATTCCATAATAAATTCTAAATGTTAAAGCTTCAATTATTAATATTGTAGTAATTAATATAATCTTAGTAAAATTTTTGATTTTCGAATTTACTATTACAGCATATATAATAAAAAATACAACAAATTGTATTATGTCTTTACTCAAATTAAAAACATATATATTTAATAAAGCAATACTAGCATAAATAAAAATATATTCTGATATTGTATAACTTTTATTTCTAAATAGTAAAACACAAAACACTACAATATTAAAGATTATGCCTAATATAATACTCCATTCAACTAATGAATCTAATTTTAAAATATTGATAAAATTGAATATTTGCGCTGTAACTATGTATATACGATCCGCTTCATAAAAGCCATCCATTAAAACAAGTATCTTTTTACTATCGTAAAAATACTTTTCTGGCAAGATTGTTTGTTGAGCAATCTTTACTACTATTGCAATTATAAAAATTATTGACAAAAACTCAAAAGTTTTCTTATAAAATTTTTTAGACATTTTTACACCCTTTTATATTTATTCTGTTTTACCATATAGTTCTTTAATTCTATTCATATATCTTTCTTTATTATCTAATTTTCTAGCTCTATTTTTTGCATTTAACTCCATTTTCTTATAATTGTCGTTTGATAAAATACTATTAATTGAACTTATATAATCATTTTCTGTATCACATAATACTCCACACTGTTCATCTACTAAGTCGACTAATCCACCTACATTTGAAACAATGCAAGGTAGACCAAGTGCAAGAGCCTCAAATACAACTAATCCATAACCTTCCCAATCAGAAGTTAAGCAAAATACTTTTGATTGAGCCATATATGTATATGGATTATCTACAAAGCCTTTTAATTCAATGTTATTTTGCAATTTGTTCCTATAAATTTTCTTTTCGCACTCTTCTCTTAATTCTCCATCTCCTAACATAATAACATTTATATATGGAATATTCTTTTTGATATTTGATATTATATCTATAAATTTAATAGGATTTTTGGCTTTTGTCAATCTCCCAACAAAACAAATATCATATTTTTTCTCTATATTTTTTGGAATTTTACTTATAACATCATATACACTGACTGGATTTCCAATGTTTTCAATTTTTTTACTAATAAATCTTGAGAAAATATATTCATTTTTTATAGCATCTGATACTGTTAAAAATTTCTTAACTCTCAAACTTGCCAATAATAAAGCAATAGAATTTAAATTAACTTTTTTTATCCATGGAGAATTGTTATGCAAATGACTTATAATTGGTACTTTAACAAACGAAAATGAACTTATTACAGTTGCAGTATAGTCATGAGCATGAATTATATACGGTTTGTATATTTTGCAAATTCTCCTAATTTCCTTAACAGACATTTTTTCTATTTTGATTCTTTTTACATTTTCTTGTTCTAATTTTTTTACTATGCTTCCATCCATCGTAACGTAATATGAATTATATGTATCTTCTAAATTCTTTATAATACTTATAGCAACTCTCTCTAACCCAGAAAAAGCTCTACTATTAACTATGTGTAGCACTGTTTTTTTATACAATTCTTCGTATTTTTTTGCCATAATACTAACACTATATTTATTCTCAACATCTTTTTTTGCATTTTCCACAATTGCATTGTAATTAATCTTATCATCTACTACATCTTGTATAATATGTTTATAATCATCTAAAGTATTACATACAAATCCATTTTTCCCATTAACTATGACATCTCTATTACCTATGCAATTGCTTACTATACACAATTTTTTCATATACATAGCTTCTAATAATGATAATGGCATTCCTTCCCACAATGAAGTTAAAATGAATATATCACTTTTATTTAAATTATTAATTACTTCTCTTTTTTCTTTCCAGCCTGTAATTTTTATGTTACTAGCTGTTAACTTTTCTTTTAAAATGCCTTCCCCAATCCATGTAAATTCTATGTTAGGAAATTCTTCTGCAATTTTATTAAATAGTTCTGGATTTTTTGAAAAATCAATTCTTCCTACTGTACAAATTTTTATACTATTTGGATTTATTTTTCTTTCTGGTAGCCCATTAGCCATATTACTAATCTTGTCTATATCTAAACTATTATTAATCCATACTGAATTCTTGCTTAATTTTTTAGCCTCTTCATATTCTCCCTTTGAACACCCAACAATTGTACATTTTCTAAATGTAAGTAACTTCTCTAATGTTTTATACACCATTCTTTTTATTTTTGTATCATCTTTTTTTAAAAAAGAAAAGCCATGTGGATTATACAATAGCTTTCTTTTTTTTGCACTTATTGCCAGCCTTCCAAGTGCTCCCGCTTTTGAAGAATGCATATGTACAATATCAGGATTCAATTCTTTTACGATTTTTTTAATTTCTTTTATAGCCGCTAAATCTTTCTTTGGATTAATACTCCTTGTAAAATTTTTAACTTCTATAAACTTTACATTTTCATTAAAATATTTCTTAAAGTCCTTTGGTATTTCTTTTCTTACTCCATACGCTATTGTAATTTCGTAATTTTTATCTGTAGAATTTACCAAATCTGCTAAAAAGAAAAATACACCGCCTCCGAAAGATTCTACAAGATGTAATATCTTTAGTTTTTCATTCATATTAAACTGCTCCTTCTTTTTTTAATAATACACTTACTGTTTTTATTAAAATCACAAAGTCCTGTTTTAATGATTTTCTCGCATTGTATTCTAAATCTATTTTTAATCTCTCATTAAAAGTTGTATTACTTCTTCCTGATACCTGCCAAAGTCCTGTTATACCTGGTTTAGATTGTATAATATTTCTATAATATACACCCATATCATCTTGTTCTCTTGGTAAATATGGTCTTGGTCCTATCAAGGACATTTCTCCTTTTAATACGTTTATAAGTTGTGGCAATTCATCTAAACTTGTCTTCCTTAAAAAAGCCCCCACTCTAGTTACCCTTGGATCATTTTTAAGTTTTTTATTTTTTTGATACTCTTCTCTTGCGGAATTATCTTTTGCTAGAAGTTCTTTTAATTTTTCATCTGCATTTGGAATCATAGTCCTAAACTTATATAATTTAAATAATTTTCCATCTTCGCCAATTCTAGTTTGAGTAAATATTGCTTTTCCCTTAGAATCAGATTTTATAAATATGCTTATTACAGCAAACAATGGTAACAAAAACACTAGTGCAATACTTGATACCATTATATCAGCTGTTCTTTTTATATATGTGTAAAATTTTACTTCAATTAAACTTTTTTCTACTTTTTTCATTTGTAATGGCAATATCTCATTAGTTGCAATACCAATTTCATTGCTCATTTTTAAATTCATTTAATATACCTCCGTTAAACCTTAACAATTATATTATACAGCTTTTTAAGACTTTTTTCAAGTAAAAGTATACTTTTTATGTAAATTATTTCAAATTTAGCATTTTTTCAAAAAAATAGATACAGTGCAGATTTAATATCTGCACTGTATCTATTCTATCAATTTTCTCTTTAAGCAATTACTTAAAATAATTATTACCAATCCAATTACTGACATAGTTACACCTAAAATAAAGAACTTACTTATAATCGAATTAATTAAATCTATTAAGCTAGCTGAAAACGCTAAATTCAATATTAAAATGTCATGTGTTCTATCTCCTATTAAAATTTTTATGGCTATTCCTATTATTCCAACAGTTAACATCATTATTCCTAATGTATTTGCATTTTTTCTAACACTTTTATTTATAAATAATATTATTAGCAATTCTAGTATTGATACTACTATTAATATCATTTCTATATTTTTTATTGCTACTTTTAATTGTTTAATTATATTAGAAATTTCTTTTACATCATCTATTGAATATGTAATTCCATCATAATATACTTGTGCAATAGTATTCTCAAATATCTCTATTTCTTCTCTTTCTTCTTTTTCTGGTTCTCTATTATTTTGCTTTAACACTTCATTAATTCTGTCATCCAATTCTTGAATTATTTTTGTTGTATCTACTTTTATTTCACTTCCATCATATATTGCATCTATTACCATATTTATATCACTATTTACTTTTTCCATATCATATAAATTGTTTAAAATATCTTTATCTAAACCAGATTGCAATATATAGTTTTCAAAGTCATTTTGTATATTATAATATGTTTTTTCATAATAGTTATTTTTTTCTAATATTTCTTTTACATATTGTTTATTTAAAATTGTATTTGAGAATATTAATAAACTTGATAATGTAAAAACAAAAATAACTAAAAAGAAATTCATTATATATATAATTATTTTTTTTACCATATAACCTCCATACTATTGCGCATACTCTTCATTTACTAGTTTTGCATATGTAATAAATCTATTTTTAGCATGTCCTATACTATTTACAGGATAGCATGTATATAACATTAAAATTTCATTTTCTCTTTGTATCTGTATGGCATCTAATTGAGTTTGCTCAACCACTTTTGTTTCATACACTTCATATGTATATATTCCGTATGTAGTCTCTATTATTATTTGTGCACCATTTTGAATTTGTGGTAATTCTCTTAACATTCCTTTAGTATTATGCCCCATACAAACAATAGAACCACCTTCTCCTGGAAAATAACTTCCACTTGAATGTCCTACTCCATATCTTAATATAGAAAGCGTATCTCCGTAGTATAAATCTAAACCAATATTTAAGGAAGGTATCCTTATTTTTCCATATTTTGTTCCATATTCAGGATAATTTGCTAAATTTTTTGTTTGTAAATCTATTTTTACATCTTGTAGTATTTTTTTATTAGTATCTACTGAGATCATATCAATTAGCGAAATTGCCCTACTAATTGCATCTGAAAAAAGTATATATATAATTATAAAAATTATAATAGTATATATAAAAGCAACTATTATACTCTTAATAGTTGCCCTTATACCGTTTGTTTTATTAAACATTTGCTCTTTTCCTTTTTAAAATAACTGTAGTAGCAATGGCAATTACTGCTACTGTTCCAATAACTCCAGTAACAACATACACAGTGTTGTCACTGCCTGTTTGTACAAGTTTATAGTTTTCTAAAGCTATTGACTCAACTTTTTTACCATTTTTATATACTGCTACAGATTTATTTGTTGAATCATATGTTAATGTTGCTCCAGTTATAGCTGCTGCTTCTTGTGCAATACCTAATACTTTGTTTTTCTTTTCTTTGCTTAATTGTGTTGGATCTGAAACTCCTTGTTCATTCATTATAGCAATTATTTGGTTTGCTTTAGCAATTATTTTATCCGCATCGCTTCCAGTTACTGGATTTTCTGAAAGGTAACGTTTTACTTTTAACACATCTGCATCTGAAAGTTTAACTTGTTTTCCTGCTATTGTAAATGTTTTTGATGCATATGCAATTAATTCATCTGTTGTTGCTGCTCTTGTAATTGTTGTAAAAAATACTAACATAAATACAAAAGCAAATACTATTTTTACTACTTTTTTCATTTCTTCCTCCTATTTTTTAGTTTACAATAATATTATACCATCTTTTTTTCTAAAATCAATATATTTTTTACAAATAATTGCATTTTAGGTAATTTTTTGTAATATTTTTTATAATATTTTTAAGATTTTATGTTAAATTGATGAGTAATTTTAACATTTTTATATTTATTTGAATCTATTTTATTTAACAACAATTGTTCTAAATTATTCTTTAAAATTAATTCTTCTTTTTGTAATTTTGTTAGCTTTTTTATATGATATTCTAATTTAGATGCCATTTTTCTATTTTCACTTTGCCATGCACATTCTAACTTTACTACATCATGTGTTAAAGTATATTTTGCACATTTTTTATCTTTTTTGATATGTTCACTTATTCTTCTATCCAAATCTGTAGTTATTCCTGTATAAATTGAACCATCTACACATCTTAGCATATATGTATAATACATACTTTTCTCCTTGTACTTTATACTTGTTTTTTTATTTTTGCTATGAAAAACCCTTCATATAATTGCGTTGGTGCCACACAAATAGTTCCTTGTAATGTTACTGGCAATAATGGAATTCCTTGTAAATTATTTTTGTCAATTGGAACTATTGTTGCCTTTAGTTTTGGTAATATTTTATTTAATACATTTTCATTTTCATCTTTTAGTATCGAACATGTAGAATAAATCATTTCTTTCCCTGGTTTTAATATTGTTAACGCCTTTTTCAATAATTCTTCTTGAGTTTTTACAGACCTATTTATTAACTCTTGAGTAAAATTTTTTTCTATTCCACTTTCTTGAATAGTTAACGTCCCGCTTCCACTACAAGGAGCATCTAGAAGCACTTTATCAAAAGAAAAAAAATCATTTAATTTTCTAGCATCCTCTATCATTACATTTGCACATCTTACACCTTGCTTTTCTAAATTATATTTAAGTCTTTCTGCTCTTATTTTATTTTTTTCACATGCTGTGATCATTGCTCTATTCTCAGATAACGCCGCTATTCCGAGTAGTTTTTCCCCCAGGTGCTGCTGCCATATCTAATATATTTTCTTTTGGCTTTGGATCTAATATTATTGGTGGTATCATTGAAGATAAACTTTGTAAATATATTTCTCCATTTATATATATTGACATCTCTCTTATTTCACATTCTTTAACATTTTTTATAATTAAAGCATCTTTATTCCATATAACTTCTTCAAACTCAACCCCTGCATTTGTAAGTTCTTGTTTTATATTACTTATATTAGATTTTATTGTATTTACTCTTAATGTAACTAGTCTTTTAAATGAATATCCATCTATTATTTTTTCTGCTATTTCTTTACCATATTGTTCTAACAACATTTTATAAAAAAATTCAGGGACTTTTTCTTGCATATGATTTACTCCTTTTTTATTATCTTTATATATATTAATCTGTTTATCTTGCTAATCAATTCAAATTACAAATAGTTTAACAAATATTAAAATAATACTAATATTTTTTACGAATCCATCATTTAATCGTCATCCAATATAAGTATGTATATATCAATAAACAATATAATGCATAAATTCCTTGGATAACGAAATAAAAAATATTAGTATTATTTTTTTTAATTATTTTATTGTAAATCCAATTTCTTCTATTACTTCTTTTAGTTTACTATCTTCAATTTCTTTTGTTAATTCTATTGTAGCATTTTTTCTTTCTAAATTTACTTCTACTTTTACTACTCCATCTATTGTTCCTAGAGCTTTTTCTACACTCATTTTGCAATGATTGCATTGCATTCCTTCAATATTAATTACTTTTGTAAACATAGTATTTCCCCCTTTTTTATATTTAGATTTAAATTTTCTAAGTCTTAAAGCATTTGTAACCACACATACAGAACTTAAACTCATAGCTGCAGCTCCTAACATCGGGTTTAATTTTAATCCAAAATTCAAGTAAAATACCCCAGCTGCAATTGGTATTCCTATAGTGTTATAGAAAAATGCCCAAAACAAATTCATTTTTATATTTTTTATAACTGATTTACTTAAATCAATAGCACTAACTACATCCAATAAACTATTTCTCATTAGCACTATATCAGCAGACTCTATTGCAATATCAGTACCAGAGCCTATAGCTACCCCTACATTAGCACTAGCAAGTGCTGGACTATCATTAATTCCATCTCCTACAAAAGCTACCTTTTTTCCTTGTTTTTGTAAATTGACCACCTCTTTAGCTTTATCTGCTGGTAGCACTTCTGCAACTACTCTATTAATTCCTAAACTTTTTCCTATTGCATCAGCTACCTTCTGATTATCTCCTGTAATCATTGTAACTTCTATATTTCTTTTTTTCAACTCATTAATAGCCTGATAACTTTCCTTTTTTACCATATCAGCTACAGCAATAATTCCTATTAATTCACTACTATTTGCAAAATATAAAACCGTTTTTCCATCTTCTAATAGTTTTTCGCTTTCTTCTTTCAACTGTATATTATTTTCATGCATAAAAGCTTTATTTCCTGCAAAAAAAGTTTGATTATTTATTGAACCTTTTATTCCTCTTCCTACAACAGACAAAAAATCATCTACTTCTTGTAATTCAACATTTTCACTTTTTACTCTCTCCATTATTGCTTCTGCCAATGGATGTTCTGAATTTTTTTCTAAACTTCCTGCAATTTGCAATAATTTATTTTGTTCTATAAAACTTACAATATCTGTAACCTTTGGTTTTCCCTCGGTTACTGTTCCAGTTTTATCTAATACAACGCTGTTAACTAAATGCATTGTTTCTAAACTTTCTGCAGATTTTATTAATATTCCATTTTGAGCACCAATTCCAGTTCCAACCATAATAGCCACTGGTGTTGCAAGTCCCAATGCACATGGGCAAGAAATTACTAATACTGCAATACCTATGCTTAATGCAAATTCAAATCCTTGTCCGTTTATCAGCCAAAATAATGTAGCTAGTAAAGCAATTATAATGACACAAGGCACAAATATACCACTAACTTTATCTGCAAGTTTAGAAATTGGTGCTTTAGAATTACTAGCCTCTTCTACCAATTTTATTATTTGTGACAACGTAGTTTCATTTCCTACCTTTACAGCTCTCATTTTAATATATCCATTTTTATTGATTGTTCCTGAAACTACATTATCACCAACATTTTTAGTAACAGGCATACTTTCACCAGTTATACTAGATTGATCTACAGAAGAACTTCCTTCTACAACTACTCCATCTACCGGAATACTTGCTCCTGGTTTTATAACTATAATATCTCCTACAATAATTTCTTCTGAACCTATTTCTACTTCTTTGCCTTCTCTTATTACAGTTACTACTTTAGGTGCCAAATCAATTAATTTGCTAATTGCTTCTGTTGTTTTTCCTTTTGATTTTGTTTCTAGATATTTGCCTACAGTAATTAATGTAAGTATTGTTCCAGCTGACTCAAAGTAAATGTCCATTGAATATTTTTCTACTATGTCTAATTCATTATGTCCTAATCCATATCCAATCATATAAATTGCAAAAATACCATAGGCTATGGATGCAAAACTCCCAATTGCAATCAACGAATCCATATTTGGAGTCCTTTTAAATAGTCTTTTAAACCCAATAATAAAATAATTTCTATTTACATATACAATTGGTAACAATAATAAAAATTGTGTAAAAGCATAATTTATAGCATTCTGTGTACCATGAAACATATATATTATAAATTGTGGCACAGGCAACCTAAACCACTCATTTAGCATATGATGCATAGATATATACATAAGTGGTATTAAAAAGGCTACCGATATTATTAATCTCTTTTTCATATTTATCAATATATCATCGTTATTCTCATATTTTTTATTACCTGCTTTAGAATCTACCTTTTTCTCACTTAATGTTGCCCCATATCCAGCATCTATAACAGATTTAATAATTTCTTGGTCATCTAATATGCTTTCGTCATATTCGACAATCATGTTATTTGATAACAAATTAACATTTACAACTTTAACTCCATTAAGTTTTTTTACTGCTTTTTCTACATGTGCAGAACAACTACTACAAGTCATTCCTTGAATATCAAATTTATCTTTTTTCATATTTTTATATTCCTTTAATTCCTAAAATACTATTTATTTGCTCAAAAACCATATTTAAAGCAACTATATTTTCCCCACCTTGTGGCACAATTATGTCTGAAAATTTCTTACTTGGTTCGACAAATTGTTCATGCATTGGTTTTACTGTAGTAAAATATTGCTCTAATACTGAATTTAATGATCTTCCTCTTGTTTCAACATCTCTTATTATTCTTCTACTTAACCTAATGTCTGAATCTGCATCTATAAATATTTTTATATCCATTAAATCTCTTAATTCTTTATTTTCGAAAATTAATATTCCTTCAACAATTATAACTCTAGATGGGTTTGATCTTTCTGTATAGTTTTCACGCAAATGTGTTGTATATGAATATACAGGATGTTCAATTGATTGACCATTTTTTAACAGCTTTAAATGCTCAATTAATAAATCAGTGTCAAAAGCATTAGGGTGATCATAATTTATCTTAGTTCTTTCTTCAAAAGTTAAATCTGGTCTATTTTTATAATAATAATCATGTGATAAAATTGTTAATTTGTCTTTATACTTTAAATCAATGTTTCTTGCAAAAGTACTTTTTCCTGAAGCTGTTCCTCCCGCAATTCCTATAATTATTGGTACATTTTCCATAATAACTACTCCTATTTCTAAACTTATTTAATATTATACAACAAAACCTTTACAGCAACAACAAGTTTGGGTTATATAAAATTTATTTCTTTTACATCATCTTTTATTAAGTAACACATTTCATCGTGTACTGATATTCCTTCTTTTATTTTATTTACATCTAGTTTTATATATTTAATTATTCCGTTTGCTAATACATTTCCCGATGTATCCATTATACAAGACTTCGTTGTAAAAAACTTACTTGTATTTTTTAATATTGTTCCTTTTCCTATTAGCTCTGTACAATATGGCACTGGTTTACGATACTGCGTATCAAGCGAAATAGTAACTCCATAAGTATCTTCAGAATTTTCCGTTGCCCATAATGCTCTTAATCCCATTTCGTCTAACATTGCTGTTATAAGCCCCCCATGAACTCTACCTGGATAACTTTGATGTTGTTCTTTATATTTAAATATAGTCATTACACTTCCGATCTTCCATATTATAAAAAGGTGCCTGTACACCATATTCATTATCTAAACCGCACATCATGCACATTCTGCTATTACTTTGCCTGCTTACTACTTTCATTTTATCCACTCCCTTTATACTTACCAACTGTATTTAATATACCACATATTAACAAAAAAGAACAGCATTTTTAGCTATTCTCCTATCTATCATAATGTTCCATTTCAGTTGTTTTTTCTAATGCTATATATAATTTGTCCCAATTCTCTTTTTGTCTAATTTTAATCGCATCACTTTTCTTTAACAAATCTAATGCTTTTGATATTACTTTTATTTCTTCTAAAGTAGGATTATTAGATTTTTTATATCCTTTTAGGCATTGAGTTCCTAATTCTGGTAAATCAAAATATCTACACATTTCTGCAATAAACAAGCATCCACTTATTGTACCACTATTCTGCTCTGTTAAATCTTTTACACTACTTAACTCTATTTCATCGTCATATAATTTTTTTCTATTGTTAACTACTTCAGAATTACTATCTTCAATATTTTCTGTCATTTCAATTACAGGTTTAATCTTGTCGTTTTTTTGATTGTACTTTAAACTTTTTAATTTACGATTTAATTTATGTCTATTTTTCTTACTTTTTTTTCGTAGACATTCTATTTGCATTAATTTTTTTTGTAATGCAATTTCTGTTCTTGGCGTTACATCTTTTGCTAACAAAAATTCTTTGACCATTTCTATTGCTTCTCCATATTTGCCTTCGTCTATCGCTACCGAAACCAACTGGGTATGTACTGTATCAATTGTTTCAGATTTTGAATTTGGATTATTTAAAATCTCACTAGCCATTCGTTTTGCTTCGTCATAATTTTCTTCTAATATTGCTATTGTTATTAATTGACTTTGCAATACTAATACAGTTTCTTCTGGTAACTCATTGCTTTCTATCATTCCTTCTGCAATTTGTCTAGCAGTATTATAATTTCCTTCTTTAATATTTATCTTTATTAACTGACTTTGTGCTTTTAGCTTTTCTTCTGGCTGTGCTTTTTCATTACATACAATATCTGCTATAACCTCTTTTGCTTTAGCAAAATCATTTTGGGCTATATTCAATTGTACCAATCTTCTTTGTGCTATAACTTTATATATATCAGATACACTAGTGCTATCTAATACTTCATCAATTACTGATTTTGCAACACCATACTCTTCCTGAGCTATATTAACCTTTATTAATTTACATTTTAGCAATGCTTTTATATCTTCATTTATGCTTTCATTATTTGTTACCTGCTCTATTAAACCTGTTGCCAACTCATATTTTTTAGCATATATTAATTCATCTATAACGCTTTCAATATATCCTATACTGATTTCTACTTTAGCAGATTTGTTCTCTATTTCTGGTTTTTCTTTTATTGCTTTTCTTCTAATTCTAAAAACTGTTGCTTTAGACATTCCAGTCCTTTTTATTATATCTGGCACACTTATTCCTATTTCTAACATTTGTGCAACTTTTTTCTTTTCATCATTGCTATAATATATCATTTAAATACTCCAATCATTATACTTAGTATATTAACTTTGTATTTTTCATGTTGTATTTTATCATATTTTTTGTTTTTTGTAAACCTATTATGTGGATATATCTTTCCTATTTTGATATTTTTACTGTAAATATTGTACCTTTTGGTTTATTATGTGATGCCTTTATTGTTCCATTATGCAATGTTACTATTAAGTTTGCTATAGATAATCCTAATCCGCTTCCCCCAGTTTGTCTTGATCTTGCTTTATCTTCTCTATAAAATCTATCAAATATATGATTTATTGCTTTATCACTAATTCCAATTCCTGTATCTTTAACTTCCAATACAAATTTATTATCTTTAGAATATGTATTTATTTCTATAGTATCACCTTGTTCTGTGTACTTTATAGCATTATCAAGTAATATTACTAATAATTGATGTATTCTATTTGGATCTATTTTTATATTTTTTTCATATTTTAAATTTAATTTAATATCTTTATTTTCTAATCCAGCAAATTCTATATAAGGCGTTGCAACTTGTTTTATTAGTTCATCTATATTAGTACTTTCTTTATTTACTATAATTTCTTTAGAATCAGCATTTGCAAGTATCATTAAATCTCTTGTTAATTTGGTTAACCTTTTTACTTCATTTAAAGTAAGTGTTATATCTTCTGATTTGTCTATTATTTTGCTATCTGGCTCCTGTAGTAACAATTCTTGTTTTGCTTGTATTATAGTAAGCGGAGTTCTTAATTCATGTGAAGCATTTTGTACAAACTCTGTTTGTTTCTTCCATGACTCTATAATTGGTTTTAAAGTTCTTTTTGACAATGCATAACTTGCTAATAGTGATAATAAAATTGTTATAATAATTCCCAATGAAAGAGTATGGAAATAGTTATTAATTATATCTGTTTCAGCATCTACGTTTATAATCAATTGAACATAATATATTTGTCCATTCTCATTTTCTATTTTATAATTTATACCTCTATAATTATAACCATTAACTTGAATTTGATATATAGAATTTAAATCACTTTTATAGAATTTTAAATATGAATTATATTCATCATAAAATCTACCAATACTCTTTTCGTTAATTATTTCACCCTGCTCATCTCTTAATATATATGTAATTCTTGGGTTAACTCCTATAAATTCCCCCCTCATATTTTCTGGTACTTCTGGTATTTCTAATCCTTCTAGTGTTTCTGGTGATTTATTGTTTATCGTCTTTTTTAGTGCACCGTACTTTTCTACATTTTTACCTGCATTTACTAATTCCATATCAGATGATTTGTATATATCTCTTTTTAATGAATCAAATATAATAATTCCAAATACAGAAAAAATGCAGGTAAATATTATAAAATATATTATTATATTACTTATCAATTTCTTTTTTATGATTTTGGCTTCATTCATGTAATTATCTTCCTTTCGAATTAATTAAACATTTCATTTTACTCGTTATTTATATATTTAATATCTTCATCTAATTATTTCTCATTATCTGACCAAATGTATCCTACTCCTCTTATAGTTTTTAAGTAATCCTCATAGCCAACTCTTTTTAATTCTTTTCTTAGTCCACTTGTATAAACTTCAACTACATTAGTTGTTGTATCACTATTAAACCCCCAGATTTTATCAAATATTTGATCTTTTGTAATAATTGTATTTTTATAATTAATTAAATACTCTAAAACATCAAATTGCTTTCCTTGTAAATTTAAAACTACATCGTTAACTGTAGCTTGTCTTGTTTGTAAATTCAACTTTAAATCTTTAAATTCTATTGTATTATTTATATATGTTCCATTCGTTCTTCTAACCATAGATTCTAATCTTGCAATTAACTCTTCTCTATCAAAAGGTTTCACTAAATAATCATCTGCACCCAAATTAAAACCTCTAACTTTGTTTTGCACTCCATCTTTAGCTGTTAATATAAGAACAGGCGTGTATATTTTTTCTTTTCGCAAATTTGCTAACACATCATATCCATCCATTATTGGTAGCATTAAATCTAATATTATTACATCATATATATTTTGCTTTGCATATAATACACCTTCTTCTCCATCAAAAGCTTGCTCTACGTTGAATTTCTTCTCTATACATTGCTTAACTGTATTAGATAATATTTTATCATCTTCTATTATTAAAACTTTCATTGTTTTCCTCCATTATTTACAATAATTATATTATATATAATAACATCAACTCCTTAAAAAATTATTAAATTTTATTATTTTATTAATTGTACTTGCTACTTTTGGGAAAATAGTGTAATATAATGTACTAGAGTTTAAAAGTATAAAATTTAATAGAAAGGAGTTTAATGGTTTATTTTTAGCGCCTGGACAATTTATATACTCTATAAATTGTTGACGAGGATGGAGTTATCGAAATACTCGGCGGATGCTCCATGGGATCTTGGCTAATCTCATTATGTATTATATAAAAATTAATAGTAATATTATAACAAAAATAATACAATTTAGCTATACTTTTAAATTCCTTACACTAACTTTTTAGGAGGAATTATTTTATGTGCGGAATAGTAGGATACATAGGACAAAAAAAGGCAAGTCCTATATTAATTAATGGCCTTTTAAAACTAGAATACAGAGGATATGATTCTGCTGGTTTATCTACTTTAGAAGGAAATACAATATCAAATATAAAAAATAAAGGAAGAGTTAATTCATTAAATGATATACCTGAAACAAACACTTTAACAGGTACTGTTGGTATTGCTCACACAAGATGGGCAACTCATGGAAAACCATCAGTTATTAACTCTCACCCTCATATGGATAACTCAAAAACTTTCAGTGTTGTTCATAATGGAATTATCGAAAATTACAATGATTTAAAAACATTTTTAATTAACAATGGTTATAATTTTATATCACAAACAGATTCAGAAATTATTCCAAATTTAATACATTATCATTTTTCAAAAGATACTGTTAATGATGATAAAAGATTTTTAAGAGCTGTTCAATCTGCTTGTAATGATTTTAAAGGAAGCTATGCAATAGAAGTAATTTCATCATTATATCCTGATAGAATTATTGTTACAAGAAAAGATAGCCCTCTAGTAATAGGAAAAGGAACGAATGAAAATCACATTAGTTCTGATATTCCTGCACTTCTTTCTTATACAAGAGATTTTTACTTACTTGAAGATAATGAATATGTAGAAGTGTATAAAGATCATTTAAACTTTTATAATAGTAATTTACAAGAAATTAAAAAAGAAATAAAAAATATAGAATTTGATGCAACAGCTGCTGAAAAAGATGGATATGAAGATTATATGCTAAAAGAAATATATGAACAGCCAAAATCTATTAGGGAAACAATAGGATCAAGAATAAAATTAAATTCACCTTGTTGTTTTGATGATTTAGATTTTACTAAAGAATATTTATCTAGCTTAAACAAAATTTGTATTGTAGCATGTGGTACAGCAATGCATGCAGGATTAGCTACAAAAACATTAATAGAACATTTATGCAATATCCCTGTAGAAGTTGAAATTGCATCTGAATTTAGATATAGAAATCCTATAATAAACGAAAAAACATTAGCTATATACATCAGCCAATCTGGAGAGACTGCTGATACCATAGCGGCATTAAAACTTGCTAAATCAAAAGGTTGTAAAACTTTGGCAGTTTCTAATGTTATCGGAAGTTCAATTACCCGTGAAGCTGATTATACAATATATACTCATGCTGGTCCAGAAATAGCTGTTGCATCTACAAAAGCATATACTTCACAAGTCGTTTTACTTGCTATTTTAGGAATTTATATGGCTGAAATATTAGGAAGTACAGATAAAGCTGTCTTAGAAGATTTAAAACAAGAAATTTTTGAATTACCAAATAAAATACAAACTATATTAAATGATGTTTCAACAATTAAAGAATTTGCTAAAATTGTTTATAACGAAAAAAATATGTTCTTTATTGGAAGAGGCACAGATTACGCTGTATCTTTAGAGGGTTCATTAAAACTAAAAGAAATTTCATATATTCATTCAGAAGGTTATGCTTCTGGAGAATTAAAACATGGACCTATTGCATTAATAGAAGATAATACAACGGTTGTTTCTATTATAACCAATGAAGATCTAGTTGAGAAAAGCATTAGCAATGTACAAGAAGTTATAACTAGAGGAGCCAAAACATTTATAATAACAAACCAAGACTTAGATAAATCAAGATTTAACTATGTAGTAGAAATCCCTAAAATAAATAGTTTAATTTCTCCTGCACTTTCTGTTGTACCATTACAACTATTTTCTTACTACATTTCTAAAGAAAAAGGATTAGATGTAGATAAGCCTAGAAACCTTGCAAAATCAGTAACAGTTGAATAAGCAATACGGACACGTTAAAACGTGCCCGTATTTTTTTATAATTTACGTCAAAAAAATATCTTTAAAATCACTAATAACCCAGCTCCTGGGATTCCAAGTACCCCTACAAATATAGCTGTAAATATATTTAATCCTATATGAAAATTATATCCGTACACCTATTAAATTAATTACATATATAATTGCTCCTCCCAAAAGTGAATTAAATATTATTTTCAATATTGTTTTTAATGGAATTATTAATATTCTTCCAAATAAAAATAATGCTAATATACATGCCAAAAATGTAATTATTACATTAGTATCCATATTAGTCCTCCTTGTATATTTTCTTACTATTATTGCTATGCTATATATTGGACAAATATGATACTTTTAAATTAAAACTTGTCTAAATCTATACTACATCTTCCATAGAAATTGCATTTATCATATCAAGCACAATTCCTTTTTTCTTCACTTTTTTTATTAAATAGTCTAATTTTGATTGCAAAGATTTTATTTGATATGAATAACAATCTATTAGTTCTGCTTCAGCATATTCAAAATTTTTATTAGCATTAACTAATTCTATTTTAGTTTTTATTATACTTTTAATTAATTCTTTATCTGTCTCCTTTTCTGTTTTTTCTATAATCTTTGTTTCTTTTATAAATTTATCTATATATTTATCACTCATATTTTTCTCCTAATTTATGGTTTTATTTTGTTAATATTATATTCAGCAAACTTTCGCTTTATGCAACTTTTCCTTGCAAAATATCTATTTTTATAGTAAACTGTTACTATCATTATTTTAAGGAGGAACTTTATGAACCATGTACTAATAGGAAAAGTGTATAGACACTTTAAAGGAAAATATTATTTTGTAAGAGATGTTGCTTTAGACAGCGAAACAGAAAACAGAATGGTAGTGTACTCGCCTCTTTATGATAGAGAAGATTCCATGCTTTGGGTACGTTCTGAAAAAATGTTTTTAGAGGAAATACCTGATAGACCAGATAACGTAACTGGACAAAAACATAGATTTGAATTAGTTAACGAATTATGCACAAAATAAATATTATTTTGCGTAACAATTCTCAATAATATATATTTTTATTTTAGGAAGGAAGATTATCATGATAGATATAAAATTAATTAGAGAAAACCCAGAAATGGTAAAAGAAAATATAAAAAAGAAATTTCAAGACCACAAATTAAGCTTAGTTGATGAAGTTTTAGAATTAGACAAATTAAATAGAGCAACAAAACTAAAAGGCGATGAGCTTAGAATGAGCAGAAATACTTTAAGCAGTCAAATAGGTATGCTTATGAAAAATGGTAAAAAAGATGAAGCTGAAGACATAAAAAAACAAGTAAATGATATAAATAACCAATTAGCAAAAAATGAACAATTAGAAGAAAAATATGCTAATGAAATAAAAAATATTATGATGAAAATACCAAACATTATAGATTCTTCTGTTCCTATTGGAAAAGATGATTCTGAAAATGTTGAAATAGAAAAATTTGGTGAACCAGTTGTTCCTGATTATGAAATTCCTTATCATACAGACATTATGGAAAACTTATCTGGTATAGATTTAGATTCTGCTCGTAGAGTAGCTGGTCAAGGTTTTTATTACTTAATGGGAGATATTGCAAGACTTCACTCTGCTGTAATTAGTTATGCTAGAGATTTTATGATTAATAAAGGCTTTACTTATTGTGTTCCTCCATTTATGATTAGAAGTGATGTTGTTACAGGTGTTATGAGCTTTGAAGAAATGGATGCAATGATGTACAAAATAGAAGGAGAAGATTTATATCTAATTGGTACAAGCGAACACTCAATGATTGGAAAATTTAAAGACCAAATTCTTCAAAAATCAGATTTACCGTATACTATGACTTCTTACTCTCCTTGCTTTAGAAAAGAAAAAGGATCTCATGGCTTGGAAGAACGTGGTGTTTATCGTATACATCAATTTGAAAAGCAAGAGATGATAGTGGTTTGTGAACCAGAAGATAGCTTTGATTGGTATAATAAAATGTGGTCTTATACCGTTGAATTATTTAGAAGTTTAGATATACCAGTTCGTACATTAGAATGTTGTTCTGGAGATTTAGCTGATTTAAAAACTAAAAGTGTAGATGTTGAAGCATGGAGCCCTAGACAAAAAAAATACTTTGAAGTTGGAAGTTGTTCTAACCTAACAGATGCTCAAAGTAGACGTCTTGGTATTCGTGTAAAAGGAGAAAAAGGAAATTACTATCCACATACATTGAACAACACTGTAATCGCCCCACCAAGAATGTTAATTGCTTTCTTAGAAAATAATTATAATCCAGATGGAAGCATCAACATTCCTGAAGTTTTAAGACCATACATGGGCGGAATTGATAAAATCATAAAAAAATAATCTACAAAAATACTATAAGGAGATAAATTAAATGCAAGTTAAAAATCCAAAATTTGAAATATCTGCTGTAAGCCCTAAACAATATCCAAAATCAGATTTACCAGAAATAGTATTAGTTGGAAAATCTAATGTAGGAAAATCATCTTTTATTAACACAATGATAAATAGAAAATCTTTAGCTAGAACTAGTAGTGAACCTGGTAAAACAAGGCAAATTAATTTTTATAATATAGATAACCTATTTTACTTTGTAGACTTACCAGGATATGGATTTAGTAAAATGTCTAAACAAGAACAAGAACGCGTTGGAAACTTTATTGAAGAATATTTAGTTAAACAAGAATCTATATCTCTTATCATATTTTTAATAGATATTAGACATGACCCCACAGCAAACGATTTATTAATGTATGATTACATATTAAAGACAAACTTACCATTTATTGTACTATGCAATAAAGCAGATAAACTTGCTCCTACAAAAGTTCAATCTTATGTTGACAACATCAAAAATCATTTAGGAATATCCTATAGTCCAATTTATCCATTCTCTTCTGAAAATAAAATATACACAGAAGATATGTGGAAAAAAATTGAAGAATATATTTAGAGTTTCTTATAAAAAGTATAAAAACTGTTTTAATAAATTATTTAAGGCCCTTAAAATAAGGGCTTTAAGCATACCTATAACTTATCTAAAAAAACTTTTAATAGATAAATTTTGTATATTCAACCTTTTTTGATACATAAAACATTACTATTGTAACAAAGTTAAATAATAATTAACAAAACACTTAGTAAATATTAATTTGAAAGTGAGAAAAAATATGACCTTATTAATAGAATGTATCGGATTATGTTTATTTTTTTATTTATTATGCATAATCTCATATAAAATAAATCCTTTGTCTGGTATTCACAATTTGCCAATAGAAATACAAAAAAAGAGTTCAAGAGTTACCAGAATATAATAATGTAAGACCCAAAAAATTTTAACTCCAAAAGAAAGAATAATAAAAAAACTCCCAGCATTAATAGTACTGTTGGCAATTTTTATTTTTCTTGTTTATTTAGCAGGTGCAAGAACATTTGCCAAAGGTTTTTGGTATTCATTTATAATAATGAAGAAATAAAAAATATCAAAAAATATGTTCCACAAGCATTAAAGTCAGTATTACATTTAATAATTATAGAAAATAAAAACAATACACCTATTGCTTTTATGGGAATTGAAAATAAAAAACTTGAAATGTTATTTATAAAAAATAGTGAAAGAGGAAAAGGATTAGGAAAACAATTATTAAAATATGGCATAGAAAATTATAATTTTAATGAATTAGTAGTCAATGAACAAAATCCTAACGCAAAAGAATTTTATGAACACATGGGATTTAAAACTTATAAAAGGGCAGAACTAGATGAACAAGGAAACCCTTATCCAATTTTATATATGCGATTAGAAAATAAATTATAAAAGTTAATTTATAAACTATTGAATTGACATTAAATATAGTTTTGTACCAAAAAGAAGTTACAGTTTTAAGTAACTTCTTTTTGGTTATTTTAATCTTTATAATACGCTACATCTATATTATCTATTCGGCTTGTATTTGCTTCTATTTTTAAATATAAATTATTCCATCCATCTACATCTAATTCTTTCGGTGTTCCTGATACTATATCTGTTATTTCTTGCCATGTTGTATTATCATTTGATATATATGTTTTATAAGTAGAACCTGACGTGCTTAATGTAAGTTTTACTTTGTTATTTCCTTTATTAGAAATATCTATTGGTATTGTTGTTATTGTTTTTGTATCAACATCATATGTACTTTTTAATATTAAGTCTTGGTCATATTTGTATAATGTATACTTTGGCATAAGATTATTTCGTACATACCAGTACGAACCAGAGCGATCATTATTTGGATATTGATCTGTAGTACCAGATGTATATTCTATAAAATCTCCTCGCGAATAAGTAGTTTTTTTATTTATTGTCATTGTATATCTTTTAAATACATAATAATCATTTTCTGTTGAAGAATAAACATATTTATAAAAAGCATTTTTTGATGTTGCTGAACTAGGCATATTTTTATCTCCACTACCATATGCATTAAAAGTTGGTATTCCTGAAGAATTTGAATATAATGTTTTAAAAGATGTATCATTATATATTTTTTTTGGTAGACTTAATGTTATTTCCCCTTGACTTTGATTCAATGAATATAATTGAAAAGCATAATAATAATATAAATAATGGTATCCCTCTAAGTAATATCCCTTTTTATATTTTACTGTGCTATAATTTAAATCTTCACTAACAGAATATGTATTATTTTCATTAGCCTTATATCTACCATAAAAATATATTTGTTCATCTTCACTATTACGTGTTTCCTCTCCTATTGCTGTTATTGCACTATTTTTGTCTTTTATTGCTCTGCTATATGTTGTAGAAGTATCTTCTAACCTTATTTGATTTAACAAAATATTTTCTGCACTCGTTCTTGTTTCCTGTGTTTTATTATAAGTAGTCCAATGCACCATGTTATCCGTTCCACTTATATATGCTACTTTGTATAAGCTGTCTACATTTGGCTGTATACTTAATTCCTTTTTATTGTCTTTGTTATCTATTACAGTAAAATAATATGTTCCTTTAGCTAATCCCACATTTCCTGTATCTGCTAATATCACTCCATCTGTTTGTGTAAGAGCCATCGCATTTCCATAATCATCTACTATTTCTCGTATTCCATTTGAGGTATATGTAACTCTTATTTCTATTTTTTGTTCTGTTTTGTTATGTATTATATTTGCTTTTATTGGTTCATATTTTTGTGTATCTACTATTTTTAGTAGTATTCGATTTGTATTTGAAATATCATCTAATGAATTGATTGTACTAACATTTTCTATATATTTTTGAATTACCTTTGTATCCTCTGCTAAAATTTTTACTGGTTTTGTATGTGCCAAAAATCCATATATTCCATCTTCTTTTTGCATTTCTGTCATTTTACTTGAATATGCAGTATCTACATCTTTTTGTAGCCATACTCCACCTAATGAAAAATCTGGTTTTGTTGCATCTGACACAGTATATGTGAAAATATCTGGTATAATCCACTCTCCACCTAGTTGCAATTCTGTTGGAGCATACTTAACTTCTCCACTTTCTTTATATGCATATCTTGGTATCCACGTAAATATACTACCTCTTTTGCCATCTGAAACTTGGCACCCAATATTATCTTTAGCCAATTCTTTATTTGTCATATCTTGTATTAATTCACTTTGATAATATCCATCATTCAACATTACATGTGCAAATTTTCCATTTTCATAATTGTACCACTCAGTATCGTTTGGTGTTGTTATTATCCAATAACTTCCATCCCACTTTACAGGTATCATTCCTGCTGAAATTTTAGGAATATTTGGATTATTTGTAATTGTTTCAAATGATGAGTTTTCTAATAATGCTATACTGTTTTTATTTTGTAATTTTATTATATCTTCGGAGAATAATATTAGCAATAATATTATAAATACTACTAAACTTATAATTATAATTTTCAACATTTTATTTTTTAGCTGTTTTTTCACTTAAATTCTTCCTCCTTTGTTCATATTTATCAATTACACACTTTCCATAGTATTTGATATTTCTTATATATAAATTTAACTACGAATACTAGTTTCATAAAAAAACACTTTATGTAATATCTAATAGATATATAAATATTAGGGCGAGTTCTACATTGAAGATTAAATAAAGTTCAGTGTATATCATCATCCATACAGTATATATATCTTAAATACCTTGGAAAGCAGAACAAAAATGCTATTATATATTGCAATAAAACTAACAAAAAAACACAATATTCAATGCGTATAAAAAATACACATAGAATATTGTGTTTATCTATGTTTTTATTTCGTTTTTTAGACTACATAATGTGTGTGTGTGTGTGTGTGTGTGTGTGTACAGTACCAAGGGTTTCAGCTTTTATCATAATTAAAAATTCTCCTTCGTTTTATTTCTAATTACCTAATGATGCTAATTTAATTTTCTACATAAATATATACCAATATGTTTTATATTGCAATAGTTTTTATCTTAATTGCAAAAAAAGAAGAAATATATCTTCAAAACGAACCCTAAAATGTTCATTTCACTTTTATATTTCTCCATCTAAAGCTATTCTTTTGATATTATCATTTTTAATGCTTTTGGTCTTTCTACAACTATTACATGCCCACAGCCACAGCATTTTAGTTTAAAATCTACTCCTACTCGAGTTATTTCCCATAGTTTGCTTCCGCATGGGTGTTGTTTTTTTAATTTTACAATATCCCCCACATTATATTCCATAGGATTCCTCCTAAAAAATTTATTCTTAATATAATTATATTCATTTTTTACGAGTTCAAATATTATGCATTATTTTATAGCTGCATTTATTCTTTTTTCAACTCTATCTTTTCCTAACACTTGCATTATTTCATACAAATCTGGTGTATTTTGTCTGCCTGTAACCGCAACTCTTACTACCATACTAATATCTCCAACATGTCCTTTATAAGCTTCTGGATTTTGCTTATACTCTTTAACTTCTCTTGCAAAACCAACATTTTCAGCTAAGTCTTTCATTTTATCAAACCAAGTTTGTTTGTCATCTTCTATGTTAAAATATTTTTCTATGTATAATTTTAAAATTTTATTAATGTCTTCTTTATTCATTGTTTCTGGATAATTATAATCTATTGTTTCGTTATCATACATATAGCAAATATTATTCTTTATTTCTGACCATTTTGAAATATCTTTTCTTGGCTTTTTATTTCCTCTTTCAATTGAAAATACTTTTACAGCATATTCTTTATCATTTAATAATTTTTCTAAACTAGAATCATATTTTTTAGCCCAATTATATGCATTTTCGTATACTTCCTCAGCTGACATTTTAGATATAACTATTTTTGCTACATCTAATAATTTTACCATATCAAATAAAGCTCCACTAACTCCCATTTTATTTAATTGAAGTTCAAATTCTTCTATTTTTTTATCTGGATTTGCTCTTCTCCAATTTTCAAAATTAGAATTAGCTATATTTAATAAATATTCTTTTACTGCCAATTCTGGTATACCTTCTTCTTCATAGTAACTAACAGCAGCTTCTGGGTCTTTTCTTTTACTTAATTTTCTCTTATTTCCTTCATCATTTTTCATAATTGGAGCAATATGTGCATATTTAGGTGGTTTAAAACCTAACTCATGAAATAATTGTAAATGCAATGGGACTGATGATAGCCATTCATCTCCTCTTATTACATGCGTGGTTCTCATTAAATGATCATCTATTGCGTGAGCAAAATGGTATGTTGGAAGTCCATCTGCTTTTATTATTACTATATCTTGATCATTTTCTGGGAAATCTACATTTCCTTTTATAACATCATGATGTTTTATTTTTCTATCTTCTCTTCCTTGAGATTTGAATCTTATTATATATTTTTCGCCATTTTTTATTCTTTCTATTGCCTCACCTATTGGAAGATTTCTACACTTTGCCCATACGCCATAATATCCAGGCCTTATTTTAGCAGCTTCTTGTTTATTTCTTATTTCTTCTAATTCTTCTGGTGTACAAAAACATGGGTATGCTAGTCCTTTTTCTATTAAAGATTTAGCATACGCTTCATATATTTCTTTTCTTTTACTTTGTTTATATGGACCATACATACCTTTTTCTGTTTCACTTGATGTCATTCCTTCATCTGCTTCAAGTCCAAATTTTTTTAAAGCACTTATAATTTCTTCTACTCCATTTTCTATTTCTCTTTTTTGATCAGTATCTTCAACTCTTAAAAAGAATACCCCTTTAGTTTGCTCAGCCAATTTGATAGCTATTAAAGCCTGATATAGACCTCCTATATGCATAAATCCAGTAGGACTAGGAGCATATCTTGTAACTATTGCTCCTTCTGGCAAATTTCTTTCTGGATATTTTTCCTCATAATATGATATTTCCTTAGCATTTGGAAATATTAAATCTGCTAATTCTTTATAACTCATCTCTATCAACCTCTCTCATATCTTTTATTCTTGTAGTTTTTAATACATCTGGCTTGTTTAAAGGCTTTTCATCCATTATGTAATCAATTATTTCATCACTCACTTTCATGCAATTTCTTATACTTTCCTTTTCCGCTTCTCTGTCAAAGCCTTCTTCAAGCTTACGTTTAATAACCCTTTTTATACGTTTATTAACTCTTTTTTCAAAATTACTTATAATAAATTCTGTTTCTTCTACAGTAAGTCCATATAGTTTAGCTATTCTACATGGCATTTCACCAAACTTATAGCATTTCCATACATTTTCTATCTTTCGTGTTTCTTCTGCTTTATCCCTATTAAAGTCACCATATCCCATTTCTCTTATAATATAGGTTAAAACATTTAAACCATATCCTAAATCAGCAGCAATTTTTACATTATCTTTTCCACTTTTTACACCATCAATTATAAATTCTATATTTTCACGGAGCTTATCCATATCTGTTACATATTGAAAATCTGCAATAAATTTTGGATATAAATTATACTTTTTTACAATATCTTTATGCATAGTTTCTGTCTGCAATTCATCATGAATTGCAATTAATTTAGCCATCAGTTCATCTATTTTATCCTTATTATCCATTTTATACCTCCATAATAATAGACAAAATTAATTCAGCTTTTTTATAAAACTCTACATATAATTTTAAATCTTAAATATTATATCCTATTTTTTGACTTTCTGCAAACATTACTTTATATATTTTTTCATTTTTACAATATTCGTTAGCATTAACAGAATGAATTTCTATTCAATATAAAATAAATTCTCATAAAACTTAAACCATAGGTAACAAAATAGTAACAAATAAATAATACCAAGTCTCAAAAGGCTTGGTATTGCTGTATTTTATTATACTTCCATAATAATTGGTAAAATCATAGGATTACGTTTTGTTTTTTGATATATATAGTCTCTTAAATTATCTTTTAATGCAGATTTTATAGTTGCCCAATCTTTTATATGCTTTTCTCCACATTTTCTTATTTCTTCTCTAACTACCCTTTTTACATCCTCCATTAAGTTTTCAGATTCTCTAACATACACAAATCCTCTTGAAATAACATCTGGTCCTGCAACAACTTCTCCAGTTGAATCCATTGTTAAAACTATTATTATTAATCCATCTTGAGATAAGTGTTGTCTATCTCTTAAAACTATATTTCCAACATCTCCAACACCTAGTCCATCAACCATTATTTTTCCAAAAGGAACAGTTCCGCCAAGTTTTGCATTCTTTTCGCCTAACTCTAATATTCTTCCATTTGTAAGCAAAAATATATTTTCTGGTTCTACTCCAACCATTTTAGCTGTTTCAGCATGTGCAAGTAATTGTCTATATTCCCCATGAACAGGTATAAAATACTTTGGTTTTACTAATGACAATAACAATTTTTGCTCTTCTTGACATGCGTGTCCTGAAACATGAACATCTGCTAAAGAACTATATACAACTTCAGCTCCTATTTGCATTAAGTCATCAATTACCTTTGAAACAAATTTTTCATTTCCTGGTATTGGTGTTGCAGAAATTATAACTAAATCATTTGGCGTTATCTCAACTTTCTTGTGATCACCTGTTGCCATTCTAGTTAAAGCTGACATTGGTTCTCCTTGACTTCCTGTAGTTATAATAACCAATCGCTCATCTGGATAAGACTTTATCATATCTATATCTATAAACAAGTCATCGGGAGCCTGTATATAACCTAATTTTTTTGCTGTTTCAATCATGTTTATCATACTTCTGCCACAAACTGCAATTTTTCTATTATTCTCTATTGCTGAATTCACTATTTGTTGAACTCTGTGCACATTAGATGCAAATGTTGCAACAACTATTCTTTTTGTACAATTAACAAAAAGTTTGTCAAATACCTTTCCAACAGATCTTTCAGACATTGTATATCCTTTTCTCTCTGAATTAGTACTATCTGCAAGCAATGCTAAAACGCCTTTATTTCCTAGTTCTGCAAGTCTTCCCAAGTCCATTCTTTCGTCATCTATTGGTGTATAATCTATCTTAAAATCTCCTGAATGTATAACAGTTCCAACAGGTGTATGAATTGCAAACATAACAGAATCAGGTATACTATGACAGCTTCTTATAAACTCTACCTTCATTGAACCAACATTTATTGTTTGTCCTTGTTTTACTGTTTTTAATCTTGTTTTTCTTAACAACTTATGTTCTTCTAATTTGTTTTCAATTAATCCAACAGTAAGCGCTGTTGCATATATTGGCACATCTATTTGTTTTAAAAAATATGGTATTGCACCAATGTGATCTTCATGACCATGTGTTATAAATAAACCTCTTATTTTATCTTTATTTTTCTCTAAATAAGTTATATCTGGTATTACTAAATCAATACCTAACATATCATCCTCTGGAAATGCCAAACCACAATCAACTATGATTATGTCATTTTCATATTCAAATACAGTCATGTTTTTTCCTATTTCTAATAAACCACCTAATGGTATAACTTTTAAATTGCTTTTTTTGAATTTTACCTGAACCTCTTTTGATGTTTTTTCTTTTTTGTCTTTCATTGGTCTTGGTACTCTCTTGTGATTATTTTTATAATCTACTTTTTTTTGTTCTTTTGTTTCTAAATTCTCTTCCATTTGCTATTAATCTTCCTCCTATACTAAATATGTATTTATGTTACGTAAAAAAATTAGTTTAACATATTAAACTAATGATTCTTTATTAATTAAATTGTAGATTTCATCAAAACTAATAACTAATGTTTTTATTAGTAAAGGTACAATAACCATTATTATTTTTTGTATATAAACTACATTTTACCGAACACTTAAAAAATACAGATTTTCATCCTTATATGTAAAATCCACGTTTTTGCTAAAAATAACACACCTAAATATTTCTAGCATATAAAATAATTTTTCCGAATCACTCTTTTTTATACATAAATCTCTTCTTTACCAATTTGGTAACTAATGTTTTTATTATATTCTCATTTTTATTATTTGTCAATAGTCCAAACCTACATTACACCACCCAAAAGCCTAAACCCATTATTGTTAAAATGATTATTTTATGTTAAAATATTAATAAATTGTTTTTTATATTATGAATCGAGGTAATATATGAATATTAGTTTGCACTCTGAAGAAAAAATAGAATTACTAATGGAATATATCAAAGAGACAGGCAAAAATGTTGGCCGTAACACCCATTACAAAGGTTACAACCTTTCTTCTTTCCAAAATCATATTAGGCAACAGTATTTTAATGGTACTCTTGATATAGATGAAAATCTACTATCTCAATGTATTGAAGCTGGTATAATAACAAAAGAAAAAAGAAATCGAAGTTCAAATATAAGTGATAAAGAAAAATTGGAATTAATGACTGAATATATGCACCAAACAGGTAAAGAAATTAAATATAATACTATTTTTAAAGGTTATCATATAGGCTTATTAAAATCTTCTATAAGACATAAATATTTTGCTGGTATATTAAAAATGGATGCAGATATTCTACAGCAATTTAAAGATATTGGAATAATTTCTGATTCGAAACATAAAAAACGCACTTCTTTACCATCATCGAAAAAAGCAAAAAAATTATCTCCACCAAAAACTATAAGCTTAAAAAAATCAACTCAGAATCCTTTATCTTTATATTCTCAAGAAGAACTTAAAGCTTTAATAAAAACATATAATTTACCCAAAACTAATGTTATAGATATCATAAGAAATTATGGATCTTTTGATAATTTTACAAAAAAATTCAAAACCGGAGAAATTAATTACGATTTTCATGGTAAAGTATTCTGTGGTCACAGAGGTATTACAATATCCAAAAGAGAGATTACAGAAGAACAAAAATTATCATATATAACCCTTTATAAAGACATTTGGGGGCAAGATGAAATAACTAATACTTATCAGGATGGTTGGTACCTAGATATTGATATATTTGACAGCTATATAAATCAACTTACAGATAGGCAAAAGGAAATAATTGAAATGTCCTATGGTCTAAATGGCGAAAAATTTGCTACTGAGCAAATTGGAAGACAGTTAGGTATATCAGGAGCTTATGTTAGAGCAATAAAAAAAGATGTAGTTTCAAACAAATTGCCTGCAATGCAATTTAAACGGTTCTATTGCAATAAATGTGAATTCAGAGTTAGAAACTATTCAAAATGCAATAGAAATTATAAATATTATAAGAGCACATGTTACTGTCAATAAAAATACAAACAGGTCTGTTTCTTTATCAAAATTAGGAATTGATACGCAAAAAGAATATGTACAACTTTTACTAGAAAAATTAATAGATACCCCAAAAAAACTATGGCAACTAGATAATTACAAAAATATAGATACTATATCAGATCTTCTATTTATGGTTGCTCCATCAAAAAGCACATATCAATTTATAAATAAAAATAACACTACCAATATAGACGATTTAAATTTTTCATTAAGATTATCTAATTCTTTACACAGAGCTGGTATTAATACAATTTTTGAACTTATTTCATTATCTGAAAAAGATCTATTAGCGTTAAAATGTGTAGGTTCAAAAAGCATAACAAGTATAAAAAAAGTTCTAGAATCTAAGGGCTTGCAACTAAATAATGAACCCTCATCTTCAAATTCTACCGAGCAATCACAGCTTTCAAGTACTCAACTTCTTCTATCTAGATGCTATTTAATATTAGAAGAATACAGAAAGAAGATAGAAGAAATACAGTTTAACAGAGAAAACAATTTAGATTATAACTTTTTTGTATATAGTTTAGCAAAAAATAACTACCTAAACGTCGAAGACATCTTTAACCCAACTGGAATAGTTCCTAGTATTCAAGAATATGATAAAGCAACTCAAGAACATTCAAAAACATCATTGCAACCAATTCATGAAACTCAAGATAGAAAAACAGAATTATTAGAAAGTATTAAAGCTAACCAAGCCAAATTAAATCAGCTAGAAAAGCTTTTACAAAATAGTAGTAAGGAGAAAACATATGAATAATAAATTATATGTTAAAAGAAAAAACAATATCTTTGATAGCTACAAAATACAAGACTCAAATAGTGAATCAATTTTAACCAAAAAATTAAACAGAAATAAACAAATAGAAGAAATTATATATTTTATAGAAAAATACCCTCAAACATTAAACTCTCTTACTATACAACAATTAGAACTAATTGATATTTATTATAAGAAAAAAATAATTGAATGCAAAAGAAAATTATTTAAGTAAACTTAACAAAATCAATAATAAAAGAAAAGTTGTACCTATTACAAAAATAGATACAACTTTTCTTTTATTATTTTTCATCTAGTTCTCCATGAGCAACAGACTGTTCTTGTATTTGCTCATTTGTTCTTTCTTTTTGTTTAACTCTACTTATTTGTGAAAATGTCATCATATCATTTAATAAATTAGCTTCATTTAAAGCTCTTGGATTGTTGCTTTTATATGCTTGTATATATTGTTCTAACAAAACTGTATAATCTACAATTTTGTTTCTAGCCATTTCTCTTATCATATTTTCCTTTTCGTCTTGGTAATAATGAACAGTTTCACCATTTTTAACTAAAGCATTTCTTACGGATTTTTCAAGTGCTATTTCATCTGCAGTAGTAAAATAAATTCTTTCCATAGTATCAAAACTTTCTTTTTTAGCACTAGTTTTTCTACTATATAAAACTGTTCCAGATTCGTTATAATCCCTATTTCCAGCTTTTCTGAATTCACGATTTCTTATGTCTATATTAGTCCAATCAACAGTATCAAAGCATCCAATATCTATAGCTAATTTACAAAATCCAATATATTCATTAATGCTAGTGTTTATTTCACTTTCCATTTCTTTTCCTTCGTCTTTTACAATAGCTTGTGTATTTAAAACAGGAATTTCACTCACAACATCATCTGTTTCAAGTTCTGAAAAATCAATTTTGTATTGTGAAGTTTGAGATAAATTAGACAATTTTAATGGCTTATTGTCATCTTGTGATAGAATCTTTTTCCCTACTATAGAAAATTTAAATCCACTTTTAGTTAATTCTTCATATAATTTATCTACATCTGCTGTAACATTTAATTGCTTTTGTTTTCCTGATAATTGCAATGCTACAATATTATCTATCATTTGAACAATCTTTGTATAATCTTTTGTTGTAGCTTTTCCTAATTCTACTTTGTATTCTTGATCATTTTCGTCCTTATATTTACATTTTATTACCCTAACTTCAGCAGATTCTGGAATAACCTCTAATGCTCCCATATATTTAGAACCATTTCCAGTTTGATAATAATCTCTTCTTAATCCTGAATCAAGGTACCACTGTGAATCTTGTGCAATGCCTTCTGGGTTATATTCTACAGTAGTAGCTTGTGGTTGCTTAACTTCTACTTCTTCCTGAGTGGTATTATTTTCTATATTTTGTTGTATTTGTTTTACAAAATTTGTTCTCTTATCTGTAGTATTCTCTTCTTTTTTATCATCCATCAAGCTAGGTGCCTCTAATTGAAGATAACCTTCTTTTCCAAATAATTTTTTAAATAGAGATTTTACCTTTCCCATATTTATTCCTCCTTATCTAATGTTGCCCCTATAATTCCCGCTTCATTCTTTAATGATGCTAATATTATTTGGGGAACTAAATCTTTAGTAAATAATGCATCTTTATTTGTTAATTCATTTCTTAACTTATTCAATAAAAACTTATCATAATGTGCAAAACTTCCGCCTATAGCTATAGCCTCTGGTGCAAATATAGTAATCAAATTTGCTAACCCTTCACTCAAGTTATATATATAATTATCTATTATATCTTCTACTTTATCATATTGATCTTTATATTCAAGTAAGTGTCTTATCTGAACTCCAGTGGTTTCTGAATCTATTTTTAATCTTTCCTTTATATCATTTTTAAATTTCTTCATTGATGCCATTGTTTCGAAACATCCTTTTCTTCCACAAGTACATCTTTTACCATTTAAGTCCATAACCATATGTCCTATCTCAAATCCTCTTTGTCTTTTAGGGGTTAGCATTTTTTCTCCTAAAAAAACTGAACCTCCAATACCGGTTCCTATTGTTAGGAAAATTACATCATCATAATTTTTTATGCTTCCTATTTCTTTTTCGGCTAAAGCTGCACATTGTGCATCATTTCTTAACAATATTTTTTTATCAAATTTATCTTTTAAAACTTTTACAATATCCATGTTTTGTATATTCAAATTGCTAGCATTTAAAATTTTACCATCTTGTAAACTTCCGTGGACATGCTATACCAATTAATTCTATGTTATTACTTCCAATATAATTAATAATTTCTTCTATTAATTCAATTATATTATCTTTTAAAGCTTGTGACGGATTATTAGATTCACTTATTTTTATGTCTTTTTCTCTTTTTATAACAAGCTCACAATTTTCGTTTATTAAACCAATTGCAATATGACTACCACCAATGTCTAAACCAATTCTCATACAAAACTCCTATTTTATTAATTTTGTGTTTCTTCAATAACTGCAGGTGTTTCTGCAACTTCTTCCGTTGGTACTGGTGTTTCTTGATTTGCATCATTTGTGCTTATAGCATGGCTTGTTTGTACTTCTACTGGTTCTGGGTCATATTTCAATTCATCTAAAACCATTGCTATAGCTACTGCTGCTAAGAATAGCAGTACAACTATTGCTAAAACTAATGTCAATAAAGTTATTCCTTTTTGTTGCTTTAACATATATTTCTCTCCTTTTATACAATCATTCAATATTAGTATAAATGTTCTTTAACATAAGTCAATATATATAACACAAATGTCATTTAAATGTAATACTTACGAAATATTAATGTATATTTTTTAAAATTTTGTAAAATATAATATTAAATTATATTTTTTGAATGGAGGGGGCACTTATGGCTACTGAAAAACATTTAAGATTAACTGGTATTTCCGATGTATCATGGAAAGATGCAATTACTAGCACTGTTGCTGAAGCATCTAAAACAATAGATTATTTAACTTCTCTTACAGTTATTGAACAAACTGCAAAAATTAATGGAAAAAAAATTGTTGAATACCGAGCTACAATAGATTTATGCTTTACTATTGACAAAGATAGAGAAGAATAATTAAGAAAGGAAATAATTTAATATGAAACCATTAGATACAAAAAAAGATTATCAAAACTATGTTAATAAAAAATCTCCAAATTCACCTATTTTAAAAAATTGCTTTAATGCATTTTGGGTTGGTGGATTGATTTGTACATTAGGTCAAATCATAATGGAATTTTGTAAATATAGAGGTCTCGATAAAACTTTAAGTTCAACAATTGTCTCTATAATTCTTATTTTCATTAGTGCATTTCTAACAGGTCTTAATTTGTTTAATAAAATAGGCAAATTTGCTGGAGCAGGCTCTTTAGTTCCTATCACAGGTTTTGCAAATTCAATTGTTTCTCCTGCTATGGAATATAAATCTGAAGGCTATGTAATGGGTGTAGGAGCAAAAATGTTTACTGTCGCTGGTCCCGTATTAGTATTTGGAATTTCTACATCTATCATTGTTGGAATAGTTTACTTAATTTTTAACACTCAAAGTATTACTTTAGTATAGGAGATGATTAATTTGGAAAAATTAGGCTCACAAACAATTAAATTTAATAACCCCGTTACTATATTAGAAACAGCTTCAATTGTTGGTCCAAAAGAATCTGATGGTCCTATTGCAAAATATTTTGACCAATGTTTAGAAGATGAATTTTGGGGAGAAAAAACTTGGGAAAAAGCCGAAAGTAAAATTATAAAAGAAACTGTTAATATGGCTATAACTAAATCTAAAATTCCCGCTCAAAATATAGATTTTTGCTTTGCCGGTGATTTGTTAAATCAATGTATTTCATCAAGTTTCGGACTAAGAGAATTAAACATTCCTTTTTTTGGAATATTTGGTGCATGTTCTACTTTCGTTGAAGGATTATGCTTAGGCTCAGTCTTTATAGACGGAAACGCTGCAAGCAATGTTATATGTGCAGCATCTAGTCACTTTTGTAGTGCCGAAAAACAATTTAGATTTCCTCTTGAACTTGGAAATCAAAGACCCCCTACTGCTCAGTGGACTGTTACAGGAGCAGGATGTGCTTTTCTTACTAAAGATGGAATGGGTCCATATATAACTCACATTACTCCTGGTAAAATTGTTGATATGGGAATAAAAGATTCAAATAACATGGGAGCAGCAATGGCTCCTGCTGCATTAGACACTATTATTACTCACTTTAAAGATACAGGAAGAAATCCAAGTTACTATGATGCAATAATAACTGGGGATTTAGGTCACGTAGGTAAAGAAATTTTAAATGAATTAGCATTAACTAAAGGTTATAATATTAAAGCTAATTATAATGATTGCGGAGTATTAATTTTTGATAGAGAAAAACAAGATGTTCATTCTGGTGGTAGCGGTTGTGGTTGTTGTGCTTCTGTTTTTTCTGGATTCTTGTTTAATCAATTAAAGCAAAAGAAATTGAAAAGATTATTATTAGTTGCAACAGGTGCGTTAACTAATGCAACCAGTGCTCAGCAAGGGGAATCTATACCTGGAATCGCCCACGCAGTTAGTATTGAGTGTTAAAGTAAATTATTAAGCAAAAAATATTTAATATAAACGAGGTGATTTTGTGGAATTTTTTCAACAAATAAATTGGATTATGTTACTAAAATGTTTTATTATCGGCGGATTAATATGTATAATAGGTCAAATTTTAATAGATAAAACCAAACTAACTCCAGCAAGAATTTTGGTAATCTTTGTAACAGCAGGTACAATTCTTCGGTGGACTTGGTTGGTATGAAAAATTAGTTGAATTTGCTGGTGCAGGTGCAAGTGTTCCTTTAACAGGTTTTGGTAATACACTTGCTAAAGGTGCCATAGAAGAAGTAGCAAAAACCGGACTAGTTGGCGCATTTACAGGTGGAATAAAGTCCTCTGCAGGCGGAATCGCTGCTGCAGTGTTCTTTGGCTACATTGCTTCTTTAATTGCAAAACCTAAAATGAAAAAAGAATAAGCTAATAATAATAAAAAAATAAAAAGCAAATTCAAATAATTTGAATTTGCTTTTTATTATTACTTATGCATTTTTTGCAAGTTCAGCTATTTTTGCAAATGCTTCAGCGTCTGAAACAGCTATTTCAGCTAACATTTTTCTGTTTATGTTTATATTTGCTTTCTTCATTCCAGCTATCATTTTGCTGTATGTTGTTCCATTCATTCTTGCTGCTGCATTAATTCTTGTTATCCATAATTTTCTAAAATTACTCTTTTTATCTTTTCTTCCTACATATGCATATTTTAAAGATTTCATAACAGCTTGATTAGCCATTCTAAATCTATAATGTTTTGCACCATAATAACCTTTTGCTTGTTTTAATATCTTTTTATGTCTTGCTCTTGTTGTTCTTGCTGTTTTTACTCTTGCCATTTTATTTCACCTTCCTATTTCTCTATATTAATTCTAGTTACCGTATGGTAATAATTTTTTTATTCCTGCTTCGCAAGTTTTATCAACATATGCTGATGGAACTCTTGCAGATTTCTTTTGTCTTTTTGTTTTGTTTGCTAAAAGATGTCTTCTATTAGCAGCTGTTCTTTTAACCTTTCCTGTAGCTGTATATGAATATCTTTTCTTTGCAGCTTTATTTGTTTTTAATTTTGGCATAATACTTTCTCCTCTCTCAAATTTATTTTTGTGTTAAAATTACAAACATGTTCTTGCCTTCTAATACAGGCTTTTTTTCTGCTGTAGCAACATCCGATAATTCTTCTATGAATTTATTAAGTGTTGCTTCGCCTAGTTTTGTATAGTTAAGTTCTCTACCTCTAAATTTGACTGTTATTTTAACTTTATTTCCTTCTTGTATGAACTTTCTAGCATTTTTAGCTTTAAAATTAAAATCATGGTCTTCTATTCCTGGTGTTATACGAACTTCTTTTACTTCTACAGTTTTTTGTTTTTTTCTTGATTCTTTTTCTTTCTTAGCTTGCTCAAATTTATATTTACCATAGTTCATTATTTTACAAACTGGTGTGTCTGTGTTATTAGATACCATTACTAAATCTAAATTTTTCTCTCCAGCTATTTCTAGTGCTTCTCTTGATGACATTATACCTAATTTTTTACCTTCTTCATCAATTACTTGTATAGAAGCAGCTCTTATCTGCGAATTAATAGGTAATTCTTGTTTTATAAAAAACACCTCCATAAACTAAAAAATTGACTTTTTTAAAAAGTCAATCCACTATAAATAAACTAATTATTTAGTTATATTTAACCTTTTTTCTTAGCGAATAAGGTGAGAAGTGGATACTTCTTCTTAAAAACATATATTATAATAACTTATTTTTCAAGATTTGTCAATACATTTTTAAACTTTTGTAATATATTTGCATTCATCTCTAAAACAACTTATATAATTATATAGATGGTTTTAGAATAGCTTTTTTACATTAAATCCGAAAATAAATTATCTATGTCTATTTGGTTAGTTTCTACTACTTGTCCTTCTAAAAATTTATCTAAATTAATTCTTTTACCATTATAATACAACATTCCCTTTTCAAAATCTTTTACAGTATTATAGCCATCAATTGTATTACATGTATTTATTCTAGTTTCTAGTTTTTCATTTCCATTATACATACCTTTTTTTACTAGAAAATATGTTGTCATTACATTTTGAATTATTCTAGAACGATGTTTTACATATGATATAATTTTATCTGTTGAAATTGAAAAACATTTTCCATGCCAATATATTTTTTTATGCTTATCAAACTCATTAAAATAATCAAAAAAATACTGCGTAAATAATGCTATTATCTCATTTGAATGATAATTTTCATCTGAATCTAAATCTTTTACCACTACTTTAGGATTTTGACAAATAATACTTATTTCGTCTGAGCCAAATATTGCAAAACAATTATATTTTTCTGTAAAATACTTGGCTGTTTTTTCTAAGGCATTACTAAAGCTATTTTCTTTTTCTCTATCTAATAAATCTATAGATTTATTTTTTGTCACATTTTTTCCATCTAATCTAATTACTAGTGGCATTGTTTTACTTACTCTCATACTATATTTTTTTTGAATATTATAAAAATAACTTTTCCACATATTAATCTCCATTGCTATTATTTTACTTTTAAGAGGATATAAAACATATCCTCTTAAAAGTATTAGTATACAATAACTATTTCTAATAGTTCTATAATTATAAATTCGTGGCTAAGTGCCAATACATAAATTGTATACTGGCTTTAGTATAACACATATATATTTTCATTGTAAAGTTATATATTCTTTTTCACTAATAATACCATTGTTTCCAATTAACGATACTATTTCTATGTGATCATTTTTAATTTTATCTATTATATTTTGAAACTGTGTTTTACACATTATTGCACTTTCATAAATTTCATTATCGTTAAACGCTTCCCTTTTGTATTCTTCAGGTGTTTTAATACAATATCCATTAACATTTATCCCAGCAAAACTCTTTTTCTTTATTTTTATTTTTTGATTAATATTAACTACTACCCCGTTTGCTAGGCAGATAATACTTTGCAAATTCTTCGTTAGTAAAATCTATATTTATTATTATATCTGACCTTAATAAACTTTTCTTTTTGTTGTTGGTTACTCTTATCATTATACCATTTTCTTTATACAATTTTTCTTCGATTTGTTTAAATATCGCTATGTTTTCTGTTACTATATTTAAAACTTTTACGCTTTGTGCAATATTTAATATATTCTGCACATTAGTATCTGTTGTTTTATTTACTAAAATAGATATTTCATTCTCACTTATTTCTTTTTTTCTTTTTAATGAAATATACTTTATAATATCAAATATTAAATAGTTAAATAGCCATCTTCCATCTAATATATTTAAGCCTTGTAACTTGTCTACTATTATTGAATTATTTTTTATCTCATTAGAAAGAACAACATTTTTATACTCATTTGCAACAATTACATTTTTTAATTTTTGTCCTATAATTTCTAAATTCTTATTTTTTATTTTATCCATTAAAAATATTTTACACTCTATATTCTCTTTACTTTTTTTAAAGCTAATTTTGTTTTTGATTATTTTCTTTTTTATTACCAAAGGCAATTTAGTTTGCCATTTAGTTAGCATTTCATCCATATTTTTTGCTTTACTTACGTATACAATATTCATTTTAACACCTCATTCTCTTTACAAAATAAACATCATAAAATATATGATGTTTATTTTGTAAATTATATTTTGGTATCACTATAAATATGATTACTTTTCTATTATCTTTTTTATATCATTGATATTTTCCATAACTGTCATATATCCGGATTTATAACAATAGTCTAACTTAGTAGTTTCTAGAAGTCCTGTTCCATCAGAAGGAATTGTTATCACATAATCACTTTTATCTAAACTTTCTTCTGAAACCTTACTTCCCATTATGTCTATTACTTTCATGGCAATATCCATTATATTACTATCTTTTGTTACTGTATCGCTATCAAATTTTATAGATATAACTTTATCTGCTCCTAGCTTTTTTACTTCTAAAGCAGGTATATTGTCAAGTGCTCCTCCGTCTATAAACATATAGTGTTTATATTCACACGGGCTAAACACGACAGGGAAGCTTGAACTTGCTCTCGTTGCTTTACCTACACTAATGTCCGTTATATACTTTTCTTCATCCTCTCCTTCTGGTATTTTGGATGTAAATACATATTCTTTTGAAGTAGATATATCAACAGCCGGTATAACAATAGGCATTTTTATTTGAGAAATTCTATCCACTCCTTTTTTGTTTGCTAATTTGTTATAAGTTTGCTCTATACTTTCTCCTGTTTTTAACCCACTTATATTTACTTTTTTATTAATAATAAAATTTCCTACTCCAGATGCAATATATGAATTGTTTAACTTTGTTAATTCACTGGCATATTTTTTAAATAATATATATATATAATATGGGGAATAGCCTAGTGCATACAAAGAAGCCACTAAACTGCCTGAACTTGTTCCACCTATTATATCTATTTTTATATCATTTTCTTCTAACGCTTTCAAAGCGCCAGCATGTGCAATTCCTCTAATTCCACCACCGCTTAAAGCTAGACCTATTTTCATATTTAATTCTCCTTTTTATCTTCTTCTATAATTATTCACTATTTAATATGTGTCTAAACATTAAAATGTGTTACTATAACAAATACTCTCTACTTTTCTATTGTAAAAAAGCAAGTACTGTTATATAATTCACATTATTATAAAAGGAGTGAAATTTATGTCTTACATAGAATTTAAAAATGTTTGTAAAGAATATAAAATGGGAGAAGTTACTATAAAAGCTTTAGAAAATACTTCTTTTGAAATAGACAAAGGCGAGCTTACTGTTATTGTTGGCCCTAGTGGTGCAGGAAAAACTACCACTTTAAATATTTTAGGTGGAATGGATACAATAACTTCTGGCAAAGTAATTGTAGACAATAAAAATATTAGTAATTTAAGCAAAAAAGAATTAACCAAATATAGAAGAAATGACATCGGATTTGTGTTTCAATTTTACAATTTAGTACAAAATTTAACTGCATTAGAAAATGTAGAGTTGGCAACTCAAATTTGTGTAAATTCATTAACCCCAAGCACTGTGTTAGAACAAGTTGGGCTTCAAGATAGATTAAATAATTTTCCTTCTCAGTTATCTGGTGGCGAACAACAAAGAGTAGCAATTGCGAGAGCTATTGCTAAAAATCCTAAAATTTTGCTTTGTGATGAACCTACAGGAGCTTTAGACTATAATACTGGAAAACAAATTCTTAAACTGTTACAAAATATGGCAAAGAAAGAGCATATGACTGTAATTATCATTACTCACAACTCTGCTATAACACCAATGGCAGATAAAGTTATTTACTTTAAAAATGGTGGTGTTCAAAAAGTCGAGAAAAACACTTCTCCAGTTTCTATTGATAAGATAGAATGGTAAAACAAGAATTATATAACATTTAAGGAGGAAAACATGAATTCTTCACTAATTAAAGATTTTTTCAAAGAAATACATACAAACAGGAAAAGATTTATTTCTATTATATTAATTGTAATATTAGGAGTTGGTTTTTATTCTGGTATAAAAGCTACCACTCCGTCCATGAAGTATACAGCTCATAAATATTTTTCTGATTCTAACTTTATGGATTTTACATTGAAATCCACTCTAGGATTTACGGATAATTCTATTAAAATTATACAAGATAACATAGAAGAAATTAAAAATATTTATCCTTCATATTCAAAAGATATGATTATAAATTTAAACAATTCCGAAAGTGTTATAAAAGTATTCTCAATTGAAAATGATATAAACAAAATAGAACTTGTAGAAGGAACTTTTCCATCTAGTTCAAATGAAATATTAATTGATTCAAGATTAAATGTTAACATAGGTGATTATATTAATATTGAAAGCGATGACTTTTTGTCAACTAATTCATTAAAAGTTGTAGGTAAAATAAAGTCTCCATTATATATATCTATAGAAAGAGGCAATTCACAAATAGGAAATGGTAAAGTGTCTGGTTTCATATATGTTACAAAAGATATAATTAATTCAAATATTTACACAGATTTATATATTACATTAAAGAATCCAAATAACTTTCTAACTTATAGTTCCGACTATTCAAATTATATATCTTCTGTTAAAACTAAATTAGAAAATTTAGTCAAAGATATAAATGACGATAGATATAACTCTATAATATCTACTTATATAAACACGCCAAATGCTAATATGTATATTTCTCAAATTCAATACCCAACAACATATATTTTCTCAAGAGAAGACAATATAGGATATACTGAATATAAAGAAAATTCTGAAAAAATAGATGCTATTGGTAAAGTTTTTCCTATTATATTTTTTGTAGTTTCTGCTTTAGTTTGCCTAACTTCTATGACTAGAATGATAGAAGAACAAAGACTACAAATAGGAACTTTAAAAGCTTTAGGATATTCTAGCTTATCTATTGCTATGAAATATATTTTATATGCTACTCTTGCAACTATTATAGGAAGCATTTTAGGAGCAATTATTGGAATCAATATAATACCACGAATAATAGCTAATGCTTATGCTATCATGTATAATTTGCCAAAAGTTTCTTTATATTTTAGTATAACAATCCCTGCCATTGCAGGCATAGTTTCTTTAACATGTACTTTAATTGCAACTATATATTCTTGTACTTCAGAAATGATAAATACACCAGCAATCTTAATGAGACCAAAATCTCCTAAAACTGGTAAAAGAATTTTATTAGAAAAAATACCTTTTATTTGGAAAAGATTAAATTTTACTAAAAAGGTAACTTGCAGAAATATATTCAGATACAAAAAGAAATTTTATATGACTATTATAGGAATTGCTGGTTGCACAGCATTAGTTGTAACTGGCTTTGGAATAAAAGATTCAGTTACAGCTTTAGTTCCGAAACAATTTGACAACATATATAAATTTAATATTCAAATAGGAATTAAAGACAATTCTTCATTAGAAAATGCAAATAAGATATTAGAAGAACACAATATTAATTATTCAAATTTAAAAATAAATAGTGCTAACATATCTGCAAATGAAACTTCAGTTGATTCATATATTCTAATAGCCACAGATTCTGCAACAATTGAAAATATTATAAATTTGCAAGCTCGAATCAACCACGAGCCACTTCATTTAAATGATGATGAAGTTATAATTACAGAAAAGCTATCTAAATTATTACATGTATCTGTTGGAGACAACATACTTGTTCCGTTAAATGGTAATTCATACGAAGTAAAAATTTCTGCAATCGCAGAAAACTATGTTTACCATTACGTATACATGAGCAGTTCTTTATACGAATCATTAACAAAAACTCCATATCAATGTAATATGATATTTGCAAATGCCAACATGAATGAAGCTTCTCAAAATGAACTTTCTTCAGAATTGCTACAAGACAATTCTGTATCTGCAGTAATTCAATTAGATAATTCTAGGTATTCTCTAGATAAAACTTTCGACAGTTTAAATGCTATTGTTTGGGTTCTTATTATATCTGCAGCCGCACTTGCTTTTGTAGTTTTATACAATTTAAGTAATACAAACATTAGTGAAAGAATAAGAGAAATTGCTACAATCAAGGTTTTAGGATTTTATGATAAAGAAGTGTCTTCATATGTATACAGAGAAAATATTTTCTTAACTGCAATTGGAATTATGTTAGGTTTAATAATTGGTTATTTTTTAGAAGCATATGTTATAAAAACTTGTGAAGTAGATTTAATAATGTTTAGTGCAGACATAAAATTCATTAGTTACATTTATGCTATTTTAATAACTGTACTTTGTTCAATTATTGTAAATATTTTCATTCATTTCTCTTTAAAAAAAGTTGATATGATTGAATCTCTAAAATCTATTGAATAAACCTACATATATTTACTTTTAGCTTATTCAGTAGTATAATAATTGTATAAACTTTTAAAGGAGGTTTTTGTACATGGCAGGAAGACCCGATAGCAACTTTTCCCATCGTTCCAACACAAACCCAATGAAGATTTCGCCGATAGGTGGTGCAGACAGCAAGTTTGCTTCTTCATCCACCCATTCAGCTGAACCTATTTCTGGGCTGGGTAGGACCGACAGAGGTAAGCCTCTCTATCACGGCGGAGAAATCTCTGACCATTTTGATTCGTCTCTCACTCATGAGATTAACTCTCTTGAAGACGAACATCCACTGGATCTTGAAGAAAAGTGCCAGCCTTTTAATAAGGCAAAAAAATCATAACACACATTTTCGCTAAGATCTAAAAAACCAGTGAATTTAAGTTCACTGGTTTTTCATTTATAACTACATAAGATGTGTTATATCATTTAATAATTCTATTTTATATTTATTATTCTCTAAATTATAATCAACTATATTAACACTTGTATTGTGCTGACTATATTTCTCTCTATTACAAATAAATGGTTCTTTTGTTATTCCTCTTAAAAAAGCTTCAATAGCAACTCCATGAGAACATATCAAAATTGTTTTTCCATTATTTTCTTGTGCAAGTTTTGTAATTTCATTAGTCATTCGAATTTGTACTTGCTCAGTTGTTTCTTGTTCTGGTATTCCTTTTATTTCATTTGTTTTTATATGATTTTCACGTATTTTAGGATTTACTACATCTACATCTTCCCATTTCCAACCATCATATATTCCAAAATACATTTCACACAAATTTTCATCTTGTTCTATTGTCAATTTATTAATATCAGCTAATTTTTCTATAGTTTTTACAGTTCTCCCAGATGTACTTGCATAAATTCTATCAAATTTAATATTTTTAAGTCTTTCTGTTAGCCTATTAATATAATTTTTGCCCAATTCAGTTATTGGATAATCTTCCCTACCAGTCAATCTTTTCTCTACATTTCCAGTAGTTTGAGTATGTCTAACAATTATAATTTTTGTTTGTTCCATTCTATGCTTCTACCTTTTCAATCATTTTATAATTTCTTTTAGGTAATACCGGCGAATTAGTTCCATTCTCTAAAGAATCAAGTATTGCATCAATTCTCATTGGTAAACTATTAGTTTCATTTTTTATAAAACTTAATAAATATGGTTTATATTGCTTTGGAGTTATTTGGTATAACTCCATCAAATGAGCTAACATTATATACATATCTGTACAACGTTTAGTTGATGGTGTTGACATTATGCTTCCTTCTCTATTTCTATAGTAATTATAAATAGGAAAACTTCCATATTTTAATTTATCTGCAAATATAGATGCCTTTATAGAATAAATCATATCTTCATAATATATTCCCTCTATAAAAGTAATATCTTTTTCTTTCAAGAAATCTCTTCTCCAGCACTTACTAGAAACCGCGAAGTGCATATCACAAGCAATTCTTGCTTCCCTTGATGAGTTCTCCTCATTTGGAATATATGCTTTATTACCATTTCCACCAATATATTGTACTCCAAAATATATTAAATCTATTTTTTCATTTCCTATAGTATTATCTATTTTAGATAATGTTGTATTTTCATATAACGTATCGTCACCATCTAAATATAATATATACTCTCCTTTAGCAACAGAAACTGCTGTATTTCTTGCACAACTAAGTCCACTATTTTTCTTATGATTTATAATCTTTATTCTTTTATCCTTATATTTTTTTACTATATCTAACGTTTTATCTGTCGAACCATCATTTACAATTATTAATTCATAATTTTTAAAATCTTGTGACAAAACACTTTCTATGGCTTTGTCAATATACTTTTCTACGTTATACACACATGTTATTATACTAAATCTTTTCTCTTCTGACTTCATATGTAATCCTCCTACCACAAATACAATACATATCTCAAAAAAGTTTCATTATTCTGTAATTATGTTATACTCGCATGTTCTAATTAGTCTATTCATAATTGCAAGACCTAAACCTTCTTGGATTACACCTTCAATTATAACTAGTGAAACATTATATTCATCTACCTTTCTTAATTCTGTATATATTTTTTTAGAGAATTCTTCTAGATCATTTTTATTTCCTATTTCTATATAATTTTTACACTTTATCTTATCTTTGTGTTCCTTAAATCCTATTACACAAACATCTTTATTATCTTTTATTATTTGATTAATTTTTTCTATTTGCTTATTATCATCCAATATATTAACCAAGACACATTTAGTATTTGGAGCATAATGCCTATATTTCATTCCTGGACTTTCAACTTTTTCTTCTTTTTCTACTTTTGCCAAAACTTTTTCATTAACTTTTGCTATTCCTATTTCACTTATTATATCTTCTTTTGTTACTTTTCCTGGTCTTAATATTTCTGGTATACCGTTTATAACTTTAACAACGGTAGACTCTAATCCGATATCTGATATTCCTCCATCTATTATAGCATTTACTTTTCCATTTAATTCATCTTTTATATCTTCAACTATTGTACCACTTGGTTTGCCAGAAATATTAGCACTTGGTGCTGCAATAGGAACTCCACATTCATTTATAAATTTATTTGCAATTATATGACTAGGCATTCTAACCCCAATTGTGTCTAATGAAGCTGATACAATATTTGGAATTATACTTTTCTTTTTCAATATTAAAGTAAATGGTCCTGGCATAAATTTATCTATCAATTTTTGTTCTATTTCATTTTCTATAATACATATATCTTTAATTTGTTCCTTACTTGATATATGTACTATAAGTGGATTATCTCCCGGTCTTCCTTTTGCCAAATATATCTTTTCTACCGCTTCACTACTTAATGCATTTGCTGCAATTCCATATACAGTTTCTGTTGGAAACACTATTATTCCATTTTCTTTAATGATTTTCGCACACTCTTTAAGTTCATCTTCATTGATTTTGTTTTTCCAATTAAAATATTCTGTATTAATAATTGTAATCCCCTTCTTTATCGCTTAATCATTTTGCTTGCGCAATTATATTTATTATATCTCCAACCCTATTTTTTGTCAAATAGCTTAAGTTTAACCAATAAGTTGCCTTTGTTTTTTTGAAATCTTTCATAAAATTCAAAAACAAAATAAAACCACATTGTCATTTTTTATCTAACAATATGGTTTCATAAAAACTTTATTTATATAGTTTATCCATTGCATCATCTAATCTCTTTTTACACATATTAACTTCTTTCTTTATAATAATATCTATTTCTTTTGTATATTCAGTATTTCTTAAAACAATCAAATCTTGTAAATTCTTTACAGTATCCTCTACATTATTAAAATTTACTGTTGTAGTCATACTATTTACTCTACCACTTGTATATTTATGAACAACAAAATCAGCAATTTTGTAACTCTTGGACTTCATAACTCCTTTATAAACAAATAACACATCTTCATAAAATCTATGCTCTGGAAATCTTATATTATTTTCATTTAAATATTCTCTTCTCCAGCATTTACTCCACGGATTAGGGTATTTATCTGTAGCAGCTTTATAGGTTTTAGTGCAGGTTTCCTCTGTTGGTATAACTAATTCTTCTCTATCTCCCTCTATTTTAAATCCTAAATAAGTTACATCTACGCTATCATTTCCAATAACTTTATCTAATTTTTCTAGTACAAATGCATCAGCTAAATAATCGTCTCCATCTAAAAATACAATATATTCACCAGTTGCGATTTGCAATGCTGTGTTTCTAGCTCCACCTGCTCTTTTATTCTCTTTATGTACTATATATGTTATATTATTATATTCATTTATTAAAGACTTCATTTTTTCATCGGTATTATCTGTCGAACAATCATTTACTACTATTATTTCTATATTTCGGATTGTTTGATCTTCAACACTTTTTATAGCTCTTTCTATGTAATTCTCTAAATTATATGCTGTAACTATTACACTAAATCTTTTTTCTGTAGTTGGTTGCAAGACTTGCTGGTCCATCTTTCACTTCACTCTCCCTTTTTTCTATAATAGCATTAAATAATTCTATTATATTGCTAGCTGCTTCTCCACTTGTCCATTCCTGTGTGATTGATTGATAAGCATTTTTTGAAAATTTATATCTTAGTTCCTTGTTATCTATAAGTAATTTTACTTTTTCTTCAAAATCTTTATAATTTTTATACATAATTCCATTTTCATTATGTTTTATCAAAAACGGCACAGAACCCATTTTCTGATTAGCAACAATAGCACATCCTGCATTCATCGCCTCGTTTATTACTGCCCCCCAGCCTTCTCTGCTATCACTTGTTCCTATAAATATATTTGCCTTTTCCATATAATTTTTTACTTTATCGCTAGGTACTTGTCCTACAACTTCAACACAGTCACTTAGACTTTGCCTTTTTATTTCATTTTTTATTTTATCTTCTAGTACTCCCGTTCCTAGCATTTTTATTTTAAACTTGTAATCTTGTTGTTTTAAATTTTTAGCTAATTTTAGAACTATTTCTGGATGTTTCCAATTTATAAATCTCGCTACCCAAATTATCTCTATAACTTTATTTTCTTCTTTTTGTTCTATTAACTTATCTATATCATACTCATTAGTTTCTAAAAAATATCCCCATTTATATATTTTGTTTTTATATAGTCCTAAGAAGTTAAAATCATTAGCACCATAGGCATTAGCACATAACATATATAAATTTTTATTTTTTCTATATTTAATATGTCTATCATAAAATAATTTTGCCTTTTCTTTGTTAAATATCGTTTTAAAAAATCCATCTAAAAACAAAAATACTCTTGCTCTATATCTAAAAGTTAATTTATCTTGTTTTAATCTTTCTTCTATCAATTCATCCGTTGTAGAACCAATAATAACAACGTCACTGTCTATTGCAAGTTGTTTTGCTTTTTGTCTTTCTGTTTCACTCTCATAAGCTCTAACCACAAAATCATATTCCGCATCCAAATCTTTAAATCCCATATCAAGTCTCCATTGGAATATTTTCATAGTTGAAACAAACTTAAAATTTTCCCCTAGTCTTTTTTGCATTTCTATACAAAATGGTACCTGATGGTGTGTCAAAAAATTTGAATAAAATGTTACTCGCATATCATTCTCCTTACTATATATTATCATTTCATATCTTTGTATATTATAATTTGGGTTGAAAGTATATATAATTTATGTAAACTTTTTTTAAAGTGTTATTATCATGATTCACTTTTATTGCAAATTATATAAGTTTCCATCTATGCAAAGTTTTGCTCTTCCAGCAGTTTTTTCATCTGCCTTTAATGCATTTTCTAAAAATTCTGGATGTGCTATTAAAAATGCTCTCATTGTTTCATCTGGATTACTTTTAAATTTTACTAACATATCTAATTGTTCTTTATTTATTACACCTAATTTTAATGCTTCATTAAATAAATCATTATCTACTCTTATTATTTCGTAAGATTTAATATCCTCTGATTCTAATTTAGATTTTCCTCCCTGCATTCTATCTACAACCGCTATGCTCCATACGATTTTTGAACCCATATTCTTTATAGCTGGTATCCATGCTCTGATATAACTTGAAGCTTCTGTTATTAAATCTGCTACATGTAATACTTTTTTATTTGCACAATCTACTTGGATATTGTTTCCTTCTTCATCCGTTATTACTGTTGATAAATCTTTAAATATTGTTATATGTGGTTTCTTTAACAAATTTGATACTGCATAAGAAAAGAACCAATCTCTTCTTTCTCCACCAGAAACAAAATCTATCTCATCTAAATTTATATTTTGTTTTATTTTTTCTACCATCTCATCTATTACGGTTTTATATATTTTATTTGTTCTATATTGTTTCATAGTCTTTTCATAAACTTTTTTAGGCATTGATTCTTTATTTTCTTTTTCTGCATCTATAAATTTTAATAACTCATTTGCAGCTTCTTCACTTCCATAAATAAAATGTGTATTTATAAAATAAGGTCCAATCTTTCCTGACGTATACCAAAATGGTTTATTTTCTGGACAAATTTTCAAAGCATTTGTTTCAAACAAATATGAAGTTACTTCACTCATAACTAATACCTCCTATAAATTCATATAAGTAGCATACTTATAATATTATACATCTTTCTGCTCTTATACCATTATTTCCAATTTATCATATCTAAAAAAAAATAGCAATATATTATTTACTTTTTCTACAAATAATGATAAAATTTACAAAATACATTTGAAGGAGGAGTTTTTGTGAAATTATTACTTAAAAATGGCTTTTTAATTGATTACGCAACAAATACTCAAAAGAAAACAGACATCTTGATAGAAGATAATAAAATCAAAAGAATCGAAGAAAATATAACTGATTCAGCTGATAATATTATTAATTGTGAAGGTTTATCAATTATTCCAGGTATGATTGATATTCATTGTCATTTAAGAGAACCTGGATACGAATACAAAGAAACTATAGAAACTGGTGCTAACAGTGCTGTTAAGGGTGGTTTTACTACTATTTGTCCTATGCCAAATACTAATCCAACCCTAGATAGCACTATTGTTTTGCAAAAAATTATTGAAAAAGCTAAAGAAGTTGCTAAATGTAATGTACTTCCTTACGCTAGTGTTACAAAAGGTGAAAAAGGTGAAGAATTAGTTGATTTTGCAGAATTACAAAAAGCTGGAGCTATTGCATTCTCAGATGATGGTATTCCAGTTGCTAATTCTAGAATTATGAGAGAAGCTATTATTAAAGCTTATAATCTTCGGTACTTTTGTTGCATCACATTGTGAAGAAAAATCTGTTGCTACTGGTGCAATAAACGCAGGACCTATCGCAGAAAAACTTGGAGTTCAAGGAGTTTTTCCAGAAGCTGAAGAAATTATGGCTGCGCGCGAAATTGTAATTGCAGAAACAAATCATGTTCATTCTCATATATGTCACATAAGTACAAAAACATCTGTTAATATGATTAGAGATGCTAAGGCACGTGGAGTTAATGTAACTTGCGAAACTTGCCCTCATTACTATAGCTTTACTCAAGATGAAGTTTTAGTTTCTGGTACTAATGCTAAAATGAATCCACCTCTTAGAACTGAAGATGACAGAAAAGCTATTATTAGAGGTTTAAAAGATGGTACAATAGATGCAATTATCACAGATCATGCACCTCATTCTGAAGAAGAAAAAGCAAGAGAATTGTCAAAAGCTCCTAATGGTATTATAGGATTTGAAACAGTCCTTGCAGCAACTATCACAAATTTAATAGAGCCAGGATACATAGATTACTTAGATATGGTTAGACTTACATCTTATTCTCCAGCAAAGCTTTTAGGAATTGATAAAGGTGTTATAAAAGAAAATGCCATTGCAGACATTACTATATTTGATCCTAACATTGAATATACATACGAAAAAGAAAGTATTGTTTCAAAATCTAAAAACACACCATTTATTGGTAAAAAATTAAAAGGACAAGTTGTATATACAATTGTAAACGGAAATGTTGTTTATAAAAAATAAATTTTTATTAAAATTATATACTTGGTATTGAAAGGATGATTAAAAATATGAAAAATGCTATTGATTTATTGATTGAAAAAATTAAAGAAACAAATAATCCAACAGTTATGGGATTAGATCCAAGATATGATATGCTACCTAACTGTATAAGAGAAAAACATTCTGCAGATTTAGATGGAGCATGTGATGCTATATTAGAATTTAATAAAAAATTAATAGATGCAGTTTATGATATTATTCCTGCTGTTAAGCCACAAATTGCTTTCTATGAAATGTTTGGAATAAAAGGATTAGAAGCATTTCAAAAAACATGTAATTACGCTAAATCTAAAGGTATGATGGTTATTGCAGATATAAAAAGAGGAGATATAGGTACTACTGCTGCCGGATATTCTAATGCATTTATAGGCAAAACACCTATAGGTGATGAAGCTTATTCAATATATGATGTAGATTTTGTTACACTTAATCCATATTTAGGTATTGATAGTGTTAAACCTTTTATTGAAGATTGTAAGAAATATAATAAAGGAATTTTTGTATTAGTAAAAACTTCAAATAAATCTTCTGGAGAATTGCAAGATTTAAAAACTGAAGATGGAACTGCAATATACGAAAAAGTTGCTGAACTTGTAAACTCTTGGGGAGAAGAATTAATAGGAGAATATGATTTTAGTTCTGCTTCTGCAGTTGTCGGTGCAACTTACCCTGTTCAAATAGAAATACTAAGAAAAATCATGCCAAAAGCTTATTTCTTAATTCCTGGATATGGAGCTCAAGGAGGAAAAGCAGAAGACATTGCTTTAGGATTCGATAAAAATGGTTTAGGTGGAATTGTTAATGCCTCAAGAAGCCTTATGTGTGCATACAAATCTGAAAATTGGAAAGATTCTTTTGAAGAAACTGATTTTGCTAAAGCAACTCGTGCTGAAGCAATTCGTATGAGAGACGAATTAAATGCCGCAATTTTAGAACATACAAAACTATTGAATAATTAACATATTACAAGGATCGGCCTCCTTTGTCGATCCTAAATTTTTGAGGAGGTTTTATTATATGCCTGTTAACATTAATGCAAAATTAATAAAAAAAGAACAATTAAAATCTGATATATACAAATTTGTTATATCTGCAAAAGAAATTGCAGACATTGCTAAGCCTGGTCAATTTTTAGAAATAAAAGTTAGTAATAATATAGATCCATTTCTAAGAAGACCAATTAGTATATACGATATTGATAAAAATAATTCTACAATAACTTTTATTTTCCAAGTTAAAGGAAGAGGAACTAATATTTTGTCTAATAAAAATATAGGAGATGAAATAGATGTATTAGGTCCTTTAGGAACCGGAACTTTTGAGTTAAACAATTATAAAAATATAGCAATAATTGGTGGCGGAATAGGTGTATTCCCTCTTTTTGAATTAGCAAAAACAGCCTCTTTTATTGCAGATGTTAATACTTACTTAGGATTTAGAAGTAAAGACTTTGTTGTGTGTGAAAATGAATTTAAAAATGTTTCAAAAAAACTTGTTATTACTACTGATGATGGAAGTTATGGTGAAAATGGATTTGCAATAAATTATCTAGCTGATGACTTAGCTAAATCTAATATAGATTGCATTTATGCTTGTGGACCATTACCAATGCTAAAAGCAGTTCAAAAATTATCAATCAAAAAAAACATTCCATGCCAGATTTCATTAGAGGAAAAAATGGGATGTGGAATTGGTGCATGTCTTGGTTGTGCAGTAAAAACTGCCGCAAGTACTAAAGAAGCCCCTCAATATGTGCATGTTTGCAAGATGGGTCCTGTTTTTGATGCAACATATGTTGAAATTTAATATTTTATGTGGTAGCGTTTTTATTAAACCTATCACTATAGAAATACAATAATAGGAGGAAAAAATATGAATACAAATATTAATTTTGCAGGAATAAAAATGAAAAATCCTGTAACTGTTGCCTCACGGCACATTTGGATATGGCAGAGAATTTGATCAATTTATAGATTTAAATAAATTAGGAGGAATTATTACAAAAGGTACTTCTTTAAAACCTAGATCTGGCAATAAACCTCCTAGAATTTGTGAAACTCCTAGTGGTATGCTAAATAGTATTGGATTACAAAATCCAGGTGTTGAATATTTTGCAGAAAACGATTTACCTTGGTTAAAAAAATTTGACACAGCTATTATAGTTAATGCTTGTGGTAGTTCTATTGACGAGTACGTTGAACTTTGCAAAATTTTAAACACGTTAGATATTGATGGAGTTGAACTTAACCTATCTTGCCCAAATGTTAAAGCACGGTTGTCTTGCATTTGGTACTACTTATGAAGGTGTAAAAGAAGTCACTTCAGCCGTTAGAAAAGTTTTAGATAAACCTTTAATCGTCAAACTTACACCAAATGTTACCGATATAACATTAACTGCAAAAGCTGTCCAAGACGCTGGCGCAGATGCAGTATCTCTTATAAATACTTTACTTGGAATGAGTATTAACATAGACACAAGGAAACCTTATTTAGCAAATAATACTGGAGGTTTATCTGGTCCTGCTGTAAAACCAGTTGCAGTAAGAATGGTATATCAAGTTGCACAAACTGTTAGTATTCCAGTTTTAGGTATGGGAGGCATTGTTACTGGTAATGATGCTATTGAGTTTATGTTAGCAGGTGCAAATGCTGTTTCAATAGGCTGTGGAAATTTTGTTAGTCCTGATATTAGCATAAAAGCTATAGAAGGAATAGAAAATTATATGGAAAAATATAAAATTGATGATATTAATTCTATAGTAGGTACTGTTCAAATGAACTAGTTTATTACTTATTGATACAATTAGGAGGAGTTTTATGAAAATATTAAAAGAATTTAAAGAATTTGCAACAAAAGGAAATGTAATGGATTTAGCTGTCCGGAATTATTATAGGTGGTGCATTTCAAAATATAGTTACCTCTCTTGTAAAAGACATTATAATGCCTGGAATTTCTATGCTTACTGGCAAAGTTGATTACTCTTCTCTATCTTTAACTGTTGGTCAAGTATCAATTAACTATGGTAATTTTATCGGCTCTGTTTTAGACTTTTTAATTATTGCCTTTTCTATTTTTATTATGATACGTTATATAAATAGATTAAATGATACATTTAATAAAGTTAAAGAAAAAGAATTAAAAAAGCTAAATAAAAAACTTAAAAGACAAGGAAAAAAGGAAATTATTACAGAAAAGCCTCCTGTAGAACCAACAACAAAAACATGTCCTTTCTGCTTGAGCGAGATAAATTATAAAGCAACAAGATGCCCTCATTGTACTTCTGAATTAACTATTAATGAACACGAACAAAAATCTGAGCCAATCGAAGAAGAAGTTCAAGATATTCAATAAATTAATTTAATTAGATAAGTGCCACAGCCTATGTGATGCAAACAATTATATATTATTAACATTAAAAGCTGTAATGAGGTAATTAAAATACTCTCATTACAGCTTTTACTTAATATAACATATTAGCTCTAAATCCAAATACATGTTTTTCACATTCTGATATAAAAAATTTATCCGTTTGCCCAGCTATATAATCTATTATTATTCTTCTTTCATCTGTGTTTTTCCTATATTCTGGTGTTTTACTATTTATAAACTCATAAAAAATTTTATCTGACGTATTTGTATTTTCAGTTATCGGAATTGTAGTTAAATAATTAATATTATTTATTCGCTCTAAATATGCATCAAATATATTATTAAACAAATTCTCTAATATATTAGAATTCTTAGTTGCTTCTTTTGACTCATATATATTCTTATTATTCCAACGTTTTAGTTCCATCAATGCTTCAAACACTTCTTTTGACAATTCTATATATTGTTTTCCTTGGCTATTTATTATTATGTCTTTTACCAATGTATCTACTATTTTTGAATTATTATTTCCAAGAACTCTTGTTATATGATATGGTATGTCACTTCTCTTTATTGCTCCTACTATAATTGCGTCTTCTATATCTCTACCAACATATGCAATTATATCTGATATTCTAACAACACAACTTTCTAGAGTCATTGATTTTATCTTTTCACTATAATATTTTGTATTAAAAGCACTTTGCAAGTCCTCCAAAAATTGTTCTTTTGTTTTTTCAAAATTAGGTTTATATTCATTCCTTAATATTTCTCCATTATGAGCAAGTATACCATCCAAAGTTTGAACTGTTATATTAATATTCTCCAAATCTTTTAATACTCTTACACTTTGAGCATTATGACAAAAATATCCTATTCCTTGCTTTATGCAAATATCATTTAAAAACTTTTCTCCAGAATGTCCAAAAGGTGAATGCCCAACATCATGACCAAGCGCAATAGCTTCTATTAGATCTTCATTTAAATTTAAACTTCTTCCTATGGTTCTTGCAATTTTTGAAACCAATTGTACATGTAGCACTCTATGGGTTATATGGTCATTTTGTACAAATGAAAACACTTGTGTTTTATCTATATATCTTGTATAACTAAGTGAATGTATTATTCTATCTATATCTTTAAAAAAAGCTGGTCTTATATCTTCTGGTTCATCTACCAATCTAATTGCACTTTTAGATTTGCATGCAACTGGAGATAACATTGTTTCTTTATATAGCATTCTTTGCTGTATTTCTTCTAGTATTTTATCCATAAATTTCTCCTTTGTATTTTTAATTTATTATGCAACATATATTTTTTAAATTATATCACATTGCTCTATATAATTGTGTTTTTTTATACCTTGTATTCTATCATTATTATATTTATTTTTCTACATTTTTTTGCAAATTTTGTATTTAAAATGTTGATATTACAATTATTTTATGATATTATAAAATAGTTGTGAGTATATTAAAATATACTTTGTATACAATATTTATATAGGAGGTTTTTTTATGAAATTTGATCAATGGAACAATTTTAAAAGTGGCGAATGGCAAGATGAAATAAATGTTAGAGATTTCATTCAACACAACTACACACCATATACTGGCGATGATAGTTTCTTAGTTGGCGCTACAGAAAGAACAAAAGAACTTTGGAATGAGGTTTTAGAATTATATAAAAAAGAAAGAGAAAATGGCGGAGTTTTAGATGCAGATACAAAAACACCTTCTGCAGTTAATGCTTATGACGCTGGATATATAAAAAAAGAATTAGAACAAATTGTTGGTCTTCAAACAGACGCTCCTTTAAAAAGAGCAATTATGCCTGCTGGTGGTATCCGTATAGTAGAAAAATCAGCTGAAGCATATGGACTAAAAGTTGACCCTGAAACAGAATATATTTATCATACTTTAAGAAAAACACATAATGATGGTGTTTTCCAAGTTTATACACCAGATATTAGAGCTGCAAGAAGTTCTCACTTAATTACTGGTCTTCCAGATGGATATGGACGTGGAAGAATTATAGGTGATTATAGAAGAGTTGCACTTTATGGTGTAGATGCTTTAATAGCTGAAAAGAAAATAGAATTAGAAGTATTAGACGTAGATGAATTTACATCAGATGTAATTAGAGAAAGAGAAGAAATATCTGATCAAATAAAAGCATTAAATGACTTAAAAGCTATGGCAGCAAAATATGGTTTCGATATATCTGTTCCAGCTGCAAATGCTAAAGAAGCTATTCAATGGTTATACTTTGGATATTTAGGAGCTGTTAAAGATCAAAATGGTGCTGCTATGAGTATTGGTAGAACATCTACTTTCATAGATATATATATAGAAAGAGATTTTGCAAATGGAACATTAACTGAAGACGAAGCTCAAGAATTAATGGATCATTTTGTTATGAAATTAAGATTAGTTAGATTCTTAAGAGCACCTGAATACAATGAATTATTCAGTGGAGACCCAGTTTGGGTAACAGAATCTATTGGTGGTATGGGTGTAGATGGAAGAACTTTAGTTACAAAGAACTCTTTCAGAGTATTACACACATTAACAACATTAGGACCTGCTCCTGAACCAAACTTAACAGTATTATGGTCAAATAATTTACCTGAAGGATTTAAGAGATTTACAACAAAAATATCTATACAAACATCTTCAATCCAATACGAAAATGATGATTTAATGAGACCAATGCTTGGTGATGATTACGGTATAGCTTGTTGCGTTTCTGCAATGAAAATTGGTAAACAAATGCAATTCTTCGGAGCAAGAGCAAACCTTGCCAAAGCATTACTATACGCTATTAATGGTGGTAGAGATGAAAATTCAGGAAAACAAATTACAACAAGATTTGAGCCTATTACTTCAGAATACTTAGACTATGATGAAGTTATGGCTAAATATAATGTAATGATGGATTATGTTGCAAAAATATATATCAAAGCATTAAATGCTATTCATTATATGCATGACAAATATTCTTATGAAGCATTAGAAATGGCTTTACATGACAAAGATATTTTAAGAACAATGGCTTGTGGTATAGCTGGTTTATCTGTTGTTGCAGATTCTTTATCAGCAATAAAATATGCTAAAGTTAAAGTTATAAGAGACGAATCTGGTTTAGCAGTTGACTATCAAGTAGAAGGAGATTTTCCTAAATATGGTAATGATGATGATAGAGTTGACCAAATAGCTGTTGATATAGTAAAAACATTCTTAAGAAAATTACAAAAATATCAAACATACAGAGGTTCAAAACACACATTATCTATATTAACAATTACATCAAATGTTGTTTATGGTAAAAACACAGGAAATACTCCTGACGGAAGAAGAGCTGGAGAGCCATTTGGTCCTGGTGCAAACCCATTACACGGAAGAGACACAAACGGTTCACTTGCCGTATTAAATACAATAGCAAAACTTCCATATGATTATTCAGAAGATGGTATTTCATATACATTTGCTATTACACCAAAAGCATTAGGAAAAGAAGAAGACGATAGAATAACAAACTTAGTAAATATGTTAGATGGCTACTTTGCAAAAACTGGTCACCATATAAATGTTAACGTATTCGATAGAGCATTGTTAGAAGATGCTATGGAACACCCTGAAAAATATCCACAACTTACAATTCGTGTTTCTGGATATGCAGTTAACTTCATTAAATTAACTAGAGAACAACAATTAGACGTAATTCATAGAACAATTCAAGATAGAATTTAGTTAAATTATAGTATAGGGACGTTTAATAACGTCCCCCTATACATTAAAATCAAAACTTTTTTCTGTTTTCTGCTTACACTGCATTTTTAAGGTGTAGCAGATTTTTATTATACATTTATATAACGAAACATATTAATCAAAAATATTTTTTGAAAGGATTAATTTTTATGGAAACTTTTGATAGGGAAAATTATGGGAGAATTCATTCTATAGAATCTTTTGGAACTGTAGATGGTCCAGGAATTAGATATGTAATATTTATGCAAGGTTGTGCTCTTCGTTGTAAATATTGTCATAATAGAGATACATGGGATGTAAATAGTGGAGAATTAAAAAGCGTTGACGAATTAGTTAAACGAATCCAAAGCTATAAAGAATATATTTTGCCTTCTAACGGAGGTGTTACTGTTACTGGTGGTGAACCACTATTACAAACTAAATTTTTAATTAATCTTTTCAAAAGATTAAAACAAGAAAATATTCATACAACAATCGATACTTCACGGAATGTTTGAGATTAATGACGACATAAAAGAATTATTAAAATATACAGATTTAGTTTTACTAGATATAAAACATATTAATGATGAAAAATGTAAAGATTTAGTAGGTTTTTCTAATAAGAAAGAATTAGCATTTGCAAAATATTTAAGTGATAATAATATTCCTATATGGATTAGACAAGTATTAATACCAGGAATAACTGATGATACTCAAGATTTAATAGATTTAAGAATGTTTATTAAATCTTTAAGAACTGTACAAAAAGTAGAAATTTTGCCATATCATGACATGGGCAAATTTAAATGGAAAGATCTAGGTTGTGAATACCAATTAGAGGGAATAAGACCAGCAAACGCTGATGATGTAAAGCGAGCAAGAGATTTATTAGGATTATAATTTTTCAATAACTATAATAAAAATGACAAAGAATATCGCAATATTCTTTGTCATTTTTATTATTAAATTACATTTTTCTAAATACCCCTGCTACTTTTCCTAATATTTCACAATTTGGCACTATTATTGGATCCATTGTACTATTTTCTGGTTGCAATCTAATATGATCTTTTTCTTTATAAAATGTTTTTACTGTTGCTTCATCTCCAATTAATGCAACTACTATTTCGCCATTATTAGCTGTATTTTGCTTTTTGACCAATATATAATCTCCACTCAATATTCCTGCTTCTATCATGCTTTCTCCTCTAACTGTAAGCATGAAGCTTTCGCTATTTCCTACAAAATCTATTGGTATAGGAAATGTATCAGTTACATTTTCTACAGCTAATATTGGTTCTCCTGCTGTAATTTTTCCTATAACTGGCACATCAACCAATTCTTTCCCACTATAAACTGGTTTTTCTATTCTAGGTTGGCTATCTGCAAGTCCGCCTTTTAATAATTTTAAAGTTCTTCCCTTTTGGTCTTCTTTTTTTATATAACCTTTATCAGTTAATTTGGCTATATACCCATGTACTGTTGCTGTTGAACTTAATCCAACTGCTTTTCCTATTTCTCTAACTGATGGTGGATATCCATGAGTTGTAATATGTTTTTCTATAAATTTAAGTATAGCTCTTTCTCTTTTATTTAGCTCATCTGATGATTTCTTTTTCATTTACACATCACTCCCAAAAATTCATTTGCACTTATCATATCATACAAACATAAGTATGTCAAACATTTTTTTGGATTTTTATCATTTTGCCAATTTTCTAAATATATTTTTTGATTGCTTCATACAATTTATGCATTGGTAATCCAACTACAGTTGTATAGTTTCCTGTTATTTTTTCTACAAACACGCAAAATTTGCTTTGTATTGCATAAGCACCGGCTTTATCCAACGCTTCTCCTGTTTGTATCCAATTTTCTATCTCTTCGTCACTCATGCTTTTTATACATACACTTGCTTTATCAAAATCCGTATATTCACTGTATTTTTCATTTTCTTCTATTAAAACACATATACTAGTTATTACCTCGTGTTGACTTCCTTGCAATTCTTTTATCATTCTTTTTGCATCTTCATTATTTTTTGGTTTTTCATAAATTTTATTATTCTTTATTACCATTGTATCTGAACCTATTACTATTCTATCCCCACAAGTTTCATCAAATACCTTTTTAGCTTTTATATATGCAAGCCTTTTAGATTCATCCTCTATAGATAATTTCTCCTCATGTGATTCATCTGCTTCGCTTACTACAACTTCATATTTTATATTTAATAAGTCCATTAGTTCTTTTCTTCTTGGTGATTTTGAAGCTAATATAATTTTCATATTTTTCCTTTCTTTATAAAATGGCTTTTTAATCATACCACTCTAATTCCCAATCTATAAATCTAACAGTATCTCCCTCTTTAATTCCCATCTTTTTTAACTGTTCTTCTACTCCTAATTGCTTTATAGATTTTTGGAAATAATACATTGATTCATTATCTTCCATATTTACTCTTCCAAGTAATCTTTCTATGCAAGGTCCTTCTACTATATATTCTCCTTTTTCTATTCTTATTGTAAAGTCATCGTTTTCTTCTTTTAATGTATATATAATTTTTTCATCAGTTTCAAACAAATTTTCTTTTGGTAAATTTTTTAATACTTCAGCAACATGCTCAAACAATTCACTAACGCCCATATTAGTTGCTGCTGATATTTTGAATATTTCCATTTCATGTTCTTTAGCCACTTTTTCTAATTTCTTGTAAAGTTCTTCATTTTGCATTACATCAACTTTATTTGCAACTATTATTTGTTTTCTAGCACTTAATTTTTCACTATATTTTTTTAATTCCTTATTTATTGTGAAAAAATCTTCTACTGGATTTCTATTTTCTGAACCTGAAACATCAATTACATGTAACAGCAATCTTGTCCTTTCTATGTGTCTTAAAAATTGTAATCCAAGTCCAATTCCATCACTTGCTCCCTCTATTATTCCAGGTATATCAGCTAAAACAAAACTATCTCCATGCTTTGTCTTTACAACACCTAAATTAGGTTCTAGTGTTGTAAAGTGATAATCAGCAATTTTAGGAGTTGCAGATGTTACCATTGATAGCAACGTTGATTTTCCTACATTTGGAAAACCTATTAACCCAACATCTGCCAATAATTTTAATTCTAATATTACTTCTTTTTCTATTCCTTTTTGTCCCCCTTGTGCAAAATGTGGAGCTTGTCTAGTTGCTGTCGCAAAATGTGAATTTCCTTTACCACCTTTTCCTCCGGGTAAAATTAATTCTGTTTGACCAGCTTCTGATAAATCTGCAATTATTTTTCCACTTTCTGCTTCTTTAACTACTGTACCTATAGGAACTTTTACATATATATCTTCTCCACTTTTTCCCTGGCAATGTCCACCACTACCATTTTTTCCATTTTCCGCCTTGAATTTCTTTGTAAACCTAAAATTAATTAAAGTGTTGGAATCTGGATCTACTGTGAAGTAGACATCTCCTCCTTTGCCACCATCTCCACCGTCTGGTCCACCAGCAGCTACATATTTTTCTCTTCTAAAAGTGATCGCACCATTTCCGCCATCACCAGATTTTATTATTATTTTTGTATAATCTACAAACATTCTATTTCTTCACTTTCCTTTTATTCTTGAAAATAATCTAATTTCATCGCTTTTCTAACCTTTTTCATTGTTTCTTGTGCTGTTTTTCTAGCTTTCTCAGTTCCTTGTTTCAATATTTCATCAACAAGTTCAGGTCTTTCTTCGTAATACTTTCTTTTTTCTCTTATAGGTGCTAGAAAATTATTTATATTTGATGCAAGTTCTTTTTTACAAGCTACACATCCTCTTTGACCTTTCTTGCATTCCTCACAACAAGCTTTACAAGCATCTTCACCAGAAAACAATTTATGATAATAATATACCATACATATATCAGGATTTCCTAAATCATCTTTTCTTATTCTATTTGGGTCAGTTACAGCACTCATAACTTTTTTATTTACTTCTTCTTCTGTATCAGACAAATAAATAGCATTTCCTAGTGATTTGCCCATTTTTTCGTTTCCATCTAATCCTTTAATTCTACTTGTTCTAGTTAAAACAACTTTAGGTTCAGTTAAAACATCTCCATAAATACTATTAAATTTTCTTACTATCTCTCTACATTGCTCTATTAATGGTTCTTGATCTTCGCCAACTGGGACAAGTTCTCCCTCAAAAGTAGTTATATCAGCTGCTTGACTTACAGGATATCCTAAAAATCCATAAGTTACACTTTCTCCAAACAAATCTCTTTTTTGTGCAATCTCAGTTTTTACTGTAGGATTTCTTTGAAGTCTAGCCACTGTAACTAAATTTGAATAGTAAATTGTAAGCTCTGCTGTTTCTGGTATCATTGATTGAATATATATTGTTGTTTTATTTGGATCAATTCCAACAGATAAATAATCAATTGCAACCTCTCTTACATTCAATCTAACTTTCTCTGGATTATTAAAATTATCTGTTAAAGCCTGAACATCTGCAATCAATATATATGAATCATATTCTCCACTCTCTTGTAATTCTAATCTCTTTACAAGTGATCCAAAATAATGTCCTATATGCAATCTTCCTGTTGGTCTATCTCCTGTTAATATTCTTTTTTTATCCATACAGTTTCATTCCTCTCTCGCTTTTAAATTAATGGAAGTATTATATCATAATTATAAAATAATATCAAATTTTAATTTTGAAGTTAAAATTTTTCGTATAAAAAATACACCTTCAAACGTTAGATTTTTGTCTAACATTTGGGGTGCACTTCATATTCATGCTTTTAAATTTATATTTAAATTTTTAGTCCTTATTTATATCTTTTAATAATTCTAATTGTGATATTAATAGAGATTCTACTTTTGCTTTATATACATCTAATTGTTTTCTTAATTCTGCTAATTCTTTTTCCTTTATTGTTATTTGACTATTTAATTCATCCACTCTTGTTTTAGCAGATAGTTCTGCGTCCTTTATTATTTGATCAGCTTGTTGTTTGGCAGAATTTTTAACTTCATCTGCCGCAGTTTGAGCCATTATTAATGTATTTTGTAATGTTGTTTCTAAGCTTTTATATTTGCCCATGTTTGCATTTAATTCATCAGCATTTTTCTTTAATTCTGCATTTTCTTTATATAATTTTTCATAATCTGCTGTAAGGTCATCTAAAAACTCATCAACTTCATCTACATTATATCCATTCATCATTTGTTTCCCAAACTTTTTGTTTTCAATGTCTAGTGGTGTTATCATTTTTGCTACCTCCATTATATTATAAATATTACTATAATAAAATTACCTCTGTTCTAGTTTTATTTATATAATTGATTTCTTTGTTTAAAGTAATAGAACGATTAAGTTATCGTTCTATTCTATTGATTTTATTATATTTTATCTTTAGTTGTTTTTTAACCATGATACTGATAGTTTATTTTTTATTTCTTCTCTTGCCATTTCATTTGCAATTTCATAGTTTATAGGTGCTATTAAAAATATTGAATTAGATACTTTTTGTATGTGTCCATCTAGAGCATGAACTCCACCACTTACAAAATCTATAATACGTCTTGCTATATCTTTATTAACATATTCTAAATTAACTATAATAGATTTTTTTTCTTTTAAATAATTGCATATTTCTTCTGATTGTTCAAATGTTGTAGGTTGAGATATTACCATTTTCACAGGTTGAACTTGTGGCATATTTACCACTTTATTTTTATTTCTGTTGAATATTCCTTTTGATTCAACTTCATCATTTTCTTCTTCTTCATTATAATTATATCCATATACATCATTTTCGTTTTCTTCTACTTCTTCTGCTCCTGTATCCATTCCAAAAAAATCTAACACTTTATTTAATGCTCCCACTCCAAAAACCTCCTAAAATATTTTTCCTTCGTATCCATTTTTTACATATATATAGTATCTTACTTTTTTTTCCTAATGTCAAGTTTTTTTTGAATTGTAATATTTTTTTAATATTCTTGTAATATTATTGTAACATTGATTTTTGTGGTTGTGACATTATTTCGTCATATAATGCAACATTCTTCATTTTCTTTATTTCTTCTGCTGTAAATCCTTTTTCTTTTAATTCTTCTGTTTCATAGTTTTCCACCAAAGTATAACTTTTGGTTTCTCTTACTTTTTTTATTAATATTTTATCTAAATAACCTGCTCTATTTCTTATAATATATGCTTGTCCTGCATCATCATATATTATAGCTGAATTTGGGACCTTTAATCCAGTATCACTCCACCAAACTATATCAAAAGATATTTTTCTATAACTTATTAAATCCTCAACTCTACTAGTTATTTTTAAAACTAAAACTACATCATCACTATTTTCTTGTTCTGTCTTATAACTAATAGTTGCATCAACTTCTTCCTTACTAGATAATCTTATTTTTACGCGTTGACCTACCTTGCTTTCTTTAGCATTTTCTGTATCCATAACAGTTGCAATATAGCATTCGAAATTATTAATTATCTTGCCTTCTTGATTATTTGTTGCAATAATTTGTCCAGTTTTTATATTTAAACTTTCTAGTAAATCCTTACTAACTTTACTAAAATCTTCGGTTGTTAGTATGTTTTCCAATCCATCTACTCTATAGGATACAACACCACTTGTAGGTGCTGTTACATATTCTGTAGTTTGTGTTAATTTTGACTCATACATATTTCTTTCCTGATATAATTGCTTTATATATGAACCCACCGGACTATTTTCACCTGCTATTTTTGATTTTTTGGTCAAATATGTATTTATATCATTCTTATATTCTTTTATCTTTTCTGTATCTGTAAATTTATTTAAGCTTTCCAATCTTTGTTCTATTTGCTTATCTAATGATTTTATATCTGTAGGAAGTATTTCAGTTTGTTTTTCTAATGCTTGATTTAATTTTGTATCTATTTCTTTTATTTGTTGTGTTATTTGCTCTTCATCATTACTATAATATCTAAACACAGCTTCTCCTTTAGCCACTTTCTCTCCTTCAGATTTTATCTGTACTATTCCATTTTCATAATTACTACCTTTTACTATAGTTTCTTCTCTAATTAAATATCCTATAGCAGATTCTTCTAATGATACTTTGCCATATTCAATAACAAATACATCTGTTGGAGACTTTATTAAATTAATAATTGCATACAATATATATATCAATATTATTATACCTGCAACTGCAATTAGTATATTGTATTTTTTATTATACTTTATTTTTCTTCTTTCGTCCAAAAATTTCATTCCTTTCAAATATATTATTAATTTAAATATTTGCAATTATCTTATCTATATTTTCACTTTGTGTTTCTAATCCATTTAGCCATATTATATCTTTATTTTTTCTAAACCATGTTAATTGTCTTTTAGCATATCTTCTTGATTCCATCTTTATTTTATCTATCATTTCTTCTCTTGTAGTTAAGCCATTAAAATATTCAACCACTTCTTTATATCCTAAGCTTTGCATAGCCGTTTGAATATTGCTATATTTATCAATTAATGCTTGTACCTCTTCTATAAGTCCATTTTCTATCATTATATCTACTCTTTTATTTATTTTTTCATAAAGTTTTTCTCTATCCATATCTATAGCAAAAACTTTATAATCATAAGGCACTTCGTTTTTTCTTGATTCTATATTTTGTTGTGTTTTGTTTTTTCCAGTCTGTTTATATATTTCTAAAACTCTTATTATTCTTTTTTTATCATTTGGACTAATAATTTTCATCGCTTCTTCATCTATTTTACATGCTTCTTCATACAATTTAGATAATCCGCCTTCATCTGCTATCTTATTTAATTTATTTCTATATTCTAAGTCTATAGGCATCTCTTGAAATTCTATACCATATATTAAAGAATCTATATATAATCCTGTTCCCCCAACAACTATTGGCATTTTTCCTTTATTTATAATCTCTTCTATGCATAGTAATGCATCACTTTTGTATTGTGATACACTATATCTAGTTTCTGGAGAAACAAAATCAATCATATAATGTTTTATATTTTCCATTTCTTGTTTAGTTGGCTTTGCTGTTCCTATGCTCATATCTTTATATATTTGCATTGAATCAGCAGATACTATTTCTCCATTTATTTTTTTGGCTAACTCAATTGATAATGCTGTTTTTCCTGAAGCAGTTGGCCCTGCTATAACAATAACTTTTGGTTTCATATTTATATTTCCTTTATTATTTTCTATTAAACTTTCTTTCTATATCGTATTTAGTCATTTTTATTGCTGTTGGTCTTCCGTGTGGACAAGTAAATGGATTAGGTAATATTAATAATCTTTGCATTAAGCTATCAACCTCTTCTTTAGTTAATGCCATATTAGCTTTTACTGATGCTTTGCAAGCTATTGTTGCAATAAATTTATCTTCTTTTTCTTGTCTAGCTGTAAGCGCAACCGTATCTATTTCGTCTAGTATATCTAAAAATAATTGTTTTGTATCTAAATCCATACATATATTAGGTACACCTGTAAGCTTTATTGTATTATCACCAAATTCTTCTAATGTAAATCCAGCCTTTTCAAACATATCTAAATTTTCATTAACTATATCCATTTCCTTGTGCGTTAATGTAATAACATCTGGCAATAACATTAATTGAGAATCTTTTTCCATTTGACTATAAAAATTCTTTTTTACTTTTTCATATGTAACCCTTTCATGTGCAGCATGTTGATCTATAATATACATTTCATTTTCTAATTCTATAATTATATATGTTGAGAATGCAATACCTATAAATTTATAATTTGGAACTTTTATATAATCTTCTTTTTCTTCAAACACTGAAATATTTTCTCCACTTTCTAATTTTAAGCCTGTAGGTTCTATTTTTTCTATATCATTCTCATTTTCTACTGCTGTTGGTGGTAGTTTTCCAAAAGTTCTTACATACATTTCGTCAAATTTATTCTCTCCATTAGTTAAAGTATCTTCTGGATTAGCATATTCTATTTTGTTTGTCATTTCTCTTTTTTTATTTAAGATTTCTGTCATAGCATCTACTTGTTCTTCTGTTGGAGTTTTTATTTCTGCTGTTTTGTCTTCTTCTAAATTTTTATATTCTTGTTCATTTTTACTTTTATATAACTCTCCAATTATATTTTTAGGTGCCCCCACATGTATTTCTTCTTTTTTTCTTTTAAACAAATTTATAAAGCTTGGCACTCTTGACTTTTCTTCATCCTCTTCATTAGATTTAAATGTATTATTTTCATTTTGAACTGGAATTGCAGAGAACTCCTTATTTTCTTTTGGTATTTCTTTACTTGTATTTTTTACTAATTCTTCTTGCAATAATGATTGCTTTATTGATGAATATACAGCTTTAAATATTTTCTGTTCTTCTTGAAATCTTATTTCTAATTTAGCCGGATGAACATTTACGTCAATTTTGTTTGGTGCTAATTCAATATTCATTACTATAAATCCAAATTTACCTATAGGAAGTAACCCTTTGTAAGCTTGTTCTACAGCTGAAGATAATGTTTTATTTTTTACATATCTTTTATTTACAAAAAATATTTGATTAGTCCTATTGCTTCTTCCTATTTCCGGTTTTCCTGCAACTCCTTCTATTTTTACATCTTCATATTCTAAGCTTACTGGTACAATCCCTTCTGCTATTTCTTTTCCATAAATACTATATATTGCATCTTGTAACATTCCATTTCCAGATGTTTGTATTATTGTTTTTCCAGAACTTACTAATTTTATTGATATATTAGTATTTGCTAATGCAAGTCTAGTTACTGCATCTTCTATATATCCTGCTTCTGTAAAATCCTTTTTTAAAAATTTATATCTTACTGGTGTATTATAAAACAAATTTGTTATTGTTATTGTAGTTCCAACAGGGCATCCTGTTTCACCTTTTTCTAATACTTTTCCGCCTTCTATTACTACTTTATATCCTATTTCTGTATCTGGTGTTCTAGATTTCATTTCAACATGTGCAATTGCTGCGATACTCGCTAAAGCTTCACCTCTAAATCCCATAGATGTAATATTTTCCAAATCATCCGCTACTCTTATTTTACTTGTTGCATGTCTTTCAAAAGCATACTCCATATCATCTGGTGCAATTCCTTTTCCATTATCTGTAACTCTTATATATGATATTCCGCCATTTTGTACTTCTATAGTTATCTTATTTGCTCCTGCATCTATCGAATTTTCCACAATTTCTTTCACTACTGATGCAGGTCTTTCTATAACTTCTCCAGCAGCTATTTTATTTATTGTTAAATCATCTAATACAACAATATTTCCCATTATTTATATCAATCCTTTCTACTGTATAAACCATTTCTATTATTTTATAGAAATTATATCATTAAATAATATTTTTTGTATAGTTTTTAGTTAAAAAAAATGTTGTTAAAAAATAAATTAATATACAATTAGTTAAATACACATACAAAAATTTTGTATAACATATAAAAAAAAACATAAACTAAACGTGGTGGTATAAATGAAAGTTTCTTGGTTAAAATTAAAAGAAGACAATAACAGTTTTAAATTGTTTAAAAATATAGGTTTAGACGTTTATGATGTAGAAGAACCAGAATCTGTAGATAAAAAAATAAAACAATTAGTAAATATGGATTATAGAACTATTGTATTATCAAATGAATTAGCCGGTTTTTCGGAAGATATAATAAAAAAATATAATAAATCCCAAAATGTAAATATAATTATTGCTACTAGTAAAAATGAATAAAAAGCAAGCAATAACATATAATTTTATAAACATAATAAAGAGGAGATTATATGTTAGCAAAAAAAGAAATGTACAATATTTTTGTTAAAGATTTTGCAAATAAATTAAAAAAGCAAGTTCAAGAAAATGAATATGATAAAATAATATTTTTTTGTGTAGGAACAGATAGAATAACTGGTGATTCTTTTCGGTCCAATTGTTGGATATAAATTAAGATATTTATTCAAAGATATAGAAGAAGTAGAAATTTTTGGTCATTTAGATGAAAACATATCTGCTAAAAATGCAAATGATACTATTATGTATATAAAAAGAAAATATACTAGCCCTCTTATAATTGCTATAGATTCTGCAATATCAAAAAAAGAAAACATTGGTAAAATTGTTGTAGAAAATAATGGTATGTATTTAGGAAAAGCATTAAATAAAAAGATAAATTATGTAGGAGACTTAAGCATAAAAGGAATCGTATCTCAAAATGTAAATATACCTCAATATAATTTTAAGCTTTTACAAAATACATCTTTGAGTTTGGTAATGAATATGGCTGATGTTGTATCTAGTGGCATATACAATGTTATAAATATATAAATGTATAAACCTTAGAAAATTTGGCAAAAATTAATATATACATAAATTGTATAAACCAATTTTCTAGGAGGTACCAAATGGAAGATAAAATGAAAAATATTGTAGTTTTGAAAAATCTACCATCTAATATTATAGAAGAAGCTATAGTTATACTAAAACGAGATAAAAAAAGTGTGGAATATGTAAAAAAACATATAAAAGATGACTCTTTTCAAAAAGATGTAAAAAGCATTAATAAACCCAAAGATTATATAGTAAAAGAAGCCCAAATGGTAATTAGTAACTATATTTCTAATATAGAAGAGCAAAAAAAAATAAAAAACACTAAAAAAGACACTAAAAAATTGGAAAAAAAATATAGAATACTGAAATTTATAACTGTTATAATGTTTATTGCTTTGATAATAAATATTCTATAAAATATTCTTAATCATAAAACACCTACTTCCAACATATACATTAATGAAAATGTATATTTAACAAAGGAAGAGGTGTATTTTTATGGAGAGAGTTTTAACTCCAGATGAAAAGCTAAGAAGAGCAGAGGAAATATATTATAAAAAAAGAGGAACTAATGTAAATTTTCAAAATAAAACAGTAAACGTTCCTGTTTCAAATCAAAAATATTTATTTAAAAAAATGATAATTCAAATTGTTATTTGTTTTATTATATATTGCTCATATTATGTAATAAAAAATTTTAATTTTATATTTTCTAAAGATGTAATAGATAAAACAAGTGCTATCCTTACATATGATATAAATGTTCAAGAAATATATTGTAAAGTTGCAAATTACATAAATAATTATTCATACATAAAAGAAAACGCTGAAGAAACTAATTTGACAGAAAAGCAAGACGAATCAACAAATGAAATTTTAACAAACCAAACTGATGAATTAGTCACAGAAGGAGGAACTGCTGACATTTCAGAAACTAAAGTTGAAACACTATCTGCTACAGAAACATTTGAAGAAGTACCATCAGAAGAAAGTAGTATTAACCAAATGCAAGCAGATGCAAATGATATTAAACAAACATATTCTTTAATAAATCCTTTGAAAGGGCAAATAACTTCAAGATTCGGTGTACGTGCTCAAACTCAAAGTATAATTTCTCCATATCATGTTGGTGTAGATATAGCGGCAAATACAGGCACTGTTATTGTAGCTAGTATGGAAGGATCAGTGGTATTTTCAGGAGAATTAGATGGATATGGCAAATGCATTCAAATACAAAAAGATGATGTTCTAACTATATATGGACATTGTAGTAAACTTTATATAAATAACGGAGATGTTATAACACAAGGACAACAAATAGCAGAAGTTGGTCAAACAGGAAATGCAACAGGACCACATCTACACTTTGAAATTAGGAAATCTGGTAGATATGTTGATCCAGAATTAATTTTTGCTTTATAAAAATGGCTGATACTGATGAAAGGTTGTGACATATGAGAATAAGAGTAAATTTGCAAATATTTATATTTGCAATAATATTTTACCTAACACAGCAAATAAAAATATATACAATATTAATGTTGTTTGCTTTGGTTCACGAGTTAGGACATTTATTAGCCGGTGTGTGTTTAGGATTAAAAGCCAAAAGTATTGATATAATGCCATTTGGAATATCAATAAATTTTGAAGATTATAGCAATAAATATATTATAAAAAAAATATTAATTGCAATTGCAGGACCATTAACAAATTTAATTATTGTAATATTCGGAGTGTATAACAATTGGGACGAAGATATTATTTATTCCAATGCATTAATTGGTATGTTCAATTTAATACCATTATACCCATTAGATGGAGGTAGAATTTTAAAATACATAATACAACTTGTAAGTAATGTTAAAGAAGCTGAAATTATGACATATAAATTATCTAACATTTTAATTATCATATTAACAATAATATCAAGCATTGGTATTTTGTTTATGAAAAATATAGGTATAGTATTAATATTGGCATATTTGTGGATGTTAGTAATAAAAGAAAATAAAAAATATAAATTAAAAATGAAAATATTTAAATTGATTTCAGAAAATACAAAAGCATTACAAACATAATAATAACCACTCATAAATTGAGTGGTTATTATTAGTTTCTAAATATTAGTTACAACCTTTACATGGTTTCTCTTCACATTCATCATGATGTTCTTTGCATGGTGGCTTTGGAAAATCGCAACAATCTAAAGACACACCTTTTAAACATTTTCCTTGATGTTTGCATTCAGCACACAATTTAATATGACGTACTTTATTTACCCATATAAGAATTTCATAGGTTTTGTCTGGACAAAGTGGTCCGAAAACAAATTCTCCATTCTTATCTGTAAAAGTATGAGAAACTGGTTTTCTTTCTTCCTTACCATATTCACGGCAAACTTCTATTAGTTTAACAACTGCATCTTCAACTGGATCTTTATAGCAATCCTTTATTACTCCAAATATAACATTTCTATCGTCCTCTGGTAAATTAATATCTATATCGAATTGTTTACCTTTCTCTATAAAACCATCAACTTTAACAATAGGGCACATTTCTTTGTTAAAATCCATATAAATCAAATCCTTTTTTTAATATTTGGAAGTATATATATACAACCTAATATATAATATGAAATTTATTAAAAAATGTGTCGAATTATAATAAATTAATTAGCTTTAGGAGGATTATACGTTATAATATCTCCAATTTCACAATTAAGTGTTTTGCAAATTCTTGCTAATAAATTCAAATCAACTTTTTGCATATCATTATTACAATATTTAAGAAGTTGTTTGTAATAAATTTGTCCATTTCTAGATAAACTAGATCTGCTTATATTATTTTCTTTTAAAAAATTATCTAATTTAAGGTCTACACTACCCCATTCATTCATTATTGATAACACCTCTATGTTAAATATTATCAAATTTAAAGGTGCTAGACAATTAGACAAAAGCCTAGTAGGCATATAGGTATGTCCTATTATAATTTTTTTGTTTAATAGTGGTATTTATCGTCAATTTACAATTTTCTTGCCGTTTCCAACGCTAGTACTATCATATTATTTAAAGATGTTTGTCTTTCCTTCGCTGATAATTCTTTTTTATCATAAAGTGAATCAACTACAGTTAATAAGCATGCTGCTTTTTTGTTTAACATTTTAGCAATATAAAATAATGCAAAAGACTCCATTTCAGATGCTGTTATATCTTTTGGCAATCTCTCTAATAATTTATTTACATCTGCTATATATGGATCAAATCCATCTGTACAAAAGATATTTGTTTTGGTATATTGTATATTATTTTCTTTTGCAACATTTTCTATTAATTCATTTATCTCTTCTGTTGCATATATCTGTTTTGTATTATCATTATTATAACTATAAGCAAAATTGCTTTCAGTATATACTTTTTCTACTAATAAAGTATCTAATAAATGTAAGTTTTCTTTATATGCTCCGCATGAACCAATTCTTATTATGCAATCAACATCATAAAATTTATATAATTCATATGAATATATTCCCATACTTGCCATTCCCATTCCATGTGCCATAACTGTTACTTTTTTATTCTTGTATATTCCAGTATATGCATACATACCTCTTATTGTATTAACCAGTTTAGCATCTGTTAGAAAATTTTCTGCAATATATTTTGCTCTTAACGGATCTCCCGGCATTATAACAATTTTTTCTATTTCTTCTTTTTTAGCTTCATTATGTATTGACATTAAACCCTCTCCTTTTCTTATTTATATGTCTAACAGCAAAAGTATATAAGGCAAGGTATATCCTTGCCTATACAATATTTTTCATTATCATTCTATATTATTTTTATTATTTTTTCAATATTTATTTTTTGCCCTCAGCTTTAATTGTATAAATCACTTTTCCAAATTTAAAATCATTTATTTTCTTTTGTATTTCCATTATTATTATTGGAGCTATTGATATTGCTAATGTATAAACCCATTGTGTTGAATTCAATTGTACAACATCAAATATGTTTGCAAGCATTGGTATTGCTATTACTATAACCTGTAATATTGTTCCTAAAACTAATGCTCCTATTATATACTTATTTGTAAACAAACCTATCTTAAATATTGATTCTTCACTCCTTATGTTAAAACTATGTATTAATTCTAACATACTCAATGAAACAAATGCCATTGTTCTTCCAACTTCTAACCCATATAAATTATTTCCAATACTAAATGCAAGCAACGTTAGCATGCCAATCATTGTACCTTCAACAAAAATCTTTCCCCATAAGCCATTTGTAAATAAACCTTTTTTGGCATCTATAGGTTTTTTGTTCATTATATCTTTATCCATTGGTTCTAGCCCCAAAGCTATTGCTGGGAATGAATCTGTTACTAAATTAATCCATAACAAATGTATTGCAAGTAACGGACTTTCAATTCCTAATAGCAATCCTACAAATATTGTAACAATTTCGCCAATATTTGTTGCAAGTAAGAAATGAACAGCCTTTCTTATATTGTCATATATATGTCTTCCAGTTTTTACAGCTTCTGTTATAGTTACAAAATTATCATCTGTTAATATCATATCTGATGCATTTTTTGCAACATCAGTACCATTCATTCCCATCGAAACACCTATATCTGCATTTTTTAAGGCTGGTGCATCATTTACTCCATCGCCAGTCATGGCTACAATTTCTCCATTTGCTCTAAATGCTTTAACTATTCTTACTTTGTGTTCTGGAGATACCCTTGCAAATACAGAATAACTCTTTATTTCTTTTTCTAATCTCTCTTGAGGTATCTTATCTAATTCAGCTCCTGTTATTGCTTTATCTGCTTGTTTTAGTATTCCTAATTCTTTTGCAATTGCTTTTGCTGTAATTATATGATCTCCTGTAATCATAACTGTTTTTATTCCTGCTCTTCTACATGTTTCAACAGCCTCTTTTACACCAATTCTTGGTGGATCTATCATTCCAATTAATCCAACAAAAATTAAATTATTTTCTATTGTGTTTGTATCTATAAAATTAGGTAAACTATCAATATCAACAAAACCAACAGCAATAACTCTTAATGCTTTTTCTGCCATCTCAGTATTATTCTTGTTTATACTTTGTATTTTATCTTCTGTTAAATTTACTATATTTCCATTATCATAAAATTTTGTACATCTTTTTATCAAAACATCTGGTGCACCTTTAGTAATAATTCTAAATTTATTTCCAATTCTATGAATTGTAGTCATAAGTTTTCTTGTAGAATCAAACGGAATCTCATTTATTCTTTCCATTTCTCTATATAAATTATCTTTATTCTCATGTATTTTCAAAAGAGCATTTACAATAGCGACTTCTGTTGGTTCACCTATTGCTTCATATGCTCCATTTTCATATTGCACATTTACATCTGTACACATTGATGCAAGTTGTAACATTAATTTTCTTGTTTCCTGTTGAGATGTTACATGCCCTCTTTGGAAATTCATATTTCCAAAGGTATCTCTTAATTCTACTACTTCCATTTTATTTTGAGTCAAAGTACCAGTTTTATCTGAACATATTACAGTACTACTTCCTAAAGTTTCTACTGCTGGTAACTTTCTTATTATTGCATTTTTCTTAGCCATTTTTGTTACTCCAATAGATAACATTATAGTAACTATTGCTGGTAAGCCTTCTGGTATTGCTGCAACTGCCAAGCCAACAGACGTCATAAACATCTCAATTGGAGAAATCTTTTTTAATAACCCAATTATAAATATTGCAAAGCATATAGCCAATGCAATTAATCCTAACTTTTTTCCTACTTCTCCTAATTTCTTTTGTAATGGTGTTTCTGGTGACTCATCTGTCATTATCATTTGAGCAATTTGCCCTACTTTAGTTTTCATTCCAACATCTGTTACAATGCCTTCAGCATGTCCATTTGTAACAACTGTTGTAGCAAATGCCATATTTATCATATCTCCTAAAACAGTATTACTATTTAATATAACATTTGCATCTTTTTGTACAGGAACCGTTTCTCCTGTTAAAGCTGATTCTTCTATTTTTAAATTATATGTATTTACCAATCTACAATCTGCAGCTACATATCCCCCTGCTTCTAATATTAACAAATCACCAACAACAACTTCTTCTCCTGGAATGTTAATTATTCTGTTATCTCTCTTTACTTTGGCAGTTGGTGCAGATAATTTCTTTAATGCTTCCAATGCTTTTTCTGCTTTACTTTCTTGTACTAAGCCTAAAAAAGCATTAAATACTACTATTGCAACTATTATAATAGAATCTAAGTAATCATTAGTTCCTTGCACATATGCCATAACACTTGATACAACAGCTGCAACAAGTAATGTTATAATCATAAAGTCATTGAATTGTTCTATAAATCTAAGTAAAATATTTTTTCTCTTTTGTTCTTCAATTTTATTCTCTCCATACACTTTTTTTCTCTCTTCAACTTCTCGCGAATCAATTCCATATTTTAAATTAGTTTGAGTTTCCTTTCGTACTTCTGAAACAGTTTTAGTATGCCACATAAACTTTCACTCCTTTGTAAATTCATATACTTATATATATGTGCTTGTACAAAAAATATGACTTTTATACAAAATATTATATTGATTTCAAATTTTGGTTAATATATAATGTATATAAAATTCACAAAAGATATGGAGGAAATTTAAATGAAAAATAAAAAAGCCTTATTATACTTTTTATTAAGCATTATACTTATTGGTCTAATTGTAATGATTATATATTTTTTTTCTAGATATCAAAATCAAAAAAATAATGAAGATTTTATTATAACTAGCCCAACTCCAATTAGTAATGTAAATGTAATGACAGAACAAGAAAAATCTATATTTAATTCAAATTTTGACATGTATCTTGGAAAAAGCGTAACTGCAATAAAAGTAAAATCATTAATTTCAACTATTAACTCATCAAACCAAACTACTTCAATTCAAAAAGTAACTATATTTATTAATGATGAAGAATGCACTGACGCGTCTAAAATAACAAGTTCTAGTACCTATTCTGTAAGTTTCGATTATAATAAAAATGGGTTAATTTATAAAGCAATAATCAATGAAAATTAATATTTTTGACTTTTTGATAAAAGCTATGTTATAATAATAACATAGCTTTTATTGAATATAGAGAAACTTTTAAATGTTTTTCTATAACATTATTTAGTCTAAACATTATTAACTATAAAACTTTAGGAGGTAACTGTATGACTGCTCAACTTTTTGTTTTATCGCTAAAGGTAGTTCGGAAAAAGTCATTGTTAAGAAGAGAGCATTTTTATGCATATTGTGCTTGTCCTCTGGTTTGTGACAAATCCATTGTAGAAAACTCAAAACACTTTCTCAAAACGGTAACCGCAGCCTGGAACGAATACTCAAACTCAGATGACACGATTTCAGAGATTTGTTTTTATCGTATTGACACAGTCGATATAGATGCTGAATCATATCTCGAAACTTACAGCCTGTACCATCACATACCCATGCTCTTTTTTTCGATTGATTAGCCAGTCACTTTATTAGACTAATAGTAAAAAGGTCAGTTTTCAACTGGCCTTTTTGCTATTTTTATTACTTTAATTTCATTGACAATAACTTACTTATTCCATTTTCTTCCATTGTTACTCCGTAAACAGTATCTGCCGCTTCCATCGTTCCTTTTCTATGTGTTATTACTAAAAATTGTGTATGGGTTGTAAATTTCTTTAAATATTCTGCATATCTATATACATTTACATCATCAAGTGCTGCTTCAATTTCGTCTAATACACAGAATGGTGATGGGTTAATTTTTAATATAGCAAATAATAAAGCTATTGCAGTAAAAGCTCTTTCTCCTCCAGATAACAACATCATATTCTGCAATTTTTTTCCTGGTGGTTGAACTTCTATGTCTATTCCACACTCTAAAATATTATCTTCATCAAGTAATTTTAATTCAGCTTTACCTCCACCAAATAATTCTTTAAATACTTCACCAAAGTTTTTATTTATTATTTTAAACTGCTTTGAAAATTGCTCTTTCATAATATTAGTCATTTCTTGTATAACTTTTTTTAATTTTGAGCTTGTATTTTCTAAGTCTAATCTTTGTTCACATATGAAATCGTATCTTTCTTTAGTTTGTTTATACTCTTCTATAGAATCAACATTTATACTGCCTAATGCTTTAATATCATTTCTTAATTCATTTACTTTTTTAGTTACTAAAGTAACATTACTTGGTTTTTCATATTCTTTCGCATTATTTGGAGTTACTTCATATTCTTCCCACATTTTATTTATAACTTGTTCTAATTCTATATCTGTCTTAGATTTTTTCAATTCCAGTTTAGAACATTGTTCTTTTAAATCTTCTATTATTTTTAATTGTTCTTTTATACTACCTTCTGTATTTTCTAATTTTTTATTTTTCTCTATTCTTAAATTTTTTAACTCTTCAACTTTACTGCCACTTGTTTCTACATCTAATTTCACTTTTTCTATTTCTTGAGTTATTTGTTCTATTTTTATTTTTAATTCATTATTATCTTCAACTATTTTTTCTCTATCTGCTATCTTGTTTTCTATACTTATCTTATTATTTTTTATATCTTCATTTATTCTTTCTACCATTTCATCGATTGAACTTTCGCTTTCATCAAAAGAAGATACAGAAATTTTCAAGTTAGTAATATCAAAATTTAAATCATCAACATATTTTTGATTATCTGAATTTATATCCGCAAAACTTTTTATTTCTATATTTAATTCATCATTTTCCTTATCTATCTTTGAAACTTCTTGTTCTATTTGCTCTCTTAATTTTAAACTTTCTTCTTTCTTTAATTGTAACTCTTTTGCTTCTTCTTTTAATGAAGCAAGTTTAACTTCCAATTTCAAAACATTTTGTTCTACAAATACAACCTTTTGATGCTCTGTCGCATATACAATGTCTATTTCTTGTAGTTGTTTTTCTAATTCTTTTGTTTTACCTATTATATTTTCATTTTTAGATAAGTATTCTTGCTTGTCTAATTTTATTTTTTGTAGTTTTTCCTCTATCTGTTTTAAATTCTTTTCCAAACTTTCAATTTCATTTGTTCTACCTAATATACTTACAGTCTTAGTTGCAACTGAACCTCCAGATATTGCTCCAGATGGATTAATTATATCTCCCCTTAGTGTAACTATTTTAAAAGAATATCCATTTTGTTTTGCTAATACAATTCCTGTATCCATTGTATCTACAATTACAGTTCTTCCTAACAAGTTTTGAACTATTCCATCATATTTTTTATCGTAATTTACTAAATCAGCTGCAATCCCAATTACACCACTTAGTGAATTTTTTATTAGTTTATCTAATTTTTTACCTTTTACTGAAGATATTGGCAAAAATGATGCTCTACCTAAGTTATATTTTCTCAAATGTTCAACTAATTTTTTAGCATCTTCTTCTTTTTCTGTTACTATATTTTGTAGAACTGCACCTAATGCAAACTCAATTGCAGTTTCATATTCCTTTGGTGCAGATATTAAGTTTGCTAAAACTCCATGTACTCCTCTATTTAAATCGGAATCTTTTTCGCAAGCTAGTAGTAATGATTTTACAGATTTTGTATATCCTTCTTTTTCTTTTTCAGTTTCAATTAAAAATTTTAATCTTGATTCTTTTATTCTGCTTTCTGACAACAAATCATTAATAGTATTATCATATTCTTCTATTTTTTTATTTATTAATTCTATCTCTTTAGTATTCTCGTTTAATTGTTTAGTTAGATTATTTTTCTTGCCTTCTATTTCATAAAATCCTTTAGATATTTCTTCTTTACTTAATCTATTTTGATCTAACTCTGAAATTGTAACTTGTGTTTCTGTTTTTACAGTTGCTTCACGTTTTTCATAATTCTCATAATTGATTTTTTGTGTATTGATATCTGATAATTTTTCATATTTTATATCAATATTATTTTGCACAACCTTCTTCTTTTCTTCAATTTTTGTTTCTTGCTCAGTTAACTTAGATGAAATTTCTGCTAAAGCAGTTTCTTTTTCTTCTAACTCCTTTTGAAATTTTTCTCTATTTGAAAATAAATTTGTTTTCTTTTGTATTTTTGTCTCTTTTTCTTCTTCTAGTTTTTTTATTCTCTCATTAATTTCTTCTATTTCTAAAGCATATCTACCATAATTTTCTTCATTATTTGATATTCTGCTTTGAGCTACATTTATCTCAGAATTCAATTTTTCTATTCTGTTTGTACTTTCAAAAGATAAATTTTGCATTTCTTCTATTTTATTTATTAATTCATCCAGTTCTAATTTTAGTTTTTCTTTTAACTCTTGCTTGTTTTCTAATGCATTTTCTTCTTCAGATTTCTGGTTATTCATTATCTCTATATCTTTTGTAACTTCTTCTATTTTTTGTTTATATGTGTCTATGTTATATAAAAATAACCCTATTTCTATACTTTTTAACTCTTCTCTTAAATCTAAAAATTTTTTTGCCTTATCTGCTTGTATTTTTAAAGGTTCAATATTTCCTTCTATTTCTGATAATATATCATTTATTCTTAACAAATTTACTTTAGTTTGTTCTAGCTTTTTTTCAGACTCAACTTTACGTACCCTGTATTTTACAATACCTGCTGCCTCTTCAAATATATTTCTTCTATCTTCTGATTTATTGCTCAAAATTTCATCTATTTTGCCTTGTCCTATTATTGAGTAGCCGTCTTTTCCGATTCCAGTATCCATAAATAATTCTAATATATCTTTTAATCTGCATGGTGCTTTATTAATAAAATATCCAGTTTCACCACTTCTATATAATCTTCTTGTTACTGTAACTTCTGAATATTCTATCGGTAATTTTCCATCAGTATTATCTATAACAATAGATACCTCTGCAAAGCCTAAAGATTTTCTACTTTGGGTTCCTGCAAATATTACATCTTCTGATTTTGATCCTCTTAATGATTTCATACTTTGCTCTCCTAAAACCCAACGAATAGCATCAGATATATTACTCTTTCCTGAGCCATTAGGACCTATTACAGAAGTTATTCCTGGCATAAATTCTAATGTAGTTTTATCTGCAAAAGATTTAAACCCTTGTAATTCCATTCTTTTCAAATACACGTATATCAACTCTCTCTTTTTTATTATGGTAAAACTTTCTCTCAATTTTTACAAAATATGCTATTATCATATATTAAAAAAACATATTTTGCAAGATTTTTTTGTTGTTTAACGTATGTGTTTACAAACTATTTACTTTATTATAAAAATTGATTTTGTTGATAAAATGTAGTATAATTATTTTATACCTTTTAGTTAAAGACCTATAAGACTTAACAATTTTAAGCCTGGTCTAATTGTTTTAAGGAGGATCTCATGAAAATGAATCAACCAAAGGCAAAAGAAATGCGGTATTACGTAGAAGACATTCTTCCATTTTTTCGCCGTGTTTCACAGCGTGCAGAAGAACTTGGTTTCAACTCCTGCATGCTCAATGTCCATTCAGAAACAAAGCTTCCTGCAAACGTAATTAAGTTCAATGGCGACATTAACACCCTGGATCCGTTCAAGATTCACGTTTATGCAAAAAAATCCGATGATAGCTATTACTGCTATTCTGTTTCTCGAATATCGGACTAAAAAAAAACAGAACTCAGCCTTTTTTAAGCTGAGTTTGTTTTTTATTTAATTATAAAAATAATCCATTATTCCTGTATAAATTCCCCATGCCAATTTATCTTGATATTCATCTTGTTGTAATAATTGTTCCTCTTCTGGATTTGACAAAAAGCCACATTCTACAATTCCTATTGGTATAGTAACATTTTTTACTATATAAATATTATCTATTCCTAATGCTACTCTATCATTTTCTTTTTGTATTGTAGTCTTTAATGAATTTTGAATACTATCTGCTATTTTTTTACTTTCCTCATCATTTTTTCTATAAAAAGTTTGCCAACCCCAATACTGACCTTGTGGTATTTTATTTAAATGAATTGATATAAATATATCTGCATTGGATTCGTTTCCTATTTTTACTCTGTTTTTTATATCTGATACTTTCTTTTCTCGTAGTGTATTTTTATCTAAATCATATATACCATTTTCATCTGATCTTGTTAATATTACAGTTGCTCCACTTTGTTCTAGTAATGACTGTACTTTCAAAGTTATGCTTAAATTTATATCATCTTCATGAATACCATTTGCACTTTCTGCACCTCCATCAGGACTTCCGATGTCCAGCATCTAATACTATTACCTTATTGCTAACAGGTAAGGATACCGTTGGAACTGTAATTTCTTTTTTCATACTTCCATATATATTTATAAAACCTATTGATGCTACAATACACATAACTACAAACAATATTCTTTTTCCTCTTAATACAATCACAAAAAAACTCCCCTTCATAATTATATTTTATATAATTATATTTAGAGAAGTTTGTTTGTATTACACTTTATTATTTTGTTTTTTATATTTTAAATAGCTTTCTATAAATCCGTCTAAATCCCCATTCATAACACCTTCAACATTTCCTACTTCGTAATTAGTTCTATGATCTTTTACCATAGTGTATGGGCAAAATACATAAGAGCGTATTTGACTCCCCCATGCAATATCTTTTTTCTCGCCTTTTAAATCTTCTATTTTTTCTTTCTGTTCTTTTTCTTTTAAGTCTAATAATTTTGATTTTAGCATTCTCATTGCAGTTTCTTTGTTTTGAATTTGTGATCTTTCAGATTGGCAACTAACTACAATATTAGTTGGCAAGTGTGTTATTCTTACAGCAGAATCTGTTTTATTTATATGCTGTCCACCAGCCCCAGATGCTCTATATGTATCAATTCTGACATCTTCTGGATTTATATCTATTGCTACATCATCTGTTATTTCTGGCAAAACTTCCATAGAAGCAAATGAAGTGTGCCTTCTTCCACCTGCATCAAATGGTGATATTCTAACTAATCTATGCACTCCCATTTCACCTTTTAAATACCCATACGCATTTTCTCCCTCTACTAATGCAGTTACACTTTTTAATCCTGCCTCTTCGCCTTCTAAATAGTCTAATTCTTTTACTTTAAAGCCTTTGGAATTTGCCCATTTACAATACATTCTATACAACATCTCTGCCCAATCTTGTGATTCTGTTCCTCCTGCCCCAGGGTGAAGAGTAAATATTGCATTATTTCTATCATACTTTTCTGATAATAATGTATCTATTTCTAACGTTTCTATTTTTTTTTCTAATTTAGTTGTATCTTTTAAAACCTCATAAGACATTTCTTCATCATTCTCGTTTAGTAATAACTCATTCAAATCTTGCATATTTTGAATATCTTGTCTTAATTTATTATAATTTTCTAACTTATCTTTTAATCTTTTGCTTTCAGTTAATACTTCACTAGATTTTTTAGTATCACTCCAAAAATCATTACTTTGCATTAATTTATCTAATTCTTGTATTCTTGTTTCTATTTTATCTAAGTCAAAGTGAATCACCTATTGATTCTAATTTTTCTTTCATTAACTGTATTTTCTGTTTATTTTCTTCTAGTTCTATCACTTTATCACTCCTTATAATAAACAATATTTTTTATTAATTTCTGTTACTAAACTTTTTACGAATTATTATTTTATATCCACACCTCCAAATATACAAGTTGCATTTATATAAATTGTATGACTATCTGATTGCTCTAAATTAACCACTCTCTTTTTATCTACTCCACCAAAAATTGATGATGATTTTATTTTTACTTTGACATTCTGAGGCACAAAAATGTCTATTCCACCAAACAAGCTAAATGTATTAATTAAAACATCTCTTTCAATTACAGCATTCCTTAAATCGCATTCTATTCCACCAAATATTGTAGTTAAATCTGCTTCATTAAACTTTTCTCCATCAAACTTTATTTCCTGACCAGAAAAAATTGCTCTATATTTATTATCATTTAATCTATTCTCATTTAACTTTTTTATTTCATCTTTTATTTTGGGACTGAATGTATCTTTAAATATAAATGATATTCCTATTATAATCAAACTTACTGGAAATACTAATTTCCAAACAATATCGAAATTCAATACATTTTGACAACATAGTAACAATATAATACCTACAAATAATCCTATAACACTTCCAGTTTTTTCTTCTTCTATAAATAATCCTCTAAAACATGGAAGTATAATAAATAAAGTCCACCATCCATCAAAAAAAATATTTATATTAGTTATTCCTAATGCATTTCCTCCTAAAATTAACCCAAATATAATTAAAAAAATTCCCCATATTACATTTCCAAAATTTTTCATATTTTTCCCCACATTCTTATTATTTTATCAAACATAAATAAAGCAATATTACTAAATTTATCCACAATAGTATTGTATCATATAATCTATCATTTGCATATTATTTTATAATAAAAAAATACACCCTCATTATTTTTTAACAAAGGTATATTTTACAATTTAATTATTTGCATTTTGTATTTTTTTAGCATGAAGAACTACTCTATATTTGTTATTATTAGCACATGTTGATAATGTTAAAATAGTATCATCTTTAGAAACTTCTATTCCAAAATCTTTTATACTTCTTTTCTTTATAGTTTTCAAAAAAATTTCAAATTCATCATTATTATTGAAATTTGTAGTAATATAATAATCTTCCTTTTCTATTTGATAAACTGAAAATACTCTGTAAATACAATTTTCATTTTCAACATTAAACATAACATTTAAATTATCTTCGTTATTATACCAGTCCGGTTGTAAAATATTTTTTAAAGTTCCAAACATTGATCCATCTCTTCTATTGTGTCCATATACTACAATATTTTTATCTGTACCATCAAATTTATTTTTGTAGTCAGCAAAAATCCAACCAACAGAATTATTGCTTTTATCAAAACTTCGTGTTAAATAAAAATCATTGTCTTTAGCTTTTACTACAGGATATTCAATATTTGTATTATTAACTTTAAGCCAAGCAACAGTTTCATTGTTTTGAGCTTTTAATTTAGTAAAATCCACATTATACTCTTCTTGATTTTGTTCATTTTTTTCAACTGTTACTGATTCATTAATTTTTTCTTCAATTTCTTTAGTATTTTTATTATCTTTATACCATACAAAAATTTTACTACTTGAATATATTAATATACAAATTAATATTAAATATATTATACAATTTATAATTATTCTTTTTTTATTTTTTTTCATTAAACATTTCCTTTCGAATATAAAATTCAAATCATTAAGTCCTACTTTTATCTCATTTAAGCCAAGTTCAAAATTTGAATCGCTCTCATTCAATATTACTTCATTTTTAGCACATGCTTTATTCATTGTCAATAAAAACATTGAGCTTATCAATAACCAAAATATAATTGCCAATAACAAAAATTTAATTTTTTTATCATATATACACCTTTTTATTAATTATTTTATGTGTATTATAGCACAAAATGCTTATAAGTTTTATAAATTACCAAAATATCATTTGTTTTTTTGGTAATTGCCTTTCAAAATAATTGTGATATAATATATATTATTAGTTGAAAATTTTTATAATAGGTGTTGATATTTTATGAATTTTAATGAACAATTAAATAAATATATTAGTCAAATAAACTGTTCTTCAAAAGAACTTTCTGATTCTTCTGGTCTTTCATCTACCGTTATTAGTCGTTATCGTAACGGAGAGAGAACTCCTAACATTAGAAGTATGCAATTAAATTCTTTAGTAGATGGTTTATATAAATTGGCTTTAAATAAACAAGTTAAGATTACTAGAGATGAAATGTATAAAGCTCTTTCAACCTCTCTAAATGACATTCATATTGATTTAAAACAATTATCAAAAAACTTTAATGACCTTGTAACTACATTAAATATTAGTATGGCAGAACTAGCTCGTAAAATAGGATATGATTCATCTTATATTTCTAGGCTTAGAACAGGTGGTTTAATTCCTGCAAAACCACAACTTTTTATAGATAGTGTATGTAGTTTTATTGTAACTAAATACACCTCAGAAAGTGACTTAAAAGCCGTTGCTCTACTTATTGGTTGCCAAGCAGAAAAATTAAGTAATCAATCTACATATTACGAACTATTAAAACATTGGTTTTCTACAAATGTTACTCCTTCTCATGATTATATTAATGATTTCTTAAATAAATTAGATGAATTCGATTTAGAACAATATATAAAAGCTATACATTTTGACGAAATAAAAGTGCCATTTGTACCTTTTTATAAATCTAGTTCAAAGTCTTATTATGGTATAGAGGAAATGAAAAAAGGAGAAATCGACTTTTTTAAAGCTACTGTGTTATCTAAATCAATGGATTCTGTTTTTATGTGTAGTGATATGCCTATGGAAGATATGGCACAAGACGTTGATTTTGGTAAAAAATGGATGTTTGCTATTGCCGTTACATTAAAAAAGGGATTACATTTAAATATTATTCATAATCTTGATAGACCATTCAACGAAATGATGCTAGGCTTAGAAAGCTGGATACCAATTTACATGACTGGTCAAGTTTCTCCCTATTTTTTAAAGGGACCATCAAACAACGTATATTGCCATTTAAACTATGTTTCTGGTTCTGTAGCACTTACTGGAGAATGCATAAATGGTTATCATAGTAATGGTAAATATTCTTTAACAAGTTCCAAACCTGAGGTAGACTATTACAAAACCAAAGCAAAACATTTACTTAATAAAGCAACTCCACTTATGGATATTTATAAATCTGATTCAAAAAATGCATTTAATGCATTTATAACTTCAACTGCAACAATACCAGGAAATAGAAAAAGAGTTTTATATTCTTTACCTATTAATACCATTTCTGATGAATTACTTTTAAAAATATTAAAAAGAAATGAAGTTTCTGAAAAAGATAAAAAAGATATAATGGCTTCTGTTAATAATCAAAGACAAATAATTGAAACTATATTAGAAAACAATATTTTTGAAGATGATATTCAAAAACTTTCTGAGGAAGAATTTAATAAATCCCCTCTTAATCTTTCACTTGCATATAGTTTTTATGAAGGTAAAATTTATTACACTTATAATGACTATTTAGAACATCTAGAACTAACAAAAGAATATGAAAAGAAAAAATCAAACTATAAACTAAACATAAGTTCAACACGTACATTTAGAAATATTCAAGTTCTTACACTAGAAAAAAATTGGGTTATGATTTCGAAAGATACTAGCCCATCTATACATTTTGTAATACACCACCCTAAGCTTAGAGAAGCAATTGAGAACTTTAAGCCTCCTATTATTGAATAAAAAATACTTCGGCTTAACCGAAGTATTTTTTATTCATATCATATTTTTATTTTTTAATTTCTAACTCCCCATTTTCGCATTCAATAGTAACTGTAGTATTTGGTAAAATTTCTTGTGCTAAAATCTTTTTAGCAATTAATGTTTCTAATTTTTTCTGTACAAATCTTTTTAAAGGTCTAGCTCCATATATTTCATCATATCCATTATTTATTAAATAATCTTTGGCAGATTGAGTTAAATTTAGACTAATATGCTTATCTTCAAGTCTCTTTTCTAAATCTTGTATTAATAGTTCTAGAATTTGGGAAATTTCATCTTTTCTTAGCGGTTTGTAAAACACAATTTCATCCAAACGATTTAAAAACTCAGGTCTAAAACTATGTTTTAATAACGTACTTACTTTATCTTTGGCTTCTTCTGATATATCTCCTTTATTGGTTATTCCTTCTAATATATATTCAGAACCTAAATTTGATGTTAATATTATTATAGTATTTTTAAAATCAACTGTCCTTCCCTGTGAATCGGTTATACGGCCATCATCTAATACTTGTAACAATATATTAAATACATCTGGGTGCGCTTTTTCTATTTCATCAAATAATATTACTGAATATGGTTTTCTTCTAACAGCTTCTGTTAATTGTCCACCTTCTTCATATCCTACATATCCTGGAGGTGCACCTATTAATCTAGATACAGAATATTTTTCCATATATTCTGACATATCAATTCTTACTATGTTATGCTCATCATCAAATAAACTTTCTGCTAATGCTTTGGCAAGTTCTGTTTTTCCTACACCAGTTGGTCCTAGGAATAAGAATGATCCAATTGGTCTACGAGGATCGCTAATTCCTGCTCTTGAACGAATAATTGCTTCTGATACTTTTTCTACAGCTTCATTCTGACCAATTACTCTCTTGTGTAAAATTTCACTTAAATTTAATAACTTCTCCCTTTCACCTTCCATTAACTTTGTAACTGGAATTCCGGTCCACCTAGAAATTATTTTTGCTATTTCATCTTCTGTTACTTTATTACGTAACAAATTATCTTCTTTATTTTTTTCTTTTTCAGCTTTCTCTTCTTCTTTTTCCAATTGTTTTTGTAACTCTGGCAATTTTCCATACTTTAACTCTGCAGCTTTGTTTAATTCATAATTTCTTTCTGCTTGTTCAATTTGGCTATTTACTTTTTCAATTTCTTCTCTTAGCTTTTGAACTTTTCCAATAGACTCTTTTTCATTTTCCCATTTTGCTTTCATAGAATCAAATTTAGTTTTTAATTCTATTTTTTCTTTTTGAATATCATCTAACCTTTGCTTTGAAATTTCATCTTTTTCTTTAGATAATGCTGTTTCTTCAATTTCTAATTGCATAATTTTTCTAGAAATTTCATCTAACTCTGTTGGCATTGATTCCATTTCTGTTTTTATCATACTACATGCTTCATCAATTAAATCAATTGCTTTATCTGGCAAAAATCTATCTGATATATATCTGTGTGACAATGTAGCAGCCGCAATAAGGGCATTATCTGCAATCTTAACTCCATGAAAAATTTCATATCTTTCTTTCAATCCTCTTAAGATTGATATTGTATCTTCTACAGTTGGTTCATCTACCATTACTGGTTGAAAACGTCTTTCTAATGCTTGATCTTTTTCTATATACTGACGATATTCATTTAAAGTTGTAGCACCTATGCAATGTAATTCTCCTCTAGCTAGCATTGGTTTTAGCAAATTTCCTGCGTCCATTGCCCCATCTGTCTTTCCAGCTCCAACAATTGTATGAATTTCATCAATAAATAAAATAATTTTTCCTTCACTTTTCTTTACTTCTTGTAAAACAGCTTTTAATCTTTCTTCAAATTCTCCCCTGTATTTCGCACCTGCAACAAGTGAACCCATATCCAAAGAAAATATTGTACAATCTTTTAATCCTTCTGGTACATCTCCTCTTAGTATTCTCAGTGCCAACCCTTCCGCAATAGCAGTTTTTCCAACACCAGGCTCACCTATCAAACATGGATTATTTTTAGTTTTTCTTGATAAAATTCTTATAACATTTCTAATTTCTGTATCTCTTCCTATAACAGGATCTAACTTTTGTTCTCTTGCTAACTTCACTAGATCTTGTCCATATTTCTTCAATGCATCATATGTCTCTTCAGGATTATCTGTTGTAATTCTTGTATTTCCTCGAACACTTAACAATGCTTTTAAAAATTCATCTTTTGTTATGCCATATGTTCTAAAAATTTCCTTTATTTGGCTATTGGCATGGTCAAACAATGATAACATTATGTGCTCTACAGAAACATATTCATCCTTCATTTTTTGTGCAATCTGTTCTGAATCATTTAAAACCAAATCTACATCTTGTGATACATAAATACTATCATTTGGTCTTGCTCCTCCAGTCATTCTTGGCTTTTTGTTAATATTAGTTTTTAATGTTTCCTCTAAATTTTCAGAAGTTCCCATCTTCTTTAATAATTCTTTTATCAAACTATTATCTTGGTCTAATAATGCAAGTAATAAATGCTCCTGCTCTATTTGTGCATTTTGATTTTCTACAGCTATACTTTGTGCTTTTTGTATTGTTTCTACTGATTTTTGAGTAAATTTTTGAATATTCATACTTGTCCCTCCCATAAATAAATTATTATAAAAACAATTTTTGGCTGTTTCATTATGCATATTCTTTTTTGGTGCTAATATTATACTACCATTTTATTAAAGTATCAATGCACAAATTTTTCAACAAATATTTAATAATAGTTGCTTTTCTTGACTTTTTAATAAAATTTATATTTTTTCTCACTCAATAAAAATAAGGCTTCATCGGAAGCCTTGTTTCATCATATCAACTATTAATTTATATATATTCATATTTTTTTCTATTTAATATTAAAAACATAACGCTTACAATTAATGACATCGCTTCTGTAATAACAACTGCAAACCCAATTCCATTCACCCTTAAAATAGTTGTCAATATTAAATTGTTTTAGAAACTAATGCACTTTCTCCAGTTCCTATCATAAATCCTATTGACCCTAGAATCATGAGAGCCGGCATAATTAAATTAACTCCTACAAAAGCTTCAGCCCCTACATAATTTGACACAAATATTCAATCTACCACACCATAAATTGATGTAAATATCATCATTATTATTGTTGGTATTGTAAATTTTATTAACTTTTTATATGTAAAATGTTCTGATAATTATATGTCCATTTTTTACTCCTTTTATTTTTAATATTTATTATTACAATAAAAAACAGCTCTAATTATTAAAAATAAATAATTGAACTCACTGATTTTATTTATATATCAATTCTATATTGTCAAACTTTTAATAAATATTTTATATATCATAAATTTTTAATTTGTCAAAATATATTAATTACATATTATATGTCCACAACAAAAACTTCATTTCCATGTTCTTTTATAATATCTATTAAATCTTCAACTTTTAACCATACTGTTGCCGTATTATCGTTTGGGTGTATACCTATAATATGCAAATTGTTCATAAAATCCCTATCTATGTAAAATTTCACTCTTAAATTCTCATCGTTTAATAATCCTAATGGTGTTACAGCTCCAGGAATTAAATTCATTATATTCATCAAGTCATTTTCTGAAGCAAAACTTAAAGCACGAGTATTATTTTCCTCTCTAAATTTCTTTAAATCAACTCTTTTATTTTCTTTAACGGTTATTAAATAATAATTTTTCTTTTTATCATCACGAACAAAAAGATTTTTTCCATCCATTTCTGGATAAGGAACATTAATTTTAGATAATTCTTCCATATTATAAACTGCTTCATGCTCTGTTATTTCATGCCAAATTTTTTTATTGTCTAAAAAATTATATATCTCTTGCTTATTCATATTGTCTCCTATTCTAAAACTATATAGTAATTTATATTTTTTAGAAAGAAATTATATTTAAGTGTTCTAATAATATTTTTACTCCTAGTAAAACTAATATAATTCCTCCCATTAATTCTGCTTTGTTTTGATACTTATCTCCAAATCTATTTCCTATTTTAACTCCAAAACACGAAATAATAAATGTTACTATTCCAATTATAGGTGCTGCTAACACTAAATTTACATTAAAAAACGCAAATGTTATACCTACTGCTAAAGCATCTATGCTTGTCGCTACCGCTAAAACTATCATTGTTTTAAAATCAACTTTGTCATTTTTCTTATCGTCTTCATTATCAAAAGATTCTTTTATCATATTTCCACCAATTAATACTAACAATATAAAAGCAATCCAATGATCAAAAGCCGTTACAAAGCCTTCAAAAGTTGTTCCTAAGAAATAACCTACAACAGGCATTAAAGCTTGAAATATTCCAAAATATAATGCAATAATAATTGCTTTTTTCCAACTCATTTTTTTCATTGAAAGACCTTTGCAAATAGATACCGCAAAAGCATCCATTGATAAACCTATACCTAGTAATAAAATTTCTAGTACTCCCATAATTTACTCCTTATTTCAATATTAATATTATTATATATGCAACATACATTAAAAAGTATATAAACCCATTTGCTCTACTCATTTTTTCCTTTGGTGGTATAAATGGAAATATTGCTAAAATTACAGTTGATAATAACAATATACTTAAATCAAAATTATATGTAATATTATATGTAATTGGTTTTATAACTGCTGATACACCAATTATAAGTAAAATATTAAATATATTTGAACCAATAATATTTCCTATTGCAATGTCACTATTTCCTTTTATAGCCGCTGTTACACTAGTTACAAGCTCTGGTAAGCTTGTACCTATCGCAAGAATTGTTAAACTAATAATTTTTTCACTTATATTAAAATAATTTGCAACATTAACTGCATTATTAACAGCTAAATCCCCTCCAATTTTTAGACCTACAATTCCTAATATAATTAAAATTATATTTTTAATTGTGCTATTCTTTTTAGTTTCTTTTACTTCAATTTTAATTATATCTTTTTGACTTTCCTTTTTTCCCATAAATATTGTATACCCAAGAAACAAACAAAATAATACTAATAATATTATTCCTTCTACTCTTGATACATTATTTTCTAAATTACAAAAAATTGTAAGTATTACTGTAAAAAGCAAACACATTGGTATTTCATAATATCTTGTTTCTTTTTGAAATGTAACAGGTTTTATAATTGATGACAAGCCTAAAATAAGTAACAAATTACACAAATTACTTCCAATTATATTCCCTATTGCCATATCCGAATAACCATCTAACGCTGAGGTAACACTAACAAATAATTCAGGCATTGATGTTCCTATTGATACAATAGTAAGCCCTATTATAATTTCTGGTATATGAAATTTTTTTGCAATTCCGCTTGAACCATCAACTAATATATCTGCACTTACAATTAAAAACACAAAACCTATAATAATTAAAAATACTGATAATAACATTTTTTTCTCCTATGTCCTAAACTAAATACAAAAAGAGACTACGTCTGCAATCTGTATTTGCAAACAAGTCTCATTATTTAAAGTAAAGCCAGATATTTAATATCATTATGTTGACTTTACTACACATTTGCAATATGCTAACTACTCCCTCATTTCTTAAATATTATACATTAATATTTATTGTTTTACAAGCACTTTTTAACGTTTTATTTTACAAACTAAGAAATGTATTTTTTACACTACAATAATAACAACTCATATTGTAATTGTTTTTAAAGGATTCTCACTAACATTACAAAAATATATAAAAAAATAATTACCGAATTATCACTGAAAAAATGGTAAAAAATATAAAATATTATATATATTTATGATAAAATATTATATATGAAAATAAATTAAGATAAGAGGGGAAAATATTATGGAAGAAACTAAAAATAAAAATATGAAATTAATAGTAATTATTGCAATTATTGCTTTAGCAATTATTATTGGAATAATCGCTATTAGCAAAAAAAATAATAATAATTTAGGAAGTGATAGTAGCATGGCAAAAAATAATGAAGTAAAAATAAAAGAAAGTGAAACTAAAGCAATCAAATTTACTGACTTTGACAATGGTTTTATTAAAATGAAAATACCAGAAGGTTGGAAAGTAGATGTTTTGGGAGATTGTATTCATTATACAATTAAAGCCTATGACCCACAAAGACCTACTTATCAATTTTTCTTTAATTTAAAAACAGAAGGATATAACAAATCAGAAGAAGCAAAAGCATTTCAACAAAAATATTATCCAAATAGTATGTTTGCTAAAACATCTGTTATAGAAAACAAAAACACAGAAGGATTTTACAAAATATTTAATGACTTAGGAACTTTAAATAATACTGCTACATTTACATTTCCTACTTTAACCAATTTTACTGTTGTTGAAAAATTAGGAACAGGAACCTTAGGTGGCGATATATTAAGAGCAACATTTAAAGATGCAAATGGTCAAGATGCTGAGGGATTATTTACTGCATATGTGTATGATGCAGGATCATATTATGTTCCCGAAGATGTATTTTCAGGAAAACAAATAGATATATATTATTTAAATGTATATGATGCAATTTTCATTACAGCTCCAAAAGATGAATTTATAGATTGGGAAGATACTTTAAGCACTATAGCATCTTCATTAGAATTTACAGATGCTTTTATGAATAGCTTTAACAATCAGCAAGATGCAGTAATGCAAAATTTCCAATATGTTAGAAATGTATGTAATCAAATAACAGATGGCATCATGGATTCTTGGGAGAAAAGAAGTGCTAGTTATGACATAATGAGTCAAAAACAAAGTGATGCAACACTTGGATACGAAAGAGTATATGATACAGATACTGGTGAAATATATAAAGCATATAATGGATTTACAGATGATTATAGTGGTGAAAGATATAAATCTATAACAGATGATATGTACACACAAAAAACAAGTGGTTATATTGAAAAATACTAGATTTTAATTTAGGTATCTTTGAACATACTAAACATATTACAATATCCCCAAAACATTTAGATCAGCATAATGTTTTGGGGATATTTCATTTCTATTTAATATCTCAGCTATTATTCTTCTAAAATTTGTTTATTGCTCCTCGAATTGCAATTCCATCCTCTAAAACGTTTGCACCTTTACAAACTTTTTTTACTTGTGCTGGAATAGAACCTAAACCAGATCCTTCATGTGTTGTAAATACTCTAACTATTTTACCCGTAAAGTCTAATTTTTCTAGTTGTGTTATAATTTCTTGTGGCATTATTCCCCAATATACTGGTGCTCCAATATATATAACTTCATATCTTGATATATCTTTTATATATTTTTTCAATTCTGGTCTTTCATCTCTTTGTTGTCTTTCTTTTGCTTCTTCTATGCATTTTTGATAATTTGTTGAATATTCTTTCATTCCTTCAACTTTAAATAAATCTGCTCCGATTATTTCTTGTATATATTCTGCAATTACTTCTGTATTTCCCTTTTCAATATAACCAACTGCATAATTTTCATCCGCTCTCGAAAAATATATTACTAAGCTTTTTTTATTTTTATAATTTTCTTTCTTATTTCCAAATATGCTCATATTTTAATACCTTTCTTATATATTTTTAGTAGAACATATCTAAATTTATCCATATAAATTACAATTTGTTATTAAATTAAATACGCTACTATTCCAATTGCACCTATCATAGCTAGTCCTAAACTTGGCATTATAATACCTGGAAGATCCTGAAATTTATCAGGATTAATTTTTCTAAACACAACGCCTATAATCAAAAATACTATTGAATTTAATAAAGCCATCCACTTAGGTACACCTAATGCTCCATTTAATACTGCTACTGCAACACATATATCTGCAATCATTAGTACACAATATATTAGCATAAATGGTAACATTATAGCTTTATAAAAACCTTCCAATGTGTTATCAGCAAGTTCAAAATTCATTTTACCATTATCAGTAATTCGCTTATAAATAACTGCTTGAATGCATAACAAAGAATGAATAAATAAACCACCTACACAACCAATAAATCCTGTTATTAAAATTAAATTAGATAATATCAAGTTGTTTTCTCTAATTATATCTGCTATAGCATAAAACCCAAATCCTAACAGTATTACTCCAAACATAGCAAATAAAATAGATACTCCAAATCTCCATTCAGCCATTTTGCTCCAATTGCTATCAATATTTTTTGATGTTCCTAATTTTTCATTACCTTTTCCTTTTAAATCGAAGAATAGATCCCCAATGCAGCATAATATCCCACCGACTAAACCCATAATACTAAAAATTAAATTCATAACATCTCCCCATTAAATTACTATTTATCGTTTGCATATATTATATCATATAAATGAGCAAAGAAAATTAATCTACAATAAGTTTATTAGACATTTATAATTTTAAAGTATCTAATTTATCTCCTTTTATATTTAAATATTTTAGCACTAACTATTACTATGTCAATGGTTCAAATGTTCTAAACATATTACAAATACTATGTTTTTTTGTGCTTATTCTTCTTTCTAGATACATTTTAGACACTTTCCCACAGCTTATTTATAACGTATCTAAATAAATTTATTAATTTCATATATAGAAAAAAACCCTTTTTAAGGGCTTTTTTCTACTTTCCACAACAGTTCTTATACTTCTTACCACTTCCACAAGTTCATCCTTTTTCAGTATATCTGATACTATGAAATATATATAGTATTATATGTTTTTCAAGGAAAAATGGGTCTGAACGGTATTGGTACTATGTCATACATATAGTATATATAGAACTATACATTTTTTAATTTTTGCACACAAATTGCACACATTGTTATCATGATACCATTCGTTCTC